>NZ_CP150195.1:3130000-4216310 GCF_037966305.1 Bacillus sp. FSL R5-0560 | reverse complement strand
CTTCCGGCACGTCCCTCCTTTTCTAAAAAAATAACGTCTTTTTCTGTTATAGAACACAAAAAAAGAGCAAATGGCGGTAACCATTCGTACACATTAAATGTTGAAAACATATAATATAGTAGATAAATAGCTTTTCGACAAATTTCACAAGTTGTGGACAACTTTCTACACATGCTGTGTGAAATCAATCCACATCTTATCCACAGTTTGTGGATAAAGAGTGAAAGCAAGATTCGTAATCAAGAGTTAAAACACAAATATAATACCAAATTAAACGAGAGCTTGCAATGGTTGTCACAATCTTATCCACAAAGCAGACAACCTGTTGAAAAAAATTTGTCCACAGGAGTTAGCAGTGTGAAAATGTTGTCGATAACCTTTGTGGATATTAAAAAAAGGGAAAAAAGATATCCACAACACGAATTTTCAGCTCAGAATGTCATTTGTATCTGACTTTTTTTCGTTAAATTCAGGAATCTGAAAAAATAAGGTTTCGAAAGTCGAGAAGGTATGGTATCCTATTATGGTTGCAAGAAACAAAAGCACTAGTGAAGTTGACAATGAATAGGTAACGCAAATATAATAAGTAAGACTGTCTTTAACAGCTATTCCTCGAGGGAGGTGTCATAAATGAAAAGAACATTCCAACCGAATAACCGTAAACGCAGTAAAGTTCATGGCTTCAGAAGCCGTATGAGTTCAAAAAACGGTCGTCTAGTTTTAGCGCGCCGTCGCCGCAAAGGCAGAAAAGTATTATCAGCTTAGGCCACTGAATAATGTCAGTGGTCTTTTTTCACTTTAAGGGAAAAGATATATGTGATGTGTATGAGCGGGGGATATCCCTCTCTCTGCACATCTCATTTTCAAATAAAATTAAAAGTTTCTGCCAGCCAGTATCGGAGTGAGTCAATTTGAAGAAGCGAAATCGTTTAAAGAAAAATGAAGATTTTCAAAAAGTGTTTAAGCATGGCACGTCAGTAGCGAATCGCCAGTTTGTCTTATATACGCTTGATCAGCCTGAAAACGATGAGCTGCGCGTTGGTCTTTCCGTCAGCAAAAAAATTGGCAATGCAGTAATGCGAAACCGGATAAAACGTTTAATCCGGCAAGCTTTTCTAGAAGAGAGAGACAGGCTGAAGGAAAAGGATTATATTATTATTGCCAGAAAACCAGCAAGTCAGCTGACATTTGAGGAAACGAAAAAAAGTCTGCAGCATTTATTCAGAAAGGCCTCATTATATAAGAAAACTTCGTCAAAAAAGTAGGTGCCACTGCTTTCTTACAACTTTTAAAAGCGCTTCCTTTCTGGTTGAACAGAAAAAGACACCATTTAAAACTGAAAGATGCTAAAATACATACAAGTATGTTTTGTAATAAGAGAGTGTAAAGAATGATTATAGGAGGAAATGTTGTTGAAAAGGAGAATATGGTTGCTATTAAGTATGGTCGGCGTATTCATGCTTTTGGCTGGATGCTCGAGTGTCAAAGAGCCGATCACTGCAGATAGTCCGCATTTTTGGGACAAGTACGTAGTATTCCCATTGTCTGAGCTCATTACGTATGTTGCGAAATTGACGGGAGACAACTATGGACTTTCAATTATTATTGTTACAATTTTAATCCGTTTATTAATTTTGCCGCTGATGATCAAGCAGCTGAGAAGCTCGAAAGCGATGCAGGCTTTACAGCCGGAAATGCAAAAGCTTAAAGAAAAATACAGCTCAAAGGATCAAAAAACGCAGCAGAAACTTCAGCAGGAAACAATGGCTTTATTTCAAAAGCATGGCGTCAACCCATTGGCAGGATGTTTCCCGATTTTAATTCAAATGCCGATTTTAATCGGATTCTATCATGCGATCATGAGAACACAGGCGATTTCAGAGCACAGTTTCTTATGGTTTGACTTAGGGGAAAAAGATCCTTTCTATATTCTTCCGATTGTTGCCGGGGTTGCCACTTTCGTACAGCAAAAATTAATGATGGCGGGCAACGCGCAGCAAAATCCGCAAATGGCAATGATGCTTTGGATTATGCCGATTATGATCATTGTGTTTGCGATCAACTTCCCAGCGGCGCTTTCTCTTTATTGGGTAGTCGGTAACTTGTTTATGATTGCGCAAACTTTCCTCATTAAAGGGCCTGATATTAAAAAAGATCCTCAGCCGCAAAAAGCCGGAGGAAAGAAAAAGTGAGGAATGTGACTGCTGCAGGGCGAGATGTCGATGAAGCAGTACAGTCCGGATTACGTGAGCTGCAATTAACGAGAGATGAAGTTGACATTACCGTTATTGAGGAAGGAAACAAAGGCTTCCTCGGTATATTCGGCAAAAAGCCGGCAATCGTAAAGCTGGCTGAAAAATTTGATCCGATTCAGGAAACAAGGATTTATCTTAAAAGAATTGTCGAATCCATTGCCGGAGAGTCTGATGTGACTGTAAAAGAAAGCAAAAAGGCAGTATGTTTCCATATAACGGGTGAAAAAGCGGCATTGTTGATTGGGAAAAGAGGACAAACCTTAAATGCCCTTCAAACTTTGACCCAGCTTGTCCTTAATCGTTATTCAGATCAGTATAAAAATGTGACGGTAGATGCAGAAAACTACCGTTCGAAAAGGAAAGATACGCTGAGTCAGCTGGCTGTGAGACTGGCAGACCAGGTTTTGAAAACGAAAAAAGATGTTCATTTAGAACCGATGCCGTCCAGTGAAAGAAAAATCATTCATGATGCTCTTTCCAAATATGCAAATCAGCAGATCAATACGTATTCAATGGGTGAAGGCGATAATCGCCACCTCGTTATTTCCCAGAAAAGATAACATAAAACCGAAGTCCGGTAAAAATCGGAGCTTCGGTTTTTTTGTATAGAAAAATCTATTTTCCCTTGTAATATCAAGCTTTTTCCGTTTAAGTTTTTCTTTTTTAGGTGTATCCTGTTGATAAAAAGGAAGTTCAGGAAATAAAATTAATTGTTATTCACATGTGGATAAGTTAAAGTAATAAGGGATGAATTTCTAAGTCTGTGGATAACACATCTTCCACTTCGAACCAAACTATGTTATCTTTTAGTTTTGGCATAATAAAATATTTTTTTATATAGATGAATGAGAGTATAGAAAAGAGAGGTGAACAACATGGATACAATTGCGGCCATTTCTACACCGATGGGTGAGGGTGCGATTGCTATTGTACGGCTGAGCGGACCGGAAGCAATCCAGATTGCCGACAGGATTTATAAAGGGCCGAAAGGGAAAACGATCAGTTCGGTCGAATCACACACGATTCATTACGGCCATATCGTAGACAAACGTACCGATCGGGTCGTGGAGGAAGTAATGGTATCGGTGTTAAAAGCACCGAGAACTTTTACACGTGAAGATGTCATAGAAATAAACTGCCACGGGGGAATTGTGACAGTAAACCAAGTGCTCCAGCTCGCATTAAGAGAGGGAGCGAGACTGGCGGAGCCTGGTGAATTTACGAAACGCGCATTTTTAAATGGCCGAATCGACCTTTCACAGGCGGAAGCGGTAATGGACTTAATCAGAGCGAAAACGGATCGGGCAATGAACGTCGCTTTGAATCAAATGGAAGGGCGTCTCTCTGCTTTGGTGCGCCGTTTGCGCGATGATATTTTAGAAACGCTGGCCCATGTTGAGGTAAATATAGATTATCCGGAGTATGATGATGTAGAAGAAATGACACATCAGCTTTTAGTTGAAAAGGCAAGCTCCGTTAAAAAAGAAATTGAGGCGCTGCTTAGAACGTCTGAGCAAGGCAAAATTTTACGGGAAGGTCTTTCCACTGTCATTATCGGCCGTCCGAATGTCGGGAAGTCTTCTCTTCTGAACAGCCTGGTTCACGAGGCAAAAGCCATTGTTACCGATATTCCGGGTACGACACGGGATGTGATTGAGGAATACGTGAATGTGAGAGGTGTTCCGCTTCGTCTTGTTGATACTGCAGGTATTCGTGAAACAGAGGATATTGTTGAACGAATAGGTGTTGAACGCTCTCGTCAGGTTTTGAAGGAAGCAGACCTGATTTTACTTGTGCTCAATTATAGTGAAGAGCTTTCTGAAGAAGACGTGAAGCTTTTTGAAGCCGTTAAGGGAATGGACGTCATCGTTATTATGAATAAGACTGACCTCGAGGCGAAAATTGACATAGAACGTGTACGTGAGCTGGCCAATGGACGTCCTGTTGTAACGACCTCCCTTCTAAAAGAAGAAGGCGTTAATGATTTGGAGGAAGCGATTCAATCGCTGTTCTTTACAGGTGCTATTGAAAGCGGAGATTTAACGTATGTCAGCAACACACGCCATATATCAATTTTACAGGAAGCAAAACGCGCCATTGAAGACGCGCTTAGCGGCATCGAACAGGATGTCCCGATCGACATGGTGCAGATTGATCTAACAAGATGCTGGGAGCTTCTGGGCGAAATCATTGGAGACGCTGTCCACGAAAGCTTAATTGATCAGCTCTTTTCACAGTTCTGTTTAGGAAAATAATAAAAGGAGGAATTAGAATCATGGGGTATGAAGCAGGCCAATACGATGTGATTGTGATTGGCGCCGGGCATGCCGGTGTTGAGGCTGCCCTCGCATCAGCACGCCAAGGCGCCAAAACGCTTGTCTTGACCATCAACTTAGATATGGTTGCGTTTATGCCATGTAATCCGTCTGTCGGCGGCCCTGCAAAAGGGATTGTCGTCCGCGAAATTGACGCGCTTGGTGGAGAAATGGGCAGAAACATCGATAAAACGCATATTCAAATGAGAATGCTGAATACTGGAAAAGGTCCTGCGGTCCGTGCATTGCGTGCCCAAGCAGACAAATTCCAATATCAGCACGAAATGAAAAATACGCTTGAAAAAGAACCAAACTTAACGCTGCTGCAAGGAATTGTGGAGCGGCTGATCGTTGAAGACGGCGAGTGCCGCGGTGTCATTACACAAACCGGTGCGCATTATCGCGCGAAAGCTGTTGTCATGACGACTGGAACATATTTGAGAGGGCGTATCATTCTCGGTGATCTTTCTTACTCAAGCGGTCCGAACAACCAGCAGCCTTCTATTAAGCTTTCTGAGCATTTGGAAGAACTGGGCTTCGACCTTGTTCGTTTTAAAACAGGTACGCCGCCTCGCGTCAAAAGCGACACGATTGATTACAGCAAAACGGAAATTCAGCCTGGTGACGAAGTGCCTCGCGCTTTCTCATATGAAACGGTTGAATATATCACAGATCAGCTTCCTTGCTGGCTGACATATACGAGCCCTGAGACACATGAAATTATCGACAGCAACCTGCACCGTTCACCGATGTATTCCGGTATGATCAAAGGTACAGGTCCGAGATACTGCCCATCAATTGAAGATAAAGTTGTTCGTTTTAATGATAAACCGCGTCATCAAATTTTCCTTGAGCCAGAAGGCAGAAATACGCAGGAAGTTTATGTTCAAGGTTTGTCTACTAGTCTTCCAGAGGACGTGCAGCAAAGAATGCTTGCAACGATTCCGGGTCTGGAAAACGTTCAAATGATGAGAGCCGGCTATGCGATTGAGTACGACGCGATTGTCCCGACTCAGCTATGGCCAACGCTTGAAACGAAAAAAATTACAAATCTCTACACTGCCGGCCAAATTAACGGAACATCCGGTTATGAAGAAGCCGCGGGACAAGGCATTATGGCGGGAATCAATGCAGGACGAAAAGCGCTTGGAAAAGAAGAAGTGATTCTAAGCCGTTCTGACGCCTACATTGGTGTTCTCATTGATGACCTTGTGACAAAAGGAACAAATGAGCCATACCGTCTTTTGACATCTCGTGCTGAATACAGATTGCTTCTTCGCCATGACAATGCAGATCTGCGTCTGACAGAAATCGGCCACCGTATCGGATTAATTTCTGATGAGCGATTTGCGGCTTTTGAAAAGAAAAAAGCGGCGATCGAAGCGGAGAAAAAACGTCTGCATTCTGTGATTATCAAGCCGTCTCCAGAAAATCAAGAATATATCCGTTCTCTTGGCGGAAGCGAATTGAAAGATGGAGTACGCGGCACAGACTTGATGAAACGTCCTGAAATGAACTATGAAACTGTGACTAAACTTGCGCCGCCAGAAGTGCCGGTTCCGCAAGAAGTGGCAGAACAAGTAGAAATTCAAGTGAAATATGAAGGGTATATTGAAAAATCCCTTCAGCAGGTGGAAAAACTGAAGAAGATGGAAAACAAAAAAATCCCTGATCGAATTGATTATGACGCAATTAAGGGGATTGCAACTGAGGCTCGTCAAAAGCTGAAAAACGTACGGCCTTTGTCTGTTGCCCAAGCTTCCCGTATTTCCGGTGTGAACCCGGCAGACATTTCAATTCTATTGGTATATTTAGAGCAGGGCCGCATTGCGAAGATAGCCGAGTAGAAAGGATGACGGCATGAATATTGAAGAATTCACCTCTGGACTGGCGGAAAAAGGGATCTCCCTTTCTCCTCGTCAGCTGGAGCAATTTGAGCTGTATTACGATATGCTGGTTGAGTGGAATGAAAAAATCAATTTGACTTCGATTACAGAGAAAAAAGAAGTGTATCTGAAGCATTTTTATGATTCCATTACAGCTGCATTTTATGTCGACTTCAATCAGGTGAATACGATTTGTGATGTCGGAGCGGGAGCGGGTTTTCCGAGTCTGCCGATTAAAATATGTTTTCCGCACCTTCATGTCACAATTGTAGATTCATTAAACAAACGAATAACATTTTTAGAAAAGCTGTCTGAAGCTTTACAATTGGAGAATACGACATTTTGCCATGATAGAGCTGAAACATTCGGGCAACGGAAGGACATACGGGAAAGCTATGATATCGTGACAGCGCGAGCGGTTGCGAGACTATCTGTTTTAAGCGAGCTTTGTCTGCCTCTGGTGAAGAAAAACGGTTTATTTGTTGCTTTAAAAGCCGCATCTGCTGAAGAAGAATTAAATGCGGGGAAAAAAGCAATCACAACGCTTGGAGGAGAACTGGAGAATACCTATTCCTTTAAGCTGCCTATTGAAGAAAGCGATCGTAATATTATGGTGATACGCAAGATTAAAAATACACCTAAGAAGTATCCAAGAAAACCGGGAACTCCTAATAAATCGCCAATTGAAGGGTAATTTAGACAGCCTGATATGACAATACCATCATATTTTCTTCAAAATTAATGACGGTACAGCAGGAAAAACCATGAGAAAATAGAATTATAAAAATGGCAGTTTTTAAAGGTGGTGTAGGTACATGAAGCATTCATTCTCTCGTTTCTTCGGGCTTGGTGAGAAGGAACAGGAACCGGAGATTGCTGAACATGAGACAAACAAAGAAGAGATTCTTGAAATACCGGTAAATGCTATCGTTCCCAACCGTTTTCAGCCACGCACCATTTTCTCAGATGAAAAAATCAAAGAGTTAGCAATGACCATTCATACACACGGCATTATTCAGCCGATTGTTGTCAGGCATACAGAAGAAGAAGGCCAATACGAACTCATTGCAGGTGAAAGACGCTGGAGAGCGGTGCAATCGCTCGAGTGGGAAAAGATTCCGGCCATTATTAAGGATTTTTCCGACACGGAAACCGCTTCTGTGGCGTTAATTGAAAATTTGCAACGGGAGGAATTGTCTTCGATTGAGGAAGCGCATGCCTACGCAAGGCTCCTTGAGCTTCATGATTTAACACAGGAAGCACTGGCGCAGCGTTTAGGAAAAGGACAGTCAACGATTGCGAATAAGCTGCGGCTATTAAAGCTGCCTCAGCCGGTTCAAGACGCAATCATGGAGAAGAAAATCACTGAGCGTCATGCCAGAGCGCTGATTCCCCTGAAACAGCCTGAGCTCCAAGTCACACTGCTCACAGAGATAATTGAGAAAAGCTTAAATGTAAAGCAGACAGAAGACCGCGTGGTTAAAATGCTGGAGCAAGGCCAGAGAAAACCAAAGCCTAGACGCAAAGCGTTCAGCAGGGATACTAGAATTGCAATGAACACGATTCGCCAGTCACTGTCAATGGTTGAAGACAGCGGTGTAAAATTGAATACGGAAGAAGAAGAATTTGAAGAATATATTCAACTGACGATTCGCATACCAAAATAAAAGCTCTCCTGCTGTCCAGGAGAGCTTTTTCGCTAAAAGGAAATTAATCACTTTTATTTGCGATTATTATATTAGAATTCTTTTCTTTGAGCTGCTGGATAAATTCTTCCGTGTCTTTTGGAGAAATGACTGCATGTCCCCAGCCTCCCCGATAATAAATTGTAATCGCATGTCGTGAGCCAATAAGCCGAAAACCTGACCACAGCTTCTTTTGTTGAATCACTTTGTCGATTTTTTCATAAGGAATTTGATGTTTGATCAATCCGGCTTTAATGATCAAACGGTGCTCCTTCAATACATATTTCAGATCAATGAAACTCCAAATGATGAGCACATTTAAGAGAGTCAGAAGAACAAAAATGATTGAGTCGGATATCCTCATATTTCCCAGCACAAAAGGAACTATGGCATCTGCTTGTATCAGTAATATGAGAAACACAATCATAAGAGAAACGGGTGCATCTCTTTTTGTTTTGTAAACCATATGATCACCGTCCTGTTTGTACTTTCTGTCTTGTAACTTCTTCTTTTTTTCTATTTAAAATCCCTTTTTTAAGTCAAAAAAACATATAAGGATTAGAATTTATAAGAGAAAGCAATAAAGCGCTGATTGAATTTCCAAATATTCCTTTCTGATAAAAGACAAAATGATGAAAAAAGTGAAACGCTTTAATCTTTTTTTGATAAAATAGAAATATGACAGTACATGTTCATGTGAAAGTAGGTGACATCGTGGGAAAAATCATAGCAATTACGAACCAAAAAGGCGGAGTCGGAAAAACAACGACGTCTGTTAACCTTGGAGCATGCTTAGCTTACATAGGGAAAAGGGTTCTGCTGGTAGATATTGATCCGCAAGGGAATGCAACGAGCGGATTGGGGATTGAAAAAGCCGATGTAGATCAGTGTGTGTACGATATTTTAGTAGATGATGCAGATGTAATAGATATTATTAAAGCAACTTCAGTAGAGAATTTGGATGTGATTCCTGCGACGATACAGCTTGCAGGAGCTGAGATCGAGCTGGTTCCGACAATTTCAAGAGAAGTGAGACTTAAGAGAGCGCTTGAAGCAGTGAAGCAGAATTATGATTATATTATTATTGATTGTCCTCCGTCATTGGGATTGCTGACAATTAACGCGTTGACTGCTTCAGATTCAGTTGTCATACCTGTACAGTGCGAATACTATGCCTTAGAGGGACTGAGCCAATTATTAAATACAGTACGTCTAGTGCAAAAGCATTTGAATACTGATTTAATGATTGAAGGCGTATTGCTGACGATGCTTGATGCCCGGACAAACCTCGGCATTCAAGTGATTGAAGAGGTGAAAAAATACTTTAGAGATAAAGTATATCAGACTGTTATTCCGCGTAATGTCCGTTTGAGCGAGGCACCGAGTCACGGTAAACCCATCATTTTATACGATCCGCGATCAAGAGGAGCGGAAGTATATTTAGATTTAGCAAAGGAAGTGGCTGCGAATGGCTAAAGGCCTTGGAAAAGGGATTAATGCGTTGTTTAATCAGGTTGATTTGTCTGAAGAGACAGTTGAGGAAATCAAAGTTACCGATTTACGCCCTAATCCTTATCAGCCAAGAAAACACTTTGACAACGAAGCGCTAGCTGAGCTAAAGGAATCTGTGCTGCAGCATGGCATTCTCCAGCCGCTTATCGTCAGAAAATCTTTAAAAGGCTATGATATCGTTGCGGGTGAACGGCGCTTTCGGGCGGCAAAGCTTGCAGGATTAGAAACTGTTCCAGCGATTGTCCGTGAATTATCAGAGGCGTTAATGAGAGAAATTGCTTTACTGGAAAACCTTCAGCGTGAGGATTTATCACCGCTGGAAGAGGCTCAGGCTTATGACTCATTGCTTAAGCACTTAGATGTTACGCAAGAGCAGCTTGCAAAACGTCTAGGAAAAAGCAGGCCGCATATTGCCAACCATTTAAGATTGCTGACACTGCCTGAGAACATTCAGCAGCTGATTGCGGAAGGCACGCTCTCTATGGGGCATGGCCGCACACTTCTTGGTTTGAAAAATAAAAACAAGCTTGAACCGCTTGTGCAAAAAGTGATTGCAGAACAGCTTAACGTTCGTCAGCTTGAGCAGCTGATTCAGCAATTAAATGAGAATGTTCCACGTGAAACAAAGAAAAAAGAACCTGTGAAGGATGCAATTATCAAAGAACGGGAATCGTATCTCCAAAATTATTTTGGTACAACAGTAAATATTAAGAGACAAAAGAAAAAAGGTAAAATCGAAATTGAGTTTTTCTCCAACGAGGATCTTGAACGGATCTTAGAGCTTTTATCAGAACGAGAGTCGTAATGAAAGAAAACCATCTCTATTGAAGATGGTTTTTGTTTTATAATCGTCCTGTGAGTCTTTGCAGCGGACTAAGCCGTTCCTGCCTCCACTCTGTTCGATCTGTTAAACTCAGTCCTTCAGCAAGAACATTTGCCATACTCATGACCAAGTGGAGCCTTGTATTTTGTAAAACAAAGTACTCCATGAAGCCGCTCACATTTACAATTCCGTTCACATGGAGATCTCCTACCTCAGGAAGATCCTTCTGTACACCGGCCCCAGGCTTTAAAGGACCCTCTCCGATTTGGAATGAACCTACGCTTTTCACACGCCCTAAGCATGCATCCACCGCTATAATAAATGGGTTTTTATGTAATTTTTGAATTTCCATTAATTTATCCTTCATGTTTACAGCATGCACGGGATCTGACAGGGTGCCGTAGACGTGGAATCTGGTGAGCTGCATCTGATTGAGTTTCATTCCTACGAGCGGGCCTAATGAGTCACCAGTTGAACGGTCTGTTCCGATACAAACCACAACAATTGGTCTGCCGGCAGCTTTACGTAAGGATGAAGAAAGAATCGTTTGTATTTGTTTTGCTGCAGCTGTATCTGTATGTGAAACATATTGCTTTACTCGTTCCTGAGAAGAAAAAAGCCCGCCTTTTCGATTCATAGGTTTCACTTCCTTGTTAGGTATCGGAATTGCTAGGGATGTGTTTTTTTGGTATGTAAGGTTGTTTACATTATATCCAGCAGTTAGGTTTTTTATGCTTTGTGTCTGTTTACGGATTTTTGAATACAGAGAGGAGATGATAGAGGTTGTTTACAAGTATTGTGTCGCAGCGCTTCAGATGACGCAAGATTTGGTCTGCTGTCTAATTTGGTTATGGTTCTGGTAATGAAGCAATCATTTGAATACGGAACGCCTAATGAAGTTTACAATGATCGAAGGATTGAAATTGACTTGTAATACCGGAATTTTTGAATTTTTGGCATTGAGCCTGTCGAATATTATTTTAGGAAGTATCAGGATAGCTTGGTGAAGAAAAGTGGAGAATGGAATTCTGTGTTTTGACTGCCTGTTTAGGCGGTCTTTTTTTATGTGTATTTTGTATGATAATTTCACTCCAGTCATTATTTTTTGTTTTTCTATGAAAATAGGCATTTTTGTTATTAGCGTTTTATATAGTAACAATAACGGAAACAAGCTGAACTCTGTACCTATGAGGTGATAATGTTGTGGAGAGCCGGAATGAGGTGGATGCTCCTTATATTGGGCAGTCTGATCGGCGCCGGATATGCAAGCGGTCAGGAGATATGGCAGTTTTTTGGCGCAGAAAGCGGACTGGCTATTGTGCTGTTTACAGTAATGTTCATTTTCTCGTCTTATATTGTGATGAAAATCAGTTTTAAGGTTCAATCCACTCACTTTCTGCCGGTTCTTGAACATTTAATGGGACCGTGGCTGGCGAAAATTTATGATATTCTCATTGTCTTTTATTTATTTTCTACAACCATGGTGATGATCGCAGGAGGCGGAGTGACACTGCAGATGTACAAGCTCCCTTTTTGGTGGGGGATTGCGCTGCTGTGCATCGTGACGGTTTGTTTGTTTTTTTGGGATGTGAATGGGATTTTATCTGTGAATGCCATTTTAATTCCTATTTTAGTAGCGGGTCTGCTGTACGCGTTATTTTCATTTCAGAGCACTCATCACCATACGTGGACGATAGATTTGAGCCGGCAGTATAACTGGCCTGCCAGCATTACGTTTACTTCCTTAAATATTCTTTCGGTGGTCGCAATACTATCGTCTGTCGGGAAAGAAATGAAAGGGCTGGGGGAAGCTAAAATCGCCAGTGTGGCCAGCGGTCTTATTTTTGGCGTGATCTCTTTTGTTTATAATGAAACATTAGTGGAGCTGGCGGGCTCCCTTTCTCAATTTGAAATTCCGCTGTTTGCCGTTCTGGAAGGCGCCCCTTATTTTCTTTTTTTATGTATGACTGCGGTGCTGTGCCTTGCGATATATACGACGACAGTGGCTGGTTTATTCGGATTGTCCAGTCGGCTCATGGCATTTCTTCACATGCCGAGATGGATGATTGTATTGATTCTGTTAGTGTTGATGGTGCCTTTTACTTCTTTCGGTTTTTCAGATTTAATCGCTTTTCTGTATCCCATTTATGGAATGCTGAATCTCTATCTATTAGTTTGTTTGCTGTTATACCCTATTTTAAGTAAATGGAAATAAGAGGATGTTCTTCTTTTTGGGTATGATGATTGCTCTATTGATCAGTTTTTTTGTACAATAGATTCAGCAGTTTATGAAGAGAGGTGAAGGGTCTTGGCGGATAAAGACTTTGGCCTGAAAGATATTGTAGAAATGAAGAAACCGCACCCATGCGGAGCAAACAGATGGAAAATCATACGTATGGGAATGGATATTCGGATTAAGTGTGAGGGTTGCTCTCACAGTGTGATGATTCCGAGAAAAGAATTTGAAAGAAAAGTAAAAAAAGTACTGGTCAAGCATGAGGAGCCTACTTCATAAAAAGGCTGACACTCATGCTTTTTCATATAGAAGGTAAGGAGAAGACGGCGATGAGCAAAGTGCATCAGTCAGCATGCCCTCTGAATTGCTGGGACAGCTGCGGTTTTGTGGTGACTGTTGATGACGGAAAGGTAACAAAAGTGGACGGAGATCCAAACCATCCGATTACAGAAGGAAAAATCTGCGGCCGCGGCAGAATGCTAGAGACGAAAACAAACTCGCCTGATCGGCTTCGCTATCCGATGAAGAAACAAAATGGCGAGTTTGTGCGGATTTCCTGGAAGCAGGCTCTTGATGAAATTGCCGATAAACTTCGGGACATTAAGGAGACGTCAGAAACAACAGCAGTTTTGCACAGCCATGATTACGCCAATAACGGTTTGTTAAAAGCGCTAGATCAGCGTTTTTTTAATGCGTATGGCGGTGTGACAGAGATTGTCGGAAGCATTTGCTGGGGCTCTGGTATAGAGGCGCAAAGCTGGGATTTCGGCCGGTCGTATGGGCACGGGCCGCTTGATATTTACAACAGCAAACACGTCGTTGTGTGGGGCAGAAATGTATCAAGGACAAATATGCACCTTTATCACCATTTGCAGCAGGTAAAGAAAAAGGGCGCAACACTGACGGTTATTGATCCGATTTTTAATCCGACTGCAAAACTGGCTGACCGTTATATTTCTGTAAAGCCGGGAATGGATGGCTGGCTTGCCGCGGCTGTTTTGAAGGTTCTGATCGAGACGGGAAGAACGGATGAGGATTTTATTTCTCAGCATTCTGTCGGGTTTGATGATGTAAAAGAGCTTTTGAGTACCGTTTCTTTAGAAGAATTTACTGAGAAAACAGAGACAACGATGGAAGAGCTGGAGTTTCTTGCTGGTCTGTATGCCGATGGCCCGGTGTCTACTTTTATGGGGCTTGGTATGCAGCGGTACAAAAATGGCGGCGGGACGATTCGCTGGATTGATGCGCTTGTTGCGGCAAGTGGAAACGTTGGTATTAAAGGCGGCGGCGCAAATTTTGGCAATGTCCAGATTGGTGAAAGCTTTGCAAAAACAAAGCTGACAATGCCGGAATTAAAAACGACATCACGTTCTTTTTCAATGATGACACAGGCTGAAGAGGTTTTAACCGCTGCTGATCCTGCGATCGAGATGATTATCGTGACATGCGGGAACCCGCTGACTCAGGTGCCAAATACAAATAAAGTAAGAAAAGCATTTGAAAAGGTTCCGGTGACCGTAGCGATTGATTCCATCATGACCGATACGGCACAGCTGTGCGACTATGTTTTGCCGACTGCCACTGTTTTTGAAGAAGAGGATATTTACTATTCTAGTATGTACAATCATTATGTTCAGTATGGGAAGAAGCTGGTGGAACCGCAGGGCGAAGCGAAGCCGGACAGATGGATATGGGCAGAGCTTGCAAAACGCCTTGGGTTTGGAGAGCTTTTTGAACACAGTACTGAAGAACTTCTGAAGATGGGGCTTTCTTCATTGGAGGCAGACGGTGTAACGCTTGAGCGCCTAAAAGAAAAAGGCCATCTCCCGCTTCCGGTTAAACAGGTGCCTTGGGATGACTTTAAATTTCTGACGCCAAGCGGAAAATTTGAGTTTACCTCGTCTTTAGCTGAAGAAAAAGGATTTAGCGGTGCACTTCAATTGGAAGTGCCTGAGGAGTCTGTTTACCATAACGAAGAACTTGCCGAAAAATACCCATACACGCTTTTGTCTATTCATCCGCAGCGCTCTAATCATTCACAGCATATTCCGTTCATCGAGAAGCTTCAGCACATACACGTCGATATTTCTTCAGACATAGCGGCTGAGCAGAATCTTCAGGATGGAGACGAGGTTGTCATTTTCAATGATCGGGGCCGTTTGAATGGCAAAGTTAAAGTGATGAAACAGGCTCATCCGAAGACGATAAATATAGATGAAGGCATGTGGGCGGCTTTTGGCGGCTCCGTCAATACGCTGACAAATGATACAAATTCTGATAATGGAATGGGAAGTACCCTTTTTGACTGTTTAGTGGGCTTGAAAAAAGCATAATGAGAGGGTTCAGCAGGCTGAAGATGCTTTTTTGTCAGCTTGTCTTTTCCAGTGAACCTCCTTATAATTGCTCTAGGTTCAAAATACGTTAATGCAATACGGTTTTATATAGAGGAGATGAAAGAATGGCTTTAACAGCTGGAATTGTCGGTTTGCCGAACGTCGGGAAATCAACATTATTTAACGCAATTACACAGGCCGGTGCCGAATCAGCCAACTACCCGTTCTGTACAATTGATCCGAACGTGGGAATTGTAGAAGTACCGGACGATCGTCTGCAAAAGCTGACTGAGCTTGTCCAACCAAAGAAGACTGTGCCGACTGCTTTTGAATTCACTGATATTGCAGGAATCGTAAAAGGTGCGTCAAAAGGAGAAGGTCTCGGTAACAAATTCCTTTCTCATATTCGCCAAGTTGACGCGATCTGCCACGTTGTCCGTGCTTTTTCTGATGATAATATTACACACGTTTCCGGTAAAGTTGATCCGATTGATGATATCGAAACGATCAATCTTGAGCTGATTCTCGCTGATATGGAAACAGTCGAGAAGCGGATTACACGTGTCAGCAAGCTTGCAAAGCAAAAAGATAAAGAGGCTGTGTTTGAGTTTGACATTTTGTCTAAACTGAAAGAAGCGTTTGAGAATGAAAAGCCTGCTCGTTCTGCTGAGTTTACTGAAGAGCAGCAAAAGCTTGTAAAGCAGCTTCATTTGCTGACGTCAAAGCCTATTTTGTATGTTGCGAACGTAAGTGAAGATGAAGTGGCTGATCCGTCTGGCAATGAATATGTAGCGAAGATTCGTGAATACGCTGCCGGCGAAAACGCAGAAGTCATCGTCGTTTGTGCGAAGATTGAATCCGAAATCGCTGAGCTTGAAGGCGATGAAAAGCAAATGTTCCTTGAAGAGCTGGGTATTGAAGAGTCAGGTCTTGATCAGCTGATTAAAGCATCCTACTCCCTGCTTGGGCTGGCAACATATTTCACAGCCGGTGAACAGGAAGTCAGAGCTTGGACATTCAAAAAAGGCATGAAGGCCCCTGAATGCGCTGGAATTATTCATAGTGATTTTGAGCGCGGCTTCATTCGCGCTGAAACGGTTGCTTATGAGGATCTTCTTGCGGGCGGCGGCATGGCAGGAGCGAAGGAAGCCGGAAAAGTCCGTCTTGAAGGTAAAGATTACGTGGTAAAAGACGGAGATGTAATTCATTTCCGATTTAATGTATAGGATGCAGTTGTAAAGGGACAAGAGCTTTGGTATAATATAAAATTGTGAGTAATAGAATTATTGCTCCTTGCCCATTATGGGCCGCTTAGTCCAAAAGGAGGTGCAAACAGATGAGAAAGTACGAAGTTATGTACATTATCCGCCCAAACATTGACGATGAGTCTAAAAAAGCAGTTATCGAGCGTTTCAGCAACGTTCTGACTTCTAACGGTGCGGAGATCACTGGAACAAAGGATTGGGGTAAACGTCGTCTTGCTTACGAAATCAACGATTTCCGCGACGGTTTCTACCAAATCGTAAACGTTCAAGCTGATGCTGCGGCAGTTCAAGAATTTGACCGTCTAGCTAAGATCAGTGACGATATCATTCGCCACATTGTTGTTAAAGAAGAAGAATAAGCAATTTTGAAATATATAATGGTAAAAGGTGGTCTTTCTTATGCTTAACCGAGTTGTATTAGTCGGAAGACTGACAAAAGACCCAGAGCTTCGTTATACGCCAAACGGTGCGGCTGTTGCCACGTTTACTCTTGCTGTGAATCGTACATTTACGAACCAGTCAGGAGAACGTGAGGCCGATTTCATTAATTGTGTCACTTGGAGAAGACAAGCCGAAAACGTTGCAAACTTCCTGAAAAAAGGAAGCCTTGCAGGCGTAGATGGCCGTTTACAAACAAGAAATTATGAAAACCAGCAAGGGCAGCGTGTCTTCGTGACCGAGGTCCAAGCTGAAAGTGTTCAATTTCTTGAGCCGAAAAGCGGCGGCGGTTCTGGTTCAGGTGGATACAACGAAGGAAACAGCGGCGGAGGCCAGTACTTTGGCGGAGGCCAAAATGATAATCCATTCGGGGGAAATCAAAACAACCAGAGACGCAATCAGGGGAACAGCTTTAATGATGACCCATTTGCCAACGACGGCAAGCCGATTGACATCTCGGATGATGATCTTCCATTCTAATGAGAATATCACTAAATTGACAAAGAAAGGAGGGAAATGACAATGGCAGGAGGACGCAGAGGCGGTCGTGCGAAGCGCCGTAAAGTGTGTTATTTCACTTCTAACGGCATCACGCACATCGACTACAAAGATGTAGATCTTCTTAGAAAGTTTGTTTCTGAGCGCGGTAAAATTTTACCACGTCGTGTAACTGGAACAAACGCTAAATACCAACGTAAATTGACTGCAGCGATCAAACGCGCTCGTCAAATGGCTTTACTTCCATACGTAACTGGTGAGTAAGCTGATACGTAAAGAGCAAGGACCTTCGGGTTCTTGCTCTTTTTTATAGGGGGATAAAAAATGAAGCTCATTTCTTGGAATGTGAATGGCCTGCGGGCTGTCATGAGAAAAATGGATTTCCTCTCTTACTTGAAAGACGAGGATGCCGATATTGCATGTCTGCAGGAGACAAAGATTCAGGACGGCCAAGTGGATCTTGAGCCAGAAGGCTACCACGTATATTGGAACTATGCAGAGAAAAAAGGATATTCCGGCACGGCTGTTTTTTCAAAAAAAAAGCCGCTGAACGTCATGTATGGCATTGGAATAGAAGAGCATGATCAAGAGGGCAGAGTGATTACGCTGGAATTTGAAAACATGTATGTGATGACCGTTTACACGCCTAATGCAAAAAGAGGACTGGAACGCATCGATTACCGTTTGCAGTGGGAAGAGGCTTTATTAGCGTTTATTCTCGAATTGGACAAGAAAAAACCCGTTATCCTGTGCGGTGATTTAAATGTGGCTCATCAGGAAATTGATTTGAAGAATCCAAAAGCAAACCGGAATAACGCGGGTTTTTCTGATCAAGAAAGAGGAGCATTCACTCGTTTCTTGGAAGCCGGCTTTATCGACTCATTCCGTTATTTATACCCTGATCTGGAAGGTGCATATTCCTGGTGGTCGTATCGTGCGGGGGTCCGGGACAGAAATATTGGCTGGCGTCTGGATTACTTTGTTGTTTCTGAGCGGCTTAAGGGGCAGATTGAAGATGCCAAGATATCAGCACACGTCTTGGGCTCCGACCATTGTCCTGTTGAACTTACGATCAATATATGATGTGATAGCAGTAAGGATTGATCCTTACTGCTTTTTTATGATGAAAAAGGAGAAAGAGATGGCAAACATAAAAGAGATTGCAAGGCTGGCGAATGTATCTGTTTCGACTGTGTCACGCGTACTGAATCATCATCCGTATGTGTCTGAAGAAAAAAGGAAGCTGGTGCATCAAGTCATGGAGGAATTAGACTACACACCGAATCGAACTGCGATCGATCTCATTCGCGGCAAGACTCAAACCATCGGTGTAATCCTGCCTTACAGCGATCACCCTTGCTTTGATAAAATCGTAAACGGCATCACAAAGACGGCATTTAGACATGAATATGCAACAACCCTCCTCCCTACCAACTATAACCCCGACATTGAAATCAAATATTTAGAGCTGTTAAGAATGAAAAAAATAGATGGCCTCATTATTACATCACGAGCCAATCACTGGGACAGTATAATAGCCTATCAAGAATATGGACCGATTATCGCTTGTGAAGATACTGGAGACATGGATATTCCTTGCGCTTACAATGACAGAAAAGCAGCCTACATAGAAAGCTTTCGATATCTAAAGAATCGCGGACATGAGAATATCGCTTTTACTTGCGTGAGAAGCGCCGACAAGAGCCCGAGTACGGCGGATAAAGCAGCGGCTTATCAGGCCGTCTATGGCAGCCTGGAGGACCGCCATATGCTGACCGGCTGTAATCATATGGACGACGGAGAGCAGGCGGGTGCGTATTTCTATACAAGCGGCCGGGCTCCAACAGCTATTTATGCAAACAGTGATGAAGTGGCAGCGGGAATTTATGTATTTGCCAAAAAGAAAGACTGGGATGTTGAGATCCTTGGAGAAGGACATTCCTCTATCAGCCGTGCCCTCTGTTTCCCATCGCTTGACCTGAATCTTGAGCAGCTGGGCACCGCAGCATTTTCGTTATTTTTGCAGGAACATCCCATAGATATAAAAATTCAGCATCAATTCATGAAAAAAAGCTTGAACTGAAATGCATTTCATCCCTTATAACTTCATTGAAAGACAAAGGAGGAGGAAGACATGCATATTGAGCACACGGCCATCTGGGTCAGAGATTTAGAGCGAATGAAGGCTTTTTATGAAACGTATTTTAATGGCAAAGCCAATTCTCTTTATCATAATGAGAAGAAAGATTTTAAGTCGTATTTTATGACGTTTGATTCCGGAGCAAGGCTGGAAATCATGAAAAAAGGAGATGTGACTGATCAGCCGACACAAACGATGACAGGCTGGGCGCATATCGCCTTTTCCACTGGAAGCAAAGAGAATGTTGATGAACTGACAGAAAGGTTAAAGCAGGACGGATTCGCTGTAGTAAGCGGTCCAAGGACGACAGGGGACGGCTACTATGAAAGTGTAATTGAAGATGAGGAAGGAAATTTAATAGAGATTACAATTTAACATCTTGGAGTGAATTGAATGCTGACAGAAAAAGAAAAAATGGCAGCCGGAGAATTATACAACTCGGAAGACCGTGAATTATCACTAGAGCGTAAACATGCGAGAAATCTGATTAAACAATATAACGAATCACCAGAAGACGAGTCAGTGCGAACGGAGCTTTTGAAAAATCTGCTTGGTTCGATCGGTGATCAAGTCACCATTTTGCCGACATTCCGCTGTGATTACGGCTATCACATTCATATGGGGGATCGTACATTTGTTAATTTTGACTGTGTCATTCTTGATGTTTGTGAAGTTCGTATAGGATGTGATTGTTTGATAGCTCCAGGGGTGCATATCTACACGGCTGGTCACCCTCTCGACCCGCTTGTTAGGAAGTCGGGGAAGGAATTCGGTAAGCCTGTTACAATTGGAGATAATGTTTGGATTGGCGGGCGGGCAGTGATAAACCCGGGAGTGACGATCGGCGATAACGCGGTGATTGCTTCGGGTTCCGTAGTGACAAAGGATGTGCCTGCGAATACGGTTGTAGGAGGAAACCCTGCGAGAAAGCTGAAGGAATTGAATTGAAATCAGTGCGGTTAAACGCCGCACTGACTTTTTATATCTGCTTGGCATTCGTATTGGGACCAAAGCAGATTAACAAAATGGAGCATGCGAGCCAGCAGCCGCCTATAAAGAAAAAGACACTGACATAGCCGAGCTGAACGGCGATAAAACCGACGAGCAATGATCCGAAGATGTTCGAGAAGCGGCCGAGACCATAGGCTAAACCGCTGCCTGACGAGCGATACTCTGTTGGGAAAGGTTCAGATGTATACGCATATAAGTTTGATGTGAAAACCCGCTCCGTAATATTAACGATGAAACCAAACACGATAATCATGATGGGAATGAAGGTCATGCCATATAAAAGACCTGCGATGGCAGTCAGAAACGCACTGGCGGCCAATATCCATTTTCTCTGGAATTTTTCGGAAATCATTGAACCCAGCAACGCGCCGAGCGGAGCGCCGACCGAGTGCAATACGTTATACCATAATGTATTTTCCATCGTGACCCCGTTGCTTTTTAGCAGGCTGGGGACCCAAGAGGCAAAGCCATAGAATCCAAATGTTTCAAAAATCCATACCGCGGATAACACAATGGTTATTTTCAGGTTTCTCCCCTTTAATAATCCCGCGTAACCCGCATGTTGTACCTGTCCGCTTGCGGTTTGCGGCGCCGGAGCAGGAAGCGGGCCTTTTTCTTTTTCAACGCTTGCTTCAATCCTTTTCAGGATGGCATCGGCTTTTTCATATTCACCGCGATTTTCATGCCAGCGGGGTGATTCCTCCAGCCGCCGAATAAAGAAGAAATAAATAAGACCAACAGCGCCCCATACAAAGACAAGTCTCCATCCCCAAGAGCCGAGCGGAATGACAAAGGCTGATACGATATTGGTGATCGGAACGCCGATCAATCCGATCATGGCACAGAAAGAAATATACTTTCCGCGAACACTTGAAGGGAAAAATTCTGCTAAATAGCTATTGGTGATGACCATGGCAGCTGCGACGCCAAATCCAGTGAGGAAACGAAACGCCATTAAGGATGGGATGTCCCAAGCCGCGGCGTTACATAGCGATGCGATTGAAAAAACGAAGACAAATAAATTCAAGGCTTTTTTTCGGCCGATTCGATCTGAAAGCCGTCCCCCAAGTGATGCTCCCAAAAACATGCCTAGAAACGAAGCAGCAGTTACATTGGCTATGGTTGAAAGCTGGATGCCCCAATGCTCGATCAGCGCCGGCGCTACATTGCTGAGGGTAAATAAATCCGCAAGATCAAAGAAGTAAACAATGCCGAGAGCGGTTAATACTTGGAAGTGGACACGTGAAATCGGGAGGCGGTCTAAACGGTTTGCCGCGTTTGAAAAAGGATGTGTATGTTTCGGTTTGACGCCCGTATTCATAAAATACCCCCTTTATTAATAGAGGGAGAAAGACTGAACATTCTCCTCTTGGCATTATTATAAGTACCTGGAATCATTGGGAACAGTGTTCAAATCACTAGATGGAAGAACTAAATTCACACTTTTCGCCTTAATTTTGCTTAAAAGATTTCCAAAACAGTAGATTAATAGACCAAATTATGCAAATATATAGTAATATTCTCATTGAAAGGAAGAGTCATAGAAGGAATGAATTCATTTATCCGTCCTCTAGAAGGAAACAATACATTGTGGAGATATTTTTTCTCCTTTTTGGTGATGGTTGGCTTATTCTTTTTTGGAAGCATTGTTTATGTCTTTATGATGTTATTGACGGCACTTTTAAGTCCAAATATCGCGTTTGATGTGGATACAGGTATGTTAACCGATTCTTTGGCTGATTTGTTTTTAACTCATATCGTTTATGTATTTGCGATCCCAGGGGTTTGGCTGGCGGTGCGCTTTATCCTGAAACGTCCGTTTCGGTCAGTCATTACACCGCATGCAAAAATCAGCTGGCGCAGCATTTTCTTTGGCTTTATCGCTTATTTCTTGCTGATGGCTGTGGTTCAAGGGATTGATTATGCGATTCATCCGGCGAAATACACTTTTCAGGATTTTGACGCCTCTCGTTTTCTGTGGCTGCTTGTGGCATCTCTGTTATTGGTGCCGCTCCAGACTTCTGCGGAAGAACTGTTTTTCAGGGGATTTCTATTGCAGGCTTTTGGAAAAGTGATAAAGAACCCTTTTATATTGACGCTGATTGTCGGCGGTCTATTTGGGGCTGTACACTTTGGCAATCCTGAAATGAATAATGGCGCTTTTTGGGCAGGCATTGAGTATGTAACAATTGGGATTCTTTTAACGTATTATACGGTTAAAACAGGCAGCCTTGAAATTTCGCTTGGTGTGCATGCCGCGAATAATATGTTTTTATGTCTTTTTATTACTGAAAAAAACAGTGTATATGGAGATATTCCTTCATTATTTGCCATCACACGGGGAAATCCGATGTGGGAGACTTTCTTTACGGTTGTCATTAATCTTTTATTTGCATTTATCGTTGTACAATACCATAAGAGATCAAAAAGAAAGCAGCAAGGTGTTTAATCCCTGCTGCTTTTTAATGTTTGTAAGGCTTCTTCGATGTCTGTTGTCGGCTGCTGGCAGGCGAAATTTTCACAAATATACACGGTTGTTTGATCGTCTATGATGCGATAGTCAGCCGCGAATGGCGCAATGTCTTTGCACTGGTCGGGATGCTCTGCCACCAGGATGGAATCGTTTGGAATAAAGGCCTGTTGAAGCGCGCTTGTGATTTGTTTTCTGTCTGGATCGTCCGGGCGCCCAAAAATCACAATTTCCTTTTTAGGCGTCATATGTTTTAACACACTTTGCATAAAGAAAGAGTGGCCGCTCGGGTATGCCTCAATTTCAGGCTTGAACACGGAAAACATCGTTTCGGCTTTTTCAATCAGCGACAAATCACCTGTGACTTGCCCGAGGCGCAGAAGCTGAACGGCTGCCACGCTGTTTCCTGAAGGCACGGCGCCATCGTACACTTCTTTTTCTCTGACAATTAATGCTTCTGCATCATGTCCGGTAAAGTAGAATCCCCCATGCTCCTCGTCCCAAAACAAATCGATCATATCGTTTGACAGCTTCTTCGCTTTTTCTATATATGATAGATCAAACGAGGCTTCATAGAGATCGAGATAAGCCCATAAGAGAAAGGCATAATCGTCGATAAATCCTTTGTTTTTCACTTCGCCGTCACGATACCGAACCATCACCCGGCCGTCGATAATTACATTGTTTTCAATAAAGGTGATAGCGTCTTCAGCCAAGCTGAGGTATTGGGGTTCCTGAAATACCTTTGCCGCTTTAGCAAGACCCGCAATCATCAGGGCGTTCCATGACGTCAGCACCTTATCATCGACATGCGGATACGTTCTTTCTTCACGTGTCTTTAACAGCTTCAATCTTGCATCTTCAAGCTTGCGGCTGAGCTCTTCTTCGGTTAAGCCGCTATCCGCTTTGATTTGATCCCGCTTGGTATGAATGAGATTGGGAATGTTTTTGCCCTCAAAGTTGCCTTTTTCTGTGATGTCATACACGCTGCAATACAGCGTGCCGAGATCCTCTCCGAGCGTCTTCAAGATCTCTTCTTTTGACCACACGTAGTACTTTCCTTCTTCGCCTTCTGTATCCGCGTCTAAAGCGGAGAAAAAACTTCCGTCTTCATGGGTCATTTCCCGTTGAATGAACGTAATGATCTGCTCACAAATGTTTTTGTACCGGCTGTTTTGCGTAACTTGATAAGCTTCAGTATAAGCTGTCAGCAGCAACGCATTGTCATACAGCATTTTTTCAAAGTGAGGGACGAGCCACTCATCATCGGTCGAATAGCGGGCAAACCCATAGCCGATATGGTCATAGATGCCTCCATTTGCCATGCTGTCCAGTGTTTTCGTGACGTTGTACAAAGCGTTTTCCTGCCCCGTCGTGTGATAATAACGAAGCAAATACATGAGCATATGAGGCATAGGAAATTTCGGCGCCTGTCCGAAGCCGCCGTAGATTGTATCGAAACCATTGGCAAGCTGCTGGAATGTCCGGTGGATCGCTGATTCGCTCAACCCCTCGCTTGTTTTAGCTGCTGTTTTTGTCTGTAAATGGTTAGCGGCGTTTTCTGCAATATCCTCGACATGCTCACGATCGTTCGCAAACGTTTCTGAAAGATGCTCAAGCACGTCAACAAAACCCGGACGATTATATTTACTGGTCTTCGGAAAATATGTACCCGCGTAAAACGGCTTCTGATCAGGCGTGATAAACACATTCAGCGGCCAGCCGCCCTGTCCGGTCATCAGCTGGCAGATTCTCATATAAACAGAATCGACATCAGGGCGCTCTTCCCGATCCACTTTAATCGCAACAAAACGTTCGTTAAGAAGGCGGGCAATTTCCTCGTCCTCAAAGCTTTCATGAGCCATGACGTGGCACCAATGGCATGTTGAATAGCCGATGCTGACCAGAACAGGCTTGTTTTCGCGTTTTGCTTTTTCGAAGGCTTCTTCTCCCCAGGGGTACCAGTCAACTGGGTTGTGGGCGTGTTGAAGTAAGTATGGTGATTTCTCAGCGATTAATCTATTGGGTTTATTGTTAGTGGGCATGGGATCACCTTCTTTCTAAATGTTTTTTTAAGTATTCTCTTTCCTCTATTTAATATACCAGAAGTTAAGGCTCGTCATCATTTGTCTGTGAGGTATTCCATAATGAAAATCAAGGGCTATAAACCCTTGATAGATTCATTATTTCACCTTTGACCTATAAAGATGGGTCTTCAATCGTAATGCTTTAACACAATTGCTGAATTATGTCCTCCAAAACCAAAAGAATTTGATAGCCCATATTTCAATGGAAGGTGTCTCGCTTCTGATACAACATCTAAGTCGCAATCTGGATCTTGATTCTCTACATTAATAGTTGGTGGAATAATTCCTCGTCTCAAACTTTCCACTAAAGCAATTGCTTCTACTCCGCCAGCAGCACCGAGCATGTGCCCAGTCATTGACTTGTTTGCAGTTGTTGGAATGTCACGTGAATGTTCCCCAAATAATTTCTTAATAGCTAGAACTTCTGAACGATCACCTACTTGTGTACTTGTTGCATGAGCACTAATAACATCAATGCTACTTGTTGGTATATTTGCACTTCTCAATGCTTTTTTCATGGCTAAGTAGGCACCCTTACCTTCTGGGTGTGATGCTACCATATGATGAGCATCTGAACTAGCTCCGTACCCCACTACTTCACATAATATCGGCGCATCTCTGAGAATAGCGTTTTCTAATGATTCTAATACTAAGATACCTGCGCCTTCACTCATAACAAAGCCATCTCTATCTGTATCGAATGGACGGCTGGCTCGACTTGGATCTTGGTTTCTTGTAGATAGTGCATGGGCGTTTCCAAAACTAGCCAAAGATATCTGTGTGATTGCAGCTTCTGCTCCACCGGCAAATATAATATCTGCTTCATCATTTCGGATAGCATTGAAAGCTTCACCAATAGAGGTATTCCCAATTGAACAGGCTGTGACTGGTGATAATGATGGTCCTTGTGCTCCTAATCTTATGCTTATTTGGGCCGCAGCTGCATTTGAAATCATCATTGGTACAAGGCTGGGGCTTACTCTCGCGGGACCTCGTTTATTTAATACATTCACATTATCAACAAGTGATTGTATGCCTCCGATTCCTGAACCAACATATACCCCTAAACGTTCAAGATCAACATGATCTAACTGTAATTGTGAATGTTCTAATGCTTGTTCGGCTGCTGCTAAGGCAAACTGACTAAAACGGTCTAATCGTTTTGCTTCTTTTCTCCCCAATATTTCATCTGCATCGAAATCACGAACGATTCCAGCTATCTTTGTTTTATAATCAGCAGTATCAAAAGAATCAATGAGAGATATTCCCGAGTGTCCTTTAATTAGTTGATTCCAAAAGCTATTTACATCATTTCCTAGTGGAGAAATAACTCCCATTCCAGTAATGACAACTCTTTTCATGATCATTCCCTCCTCGTTTTTATTAACTTTAGCTATTGTGTTATCCTATTACAAGTTGTTGTTTATCCTAGTATAATTAATACTATTTTAAAGGGAGATCTTAATGAAACCTGAAACAAGACTTCAAGCTTTATCAGAATTTCTAAAGAACCAACGTTCGAAAATTACTCCCCAAATGGTTGGTTTACCTGTAGGAACCCGCAGAAGAACACCAGGACTAAGAAGAGAAGAAGTGGCTCAACTAGCCGGTGTAAGTCTTACTTGGTATACATGGTTAGAACAAGGCAGAGATATAAAAGTATCTACTTCGGTATTAGATGCTATTTCTCGAGCATTACAATTAAATAACGATGAAAGGAGATATTTGTATGCTCTAGCGTTAGAGGAAGGAGTGAAACAACCCTTTATAAATGAGAAGGAGAAGGAAATCAGTCCAGCTTTAGTAAAAATGTTGCAGGAACTTCGTTATTGCCCAACGATTATATCAGATAGAAGAAGTCAGATTGTTGGGTGGAATCAAGCAGCAGCTAATGTATTTTTGGATTTTGAACAAATCAACCCGGCAGAAAGGAATATAATACGCTTACTATTCGCAAGAAAGGAATTTAAAAGTTTAGCAGTGAATTGGGAGCATTTTGTTAGAGGTTATATTGCAATATTTAGAACGTATTATGGCCAGTATGTGGCTGATGACTGGTATGAGCAATTTATACAAGAAATGGAACAGGCATATCCTGAGTTTCGTAAAATTTGGAATGAAAATGAGATAAGCTCTGCTCCTGAAGTATTAATTGAGTTTCGTCATGCTAAGGTAGGTAAAATGTTGTTTAATCTTACTTCATTACAAGTGCATGGGGATACTGATTTAAGATGCAGCGTCTATACCCCAGTTGAGGATACTGAAACTGAACTTAAGTTAAAACGTTTAATTGAAGGCTAGCTACCGTTTGGAGAGTAGAAGTTATTCAAGTAATACTTCCTTTACTTTGTTTAGACTGTAAATAAAACAACAACAACTGGTATATAGTTCCCACTCGTTTTTGTATTTGGGTGAAGTTGTTGTGTACATTTAATATAAAAAAGATCCTATGCCACCAATGGCATGTTCTTTAGATTAGCCAAGGTTAGCTATACCCAATAGATACGAGAACAGGCTTGTTTTCGCGTTTCGCTTTTTCAAATGCTTCTTCTCCCCAAGGGAACCAGTCCACAGGGTTATGAGCATGTTGAAGTAAATAAGGAGACTTCTCAGCGATTAATCTATTGGGTTTACTTTTGTTTGGCATGGGATCACCTTCTTCCTATAATTAGTGTATATTTAACTTAACACATTTTCTCAAAAATAATCCCTATTTTATATAGCTGACTGTTCTTTAGTATTGTACTTAGGAATACGTATTACCCCCGAAGCAGTTAAAACCCCTAATATAACTAACACAGCCCCAATAACTTGAAATACCTTTATCGGTGTTCCAACGGCAAATGAAATAATCATCGTTACAACGGGAACAAGGTTGAAAAATAAAGATGTTTTTCCTGCCCCAATCTCCTTAATCCCCTGATTCCACCATAGGTAACCCAAAACACTTGTAAAGAAAGCCATAAAGGCAATTGCCCCCCAAACTCCAATCGGGATGTTCGATAAAGAAACAGGTTTGGATGTAAATAAGGAAACTACTATTAAACTAATAGCACCGATAACCATCGTAATGGTAAGTGAAATGTGTGGCAACGCTCCTATTAGAGGTATATATAACAGTCCGTTCCTTTCATTAGAAGATAGCCACAACCTTATGTTTTTACGAGAGACCAATGAGAAGTAGACTCTCTTTCAAACCTATGTAGGACATCTTGGTCTTTCTACTTAATAACAGTGTTTGATAATAAATTAAAAAGACCTCATAAGGAGATCTTTTATCTACTAATAAAAGTTGATTTTTCCTTTAACACCTGTCTTTTTTGGGTGCTGATTATAAAACTTAGAACGGCAGCAATACTACAAGCATATGGAAGAGTAGAATATCCCCAATTCGATATCACGTAACCGCCAAGCATTGACCCGAGGGTAATACCAATATACAGAGCCGTATTATTCCATGCCATTACAATTCCCCGTTCTAAAGGATATTCAACAGCTAATCGAGCTTGATAAGATGTGAACCCTGCATATCCAACTAAAGCCCATATAAACATAAAGAAATACAACCAATCACCGGATGAGAAAAATACGCCTAGACAAAGGAGTATTAGGGCCAATACAATCAATGTATTTATAGAAATTTTTCTTTCCCCGAACTTATCAGTTAATTGTCCACTTGAAAGGCTTCCTAAAACTGCACCAATACCGTAAAAAGTTACGGCTAATGCAATTTCTGCCGGTGAAAATCCATTATTAAAGTGTAGAGCTGCACCTAAATAAACATACAGGGTGTACATTGAAATGGCCCAAATGGCAGTAACACTTACGGAACCGAGTATTCTTATTAGATTTCCTTTTAGTAAATTTGTTGTTAATTCATTACTAGGAACAGACTTCCATGCTATAAAATTTACAAACATCAATAGAACTCCTAGTATGGCCATTACAATAAATACAGAACGCCAACCGAGAAAATGTTCCAACAATGTACCGAGTGGTGTTCCAGCCCAAAGGGCTGTTAAGTGACCAGAAACAACGATTGAAAGCCATGTTCCCCTTCGGCTTGGTGGTGCGATATCTCCAATAATAGCGTAAATTAAAGGGGTAATGGAAGCTACTGAGAACCCAGTTAAAATACGACTAACAATCAACCACAAGAAGGATGGGGCACAGGCCGTTAGGATATTAGAAGCAGCAAACAGTAATAACCCCAATGTAATAAAAGATCTTCTGCCTTTCTTATCTGAGAGCCATCCAAAGAATGGAGCTGAAATAGCATACGTAATTGCAAAGACCGTTACCATCCATCCAGCCGTAGCTGAACTAATTTTATATGCTTGTGAAATGAATGGTAATAATGGAGATACAACAAATAAATCAGTTCCCATTAAGAATAAGGTAATCCATCCGACACTTAAACTTAATCTTCCTTGTATCTTCATCACATTCCCCCTATAATGTTATATTTCATGTATATTCTCTAAGTATCCTCTATACAAATTTAGTTAACATAACCATGATAGGAACCATCAAGAGAGGAGTGTCCATATATACCAAGGGTTCTAGATATATCAAAATTAATCGTTTATGCACGATATCAAAAATAACATTAAGAAACGTGGATTTTATGCACACAACGCAACTTTTGAGCCATTGAAATATATTTTACTACATATAATCAGCTTTATTGTATAATATATTATACAAATGTTTGTTTATTAGTATTTTATTCATTATAATAATTAAAACATTAATGATTATTTTAATTTATGTTTTCTCATGATATTGCAAAGGGTGGCTAAAATGCATTTAGAATCTGATAATCCAAAGCAAGTTGTTTTACAAGTTGGGGGAGTACTAAGAAAACTTCGTAAAGAAAAAAATTTAAATCTTGAAGAACTATCAGAACTATCAGGTGTAAGCAAGTTAACGCTGGGAAATATAGAACGAGGAGAAACAAACCCCACAATAGGAGTGTTATGGAAAATTTCAAGAAGTTTATCTATACCACTCATGGCTCTATTCTCAACTGAAAGTGATGTAAATCTATTTCGAGCTGGGGAAGGATTACGTATTGTTGGAGAAGAATCTAATTGGGCAATCGAACCAATTTTTCAAAATGTAAATAATAATATGGAAATGTACCGTGCTTATTTACAGCCAAATAGCTCCTATTATCCGGAAAAACATCATCATAATACAACAGAATTTGCAACTGTCATGTCTGGAACTATCACAATTAAAGTTAACAATGAATCATATAGCCTAAATCAATATGATTCAATTAGTTTTTCTACAAATGGTACACATTCGTACACCAATCATACTAACGATGTTGTTGTTCTTCATATTATATTGAAATACGCAATCTAAATTTTTTTCTTAGCTTATCCAAATACAAGGAATGCTCCGATCCATTAGGTGGATTGGGGCATTCCTTGTATTTATTTAAAATAGTTCTTCTTTGAGGATAGACAAAATCCAATTGTTATACTATATTATACATTACTGAGCATTAAATATATTATAATATATAAAGATTGTTCAACTGCAAATGTTTTCTTTATTCATTATTCATCTTTACAGTAATTCATAATGAATAAACTACATTACATGATTTTTCAAATTCTAGGAGGAAACAGAATGAGTTCAATGGGTCAAGTAATTAAAAAGGAGAATAAGGGGCGTACATCAACAGTTGGAAAATATTCCGTTTTGATAATGATTGTTGGTATTGTATTTATAGCAGCTAACTTACGAGCCCCTTTGACCTCAGTAGGACCAGTGGTTGGTTTTATTAAGGATGATATAAATATCTCAAATACAATGGCAGGTATGATTACCACACTGCCGTTATTAAGCTTTGCGTTATTTTCACCTATTGTTCCCAAGTTAGGGCAGAAATATGGGGTAGAACTAATTATTCTTGGCTCTATCGTCTTTTTGACAGTTGGTATTGCTATACGTTCCTTATCAGGAGTTGTTTCTTTATATATAGGTACTGCAATCCTTGGTTTGGCTATATCCGTTGGGAATGTATTGTTACCTGGACTAATTAAACGTGAATTTCCAAAACGTATAGGTCTAATGACTGGCGTGTATTCTATTTCTATGAACTTATTTGGAGCAATAGCTTCCGGTGTAAGTGTTCCCATTGCACTTGGATGGAGATTTGGCTGGAAGGGTGCATTAGGAATTTGGGGTGTTTTAAGCTTTATATCTATCTTTTTTTGGTTATTACAGATGAAACATAGTAACGTGAGAAGAGATACCGTTCATAAAGAGAAGGCTGACAGTCATGTAAACTTGTGGAGTTCGGCACTAGCATGGCAGGTAACCTTATTTATGGGACTACAATCCATGTTCTTTTATGTCCTAGTTGCTTGGCTGCCAGAAATCCTTAAGCAACAGGGATTAAATTCAAGTCAATCCGGCTTAATGCTTTCCGTTATGCTATTGGCTCTTCTTCCTTTTACTTTTATTGTCCCAGTCATAGCAGGACGCATGTCCGGTCAACGTTCGTTAGTGACTATTACAGCGATTTTATTTTTCATCGGGACGGTTGGGTTACTATACGGTCGTTCAAATTTAATTATTTTTTGGATCATTGCTTTAGGTATAGGAGGAGGCTTCGCATTCAGCCTATCCATGATGTTTTTCGGCTTACGTACAAGGAATGCGCAGCAGGCTGCAGAATTATCTGGCATGGCACAATCGGTTGGGTACTTGCTTGCAGCAATTGGTCCAACCCTTTTTGGATTTATACATGATGCCACTAATAGTTGGACTATTCCTCTTTTAATATTAGTCGGTGCATCAGTCTTACTCTTTATATTTGGTCTTAGTGCAGCTAAAGATCGATATATAGGCTCTACTAACTCACAAAACATATAACTGGGGATAAAAGAACGTTAGATATTTTTATAACCAGAGAATTAAACTTAAAAGCCTTCTTTATTTAAAAGGAGGCTTTTCTTTATTCACTCCTTATTTAAATAATCACCACTTTCGGAAGGAACATATATATACAGTCAATTCCTTTAACACTTTGCAATAATTTCTAATAATGAGTTCGTAAAAGTATACAGAGTTTTAATGGGTAATCTAAGAGACATGCCACCAATGGCAAGTCGAATAACCGATGCTGACCAGAACCGGCTTGTTTTCACGTTTTGCTTTTTCGAAGGCTTCTTCTCCCCACGGGAACCAGTCCACAGGGTTGTGAGCATGTTGAAGGAGATATGGTGACTTCTCAGCGATTAATCTATTGGGTTTACTGTTAGTGGGCATGGGATCACCTTCTTTCTTTTGTTTTAATTACATTTCGGCTACCACAATAATTATAAATAAATACAAAGCTTAGCCGATTTACTTAAAAGAGGGAGAAGGAAAATAATATAATGTTTAATTATGTTAATGAAGGAAGACACCGTCCTTTTCAGTTTTCTTTTCTTTTATTACAGGAGAATGGATATTTTTAGCTCTGTTAAATTTGATGTTGATCATTCCATAGTATTAAAGGGAACCCATTATTAATGGACGCCCCTTTAGTTCAATAAGAAAAATTACTGTCGAGTGTTACCTAACAATATATACTTTGGACTGAAAGGTTTTTAGCCATTCCAATGATAAACGATTTGCACAACGCCAGAGGAAAATGTTCTTGTATTCAGCATTTTTAAATTTATCCTTTGTTTTAAATCAATAAACAACGGTTTTCCTTCTCCCAAAACAACAGGGTGAATAGATAATCTAAATTCATCAACAAGCCCCAAATTTATAAAAGTTGTAATGAGACTCGCTCCACCATATAGCCAGATGTCTTTACCAGGCTTTTTCTTTAATTTATTTACTTCTTCAAGAATATTATCATTTATAAATATTGCTTGATTATCAATCTCATGTTGTGTTCTGGAAAAAACATATTTCTTTTTACTATGAACCAATTTCCAAATTTCCTTTTCCGTATCAGGGTCTTCTATTTTGGGGATATACTGTCCCCATAAATCGTAGCTTTTTCTACCATATAAAATAGTATCAATTTGATTTAAGAAATCAGTAAACCCCATATCAGGGTCCATAATACACCAATCAACTTCTCCATTTTTCCCTTCAATAAAACCATCTAGAGTAACTGCTAAATCTAAAATTATTCTTCTCTGTTTTAAGTTATTTGTCATAACTATTCATCCTTTTACATAAGAAGTTGGTAGAAATTCTTCTTCTATTCACACACCAGATGGATTAAGTTGCGTTTGTGGACAGAGTGAAGAACAATATCCTAAAATGAAAGTGCCCACTACTCTTTGCAGCTCGATTAGCAGGAACACTCTTTATCTTCACTTGGTTAAATGAAAGCTCTGTTCGATTAAGTTATAGATTTCGCTTTCTGGATCTGTCCGTTCTAAAACAATTGAAATCCAATGTTCCTTATCCATATGATATCCGGGTAAGATATTTTCCCCATTTCTTAAGCCATCACTTATGTCAGGGGGGCATTTTAAATTCAGAATATCAATTTCGTCGTGTCCTTCCAAGCCTAATTTTTCTGGGAGAACATTCATGATAAGACCATACCATTTTTTGTTTGATGTATGTCTCAAAGAAGCATAGTTTGGGTATTCCTCCCACGGATAATCAGGCGATGAACCGTACTTTTCTTTGACGTGTTTAAAGATATCTTCTCTTGTTAACATACTTCAATCATCCCTCCAACTACTTACGGTTAATTTCTTCTCTCTAATGTCACTTTTGAAAAAATCACGGGATTTGTAGTCTGCGATCCTTGGCTTGTCTATTTGGTTACTTTAATAGACATGGCACCAATGACAAGTCGAATAGCTGATGCTGGCCAAAACCAGCTTGTTTTCACGTTTTGCTTTTTCAAATGCTTTCTTTCTTCACCAAGGGAACCAATCAATAATTATTTCATAAAGTGCGGACTGCAAAATTACTTGTTTGGTTATTCTAACGAAAATGGCACTCTTGAAGGTAAATGTGTTTGAGTTTGAAATGTTATTTTAACATTATGTTCAAATCTTTTAATCGTTTTCAATAACTCTGTAATCACAATATATATCTTTATCTTTTGGAAAGAAGCTGCTTTGAACAAAAGTAAGGATAGCCAAAGATGATGAGTGGAGCTGCTAATGCAAGTAGTAACCCAGAACCTGATTGAGTGTCTTTGATGACTCCTATGAATATACAAGTACCGATGAGAAGGTACAATAAAACACCAAAAAACCAATACATACCTTGTTCCTCTTTTCCCTATAGGGTTTCTTTATTCTTTAATGGGTCATTTTGTAGAGCCCTTCTGCTTTACTTCTTTGAGGATTTTGGACCGTTTTTCAAAGGTTTTTTTAGCCCTGATTCCTTTTCTAAGTTTATAATGATGAGATCAATTGGTTTCAATACATTTCAATCCTCCCATATGAAAGTAACTCTCCATATATTTTAATTTTAAAATTGAATATTGAAAACGTACATAAGGGCATATCCTTATGTACGTTGAGGCACATCTTGCATACTAGATAAGTCCGCATCTTGTTAGGTTTTCCTTCTTGCCTTGCTGGGTGATAAATGAAATGCCTGACGGCTCTTATGATAAGATGACAAATATGACCGGATTGTCCCTATTTTTATTGTGAATCCTTTGTGATTATACTGTCAAAGGAAAGGAAGTGATGCAATATGTTTCGAAGAAAACCTTTTGATAAAAACTACGTTTCACGAGATAGGCGGGCATTAAATATGCTTGCTCTCAGAGTACCAGGCTTAGCTTTTATTCTCATGATCTATATAGCCTCTATCGTGCTGCAGTTTGTTTCTGGGAGCTGGTCTATTTTATTGCTTCATGTGTTTACAATATTAATCGCTATTTTTACTCTGCTGCATTGGCACTCATATCGATGGGTTAAGAATAAGGTCATTCTCTATTTTGTACTGCAAGGTTTGATTACTTATGCACTTGCTAATGTCATGACGGGCTTCTTAATGCTGGTCATCATTGGCCTTTATGCATTTTTGATTGGGCAGATTATAGGAATGGCAGATAGAAGAAGAGCGTTCCTCATTGTATATCTATTACTTCTGATATCAGCCAATGCGATATATCAGATTCACAAAGGCGAGTTTTTGCATTTTCTTGTTATCGCTGTACCTATCATGGTTGTCATTATCACTTATGCTGCAACATTTTTTGCGCAAGTTGATGAAAAAATAAAAGCGCAGCTGACTCTTGAAAGGCTGGAGCTTGCTCATCAACAAGTAGAACAGCTGACGTTGCAAAACGAAAGACAGCGTATGGCTCGGGATTTACATGACACCCTTGCACAAGGATTGGTTAGTTTAAATATGCAGTTGGATGCTATTAATGTTCATATATCGAAAGGTAACACAGATAGGGCAAAAGAAATCATTCAACAATCTATGAATAGAGTGAAAAGCACATTAGCTGATGCACGTTCAGCTATTGACAATCTTCGCAGCAAATCAGAAGAAATCGGTTCTTTAAAAGAAAGAATTACCTTACAAATGGATCATTTTAAAGATGCAACAGGTCTGTCTTGTTTTTTAGACTACAGATTAACTCAATTGCCTGATGTTCGTACTGCTGAAAATTGTTATTACATCATAGGAGAATGTCTTACAAATGCAGCAAAACATGCTGAAGCAGAATCCATATGGGTATCAGTTTGGGATGAGAAAGAAAACATCCATTTAACCGTCAGAGACAATGGAAAAGGATTTGATGTTGAAAGAGGCAGGAAAAAGAGAGGTCATTATGGACTTCTTGGTATACAAGAACGCGTCAGAGCAATGAAAGGCCAATTCGATATAAAGAGTACAAAAACAATAGGCACACAAATCGAGATAATCTTGTCAAATCAGGGAGAGATTGAAGATGAATAAGGTTTTAATCGTTGATGATCATCTAGTTGTGAGAGAAGGTCTCAAGCTGTTAATTGAGACGAATGATAACTACACAATAATCGGAGAGGCGGAAAATGGAAAAAAGGCGGTCCATCTTACAGATGAATTAAAGCCAGATATCATTCTTATGGATTTATACATGCCAAAAATGAGTGGGTTAGAAGCGATTAAACAAATAAAAGAAAAACACAACATACCCATTATTATTTTGACTACTTATAATGAAGATCACTTGATGATTGAGGGAATTGAATTAGGGGCGAAAGGATATCTGTTGAAGGATACGAGCTCAGAAACCCTATTTCATACAATGGATGCAGCATTAAGAGGAGAAGTGCTGCTGCAGCCTGATATTCTTAAACGTTTTCAAGAAATTCAATTTGAAAGAATGAAGAAACCAAGCAGCGATACTCAGTTAACAGAAAAGGAAATAGTTGTTCTAAAAGCGATTGCAAAAGGTCTCAAAAGCAAAGCGATAGCCTTTGATTTAGGAATCTCAGAGAGAACTGTGAAGTCAAGACTAACGTCCATTTATAATAAATTGGGAGCGGATTCTAGAACGGAAGCAGTTACAATTGCCATGCAGAGAGGTATTTTAACTTTAGATTTATAACACAGGTTATTTAAAAGTTGCCCAAACGTACATGCCCTCATGTACGTTTTTTTCATTTCCTTATGAACTACAATTAGGGGGAATGTTATCAAGCAATGTGTTGAAAGGAGATTATGATGTCAAGAATGTTATATAAATTAGGCGGATGGGTCGCTCGCCATCGCATTAAAGTACTATGTGCGTGGATCGTTGTGTTGATTGCAGCGATAGGGGCAGCCGGCATATTAAAACCTAGTTTTTCTGAGGATATGTCAATACCAGACACGCCTTCGGAAAAAGCAATGAAGGTGATCAATAAAGAATTTCCTCATGGTCCTGATAAAGGGAGCATACGGGTCATATTCGGTGCTAACGATGGGGAGAAACTTACTGCAAAATCAGCAAAAAAAGCAATAGAGAATACATTAAAGGAAATGAATAAAGACGATTCCATTGATTCAATTGCAAGTCCTTTTCATGCAGGAACGATCGCAAAAGATGGGACAGTGGCTTATGCTGATATCAAATACAAATCATCAGCAGATGATATAAAAGATTACTCTATAAAACATGTGAAAGATAGTTTGTCCATTGCTGATGATGAAGGATTACAAACGGAGTTAAGCGGAGATATACCAGGAGCCGAGATGGAGATAGGCGGTGTATCAGAGATAGTCGGTATTGTCTTGGCTTTTGTTGTTCTAGCTATTACATTTGGATCTTTATTAATAGCAGGCTTACCGATTTTAACAGCGCTTATAGGTTTAGGTGTAAGCATTGGGCTGACTTTGATTGGAACACAAGTGTTTGATATTGCCTCCGTCAGTCTTTCATTAGCCGGAATGATTGGCCTTGCAGTTGGTATTGATTATGCTTTGTTTATTTTTTCGAAACACCGCCAGTTTTTAGGAGAAGGTATACAAAAAAATGAATCAATTGCGAGAGCTACGGGAACAGCTGGGAGTGCTGTCGTTTTTGCCGGACTTACAGTTATTGTCGCACTTTGCGGATTGACTGTCGTTAATATTCCTTTTATGTCTGCAATGGGGCTAACAGCAGGGCTCAGTGTGCTCATGGCTGTTTTAGCGTCAATTACATTAGTGCCTGCCGTCTTATCAATAGCAGGGAAACGCATGATTCCGAAAGCAAACAAGAAAAAAGAAATACAAAGCGCTGAAACAAATTTCTGGGGACGCTTTGTCACAAAGAACCCTATTCTTCTAAGTGTATTTAGTATTCTCATCTTGCTAGTCATTAGTATCCCATCTATGCATTTGGAGCTAGGTTTACCTGATGCAGGAATGAAAGCTAAGGATAATCCCGAGCGCCGAGCTTATGACTTGCTTGCCGAAGGGTTTGGAGAAGGATTTAATGGCAAATTAACGATAGTGGCGGATGCCACAAGTGTTACAGAAAATAAGACTGATGCATTCGCAGATGCAGTAAAAGAAATTAAGGATTTAGATCATGTAGCAAGTGTTACTCCTGCAATGCCTAATGCAAAAGGCAATTTTGCTATTATTACGGTTGTTCCTACAACAGGTCCAAACGATAAAGCTACTAAGGATTTGGTACAAGATGTGCGCAGCTTAGCAGATCAAAACGGGGTAGATTTGCTCGTAACTGGATCCACGGCAGTGAATATAGATATTTCAGATCGCCTTAATGATGCAATACCAGTATTTGCTTTACTCATTGTTGGTTTTGCGTTTATATTGCTGACAATCGTATTCCGTTCGCTGCTAGTACCTCTTGTTGCTGTAGCAGGTTTCATATTAACAATGACAGCAACTCTTGGGATTTGTGTATTTGTGTTACAGGATGGAAACTTAATTGACTTGTTCAATATACCTGAAAAAGGGCCGATACTCGCGTTTTTGCCTATTTTAACGATTGGTATTCTTTTTGGCTTAGCGATGGATTATCAAGTATTCCTTGTAAGCAGAATGCGTGAAGAATATGTAAAAACAAAGAATCCAGTACAAGCAATTCAAGCTGGATTAAAACACAGTGGACCTGTTGTCACCGCAGCCGGACTAATCATGATATTCGTCTTTGCAGGGTTTATCTTTGCTGGTGAAGCTTCTATCAAAGCAAATGGATTAGCTCTTTCCTTTGGTGTATTATTTGACGCATTTATTGTAAGAATGACACTCATTCCAAGTATTATGAAGTTGATGGGGAATGCAGCTTGGTATTTACCAAAGTGGTTAGACAAAATCATTCCGAATGTAGATATAGAGGGTCATCAATTAACAAAGGAGATACAGCCCGAGATAGAGAATGAACAAAAACACCGAATCAGTATGTAGCAATATAGGCTCGCTCTAATAACATGTAAGGATGTAGCTCCTCTTTTTTTAAAGGGAATACAACTAATGGCAAAGTATTAGAGGTTAAATTTTATGGGCAATAAACAACAAAAGAAGAATATATAGAACGAGAGAAATAAAATTCATTTAAGAGTGGACTGAAAGGTCTACTCTTTTTTCATTCCGTCATCTGAATGAAAAAATGGTTATTCTAATAGACATGGCACCAAGTGCATGGCGGTTACAGAACTGATTTGAGTAGAAATAAGAAGAAGTGATATTCGTTAAAAATTCAGGTAATAGCACACCTAGACAATTTTAAAGTTTTTGCCCTTGGTCTTAAAAAATATATAAAACACAGGATGAATTCTAAATTCTTTACCGATCGTTCTTAAATTTGATATACTTAACACATGTTAGGTCTAACTTTTTTTTTCTCAAATGAGAATGATCGTTCTTTAATTATTTAAGAATAGGGAGAGATGAATGATATAAAGTTATTTTGCCCTAGTGCATCAATGATTCTCAGTACTTTATCAGTGTTAATAGATGATACGTTATAAGGTGGGATTACATGGCTAGAAATAAAGAATTTGATGAAAAATTAGCATTAATAAAAGCGATGGAGCTTTTCTGGGAACAGGGTTATGAAAAAACATCCATGCAAGATTTGGTGGACCATATGGGGGTTCACCGCAGAAGTATCTATGATACTTTTGGTGACAAACATACTTTATTTATGAGAGCTTTAAGTCACTTTGTAGAAGTAATGGAAATGAGAATGAAGAATGAGGTGAAAGCTGATTTAACGGTTAAGCAGACTATAAGAAAAATATTTGAAATGGTTATTGATCCAGAAGAAAATCTGCCAAAAGGATGTTTAGCTGTTAATACAGCAGTTGAATTATCCTTGCTAGATGAAGAAGTAGCTAAGAAAATTAAAGAGATTTTTATAAATACGGAAGCCTTATTATTTGATCTGCTAAAACATGGTCAAGAAAAAGGAGAAATTCCTAAACACTATAACATCAAAGGGCTTTCTCAATTCATTCATAATTCACTCGTAGGGGTACGAGTATTAGCAAAAACGACAAATGATAAGGAAAAATTTGAAGCCATTATTGATTTGACTTTGTCAACGCTAGACTGAGATATATTTTGTGATATGGAGAATTAATAAAAAAATATGTTTTTGAGGAGAGAATCATATGAAGTACACAGTTATTACAGGAGCAAGCTCAGGCATAGGATATGAGACAGCATTAGCGTTTGCTGCTCGCGGCAAAAACTTAATTATTGTAGCTAGAAGATTAGATAAATTAGAAGAGCTTAAATCAACAATTCACAATATTAATCCTGATTTGGATGTTGTTATTCGTACAAGTGACTTATCTGTCACAGATCAGGCATATACACTGTATGACAATTTAAAGGAATATCAAATTGAGACTTGGATTAATAATGCCGGGCTTGGTGAATCCTCTTCTGTCACAGATCAGAATTTAGATAAAGTGGAAACCATGTTGCGTGTCAACGTAGAATCCTTAACGATTCTTTCTACACTATTTGTACGTGATTATTCTGATGTAGAAGGAACTCAGTTAATTAACGTATCATCAGCACTCGGGTATGCAATTGCTGTTGGCAGTATTACGTATTCTGCATCTAAATACTTTGTTAGTGCATTTACAGAAGGACTTGCAAAAGAACTGGAACGCAAAGGTGCGAAAATGAAGGTGAAAGTTTTAGCACCAGCAATCACGGAAACAGAATTCATGAAAAATGCATCTGATACGAAAGAATTTGATTACAAAGCAAATATCCCGATGTACCACACAGTTGAGCAAGTGGCGAGTTTTATGATGGAGCTTTATGATCGTAATCAAGCAGTAGGTATTGTAGACGAAAACTATGAATTTAAATTAAGAGATCAAATCTATCCGATTCTAGAGATGTAATATTTAACCTATATAACGATACTCTATATCACTGCCACTTAAAGGATGAGAAACATTTATTTACAGAAGCGGTTCTAAAAAATTTAAGCATTTGAGAATGATCGTTCTAAAAATGACTAATGTTAAAAAAAAATAGGAAATGTAGTGAACTCTTTATGGTTTAGGTGGCGGGTTAAAATAGGAATAAGATTCCCCTCCGCCTAAACGATTATACAAAAAGGTGAAAACTCAATACATGTAATATGATAGAGGATGCTGATAAAAAATGAAAACACTCATGAAAGCAGCTCAGATCACCAAGTACTCAAAAAATCTCTATGCCCAAATCAATGACATTCCAATTCCAGAAATCGGTGAAAATGAAGTCTTGGTAAAGGTCAAAGCTGCGGCGGTCAATCCACTCGAAATGTTAATTATTACAGGTAGCGTGAAACTGATTCAAGATTATGAATTCCCACTAACGCTTGGTAATGAATTGACAGGAGTTGTCGAAAAAGTCGGAACAAATGTGACAGAATTTCACGTAGGAGATGCCATCTATACACGTCTCCCGCTCGAAAAAATTGGTGCTTTTGCGGAATATGCCGCAATTGACGCTGCTGCAATTGCACCCATGCCAAAAAATTTGTCTTACGTGGAAGCCGCTGCTGCACCACTGGCTGGACTCACAGCGTATCAAGGTTTGCATGAAGAACTTGAGGCACAGTCAGGTAAATCTGTTTTCATTCCAGGTGGATCAGGCAGCTTTGGCCAAATGGCTGTACCAATTGCAAAGGCAATGGGCCTAAATGTCATTGTTAGTGGCAGCTCAGAAGCGCGCGAACGCACTTTGGAAATGGGTGCAGACCAATATTTGGATTATACAATAGAAAACTATGTTGACTTGTTGTCGAATGTGGATTACGTGATGGATACACTGGGACCTAAAGAATTTGACAGTGAATTGAGTATCATCAAACCGGGCGGAAGATTGCTCTCTCTCCGTACAGGACCAAATAAACGTTTCGGAAAAGACCGAAATTTCCCATCGTGGAAACAAATGCTATTTTCCCTTGCTGGTGCAAAGTATGACCGCAAAGCCAAGAAACAAAACGTGAAATACCATTTTATCTTCGTTCGTTCTGATGGCGCACAACTTGAAGAGATTACCAAAATCATTGAAGAAAACAACATTGTCCCAGCAATTCATCCAACACGATTTACCATAGAAAACGTAAATGAAGCGCTAGAACTAGTCGCAAATGGACGACCAAAAGGGAAAGTGATTATTCAATTTTAAGGGGAATATAAGGAAAGCAGTCAAAAAGTTGAGATCATTTATGTAAAGGATTTTGAAACAAACCGCGAGTTCTGCCGATTAAAAAATGGAAAAGATAAAAAGCCAGGTCAGATCATAGAAAAACTTCAGCAAGCCGGAGTCCTGTCTCAGTAATGGTAAGACATGGAGAACTAGCCATTTCAATTGTTTCTTATAAAAAATGTTGGAATGAAATTGAGACAGGTGCTTACTCTAACAGACATATCACCAATGACACGTTAATACACGTAGCCACTACTGAGAAATTTAACATAACAAAAACAGCAGACTTCTTCAGGAATCTGCTGTTTTGATCATAATATCAAATTATTCGATAGAGTGATAGATAAGATCGAAATTACAACACTGAGAAAATTTAAAACTATCCCAGACAAACAACTATTAGTAAAAGACAAATCAAAACTAAACTTAAATGTTTATTTTTCATCTAACGTAACCTTTACTATTCTTGAGATAAATAATTGAAATCGGTTTCTTCATATTCAGGGAGTTTTTTGTCAATTTTTAAGGTGGACAATAACTCTTGAACATATTCACGTATAGCGAGCATATCAAATGGGAAATTGAAATCAAATTCCTCTGTAACAGCTAAAGTGTCCATTACATATGAACAATTATGTTTCATACCCAATAGATCATCATTAAAACGTAGCACATCTTGATATGATGAATCAGGTAGCTCAAAGTGAGAAATCAAATAAACATTAATTTTGTTACCTTCTTCAGAGTCTGGCAATCTTTCATCAACGTATAATAAAAAAGCACATCTCTCATCATCGTTTAATTCTACCTGAAAGAATTCAAAATCTCTTAATCTCAATAAACGTTTAAATCTCGTATGTAAAGTTCTCATTTTCAATATCTCCGTTTTTATTTTTAAGCTGTTACTAACGGTTTCCATTGAAACATAGAAGGGGTATAATACGCAATTTCCCATTAAAAGCTTTATTTTGAGTCATGTTTCCGAACGAAAGGTCTTTCCTATTTCTTTTCCTAAACCAAAATAGTGTCTGAAATTATAAATAAGCGGACTCCATTTTGAAGGGTCAATGTGGTTGTCGTTCAATATGATCTTTTCCTCGGCATGGAAATGTAAAGCTTGTGTTTCCACAATCGCAAATGATGGTTCGTAATCTGGTATCCGAATATGCTTCACTTCTGCTTCTATTTGGATAGGGCATTCTTTAATTCGTGTTGGTGCTACTGTCATTGATGGTAAAGGTGTTAACCCTGCCGCTTCGTATTTCTCTTTTTTGTACGTAAACCCGAGCTGTTTCTTCAAAGGCGGGATATTCTTTTTTCCGCTAAAAGACGAAATTTTTTCAACGTTTTTCCATAAATCCGGGCTGGGCAAGTTAATGACACATTCTTTGTGACTACTTAAATTTTCAATCGCTTTTCCTCCTAAGCCTACTCCCAGAACAATATAGTTTCCAAGCGCCCATGAGGAAGACATCGGACTGATATTGGTGGTTCCATCTTCATTCAAAGTGGAAAGAAGGAATGTGGACGTGCCATAGTACATAATGTTTGGTTTGATTTCTTTAAAATGGAGAGTGTCTTGTTTTTCACTGTTCAACGATTATGCCTCCTAATCATTATTTATTCATATTGTAAAGGTTTAACATTTCAACTATCATCGAAATATGAATGTAAGGAGGAGAATGATGAATCCTAATATTGCAAAGGTTGCTTTGTTACTATCTGACCCCACGCGTTCTTCTATTCTTTTGAGCCTTATGGATGGAAGAATACACCCTGCTGGAGAGCTTGCATATTTCGCTAAAATCAAGCCTCAAACTGCCAGCTTTCACCTGCATAAATTACTTGAAGCACAGCTCATCAGTGTAGAGAAGCATGGAAGACATCGGTATTATAAATTGGCAAACGCCGATACTGCAAAAGTGATAGAACAATTGCTTAGTATTTCGCCAGATTCAAAAGTGAAGTCTTTCAATGATTCAAAAGAAAAAAGTGATTTACACTTTGCCCGTACCTGTTATGATCATCTGGCCGGTTATATCGGCGTGCAAGTGACATATTCATTAGTCGAGCAAGGCTTCTTACGAAAAGTGGATTTACAATATGAGGTGACTTCAGAAGGCTCTTTATTTTTAAAAGATTTTGGAGTCGACGAAGAAAAACAAAGAAATAAGAGGAGAGCTTTTGCGCTTTGCTGTTTAGATTGGAGCGAGCGGCAGCATCACTTAGCGGGAGCTTTGGGACATGCATTATTAGACAGGATGCTGGAACAACAATGGATTTTGCGTATGCCTAAAACTAGAGCTATTAAGGTTACACAAAGCGGAAAAGCTGCATTTGAGAAATACTTTAAATTGAGTATCTAAGATTTGAATAGAAAATGTCACCGTTGAAGGGAAGAAAAGTACTTTACGAACTTATAACATTAGCAACCCACTTATTTTTTTGCAGACAAATAAAAAGCAGGGTTTGAAACCTGCTTTTCCCCATTCAAATCAATTTTACATATGTCTACTAGATATGTTCCCTCTCTACATACTCTGATATTTCGATGAGGTTCTGATCGGGATCTCGAATATAAACAGAGATAATCGGGCCAAGGGCGCCAGTTCTTTTAACAGGTCCTTCCTCAACCATCACGTTGTTTTTTCTAAGATGTTCGATTATGGAATGAATCGGTTGATCAGTGATAAAACACAAATCCGCAGATCCCGGTAATGGATGCTGTGCCTTAGGTTCGAATTCATGACCGGCCTCATGCAAGTTTATTTTTTGATTGCCACAACGCAATGATCTTCTCCCTGAGCCAAACGTTTCTTCCTGCATTCCCAAAACAAATGTGTAGAAGCGGATTGTCTCCTGAATGCTTTTCACCGTTAAAACCAAATGATCAAGTCGTTTTATCATTCATGATCCCTCCTGCAAAGTAAACATCCCACTAAACGATTATTAATCCGCCTAGCTGCTTTCGTATCAGATGAGACCAACTAAAGGAAGATACTAACGGCAGAATAAATAAGCAGCAAACACATGATGACTCGAAATGCCTTATCGTGTTTTTCAAAAAGCTTTTTAAAAACAGAGCCGAACCCTGACCATAGCAACAGGGCGAACCAGCCCAGAAAGATGGCCAATGAGAGATAAAAAATAATTGATGTCATGGAATGCTGAAACGGCAGTATAAAAGCACTCATTAATGTTAAGAAGAACAAAATGCTTTTCATATTGATGATCTGGAAGATGAAACCGGATAAAAAAGAAGAGTGCGTATCCTCGGAATCCTTCTTTGAGCCTTTGGCGAAACCGATCTGCCAGGCCAAATAGAGCAAATAGACTGCACCAGCTATTTTGAAGTAGGGCTCAACAAGAGGAATCCAATTGTACAAACCTATTGTAAATATACCGCTGAGAATTCCGAGCGCTGCAAAACCTGATAAGATGCCGCTATTGAAACGCCACGAACCTATAAAGCCAAACCTTCGCGCTTCGTTCATCATTAGGATGTTACTTGGGCCAGGCGTAATGGATGTCAAAATCACATACGAAAGAAAAGCTATGATACTCATTGAATCACCTTCATTTGCTAAGTCATATTGGGCAGTTTTTATTGTATGATAGTGATATCTATAAATAAAATTGAAATATAAAAAAGCATTATCATTTTTTTCGATAGAAGGGGAAAACGTATGGAGATCAGACATCTTGTCACGTTCCAGGCCATTGTAGAAATGGGAAGTTACACGGGAGCTGCTGCTAAGCTGGGTTATACGCAATCCACGATCACCACTCATATCCAAGCGCTTGAGCAGGAGATCGGCGGAGCTTTATTTTCGTATGAAAAAAGAAATCTAAAGCTGACTCATTTAGGCAGAGAGTTAATCCCTTTGGCAGAAGATTTACTTTCTGCCCACGAACAGATCAAGAATATGAAGAGTGTTCATGAAATCAAGGGAGTATTAAAGGTAGCCGCACCTGAGTCTTTAACCATTTCCAGACTAGGGCCGATCATAAGGGAATTTTCACTGACATATCCTCATGTGAAAATCATCTTAAGCAACGGGACATGCGGGGAAAACCAGGTAGATTTATTGAGCGGCCGGGTCGATATCGCGTTAATGGTCTATCCGGAAATTAATATTGAAAAATGCATTCATCACACGTTAACCGAGGAGAAGATTGTCCTTGTGGGCAGTCATGACGGACCGGACCATTTTGATGACTATAAACAAGAAAATAGCAGTCATTTCTTTATTACAAATGAAGAGGGTTGCAGTTATCGGACCATGTTTGAAACATATCTAGTGAAGCATGACATTCGCAGCTTTCAAACAATGGAGCTGTGGAGTATCGAGGCGATTAAACAAACGGTCATGAGCGGACTTGGATTTTCTGTACTGCCTTATGTGACAGTGAAAGAAGAAGTGGAGGCGGGTAAGCTGAAAATCCTTCATCATGCTGAAAGCTTTGAGCCGCTTTACTCTCATATGCTAATCAAAAAGAAAAAATGGCAGCTGCCCGCCGCAGAGGCGTTTGCGGAGCTTGTTTTACATTCATTCGTGAGGCGGAGTGCTGAAAATCAATGAGAAAAGGGAGTGAGTGTTATGCTCACTCCTTTTTTATTTAAACGGCAGCTGCGAGCTTTGGTTTTACAAATTTCATAAAAATCCCTCTGACTAATGGACCCATAATCAGCAATTGCAAAGGGTAGGCTAAGATAAAGTTTTTCAGAACGATCATAAGGTACGCACTGAATAGGCTGTTCTCGTTAAGTCCATTCGATAAAGTTGCCGTGATTAATCCGAAAACAGACATACAAAGTACCATACCAACCACCATACAAGTCGACATGGCAAGGACGACATATAATTTCTTAGACTTGTCGAACGGCATTTTGAATGTCATTTTTCTTGCGAGCGGTCCGACTAACAGTAAATCTAACAGTAACGCTACAATGAATCCTATGATCATCTCAAAAGCTGTAACCCATGAAAAATCATGTATGGCTCCGTTGATCACTGCATTGTAAATCGACATGACGCAGACCATCCCAAAGCACATCATCACGCCGAAGATAAGGCCTTCTTTTTTATTTGCTGGCATACAATCAATCCTTCTCTCCATAATCGGTGATTAGTATACCAATGAATCACACATGCTCATAAGTGACAAATTTGTGGACAATTTATTGTCCGGAAACGTCTCCTTTTGTCATCAGCACATGCGGAATGCCATCCAATATAAATTCTTCTGATGCTGTCTGATAGCCGAGCTTTTCATAAAAGCCTGCTGCCTGTGTCTGACCGTAAAGTTTACATGTAACAATCCTTTTTTCTTTCACAATACGCTCTAACTCATCGACAATCACTCTCCCCAATCCGAATTTGCGATAGGGCTTCAGAATACAGATTCTTTCCAGTTTCCCCGCGTGATCCACGATACGCACACGCGCTGTGCCAACCGGCTGATGTTCATGGTAAACCAGAATATGCTGGCAATCTCCATGGAGTGTATCGAACTCATCGAACTCGTCAGAAACTGGACAGCCTTGTTCCTCAACAAATACTGTCTTTCTGATGTCAAACGCTGTATGTAAATCATGTTCTGTCGTTATTCTTTTCACATTCATGATTGATCCTCCTCTTTATCAGAAAAATGGCTGATGACATACTGTTTAAAGGTCTCTGCCACCGGGGATAAAAATCTGCCTTCTATCCAGGCAATTCCTATGACGCGCTGACATTCCGGCCAGCTGACACGAATTTTTTTGATTTTGCTTTGGTCTAACCCTTTCAGATCGGGCAGAATGGATATGCCAAGACCGGCTGCCACAAAGCCTGCTGCGGTGGCTGCTTCTTCACCCTCAAACATAATGTTCGGTTGAATATCCGCTTTCTCAAACAATTCATCAACCGTCATGCGCAGCGCATATCCTTTTTTCAATAAAATGAAACGCTCATCCGCAACTTCAGTCAGTGAAATGCTTTCGCGATGAGATAACGGATGGTTGTTTGGCACAAATACAAACAGTTCTTCGCTCCATAATTGTATCCATCGGATCAGCTTTTCAGGTTTGATGGAGGCAAGGAGACAGAGATCCAGATCTCCGGATTTTAATCGTTCAAGCAGCCAATATGAATGGTTTTGCTTCAGCTGGAAGGTAATGTCGGGATATTTCTGCTGAAAGCTGCCGATTAAATCGGGAACCAGCGTAGTTCCTAATGTATGTAAAAAACCGAGAGACACTTCACCTTGGTCAGGCTGCAACAAAGCCTGGATTTCTTCTTTCCCTTCGGTATATTCCTTCATCATGGCATGGACGTGTCTTAAAAATATTTCTCCGTATTTGTTTAGTTTAATCGAACGTCCTTGCCTGTCGAATAGCGGGACGCCTACATGGTTTTCGAGTCTGGCGATTGAGCGTGAAAGCGCAGGCTGTGTGATCGACAGGCTATGTGCCGCCTTCGTGACGTGCTGCATCCGGGCCAGTGTTTGAAAATATTCAAGTTGTTCCCATTCCAATCGTCATCACCTCACATATTACATATAAGCATGAAATGGATATTTATTATGCATTATACAACATATTTTCACAGTGCTAAGATAAATGTATAAACAGACTCGAGGATGTTTGAAATCGCAAAAAATAAAGGATGGATGTTTATGGAGAGCAGTATTACACAAAATGGTGAGGGGCAGATAAAGTCCCCATGACATACATTCAAAAAGGCACACCGGTTTTTCGGAAAATTACGTTTGCTTTCTTTGCCGCAGGTTTTAATACATTTGCCATTCTGTATTGTGTACAGCCGCTCATGGAGGAGTTCACGCGGGAATTTCATGTGACACCTACAACAGCGAGTCTCTCTTTATCTGTTACAACGATGCTCTTAGCTGTCAGCATGCTTGTTTTCGGTTCGTTGTCAGAGGTATGGGGACGTAAGCCGATTATGGCTGTATCCATGCTGGCCGCATCCGTTCTCTGTCTGGCATCGGCCTTCAGCCCGAATTTTCATACGCTGCTCGTATTGAGAACCATTCAAGGGATTGCGCTCGCTGGTCTCCCATCGATTGCGATGGCTTATCTTGGAGAAGAAATTGAACCTGGGAGCCTTGGGTCGGCGATGGGGCTGTATATCAGCGGAAATGCGATTGGCGCCGTTTTTGGAAGGATTGTTTCAGGGCTCTTGAGTGAGTACTTTACTTGGCATATAGCGATGGGGTCAATTGGTGTGATTAGTTTGATAGCGAGTATGATATTTTTTATGAATTTGCCTCAATCGACGCATTTTACGCCGAGAAAACTTGAGATCGGGCAGTTGGGAATGTCTTTAATCAGTCACTTGAAGGACCGGAAACTGTTAAGCTTGTTCCTCATTGGTTTTTTGCTTCTCGGAAGCAATGTTGCATTGTTCAACTACATTGCGTATGTGCTGTTAGCGCCGCCGTATTCCTTTAACAAAGCGATTGTCAGCTGGATATTTATTGTGATGATTGTCGGGATTTTCAGCTCGTCTTTTATTGGAAGAATGGTCGATCAATACGGGTATCATAAAATACTGATGATGAATATTTTTATCGTTACTGCAGGTGCATTATTAACGTTAAACGGCGTATTAGCAGTAAAAATTTTCGGGATTGCCCTTTTTACCTTTGGATTCTTTGGAGGGCATTCAGTCGCCAGCAGCTGGGTTGGACGGAGGGCCCTGCACAACAAAGCGCAGGCCTCATCGCTGTATTTGTTCTTTTATTACGCAGGTTCAAGTATTTGCGGAACAGTCGGCGGTGTGTTTTGGTCTGCTTTTCAATGGCTGGGTGTCGTCGGAATGATCACGTTCATGCTGCTGTTTGCTTTCGTGCTGTCGGTATTTCTGGCAAGGAGTGAAAAGGTGTCGGGCAGCGCGCTATGACTAATTTATTTTATTTTCCGTTGACACGAAAGAATGCCTATCTTTTTCTGGACTGAAGATAGGTATTCTTCACTTATAGGCGATATATGAGCAAGGGCCAAACTTCTGCCTTGAATAAATTCTGTCATTTCCTTTATTGATAGTCCAGTTTTTCAAAAGCATTTCATAAGCGTGATCGTTTCGATGTCTTTTTGAAAATAAACACGTATTAATGTAGTTTATAATGCTTAGACATTCTGAAACAAGACGGGCTGCATGTGATCTGCTGTGTCCTTTTCCTGCATATCATGATTCATGAAGGTGAATAGGAAAGGGTGAATTCAATTGAATCCATACAACAGCAGAATGGCACCTTATTGGGTTTATTATGGTGGAGAATCAACGCCTTACCAGTATCCATATGGATATAGGCAGCCCGTTTTCTCGCGCGCTATTATTACTTCAGCGCGGGGTGATGTGACGGGAGATGGAGTCGCTGATGAAGTCTTCCTTACTGGCAATCAAACGTCAGGCAGTCCGCTATGGAGAAATATCACTTTGGTGATACGTGACGGCAAGACACATCAGGAACGGCAAATTCAGCTTCATAACAATATCGGGTACAATCCTTCACTATTTCTGGCTGATGTGACAGGCAATAAAACGGAAGATGTGGCTGTTGTAATTGATACCGGGGGAAGCGGAGGCTCTATATATGCGTATGTGTTTGCTTATATGAACCGGCAGTTCAGGCAGATTTTCAATTCTGATTCGTTTAATGATGAATTCAAGTACAGTGTGAGCTATCAAAATCAATATAAAGCGAGCGTGATCAGTCAACGCCAGCATGACCAATATATACTGGATCTTACTTACAAAGGCAGAGACTATTTGAATGAGATCTATACGAATCAGGGTGTTTTAAAAGCGCCGATAGAAGGCTGGGTGAATCCTTTATCCGGCTTGTATCCGGTTGATTTCAACAGAGACGGCGTATACGAATTGCTGGCGTATCAGCGGATCGCCGGAAGGTATAACGCCGACTCATTGGGATATGTTCAAACCGTATTGAAATGGAACGGGCGGAATTTCGGCGTTGACCGGCAGAATGTATCGATTGTTGGCGGTGCCGCAACTTGAGCAGAGAGAATGCGTTAGTGGCAAAGACTCACGCTACAGGTGTTCTGCAACGATGGTCAGTTAATAAGATAATGGTTTGCTGCTCTTCTAACATTTCTCGATGAAAATCATCCTGCATAAAAAATCGCGTTTGTTTTACGTAATCTTCTTTGCTTGTCGGATGTCCGTTTTGATTCAGGAACGTAATATGATTCATGACATGCTCTTGCATGGCAGGGGCATGATACGTCACATCGCTTCTTAAAAAATCAGGCTGGCGGCTCTATTTTTATGATCAAAGAAAAGAGTGCTTTCACACAAGCACTCTTTACTCCAACTTAATTCTTTTCACATCCCCTAACACAAACACGTAAAAAATCAGTCCGAGCAGCAATACAAAACCTGCAACCAGAAAGCTGAGCGTAAATGAACCTGTCACATCAAACAAATATCCCGTGAGTGAAGCAGCGATTATGCCTCCGAATAGGTTATTTGCCAGGTTTACCATGGAACTCAGCATGGAAACGGAGCCAATCGGGGCCAGTTCTGCGGAGATGGACCAGCCGACCGGAGCCGTTGCAGAAACGCCGGCGAGGCCGATTGAAATGCAGATAATCGCAACGGTGATATTATTGGTCAGAATGGAGCCCAAAAAGAAAAAGCCGAAGCTCATCCCTACAATAATTACGGTTCGATACACCTTGGTGTTGGAATAGCCTTTCTTGATAAGATAATCGACGAGCCAGCCGCCGACCACAATGCCGGAAATGGTAGAGATCAGCCACGGCACGGCGGTGAATAAACCGGATGACATGAGATCCATTCCGTATGTATGCTTAAAGAAAGTCGGAAGCCATGTAAGCAGCAGGTTGAATGTATAGCCGTACCCTGTAAATCCGATCATTAAGCCCCATACTTTACGATTAGTGAAAAGCTTTTTTAAAAGCGGACCCGTTTTGTAAGGGATTTGTTCTGTTGTGATTGTATTGTGTTTCTGAATATAGTTTAATTCGCTTTTGGAAATGCGTTTGTGCCGTTCGGGCTGCTCATAGTATTGCCAGAAAAAGATGGTAAACAGCACATTGATGCATCCGATCGTTAAAAAGGCGACCCGCCAGTCAAATGTTGTGACGAGAAAGGCGACCAGCGGCGCACCGATCACGTTTGAAAATTTGGCGGCAGAATCAAACAGCGAGTTCGCCAGACCCCGTTCGCTTGGGGGAAACCATAGAGCGGTTGCTTTGGAAGCGGCGGGGAACGCCGATGCGCTCGTCAGCCCAATGAGAAATCGGAACACATATAAGAGCAGTTTTCCTTGTAAAAAAGCGAGAATGATCGTTAAAAAGCTCCAAACCGTCATTCCGATTCTAGTGACCCAGGCCACGCCAAACCTGTCCAATAAACTTCCGACGGGCAGCTGCATCAGTGTATACGAATAGGTGTAAATCGAAAACACAATGCCGAGTTCAGTTGCTGTGAGGTGAAACGAATCTTGTATCGCCGGGGCAGCTACAGAAATGGCCACTCGATCAAAATAATTAAGAATGATAATGCCGCTCAGTAACGAAGATATGTACCACCTGGTATGCCCGGGCCGTTTCACGCGCTCTTGACTCATGATGAAAACCTCCTCTGTTATAGCATGATCTCCGGATGTAAATACCATTCAAATTTTAAATACCACACCTATCTTTTATGTAAACGAACAGCAGGAATTTGACTGGAAAAGCCTATTGCTTTAGAATGAAAGTAATAAAAATGAACACTCCAAAGGGGAGTAGCTTTCACAGTAAAGTCGTCATTACGGGACTAGGTGTCCTCGGCTTTGCTGGCAATTTGATTGTTAGCGAGACCTTTGCCAAATCTGATTTGGTGAAGGTCTTTTTGTTTCTGAACTTCACCAAATCGGTGGAGTTTTTTCATTTTTATCAAAAAAGGGAGAGGAGATTCACTATGTCTAAGCTGAAGAAATGGCTGAAACGTGAATTGGTGAAGAAGGGGCTGCCATTAGCGAAAGAGAAATTGATCCCGATCTTGAAAGAAAAAATGAAGAAGAAACGATAAGGGGGCAAACAATGAAGAAAATGGTTCTGACGGTTTTGGCCGGCGTGGGTCTTTTAGGGGCAGGCGGATGCGGAATACTGGATCAGGTGAATGACGGGCTGGATTATACAAATGAAGCGTCAGCTTATGTGGAAAAGGTGAAGACGTTTGCAGAGGAAGCGCCTGCATTGGCTGAGGAAGCTGTAAATGACACTGAGGCGAAAGAAAAACTAGAGACACAGCTTGAGTCTATTCAAAAGGCAGCAGCTGATTTTAATGAATTAACACCGCCTGATGCCGCAGCGGAGCTTCACAGCACCCTACAGGAGCATAACGACACATTGCAAAAAAGTGCGGAAGACGTCTTGCAGCAAGTGGAAGAAGGAAAGGCATCGCTTGAGGAATTGGAGCAATCTGAATTGGTCCAAAACGCTAAGCAAATTACTGATGTGATGGGGCAAATTGAAAAGCTTGGCGAATAAGAAAAAGCATCCCGGGAGCGGGATGCTTTTTTATTATTCTGCAATCGCGTCTGTTAATACAGGAACGACTTGTTTTTTACGAGAAACAACGCCTTTAAGAAGGGCTGTGTTGTTTTCTAATGTGACGTTGAATGCTTTTTCCACTTTGTCCGCTTCGTTACCGATTGCAAGTGCAAGTGAATCGTTTTCTAAGATGTCTGTGATGACAAGAAGGAACAGATCAAGGTTCTTCTCAGCCACAACTTTAGAAATCACTGCTTCTAACTCAGCTTGGCGTTTTCTCACATCTTCGATATCCACTGTGTTGACTTGTGCGATTTCGACTTTTTTGCTGCCGAGTGTGAATTCTTTTGCATCAAGAGAAATTAGCTCTTCAACTGTTTTTTTGCTTAGGTCAGCGCCTGCTTTCAGCATGTTTAAGCCGTATTCTTCAGCATCTACGCCAGCGATTTCAGCAAGTTCTTTTGCTGCCGCTACGTCTTGATCCGTGCAAGTTGGAGATTTGAATAACAGAGAGTCAGAAATGATAGCAGACAGCATAAGGCCGGCAATATCTTTCTCGATTGTTACGTTATTTTCTTTGTACATTTTGTTTAAGATTGTAGCAGTACAGCCGACAGGCTCAGCACGATAGTAAAGCGGCTCAGCTGTTTCGAAGTTTGCGATTCTGTGGTGGTCGATGACTTCAAGAACTTGAACGTCTTCAATATCCTTGATGCTTTGCTGGCGTTCGTTGTGGTCAACAAGGATAACGCCGTTCACTTCGTTTGCAGCTGTTTCTACAAGACGAGGGCTTTCTTGTTTGAAGTAATCAAGTGCATATTGTGTTTCGCCGTTGACTTGTCCAAGTCTGACAGGCTCAGCGTTGAAACCGAGTTTGTTTTTTAAATCAGCGTAAGCAATAGCAGAGCAGATCGTATCTGTATCTGGATTTTGGTGTCCGAAAATAAGTATTTTTTCCATGATAACTCCTTATCCTTTTTTAAGTAGTGTAAACATTCTTTTTATAGTTTAACACGTCTTGCTGCGGGTGTAATCATGCAAACCCTTAAAAATTGATGTGAATATAAAGCATTTTTTTTGAGTGAAAGAGGAAAGGTGTGTAAAATGCTGGGTAGGTCAGTTGCAAAATGATCTGTAGTATCAAAAAAGGTACTATTGGAGGGTCGAACATGAGCCGAAAAAATAATATTTATCCGAACAAAGAAGGCTGTCCGGTTGAATTTACACTAGATGTCATTGGCGGAAAGTGGAAAGGAATCCTTTTTTATCACATGATAGATGGCAAGAAACGGTTTAATGAGTTTCGCAAAATATGCCCGAGTATTACCCAAAGAATGCTGACCCTACAGCTTCGAGAGCTTGAAGCGGATGGCATTGTTCATCGCGAAGTTTATCACCAGGTGCCGCCCAAGGTTGAATATTCTCTGACAGAATTCGGACGAACGCTTGAGCCGATTGTATTGCAAATGAAAGAATGGGGCGACGCCAACCGAGAAGCACTGGAGGCGCGTCGTTCAACCAGTTTATTAAAAGAACAGCAGAAGTAGCAGCAAAGGGAAGCCTTTGCTGCTTCTTTTATTTCATCGAAATGGCTTTATTGGCGTTTCTGACGTCATTTTTTAACAGGTCAGAAAGATTGTAAGATGGGTAGTATCCATGCTGATACATGTATTGATAAACTTGCGCATGCAACTTAATGGCAGCGTTCAGCTGTTTGACAAGTACGGTTCTTAATTGAGGTGTTGCTGTTTCTGTAATTGCGATGGCATAGTTGCGGACAGATGTTTTGGCAAAGCCGAGCAGGTCACCGCTGAAAAATGGGTTATCCGCACGCTCTTCTTCTTCATCATCGCGAGGCATCGGCGCCTGAGGGAAGAATGGGAGAAGCTCTCTTAAATTCTGCTCAACGGCCTGAATGGAAACGCTATAAAGCTGTCTGAGCTGAGGGTCTCTAACTTCTCTAATCATTTTCTTCAGTTTAATGAGCCCGTTTGACTGAAAAGCAACCAGCTCATGCATCTCTAATGTTTCATGCCAAGCCAACGTTCTGCGTTCATCCATGTAACAAATCTCCTTTATCAATCAGATTCTGTATCAGCATATGCCCAACGTTCAATGTTGTTCATGATGTTTTGAAGTTTTTAAAAAGGGAATCCACCTTATATAGGATACGGGTTGAGAACATCCAAAAAGAGGTGAAACACGATGTGGGACATGATAAAGAACTTTTTCTTGTTTAGCAGCGGCGTTCTGCAAGCAACAACCCTTTTACTTGTGATTTTAATATTTGTATATGTCAGAAAAACGAAGAAGAAAAACAAAGAATCTTCTGGTTTTATGGATGATAAAGAATAAGAAGTGATGGGCATTCTTTTAAAGAATGTCTTTTCGTTTGCAATGTTTCACATGAAACATTGGCGTCATTTTACTTGCGATTTGGACTTATGTTAAAATATAAAAGTAATTTTAGAGATGATATGAAAACATTGGTGCAAAACATGTTGCGGCGATGAAAAAAAGAGCAGTCGTTTATGCTGCTCTTTTCTATTCGTATGTTCAGTATGATACGAGGTGACTAAGTGAAACAAACAAGAGCATTAATGGAAGGTGCTATTTTAATCAGTTTGTTTGCGATCATCACACTGCTGGTCGTTTATGTTCCATTGATTGGAACCATTCTGTTATTTGCACTGCCGCTGCCTATGATCCTTTATACGATCAGACACGGATTGAAATTAGGATTATGGATGGGCGCTGTCAGTCTTCCTGTTGTCTTTATTGTCGGGTCCTTTAACGGACTGATTGTAGCTTTTATGTCAGCTTGTGCGGGCATAGCCATGGGGCATTTTTTCAAAAAAAGAGAACCCGGTCATGCTATTATTTCGGGTGCCCTTATTTATATGCTTTGTATCGTGTTCTATTTTGTGATAAGCATTCAGTTTTTGGGTATCAATATCATTGATGAAGCAATGACACAATATCGGCAATCACTCGATATCGTTGAATCCGTTTTGAAACAATCGGGTAATGCTGAAGAACTTGAGAAACAAATGAAACTGATGGAAGAACAATTGAGTACGGTTCAATATCTTTTTCCAACAGCTATCGTGATGGTAGGAGCCATTTTTTCTTTCCTCAGTTACCTTATCGCTAAGCCGCTCTTAAGGCGATTCTCCCCCGATATTCCTAGTCTAAAGCCTTTTAGAGAGTTGAAGTTTCCGCAAAGTGTTGTAGTACTGTATTTGTTGATTGTCATGCTTTCATTTCTGCCTTTAGAAAAAGGCCAAATGCTGTACTCTATCGCTTTAAATGGGGAGTTTATACTCGGATTTCTTATTTTTATCCAAGGTTTATCATTTATCTTTTTCTATTGCCATAAGAAAAAATATCCAAAGGCAGTGGCCGTCATTGCAGTCATTCTTGGTCTGCTGCAACCGATTTTTATGGCAGCCATTCGCATTTTAGGCGTTATAGACATGGGCTTTAACATAAGGAATAAGGTGAAGTGAAAATGAGTTTTACTCACATGGTGGGGAGTGATAGAAATGCCAAGCTTTTATGAAAAACCGTTGTTTCGGTATCCCATCTATGCATTGATTGCTTTGTCAATCATTACAATCCTCATCAGCTTTTATTTTAACTGGATCATAGGAACCGTTGAAGTGTTGCTGCTGGCAGTTATACTGTTTTTTATAAAACGCGCGGATTCTCTTATTCGAAAAGAGATTGACGCTTATATTTCTACGTTATCCTACAGGTTGAAAAAAGTCGGGGAAGAGGCATTGATGGAAATGCCGATCGGTATCATGCTTTTTAATGATCAATACTATATAGAATGGGCAAATCCGTTTCTCTCTTCTTGCTTTAATGAAAGTACATTAGTGGGGAGATCACTTTATGATACTTGTGAATCCGTTGTGCCGCTCATCAAACAAGAGGTAGAATCGGAAACGGTTACATTGAATGACCGAAAATTTAAAGTGGTCATCAAACGGGATGAGCGTCTGCTTTATTTCTTCGATGTGACGGAACAGATACAGATTGAAAAGCAATATGAAAATGAAAGAACTGTGCTGGCCTATATTTTCCTTGATAACTACGATGATGTGACGCAAGGATTAGACGACCAGACGAGAAGCACGATGAACAGCCAAGTGACCTCTTTGCTCAACGCTTGGGCGCAGGAGTATGGAATATTCCTAAAAAGGACATCGTCAGAACGTTTTATCGCTGTGCTTAATGAGAATATTTTAACCGAACTTGAAAATTCGAAGTTTTCGATTCTGGATGAGGTACGGGAAAAAACCTCATTTGACGGCGTTGCGCTGACCTTAAGCGTCGGTGTCGGAGCTTCCGTCTCATCGCTGAAGGAGCTTGGCGATTTGGCGCAATCCAGTCTGGACTTAGCGCTGGGCCGCGGCGGAGACCAGGTAGCCATTAAGCTGCCAAACGGAAAAGTGAAGTTTTACGGCGGTAAAACGAACCCGATGGAGAAGCGAACAAGGGTGCGCGCCCGCGTGATTTCTCATGCTTTAAAGGAAATTGTTTCTGAAAGCAGCAATGTGATTATCATGGGACACAAATTTCCCGATATGGATTCTATCGGTGCGGCGATCGGGATATTAAAGGTGTCACAGGCAAATAACAAAGATGGTTTTATTGTGATTGATCCGAATCAAATCGGTTCAAGTGTGCAGCGCTTGATTGAGGAAATTAAAAAATATGAAGAGCTGTGGTCAAGGTTCATCACGCCCGAAGAAGCAATGGAAATTGCCAATGACGACACGCTGCTTGTCATCGTGGATACGCATAAGCCGTCGCTTGTTATAGAAGAACGGCTGGTAAACAAAATTGAGCATATTGTGGTCATCGACCATCACCGCAGAGGCGAAGAATTTATCAGAGACCCGCTGCTCGTCTATATGGAGCCGTACGCTTCATCAACAGCGGAATTGGTGACAGAGCTGCTTGAGTATCAGCCGAAGCGCTTAAAAATCAATATGATTGAAGCAACGGCCCTATTAGCTGGTATAATAGTGGATACAAAGAGCTTTTCACTCCGCACTGGCTCGCGGACCTTTGATGCGGCTTCATATTTAAGAGCAAAAGGCGCCGATACGGTGCTTGTGCAGAAGTTCCTCAAAGAAACCGTTGATTCCTATATTAAACGAGCGAAGCTAATCCAGCATACGGCCCTCTATAAAGAGAACATCGCGATTGCATCACTGCCTGAGAATGAGGATGAATATTTCGATCAAGTGCTGATTGCGCAGGCTGCGGATTCTCTGCTGTCGATGAGCGAGGTTGAGGCTTCATTTGCGGTAGCAAGACGTGATGAACAAACTGTTTGTATCAGTGCGCGGTCTCTTGGCGATGTGAATGTTCAGATCATCATGGAGGCGCTGGAAGGCGGAGGACATTTAACAAATGCGGCGACTCAGTTATCCGGCATTTCAGTAACAGAAGCACTGGAGCGGCTGAAGGGCGCCATAGATGAGTATTTTGAGGGAGGCGTACAAAGATGAAGGTTATTTTCTTACAAGATGTAAAAGGAAAAGGAAAAAAAGGCGAAGTGAAAAACGTAGCAGATGGTTATGCGCATAACTTTCTGATTAAAAAAGGCCTCGCGGTTGAAGCGAACGCGTCAAACATCAGTGTACTAAACGGTCAAAAGCAGAAAGAGAAAAAAGAAGCCATCGCAGAGCTTGAGCAGGCAAAGAGCTTAAAAGAGACATTAGAAAAACTGACTGTTGAGCTCAGCGCGAAATCAGGTGAAGGCGGCCGATTGTTCGGCTCTGTCACAAGCAAGCAAATTACTGAACAGCTTCAAAAAGACCATAACATTAAAGTGGATAAGCGGAAGCTGGAACTGCCGGACGGCATTCGTGCGTTAGGTTATACAAACGTTCCTGTGAAATTGCATCCTGAGGTGCAGGCTGTGTTAAAGGTACATGTGAAAGAAGAAGCTTAATAGAAAAGAGGCTTGGATTGATCCAAGCCTCTTTTTTTATTCTACGAGATAAAGGGTTTGCTGGCTTTCTCCGCCAGGTCCACCTTTCATGCTTTGCTGGCTGCTTGTGCTGCTCGAGGAACTGCTGTACTTGTCAGAAGATATTTCTTGGCCGTTTTTCTTGATCCAAGAAATGAGTTCAGTATTGCCTGAGTTCTTTTCTGGCAGCAGGAAGTATTTTACTTTTCCCTCTTTGACTAGTTTTTTCAGATCAGAGACAGTCAGGATCGGATCTGTGCCGTTGAAGCCGCCGAGTGCCATGACGGATTCATCTGTATTGATGATATATGGCGCAGCCGTTACGGTTGTCAAAGCAGCAAATAGATACTCTTCGCCGGTATTATGCTTTCTCAGATAGGACAAGAGTCCGGTATCAACCTCTTTCACCTCTTTATGATGTCTTATTGTAAAAAACAAATATGAAAAACTTATGAATAAACCATAAAGATTCAAAGAATGTCTTGCAGTTTTTTTCATAAAAAAGAGGCGGAGACAAGTTCACCGCCCATTTTCTATGCTGAATTTCGCTTTCTCTCTGTCTGAAGGACGTATCGATCGCGTCCTGCCCCGAGTCCTGCTGTTCCCATGACGATTAGAGCAGCAATAAGAAGCACAATCGGCATTGTCCATGAATGTGTCTGGTCAAAGAGAAACCCGACAAAGATCGGCCCGACAGCAGCAAGAAGGTAGCCAAATGACTGGGACATGCCCGACAGCGCTGCAGCCTGATACGCATTTTCACTTCGGAGCCCAATGAGAGTAAGTGCCAGACTAATGCTGGAGCCTTGTCCGATACCGATAATCACCATCCAGATGGCAAGCATAGCATGGCTGCCCCCCGTTAATAATCCGCATAGACCGATCAGATAGACTGCGGTCAGCGCTGCAACGATCCCGCGCTGATGTTTCACGCGGTCAGCTAAAACCGGTGTCAGAAAAGTGGAAGGCAGACTCGCAAATTGCATGAGTGATACCAGCCATCCGGCGGTTGACGTATCAATTCCGTGTGAACGGAGAATCTCAGGAAACCAGGCGATACTGCTGTAAAATAAAAAGGATTGCAGGCCCATGAAGATGGTGACGAACCATGCCATTTTGGAAGCCCAAATCGGACTTGTTTGAAGCTGCGGCGTCTGGTTGGACACATCCCGATGGCGAAGCTGGGGTATCCAAATCAGCAAGGCTAGACATGCCAAGCCTCCCCATAAGAGAAATCCCTGTTTCCATCCGCCATCCAACTGGGCCGCTAAAGGTACGCTGATACCTGATGCTAAAGCAGCGAATATATTCATTGATGTTGTATACAGGCTGATCATGAGCCCTGGCTTTTCAGGGTATTTATGTTTGATTAAGCTTGGCAAAAGTACGTTTCCGATCGCAATTCCGATTCCGATAAGTGCCGTTCCGAAAAACAGAGCGGGGGTATAGCCGGCAGATCGAATCAAAACACCGATAAACAGTATCAGGAGACCAAGCCATAAGGTTCGCTCATTTCCAAGACGACGTCCTAGCTTAGGCGCGAGCGGAGAAAGAACGGCAAACGAAAGCAGCGGCAGAGCGGTCAAAAACCCGGCTGCCCCGTTGGACATGTGCAGCTCTGTCCTGATGGAGCTGATGACCGGCCCAACTGAAGTGATTGCAGGTCTTAAATTAAACGCGATAAAGATAATACCGGCAATCAGCCAAAACGATTGGATTTTTTTATTTTGTGGATGTGGCAAAGCAGTTACTCCTCTTTTCTAACATATACTTAATATCATTCCGATACATGTAAGCAAGTATGCGAGTGCGGGTTATGATTTGTCCTCTTTCTGCAATTCAGCCATTTTGGCAAGCAGGATATGCTGAGGCATATGCATGATCTGTTCAAGCGGCAGATTCAAAGACTCTGCAAGCTTTTGTGCAGTATCAGCAGAAATTTGCAAAGGTCTCACAAAGATCCCTCCTCTCTTTTGTCCATTGTACAAGAATCAGATGTGAAACGTAAGAAGATATCACAAAGGAATGGTGCAATCCGAAAATGCCCCTTATAAAAGAGATAAGGAGGGTTCAGCATGAATAAACCGTTATCATTATTAAAACAAATGCTGTATGAGCATCAGATCGACACTGAGAGAGCTGTCACATTGGAAGAATATATCGCTTTGCGGCATAAGCTTCAGGAGCTAATGGGGAAATTTGCTTCATTTGAAGAGTGGGAGCTGTATCAAAAGGCGGCGGATATCATGATGCGTACCGGATTCAAATGGATGGAATAGCGTGTCTTACCCGTTAAAAAAAGCCCCGCGGCAGCGAAGGCTTTCAGTTTGTTAGAAAGAGAGTTCCTCTTCCACATTTTTATGCTGGTCATAAATCACAAGCTTTGCCGGGCTGTTCTCTTTGGCTACCTGCTTCGCTTTTTCAATTGCGGCGTCTTTAGAGGTGTATAAAGCTGTAGGCGCCACATTATCCACTGTGATAAACCAGCCGTCCACATCGACGTTGGGTGTTACGGCGTATTTTTTCAGCATATTTATTCCTCCCTCAAGTTTTATCAGTTTTTTTCCCCAGGCTGACACTGTCCGAAACTATCCAATCTGCTGACTGAAAAAAATAGGAAACAAAGAATTTTTCTATTTTTTTTCTGGATAAATGGTAAAATGGAGTTTGGAGATTTTTTAATGAGAGGACGGTGCTTAGCATGACAGACCTTCTGAATGATCGGCTGCCGCCGCAAAATATAGAAGCCGAACAAGCCGTGTTAGGCGCTATTTTTTTACAGCCGTCTGCTTTAACACTGGCTTCAGAGGTATTGATTCCAGATGATTTCTATAGAATGTCCCACCAAAAAATTTATAATGCAATGCTGGTGCTCGGAGACCGCGGTGAACCGGTTGATTTAGTTACGGTGACGTCAGAGCTTGCCAACACGGACCTGCTGGAAGAAGTGGGAGGCATATCGTATCTGACAGATATCGCAAACTCGGTGCCGACAGCGGCTAACATAGAATATTACGCAAAAATCGTTGAGGAAAAATCAATTCTTCGCCGGTTAATCAGAACAGCGACAACAATCGCTCAGGACGGATATACCCGCGAGGACGAGGTTGAAGATTTACTCAGTGAAGCGGAAAAAACGATTATGGAAGTGGCGCAGCGCAAAAATACAAGCGCCTTCCAAAATATCAAGGATGTCCTTGTTCAGACGTATGACAACATCGAACAGCTTCACAATCGAAAAGGTGATATTACCGGGATTCCAACAGGGTTTTCTGAACTTGACCGGATGACTGCCGGATTCCAGCGCAATGACTTGATTATTGTGGCTGCCCGTCCGTCAGTAGGGAAAACGGCCTTTGCCCTGAATATCGCGCAAAACGTAGCGACAAAGACCGACGAGAGTGTAGCCATTTTCAGTCTTGAGATGGGTGCCGAGCAGCTCGTTATGCGTATGCTTTGTGCCGAGGGAAATATCAATGCCCAAAACCTTCGTACAGGAAATCTGACAGAAGAGGATTGGGGCAAGCTGACGATGGCGATGGGAAGCCTGTCCAACAGCGGAATTTATATCGATGACACACCAGGTATCCGTGTCAGTGAAATCCGTGCCAAATGCCGCCGTTTGAAGCAGGAAAGCGGTCTTGGCATGATTTTGATCGATTACCTTCAATTGATTCAGGGAAGCGGACGTTCAAAGGATAACCGTCAGCAGGAAGTATCAGAAATTTCCCGTGAACTGAAATCGATCGCCAGAGAGCTTCAAGTCCCTGTTATTGCGCTTTCTCAGCTTTCGCGTGGTGTTGAGCAGCGTCAGGATAAACGTCCGATGATGTCTGATATCCGTGAATCAGGAAGTATTGAGCAGGATGCAGATATTGTTGCGTTCCTTTATCGTGATGACTACTATGACAAAGAAACTGAGAACAAAAACATTATCGAAATCATTATTGCCAAACAGCGTAACGGCCCGGTAGGAACCGTGTCTCTTGCGTTCGTAAAAGAATACAATAAATTCGTCAACCTGGAACGGCGTTTTGACGACGCAGGTGTTCCGCCCGGTGCGTAAACCCCAAGAGCTTTTTCTTGGGGTTTTTTTCATCCAAAAGACGGAAGAGAAACCAGCCGCTTAGCGGATGTGAAAATGAAAGCGGTTTAATAAAATGAGGCAAAAAGGAGAGGGTAACAATGAGGAATCGTTTTTCACAATTTCATGCCGCACAAATTCGGATAGCGAGACCCACGGGCCGGCTTGACCAGATCATTCGGTTTTATGAAGAAGGGCTGGGCTTAAAACGACTTGGTGAATTTCATCAGCATAATGGGTATGACGGTGTCATGTTTGGCCTCCCCCACACCGATTACCACTTGGAATTCACCCAGCATGAAGGGGAAAGTACAGCGCCCGTGCCCCATCCAGACAGCCTGCTCGTCTTTTATGTGCCGAACGAAGAAGAAATCAAAGCCATCACTGCAAAATTAAAAAGAATGGGTTATCAGGAGGCGGAACCTGAGAACCCGTACTGGAGTCATGGAGGGGTGACAATAGAGGATCCAGACGGCTGGCGAATCGTGTTCATGAACACAAAAGGGATTTCAGACAAGTGATTCTTTCCTCCACTAAAGGATGAAAGTTTCATGAGCTTTTCGAGGAAAAGCTTTAAGAAAACGCTTCTAATATCAATTAAAGCGAACGAATGAGGATTTATAAGAATTTAATGTTCGGATTTGCGATTGACTTTCTGTTTCTTCACTGATAAACTTGATTTGTTTGAATAGAATCGTTTTTGAAAGGTTAACGGAGGTGCACGGACATGTCTTCAGTAGTTGTAGTAGGTACGCAATGGGGCGATGAAGGAAAAGGTAAAATCACAGATTTCCTATCAGAAAATGCAGAAGTGATCGCCCGTTATCAAGGCGGAAATAACGCAGGGCACACCATCAAGTTTGACGGAGTCACATACAAGCTTCACTTAATCCCGTCTGGAATTTTCTATAAAGATAAGACGTGTGTGATCGGAAACGGAATGGTTGTAGATCCAAAAGCATTAGTCACAGAGCTTGCGTATCTTCATGAGCGCAACGTCAGTACAGATAACCTGAGAATCAGCAACAGAGCTCACGTGATTCTGCCTTATCATTTGAAGTTGGATGAAGTGGAAGAAGAGCGAAAAGGAGCAAACAAGATCGGCACAACGAAAAAAGGAATCGGCCCTGCTTATATGGATAAAGCAGCCCGAATCGGCATTCGTATCGCAGACTTGTTGGATCGTGACGCGTTTGCGGAGAAACTCGAACGCAATCTTGAAGAAAAAAACCGTCTGCTTGAGAAAATGTACGAGACAGAAGGATTTAAAATAGAAGATATCTTAGATGAGTATTATGAATACGGACAGCAGATTAAGAAATATGTCTGCGATACATCGGTTGTTTTAAATGATGCGCTTGATGAAGGCCGCCGCGTGTTATTTGAAGGCGCGCAAGGGGTTATGCTTGATATCGACCAAGGAACATACCCGTTTGTTACGTCATCTAACCCGGTTGCCGGCGGTGTAACCATCGGTTCAGGTGTCGGCCCGACAAAAATAAAGCACGTAGTCGGCGTCTCAAAAGCCTATACGACTCGTGTCGGCGATGGTCCTTTCCCGACTGAGCTGAAAGACGAAATCGGAGATCAAATCCGTGAAGTCGGACGTGAATATGGAACAACAACAGGCCGCCCACGCCGTGTCGGCTGGTTTGACAGTGTCGTTGTCCGCCACGCCCGCCGTGTCAGCGGAATCACAGATCTTTCTCTGAACTCAATTGACGTCCTAACAGGAATTGAAACGCTGAAAATCTGTGTGGCTTACCGCTATAAAGGCGAAATCATCGAAGAATTCCCTGCAAGCCTTAAAGCACTTGCTGAATGTGAGCCGGTATATGAAGAAATGCCGGGCTGGACTGAGGATATTACAGGTGCGAAAAGCTTGAGCGAGCTTCCTGAAAACGCGCGTCACTATCTTGAGCGCGTGTCTCAGCTGACAGGCATTCCGCTTTCTATTTTCTCTGTCGGCCCAGACCGTTCACAAACAAATGTCCTTCGCAGCGTGTATCGTGCGAACTAAGCAGAACACCCGTAAGCCCCTGTTTTCAGGGGCTTTTTTTTTGTTTGAAAACTGCATATAAGTTGGTCTGAGAAAAAAATATGAAAAAAAACCAAAAAAGTTATTGCCACTTCTATTTGTTCGTGATATTATAAATCTCGTTGTTACGGAAACTACTTCAATAGAGTACAAGATAAGAACTTGATCCAAGTCGTTTGCTCTATGGAAAATCCGGCATCTTAGGAGCCATTAGCTCAGTTGGTAGAGCATCTGACTTTTAATCAGAGGGTCGAAGGTTCGAGTCCTTCATGGCTCACCATTTTTGTGAAGGCCCGTTGGTCAAGCGGTTAAGACACCGCCCTTTCACGGCGGTAACACGGGTTCGAATCCCGTACGGGTCATTGATTTACTTTAGCGTTATTGCTAAATTCCTTATTTGTCTGCGAGAGCTGACACGACAGCTCTCCAGACAAATTACTGTAAGGTCCGGTAGTTCAGTTGGTTAGAATGCCTGCCTGTCACGCAGGAGGTCGCGGGTTCGAGTCCCGTCCGGACCGCCATTTTACTTTACTTAGTAGAGAAAAATAAATCATTTGGCTCGGTAGCTCAGTTGGTAGAGCAACGGACTGAAAATCCGTGTGTCGGCGGTTCGATTCCGTCCCGAGCCACTTACCAAACGCATCTGCAATCGTAGGTGCGTTTTTTCTTTTAAGAAAAGATAGACATGCGGAGTGTTATAATAGAAGAAAAAGGGAGAACCGGCCCTGCGGCCGGTTCAAAGAAGAAGACGTCAATGAAAAGACGCACGCAGGTGAGCGGAGGTTTCATTTAAATTATCTTTTTTAAGAAAAGTTGAAAAACATGACAAAAGATAGACAACTGGTGGATGAAGGTGAAAAATGTGTTTTTTTCTAAACCTTTATTTTTTTTATCTTTTGACCTTAAACCGTTATAATAGACAAGGACCCATTGTTCTATTTGGGCCATAAGTGATGTAACGAATGTGTATAGATGAAATGAAGACCATTCGGCAGGAGGAAAATTAAAAATGATGGATAAAAAGATCCTTGTAGTAGATGATGAAAAACCGATTGCAGATATATTAGAATTCAACTTAAGAAAAGAGGGCTATGAAGTGCATTGCGCCTATGACGGAAATGAAGCCGTCGAAATGGTGGAAGAGCTTCAGCCTGATTTAATTCTTTTAGATATTATGCTTCCAAATAAAGACGGCGTTGAAGTATGCCGTGAAGTCAGAAAGAAATACGATATGCCTATCATTATGCTGACGGCTAAGGATTCAGAAATTGATAAGGTCATCGGGCTTGAAATCGGTGCTGATGACTATGTTACGAAACCGTTCAGCACACGTGAGCTTTTGGCCCGTGTGAAAGCGAACCTGCGCCGCCAGCTGACAACAGCGCCAGCGGAGGAAGAATCATCTTCCAACGACATTCATATCGGCTCCCTCGTGATCTTCCCTGACGCGTATGTAGTGTCTAAAAGAGATGAAACGATCGAATTGACCCATCGTGAGTTCGAATTGCTGCATTACCTGGCAAAACACATCGGTCAAGTCATGACACGTGAGCACTTGCTGCAAACAGTCTGGGGCTACGATTACTTTGGGGATGTCAGAACGGTTGACGTAACAGTGCGCCGCCTTCGTGAAAAAATTGAGGACAACCCAAGCCATCCAAATTGGATTGTCACACGCCGCGGCGTCGGTTATTACTTGAGAAACCCAGAACAGGACTAATGCCCAATGAATAAGGTTGGTTTTTTTCGGTCGATCCAATTTAAGATTACCTTGATTTATGTGCTTTTGATTATCATCGCGATGCAAGTCATTGGTGTGTATTTTGTCAATCAGGTAGAGAAGTCGCTGATTACATCTTATGAACAATCGCTTAATCAGCGAATCGACAACCTTTCTTATTATATTGAGCAGGAATATAAGAGTGATAACGACAGCACCGTCATTAAGGATGATGTCAGCCGTATTTTGAATGACTTCACGAAGAGTGATGAAATTCGGGAAATTACTTTTGTTGATAAAAGCTATGAAGTGGTTGGCTCTTCAAGGCCATATGGAGAAGAAGTTGCAGGGAAACAAACGACGGATCTCATTTTCAAAAGAATTTTTTCTACTAAACAGTCTTATTCTAGAAAATATTATGACCCGAAAAGCAAAATAAGAGTCCTCATTTCCGCAAAGCCCGTTACCACTGAAAACCAAGAGGTTGTCGGAGCGATTTATGTGGTAGCGAGCATGGAAGATGTCTTTGGCCAAATGAAGACCATCAACACAATACTGGCCTCCGGCACTGGTTTGGCCCTCGTTTTGACAGCCCTTCTCGGTATTTTTCTAGCCAGAACCATTACCCACCCGCTTTCAGATATGAGGAAACAGGCAATGGAGCTTGCGAAAGGGAATTTCTCCAGGAAGGTTAGAAAGTATGGTCATGATGAAATTGGACAGCTCGCCACAACGTTTAATCACTTAACGAGAGAGCTTGAAGATGCACAGGCCATGACAGAGGGTGAACGCAGAAAGCTTTCCTCTGTTATTGCCTATATGACGGACGGCGTTATTGCCACAAACCGAAACGGAGCAATTATCCTCTTGAACAGCCCGGCGCTGGAGCTGCTGAACGTTTCACGTGAAACAGCTTTGGAAATGCCGATTACAAGCTTGCTGGGGATTCAAGAGAATTATACATTTGAAGATTTAGTTGAACAGCAGGACTCTATGCTGCTCGAAATTGAGCGGGACGACGAACTGACAGTGCTTCGCGTCAATTTCTCCGTGATTCAAAGGGAGCATGGCAAAATCGACGGCTTAATTGCGGTCATTTACGATGTAACCGAGCAGGAGAAAATTGATCAGGAACGCAGAGAGTTTGTGGCGAATGTATCACACGAGCTGCGGACGCCGCTTACGACAATGCGCAGTTATTTAGAGGCGTTAGCTGAAGGTGCATGGGAAAACAAAGACATTGCACCGCGTTTCTTAATGGTGACGCAGAATGAAACAGAGCGGATGATTCGGCTTGTAAACGATTTGCTTCAGCTTTCTAAATTTGACAGCAAGGATTATCAATTTAATCGTGAGTGGATTCAAATCGTCCGATTTATGTCCCTCATTATTGATCGCTTTGAAATGACGAAGGAACAGCATGTAGAATTTATCCGCAATCTGCCGGACAGAAACCTGTATGTAGAGATTGACCAGGATAAAATTACGCAGGTACTCGATAATATTATTTCCAACGCTTTAAAATATTCTCCTGAAGGCGGACATGTCACCTTCTCGATTGACGTAAATGAAGAGGAAGAACTTCTCTATATCAGTGTTAAGGATGAAGGGATCGGGATTCCGAAAAAGGATGTCGAAAAAGTCTTTGACCGCTTCTACAGGGTCGATAAAGCGAGAACGAGAAAGCTCGGCGGGACCGGTCTGGGACTTGCCATTGCGAGGGAAATGGTTCAGGCGCACGGCGGAGATATTTGGGCAGACAGTGTAGAAGGAAAAGGCACAACGATAACTTTTACTCTTCCATATAAAGAAGAACAAGAGGATGATTGGGATGAAGCGTGAAAATATAAAAACAATATTACTTACGGTACTTGTCGTCATCAGTCTTGTTTTTACATGGAGCATATGGACATTTCAGCCTAATTTTTCTGAAGGCTCGTCATCAGCGGAGTCTATGGTGCGTGAGAAACATAAAATTGAGAAAAATACCCAAAAACTGTCTGAAACGGTAAAACCGCGGGAAATGTTTATTCATGATGACGGTGCTCATTATAAGGTCGATGATGAAACACTTTATGATGAAGTCTGGTCAGATTTGCCGCATTGGGATGTAAAAGGCATTAAAGATATATCGGATCAATATGATAAGGCCGGATTCAAGAGCTGGTTTTATGGAAGAGGCGGTTCTGCTGCCAAGCTTGATCTGCAATTCAGTGACACGATACCTATTGATATTATTCAAACGCTGCTTAAATGGTCCAATCAATCGTTTGAATACAGCTCGTTTGATCATATTATGATCCCATTCGAAGAAACAAAAACGAATAAGAAGATTTATTTGGTATCTTACAGCAAGCAGCTTATTCTGGAAGTGACGGTTGAATCAGCAAACTACCGGAATATCATGAATGATTTACAAAACAAAAAATCAAACATGCCTGCGTACAGCTTGTTTTCGATCGGAACAAAGAAAGAGTTCTTGCTTCCGAACAAATCGCTTACGATGGATAAAAAGGAATTTGTCACGGAATCAATTAAGACAAACACTTTTAAACAGGCACTGTTCAGCGATCCGAGCATCGTAAGAGAAGATTCAAATTATAATAACAGAAATGTACTGACGGATGGCATCAGCCGTTTAGATGTCAGCTTGACTCAGCGACAGGTTCAATTTCAGCAGCGTAATTTAGTGCAGAGCACCTCGTATCAAACAGGTGAGTTAATCAAAAAGAGTCAGAAATACCTAGAGGATACAGGAAGCTGGACGGATCACTATCAATTTTTTAATATCAATGACAGCCAGCAGCTGAGTTTCTATATCTTTATGGACCAGCTCCCGGTCATTAACAGCATGTCTAAACCGTTTGGCGGCACTTCGGCGATCACCGTGCAATGGGCCAATGACGATATTCTCAGCTATAAACGGCCGAACTACAGTCTTGGAACGAATCCGATTAAAACAAGTGAAACAGAGCTGATGAGCGGTAGTGAAGTGAGGGCTCTTCTATCCAAACAAACGGCGTATGATACGGACAAAATTGATCAGATTTTCCCTGCGTATCAGTTGGTGTCAACATCAACTAACGATGATCCTCTTGTTGAGCTTGAACCGGTTTGGGCTATGAAAATAAACGGAAAAATGGTGCCGATTACGAAGGAATTATTGACGAAGGAGGGGGCAGACAATGGAGTGGAATAAGACAAAAACAATCTTCATCGTTGCCTTCCTCATTTTAGATATTTTCTTAGGCTATCAGTTTTTTGAGAAGCGATCGATCAGTAAAGAATATGAAGTCATTAAAAACGATGTAGAGCATGACATGAAGGCAGATCATATCACGTATGAAGGTCTGGATAAGGAAGCGATAGAAGGCTATCGAATCACGGCGAATCAAAAGGTCTTCACGAAGGATGATATTGAATCACTCAAGGATCAAAAGCCTATGATGGATATGCCTAGTGATGATCATAAAGTAACGAACCTAAAGATGAAGTTTACGAGCCCGATTGGCCTTTCCAAGAAAAACATAGAGGGCGATGCACAGGCGCTTGTGTCTTCTAAAATTCAAGATGGTGAAAAATACAAGCTTTGGAAGGTGGATAAATCTAAAAAAGAAATCATTTACTTCCAAACGTATGAAGGCCATTACATTTATCAGAAGACTGATAACTCCTCTAATATGATCGGACAAGTGATTTTGCATTTAAACGATAAAAACGAGGTTGTGTCATACGAGCAGTCGACCCTTGAGACCTTTAAGCAGATTCAGAAAGAAAGCTTAATTACTGAGCTTGATGCGGTTGAATTATTGTACTATCAAAATCAGTTAAAAGAATACTGCACCATAAAGAGTGTGAAATTCGGCTATGTGGCGCAATATCCGCTGACAAGTACGCAGGTACTGGCGCCGGTATGGAGAGTTACGGTGGAGTATGATAAAAAAGTGAACGGCGAGAAAAAGAAAGTGCAAGAGTATTTTACTGTGAATGCTTTGGAGAGTACGATTTTAGATACAGATCAATCAAAATAATGGAGTGAACTGAAATGAGCTTGCAATTTAGCGTACTTGCGAGCGGGAGTACGGGAAATGCGTTTTACCTGGAAACAGAGGATCACGCGTTTTTAGTGGACGCCGGTTTAAGCGGGAAAGCCATGGACGGATTAATGGCGCAAATCGGACGTAAGCTGGATGATGTGGACGGCATTTTTGTGACGCATGAGCATAGTGACCATATTAAAGGCCTCGGCGTCATCGCCAGAAAGTACAAGCTTCCGATCTATGCGAACGAGAAGACGTGGAAGGCGATGGAGAACCAGATCGGCAAAATTGATACCGATCAAAAGTTTGAGTTTCCGATGGAGACGGTGAAGTCGTTTGGCGGACTTGATGTAGAATCGTTTGGCGTCTCTCACGATGCGGCTGAGCCCATGTTTTATGTGTTTCATTGTAATGGGCGCAAGCTCGCGTTAATGACAGACACAGGATATGTCAGCGACCGGATGAAGGGCATTATCCGTTCGGCGAATGTGTTCGTTTTTGAAAGCAATCATGATGTTGGCATGCTGCAAATGGGAAGATACCCTTGGAGTATTAAGCGGCGCATTTTAAGTGACGTCGGGCACGTTTCAAATGAAGATGCTGCTTTGGCGATGACTGATGTCATCGGCGATGAGACATCTCGTATCTACCTCGCCCATTTGAGTCAAGACAACAATATGAAAGAGCTGGCCAGAATGTCTGTTCAGCAGACCTTGGCTTCTAAAGGGTTTGTGGCAGGCGAGACATTTGATTTGTTTGATACCGACCCGAAAAAGGCTACTCCGCTTTGCGCTGTATAATTTTTTCTTGTGTAACATGACTATTATAGGAGTTTCTAATCCACAATATAACCATATCAACGTTCTCTGAAAGGATGGAATATGGTGGATTACGAGCGTGAGGAACATAATACTCCTGAACAGCCGAAGAGAAGCAAAAAAGGTTATTTTCTTTCAAGTCTGATCGGGGTGATTGTCGGCGCTGTATTGATGGCGTTTCTAATGCCATACCTTTCAAATGAGGGGTTAGATACAGGTGAGGCAGATCAACAGCTGAACAACAGGCAGGAACCAATTCGAACAGTGAATGTCAGTGTGAACAACGCTGTCACTAAGATTGTCAGCAATGTGTCGCCAGCTGTTGTCGGTGTCGTAAACATTCAAAAAACAGATATTTGGGGAGAAAGCGGTGAGGCTGGGAGCGGCTCAGGTGTCATCTACAAGAAAAATGACAACTCAGCTTATGTCGTGACCAACCATCATGTGATCGAGGGCGCTTCCCAAATTGAAATCAGTTTAAAAGACGGTTCGCGCGTGTCTGCTGAGCTTGTCGGCAGCGACCAACTGATGGATCTTGCCGTCTTGCGGGTGAAAAGCGATAAAATCAAAGCCGTCGCTGATTTTGGCAATTCAGATAAAGTGAAATCAGGCGAACCGGTAATTGCGATCGGCAACCCGTTAGGCCTTGAATTTGCAGGCTCTGTCACACAGGGCGTCATTTCGGGAACAGAGAGAGCGATTCCGGTTGATTCCAATGATGACGGTCAGCCTGACTGGAATGCAGAGGTGCTGCAAACCGATGCGGCCATTAACCCGGGGAACAGCGGCGGCGCTTTGTTAAATATGGACGGAAAAGTCATCGGCATCAATTCAATGAAAATCGCGGAGTCAGCGGTTGAAGGGATTGGCCTGTCTATTCCATCTAAACTTGTGATCCCGGTGATAGAGGATTTGGAGAAATATGGCGAAGTGAAGCGCCCGTTCCTTGGCATTGAAATGAAATCGTTAAATGATATCGCAAGCTACCATTGGGATGAAACGCTGAAGCTTCCTAAACATGTGACCAACGGAGCGGTGATAATGGGTGTAGATGCCTTTTCACCTGCCGGAAAAGCGGGACTCAAGGAACTGGATGTCATCACTGAATTTGACGGGCAAAAAGTAAATGATATTGTGGATCTTCGGAAGCGGCTTTATCAAAAACGTGTCGGTGATCGGGTAAAGGTGACGTTTTACCGAGGCGGAAAAGAAAAGTCCGTTGAAGTGAAACTGTCTTCCGCAGATCAGTTAGGGAGATAATGGAAGCAGTCTGGCACCAATGCCAGGCTGTTTTTTTATGTAAAAGAGCGGAACGGGGTCACGCCCGTTCCATAGAAAATACATGGATGTTACACGTGAAACAGTGTGTAAGGGCTTGTCAGCTTTCCATTTTCAGCGTTTATTTTATGTATGATTACTGGTTGTTATTTTGCGTGCAGAGAAAACTTCTTCAGCCGGTATTGCAGGCTTTGTCTGCTGATGCCGAGCTCCTGGGCGGTTTTTGAAATGTTATGGCCGTGTTTTCTTAGAATGTTCTCGATTACATATTTTTCGAAGCTCTCCATTTTTTCTTTTAAATCAGCTGTTGGCTGATGCCCTTCGGTTTCTGGCTCCGATGTGTCAGCCGGCTTGATTTTCATTCGGTATTGGTATGGCAGATGGTTAGCTGTAATCATTTGTTCATCTGTCATGAAATTCATCGCACCCTCGATCATATGCTCAAGCTCGCGAATATTTCCCGGCCAATCATAGGATAAGAAAAATTGCTTCACATCTTCACTGATCTGTTCGACATTCATTTGAAATAGGTGGTTGTTTTTCTGGATGAATTCCGACGCGAGAAGCAAAATGTCCTCTTTGCGCTCCCGAAGAGGCGGGATGATCAGCGTCACGACGCTCAGCCTGTAATACAAGTCCTTACGCATTCGCTCTCCAGCAATGGCATCAATCGGGTCTTCATTCATCGTGGCGATAATGCGCACGTCAATCGGTGTATCCTTGGTCGAACCAATGCGTCTGATTTTCCGTTCCTGCAGGGCACGCAGCAATTTTGCCTGCAAGCTCAAATTCAGCGAGTTGATTTCATCTAACAGAAGTGTCCCGCCATGGGCTTGCTCAAACAGGCCAGGCTGGTCAACGGCACCTGTAAACGCACCTTTTTTCGTCCCGAACAGGATGCTTTCCACCAGGCTGTCAGGCAGAGCAGCACAGTTTTGAGAAATAAACGGGCCGCTTGATCGGTCGCTGCCGTTATGGATACTTTGTGCGAACAGCTCTTTTCCCGTGCCGGTTTCACCTGCGAGAAGCACCGATGAAGACGTTCGGGTCGCCCGCTTGGCGTTTTCGATGACATCCTGAATCGCCGGACTGGTGCCGAGAATGCTGTCAAATGTGTACGTCGCGTTTCCTTTTTTATTCATATTCTCTCTGATCAGGCGTTCAAGCTTTGTCACATCCTTGGCAATTTCGACAGCGCCTTTGATTTCGCCGTTTTGGATAATCGGATATGTATGATTGATCGTCGTGATTTCCTGGCCTTTATTATTGAAATAGCTTTGCTTTACATTGTTGATCGTTTTGCCTTCCTGAAGGGCTTGCACAAGCGTGCTGTCCTGCTGCTTCGAAAACATAAACACATCCATCAGGTTTTTATTTAAGACGTCCTGCTTCTCCATATCTTCAATCTGCATCATCTTGTTGTTATAAACAATGGTGTTTCCATGCTCGTCCACCACGTGCAGGCCGACATCAATTTCATCCAGAATGCTCTGAAACACTAATGTGAGGAATTCGCTGTCTTTGACCAAAGTATAAACCTCCCTCATTTATTTTCTTAATATTGCTTCTATTTTATAAAAGATTGGAGAGGATATGCAAAAGAATTTTGCACTTTATGAAAATTTCGCGCGAAATATCTGAATATTTTTGCACCCATGCCTCGAATATTGTAGAAAATACACGAATGTGCGAGTTGGCACGAAACTTGCATTTATAAAAAGGGAAAGCAGGATATAGTGTGGAAACAGAAAACAAGGGGGAATTCAAATATGCCAGCTTTATCAAAATCCAAAGAAATTATTGATCAGACGTCTCACTATGGTGCCAACAATTATCATCCACTGCCGATTGTTATTTCTGAAGCGCTGGGTGCTTGGGTAAAGGACCCGGAAGGCAATGAATATATGGATATGCTGAGTGCTTATTCTGCGGTGAATCAGGGACACAGACATCCGAAAATCATTCAGGCATTAAAGGATCAGGCTGATAAAATTACGCTGACGTCTCGCGCGTTTCACAACGATCAGCTCGGACCGTTTTACGAAAAGGCGGCTAAGCTGACGGGTAAAGAGATGATTCTGCCGATGAATACGGGGGCTGAAGCGGTTGAGTCTGCGGTAAAAGCAGCGAGGCGCTGGGCTTATGAAGTGAAAGGCGTAGCCGACAATCAAGCGGAAATTATCGCATGTGTCGGGAACTTCCATGGCCGGACGATGCTGGCGGTTTCTCTTTCTTCTGAAGAAGAGTATAAAAGAGGATTCGGTCCGATGCTTCCGGGAATCAAACTAATCCCTTATGGAGATGCGGAAGCGCTGCGTCAGGCGATTACGCCAAACACAGCGGCATTCTTATTTGAACCGATTCAAGGCGAAGCGGGCATTGTGATTCCGCCTGAAGGGTTTTTGCAGGAAGCGGCGGCGATTTGTAAGGAAGAGAATGTGCTGTTGATTGCTGATGAAATTCAGACGGGTCTCGGACGTACAGGCAAGACATTCGCTTGTGACTGGGATGGCATTGATCCTGATATGTACATTTTGGGGAAAGCGCTTGGCGGCGGTGTGTTCCCGATCTCATGCATTGCGGCGGACCGCGACGTTTTAGGCGTGTTTAACCCGGGCTCACACGGCTCCACATTTGGCGGAAATCCACTGGCGTGTGCGGTGTCCATCGCCTCACTGGAAGTGCTGGAAGATGAAAAGCTGGCGGAGCGTTCTCTTGAGCTTGGCGAGTATTTTAAACAAGAGCTGGAGAGCATTGATAACCCTATCATTAAAGAAGTCCGCGGCAGAGGGCTGTTTATCGGTGTGGAACTGACGGAAGCGGCGCGTCCGTATTGTGAGCGTTTAAAAGATGAAGGACTTTTATGCAAGGAAACGCATGATACCGTCATTCGTTTTGCCCCTCCATTAATCATTTCCAAAAAGGATCTGGATTGGGCAATTGAAAAAATTAAGCATGTGCTGCAAAAGGCATAAATCCGCACCATGGCGGGATATTCACTTCGTTTGTATAAATTTACAACATAAAAATCAGCACTCCCTATTTGCTCAGCTACAGTATTTTAGTATAATGTATCTTTATGAGAAGAAGTGAATTTTATATTAAATAGATAGAGACTCTTTGGACAGCAAACTGGGATACGCACCATGTAGATGTTCCAGCTTAGATCCAATACAAGTTGCTGAAGGGGTGCAGAATGTGAATACGAACCAAGATAACGGAAATCAGCTCCAGCGGACAATGAAATCTCGCCACTTGTTTATGATTTCATTGGGTGGAGTGATCGGAACCGGTTTCTTCCTGGGAACCGGGTTTACCATTAACCAAGCAGGGCCGCTCGGCGCGGTTCTGTCCTATTTAGTGGGCGGCTTTATCATGTTTTTGACCATGCTTTGCTTAGGGGAGCTTGCGGTCGCCTTTCCTGTGTCTGGGTCCTTCCAGACCTATGCGACAAAATTTATCAGCCCGGCCTTCGGGTTTGCGTTTGGCTGGCTGTACTGGCTCGGCTGGGCGGTTACATGCGCTATTGAATTTTTATCAGCGGGACAGCTGATGCAGCGCTGGTTTCCGCATGTGGAGGTCTGGATCTGGTGTCTGGTCTTTGCGGCCCTCATGTTTACCTTAAATGCGATAACCGCGAAAGCCTTTGCAGAATCTGAATTTTGGTTTTCGGGCATTAAAATATTGATTATCCTTTTATTTATTATTCTCGGCGGAGCCGCTATGTTCGGCTTCATTGACCTAAAAGGCGGAGAGCAAGCACCGTTTCTGGCGCATTTTTATGAAGATGGGTTATTCCCGAACGGCATAAAAGCAATGCTGATCACAATGATTACTGTGAACTTCGCGTTCCAGGGAACAGAGCTGATCGGGGTTGCTGCGGGAGAAAGTGAAAACCCTGAAAAAACGATTCCGCGGTCAATCAGACAGACGGTTTGGAGAACACTGGTCTTCTTTGTTCTATCAATCGTTGTCATTGCCGGCATGATTCCGTGGAAACAGGCGGGAGTCGTGGAAAGTCCGTTTGTTGTCGTATTTGAGCAAATCGGAATTCCATACGCTGCTGACATCATGAACTTTGTGATTTTAATCGCGCTGCTATCCGTTGCAAACTCAGGTTTATACGCATCGACACGTATCCTGTTCGCGATGGCGAATGAAGGACAGGCCTTCAAAGCGATTGGCAAGACAAATAAACGCGGTGTGCCGATGAATGCGTTAATCGTGACGATGGCTGTTGCCTGCCTGTCACTTCTGACAAAATTTGCGCAGGCTGAAACCGTATATATGGTGCTTCTATCATTGGCGGGCATGAGCGCACAGGTCGGCTGGATTACGATTTCGCTTTCCCAAATCATGTTTAGACGCAAATATATCCGTGAAGGCGGCAAGACGGAAGATTTGAAATTTAAAACACCGCTATATCCGGTGCTTCCGCTGATCGGTCTAACGTTAAATACAGTCGTTCTCATCAGTCTCGCGTTTGATCCGGAGCAGCGTATCGCGCTGTATTGCGGAGTACCGTTTATGGTCATTTGCTACATCATTTATCATGTCGTCATTAAAAAACGCAAGCAGGCAAATCGTCAGCTAGAGCTTTAAAAACGTTGTCCGTAAGTCATCTTTGTTATAACCCGCATAGGACATTATCTTATATGTTGAGGTGGAATCACAGATGGATAAAACGATTTCGGTTATTGGAATGCCAATGGATTTAGGACAAGCACGACGAGGAGTGGACATGGGGCCAAGTGCCATCCGGTATGCCCATCTGATTGAGAGGCTGTCAGAAATGGGTTATACGGTTGAAGATCTCGGTGACATTCCGATCAGCCGTGAAAAGATCAAAAACGATGAAGAACTGAAAAACCTAAATTCCGTACTGGCAGGAAACGAAAAGCTCGCTCAAAAGGTGAACACCGTGATAGAAGAGAAAAAATTCCCGCTTGTCCTCGGCGGCGATCACAGTATCGCGATCGGCACGCTCGCAGGTACAGCGAAGCATTACGATAAGCTCGGCGTCATCTGGTACGACGCGCACGGTGACCTGAATACGCTTGAAACATCACCTTCAGGCAATATTCACGGCATGCCGCTTGCGGTCAGCCTCGGCATCGGGCACGAGTCACTGGTTAACCTTGAAGGCTACGCGCCTAAAATCAAACCGGAACATGTCGTCATTATCGGCGCCCGGTCACTTGATGAAGGAGAGCGCCAGTATATTAAGGAAAGCGGCATGAAGGTGTACACGATGCATGAAATCGACCGTCTCGGCATGACAAAGGTGATCGAAGAAACCCTCGATTATTTGTCAGACTGCGACGGCGTCCATCTCAGTCTTGATCTGGACGGACTTGATCCAAACGACGCACCGGGTGTCGGAACCCCTGTCGTCGGCGGCATCAGCTACCGCGAAAGCCACCTGGCTATGGAAATGCTGTATGACGCAGGCATCATTACCTCAGCTGAATTCGTTGAGGTCAACCCGATTCTTGATCACGAAAACAAGACTGGCCAAACAGCAGTAGAGCTCGTAGAATCCCTGCTAGGGAAGAAGTTGCTGTAGACATGTGAAAACCCCCGCATCCCAGCGGGGGTTTTTTTATTATCCAATCATTTTCTCAGCGACTTTCATCTCTTGTGAGTGTGATTGATGATCTGCAATAAACCAGCCGGATAAAATCACTGCTGCAACGCCTGCGCCAATTAGAAACTTTTTCATTTACATAACCTCCGTTTGTTTAATGAGTTCCTCAATCTGTAATGCTTCATAAAAAAAGTGGGCAGCTTCTTTGTAAAGCTCGTTTTCCCTATACCGTTCGCCAGCCAAAATGGAAAGTTCTCTTACACTGTCGTATTCTCTCTCCGACATCAACATATCCATATGTTCTTTGCATAAGTGAAACGTTTCCGCATGACCTCCTTCTGCGTAAATGGCATATAAAATATCAATTTTTGCCTCACATATCTTATTCGGCTCAGCCTTTAATTTTTCCTTCAAATCTTGGTAATAAGCTAGGGCCTGTTCTTTCTTTTCCGTCTTAAACAGCTCTCGTATCAGTAAGTAAACAGAATGATAGTAATAGGCAGATCGGGCGTATTCTTCGTTCTGTAACGCCTCTTTTAATTTTGAGATCGCCTCGTCTGATTTGCCGCTTTGGGCATGGAGAAGTCCAAAGTTATGTAAAAGCTGGGCTTCAAAAAAATGGTCCTCTAATTCTCTCGTCATGCGAATGGCTTCATCCAAATAGCTTTCCGCCTCTTCAAACTGGTTCATCTCGGTAAAATTGCCTGACATCGTAATTAACGCGGAGGCGAGTTTCTTTTTGTAATCCGTTTCTTCTCTGAACGTTTTGACCGCTTGCCGTGTATGGTTGAGAGACACAATATTTTGTCCCAGCTTATAATAGAGCTTTCCAACCTTCAGATGAAATTCAGCCTTTTCGATCGGATCGGGGATGTTGCTGAGATACTGCTCCGCTTCTTTATAGAGCCCGATGGCAATTTCGTAATGATTTTTATAGGCTTCATACATGCCTTCAAACAGAAAAAAGTAATATTTCAGCATGTCTGACGTAGCATTCATATGAGGAGACTCCTCATGCTGAAAGCCCAGCCCTCTCGCTTCATGAAGCAAAACTTTATGGCGCAATTCTAATAAGGAGAAGTAGGCAAGCACCTCCTGATCCTCTTCCATATCATCCAATAAAGGCTTCACTTCTTCAAAGATACGGGCGGACTCTTCAACTTCATGTTTCTTGATCGCAAGGTACCAATCGTTGAGCATGTTAGCGATTTCTGCAGGTGCAATCTTATTCATTTGAAACTCCCTTCTCTATTCATTTATCAATCTCATTGCTTATCATGATAGTAACACCTCCTTCTATTTTATGTAAAATCCTCTAGTCAATAAATAAAGGAGAGGCGATATGACCATTACGCTGACACCTATGCAAGCCGAGGAATTTCGATCCTATCTGACATACACGACTAAGCATTATGCAAAAGAAAAGATAAAGGCAGGATCGTGGCTCCCTGGAGAGGCCATGCTTTTGTCCAAACAGACTTTCTCTGATTTGCTGCCGAATGGGCTGCACACACATCATCACCATTTGTGGAGTATCATACTGAACAGTAAGGAAACAGCTGGCTGGCTCTGGATTCACGCAGAACCGGAACACCCGCAGCAGGAAGCGTTTATTTACGATTTCGGATTGTATGAATCATATCGGGGAAAAGGTTTTGCGAAGCAAGCCTTGAACGCACTGGATGAGATGGCGGGAAACATGGGCATTCGAAAGCTGTCTCTCCACGTATTCGCTCACAATGAGACAGCAAGGCGGCTGTATGAGCAAACTGGATTTCAGGAGACTGATGTGATCATGAGTAAGAAGCTTTAGGCCTGGGGAAGGCCTTTTTTGTGAGACAACCTCCCTGTAAATGATTTCTAAAAATTCTGTAAATCACCTAGTTACCTTCCACTTTTCCCTAATATAATGTTGATAAAGGAAAGTATCTTTCCTACACACATGAAAAGAGGAGATGTCATGAGTATGAAGAAAAAGGTATCAATTATTTTGGTAGCGCTTACAATGTGCGTCGGCCTGTTTGTTTCTCCCGCTATAGCTGCAAGGGCCACGAACTATGCTGAAGAAATCGCAGCACTTCAGCCAGGCACGACCCCAGAAGAAATCACAAAATCCGCCAGCCAGATTGCCAAACAGCAGCGCGTAAAGACCGATGTCATTCTCAAACAGTTTTACAAGGAAATCACCGCCGATAAAGCAGAAGGAGACCAGCTCGCCAAGGAAAGCGGCATGTCCGTGATGGGCGGCTCATCCGGTACGAAAAAACTTCCCACTAGCACGAAAGGAAACATCTACTACACCAACTCCTACACAGCCTACTACAACCATGGCCACGTCGGTATGTACTCCGCCGCTGACAAGATTGTTGAATCGGTTCCAAGCGACGGCGTCAGGCAGATCGCTTATAATGCCAGAGACGTGGAAGACAACTCCATCGTACAAACAGTCAACGTCACCTCATCTAAAAAAACATCCGCTGCCGACTGGGCGGTATCAAGAGTCGGCGACCCATACTCATTTAACTTCGTCAATAACAGAAATACCGGCCATGACGGCGCCAAAAACTGTTCGAAGCTCCTATGGTCTGCATTTTTACTGAAAGCCGGCATTGATATCGACAGCAATAAAGGATTAGGCGTTTACCCGCGCGACATCACAAGTTCTTCCTATACGACAACCGTCATGACGATCAATTAGGGAGACGGATATGAAAAAATGGATGATCACCATTGTCATGCTGATTCTCGCAGGAATCGCACTATTTGTCTTCGTTTCTCCTCTTAAAAGCCATAAAGCCGTGAGTCAGCAGGATCTCCGAAACCCTGATTTTCTGAACGACAAAGAAGTCCTGCTGTATTTCTCAACCTCAGCGGATCAAGATGCATTCGGCGGCGGGAAAAGCTATGCCCTGTTTATCAGCCAAGACAGGTCGCTGTCTTCATTTCAGATGAAGGGCCTTGAGCTGGGTTCCGCCAAGGTTCATGACGACAGTGTGATGCTGGAGGACAAAAACCAGATTTTCACGATCAAAGACGGTCTGAGCTCCCATAAAAGAGCCTATCAGCACACCGGTGACAGCGCAGGATTTCTGCAAAACCCGGACGGCTTTTACACCCTCTACAATTCCGGCTACAACAAAAAGGGAGACGGGTACCGCTCAGAGCTGTACCGCCAGTTGGACGGGGAGTGGAAAAAAGACGTCATCCCCTACTACATCCGAGCCTCCGGTTTTCACGGTGGCGCCATTTACGCACTTGTCCCAACAGACGACGAGAAAGGCTATCAGCTCCTTCAGATTCAGGCCGATCAAAAGAAGCTTACCTATCACGCCATCACGGAATGGCAGTATCGGGAAGGAGCCTCAATCGAGTCTCAGCTTGCTGCGGACGATCAAGCTGTATATGTGATGGTTCGGGGGCAAAAAGCCAGCAATCTCTATCAAATGGTGAAAATCATTAAGAAAAACGGCAAGGTGAAGCTTTACGATATCGCCGAATACAAAAACGACGAGCAAACAATATACAGCTCTATGCCGTTCAGCTTCAAAAAAAGCTTTTTCTCGTATCACGGGTCCCTGTATTTCATTGACGGCTTCGGAAAGGTATACAAGATCGATACAAAGACAGGAAAAAACCGGATTGCCTTCGCCCTTTCCCCAGAAAAAATGAAGGCCGATTTCAAAGAAATTACCCAAAAAGGAAGCAGCCTCTATTTCTTCACATATACCTACAACCAGCCTGCATACATTGAACAATACAGCCTGAAAACCGGAAAGAAAGTGAAGGAAAAAGAGATTGGGAAGGTAAAGGAGATTGTGACGCCGAAGAGTCATTTGAAGCTGTATGATTTTGAGATGATGAAGAATTTTTAAGGTGAAGGGGGTTCCGACTTGGGAGCCGTTATACTGCTCATCGTTTTTGTTTTTCCGATGATGTCAGGCGTAATTGGTGCAGCGGGTTATTTCATATGGAAGAAAGTTTGGATGGGTCCGCTCATCGTGCTTATTGCGAGTTTGATATTGTTGTTTACGTTAGCCTCTGGCAACAGTTCATTCATGTTTTGGGTTGTGCTTTATACTGCAATTGCGTTAGCAGCCAGTGTTGTCACATTATTTCTCAGGAAATTATTATTCAACTGACCGCTGTTTATGAAGAGACTGGTGAAGTCTCTTTTTTCTGTTGCGCAATGTGCATATCAATGATAGAACGTTGTCCAGCCTCCATCTAAACATATAAAGCTCGAATGGCCTTTTCAAGCAAACAGGTGTTAATTACTGTAAAATGAATATATAGAATGGATGCAGATAAAGGAGGAAGCATAGGCGCACCAAACGGGTCATTCTTCTGGCTGTTATCATCGGCATCATCTCGGCGGTTGTTGTGTTCCTGTTGAATGGAGGAAAATTGGACTGGTTTGACCTCACCGGAACCATTATCGGCTGCTTTCTTGGCATATTTGTTGTTGTAAGAATACAGAAAAAGCAGGCGTGAAAAAGGGAAAGGGTCATGGCGAACCGAAGTCATGTTCAAGGACGCAAAGTCCAAAGACATGAATGGGAGGAATGGCGTTGACAGGAAACAAAGCGGTTGTGTACAAAGGCAAAGGAAACGTGGCGGTGGAGGATATCGGCTATCCGGAGTTAATCTTGAAGGACGGGCCCGGCGTTCCGAAGGCGAATGTGAATCGGAAATGTGAGCACGGGGTGATTTTGAAGGTGATTACCACAAACATTTGCGGAAGCGACCAGCACATGGTCAGAGGCCGCACGACGGCGCCTGATGGCTTGGTGCTCGGGCATGAAATTACGGGAGAAGTCATTGAAACAGGTCGGGACGTTGAATTTATCAAAAAAGGCGACATCGTATCCGTTCCTTTCAATATTGCCTGCGGACGCTGTGTGATGTGCAAAACGCAGAAAACGCATGTGTGCCTGAATGTCAATCCGGACCGGCCGGGATCGGCTTATGGCTACGTTGATATGGGCGGCTGGGTCGGCGGGCAGTCGGAATACGTCATGGTGCCGTACGCCGATTTTCAGCTGTTGGTCTTCCCGGATAAAGAACAGGCGTTAGAGAAAATTCTTGATTTAACCATGCTGTCCGACATTTTTCCGACCGGATTTCACGGGGCATATACAGCGGGCGTGCAAACAGGTTCTACCGTTTATATCGCAGGAGCGGGACCTGTCGGCTTAGCCGCTGCGCACTCCGCCCAGCTGCTTGGCGCTTCTACAGTCATTGTCGGGGATTTGAACGAGGACAGACTGGCACAGGCGAGAAGCTTTGGCTGTGAAACGGTCAACGTGCAAAAACACGACCGCCTTGGCGAACAAATTGAACAAATACTAGGTGAACCGACCGTGGATGCCGCAGTGGACTGTGTCGGCTTTGAAGCGTCCGGACACGGCAGCCAAGGAGAAGCGCCAGCCGCCGTGCTGAACTCGATCATGGATGTCACCCAGGTCGGCGGAAGCCTTGGCATTCCAGGTTTATACGTGACCGAAGATCCCGGTGCAAAGGATGCGGACGCCAAAACAGGCTCTTTAAAAATCCGCTTCGGACTCGGCTGGGCCAAAGCCCACACCTTCGTCACCGGACAAACGCCTGCCATGACATACAACCGCAACTTGATGAAAGCGATCCTCAGCGGCAGAGCGCAAATCGCAAAAGCCGTCAACGCCACTGTCATTTCTCTGGACGACGCGCCAAAAGGATACAGCGACTTTGACAAAGGAGCGGCGAAGAAATTTGTGATTGATCCGCATGGAACATTGAAATAAAAAAAAGCCGGCCGTTCAATCGAACGCCGGCTTTATTGCTGATAATCGGTTTCTTCAAAGCGATCTCCTGATTCGTCTTGGACGATTAAATTCCCTTCAATTTTGTCCAGTCCAATCAAAATATAAGGGTTTTTCTCATTTTCCTCGGAAGCCGGCTTTCGTTTCACAGTCACAATCGTTTCTTTAGGTGAGTATTTGACGTCTGACACCTCAAGCTTCTTATCCTTCTCGCTGCTTCCGAGAGAGACCACGACCATTTTTTTGCCTTCTGATATGGTGAAGACTTGGTATCCTTTCACTTCATCATGTGTTTGAAGGTAATTTGCGTATAATTCTAGCTCGGAACTCCCTTCACCGATCCGATCCTTCTCTAACACCCAATAAGACGACTGACACCCAGCAAGCAGCAACATGATCACAAAAAGCCAAACCCATCTGAAGCGCACATGCAGACCTCCCCAAACATCGGTTACAACCAAACTAACATACGAGCGAAATAGAGTCATCAACAGCTTGTTTGTCGATTTGTGGATAAAACTCAGCCCGAAGCACTACTAACATGTGAATAAATAGGTTATATTGGGAAGAGAATATTTGCAAAAATGCAAGAAACCATCGGAGGATTTGAACATGAAACAAACGTATTATTCCTGTGAAGAACACATCGAAACCGTGCTGGATATGTACATAGACGACCACGAGCTGCCGCCCGAAATCAGAAAAATCGAACATACTAACAGTTTATCCACAGCCTGTGAATTATGTGGAGACCCCGCAGTATATATAGTGGGGAACGAATGATCTTACACAAAATACAGAAAAGATATCCACAATTGTGGACAACATATATGAATAACTTGTTTTTAAAGTGGGGATGACCTGTGAATATCAATATTGTGACAATCGGAAAACTAAAAGAAAAATACCTCAAGCAAGGCATTGAAGAATACACAAAACGACTTTCGACCTACGCAAAAATCGACATCATCGAACTCCCGGACGAAAAAGCGCCGGAAAACCTAAGTGACCAGGACATGAAAATCATAAAAGACAAAGAAGGCGACCGCATCCTATCCAAAATCAGCCCCGACGCCCACGTCATCGCCCTCGCCATCGAAGGAAAAATGAAAACATCCGAAGAACTAGCCGATACAATAGATAAGCTGGCTACTTATGGAAAAAGCAAAGTTACTTTCGTTATCGGCGGATCACTCGGATTGAGTGACGCAGTGATGAAGCGAGCGGACGAGAAGCTATCGTTCTCGAAAATGACGTTTCCTCATCAGTTGATGCGTCTCATACTAGTTGAGCAGATTTATCGGGCTTTTCGGATTAATCGTGGGGAGCCTTATCATAAGTAGCTTCAAACGAACTTTTTGTTAGAAAGAGTGTCAATTTCTTGAGACTCAAATATTGGCGTTATCTCAGGTGTTGCTTCCAACTTTAACAACAAGTAACAGGGGAGTGACAACCTAATCAATCTCCTTTAAAGTGGAAGGAAGAGAAAGAAATCATTTAAATTCCCCTAAAGAAATAACTTTATAAATATATTTATTGATAGAATTAACTTAGGACATTTTTACTGTATGGAGGGGGAAAATTGTTCACAAAAGATAGTTTGACATTGGATGATTTATTTGCAATACATGGATTTAAACCAAATGAGGGTCAACGGGAAGCAATTTTTTCACTGGAGGGTCCTCTATTTTTAATGGCAGGTCCTGGTTCAGGAAAAACAAGAGTTCTTTTATGGAGAACAATTAATGCAATTGTTTTTCAAAATGTATTGCCAGAAAGAGTCTTTTTATCAACATTTACAGAAAAGGCCGCAAAGCAAATAATAGACGGATTACAAACGATTTTAGGGACCGTAACTAATCTTACAGGTGTTCCCTATGACATTTCAAGAATGTATATGGGGACCGTACATTCACTTTGTCAAAAAATAATTAGCGATAGACGGTTTATCAAAAATCGTTCAAGAATTAAACCCCCTATTCTTATGGATGAATTAGACCAATATTATTTTATAAATTCAAGTTCATTTTGGAATTTAATTGAGGATTTACTTCATGTGAAAGAGGATGAATGGCGTTCAGATATGAAGCAATACTTTGGGAAGCGTTCAGAATCACGTCATGATACAGCTTTATCAATCATTTCAATATTTAATAGATTTTCAGAAGAAAACCTTCCAATTGAAACAATTAAAAGACATGCAACCAATAAGCAAGATGAAATATTGCTCCAAATTGCAAAGTTATATGAATGGTATAAGGAAAAACTCAATTCTAATAATATGGTGGATTTCTCACTTCTTCAGCAAAGAGCTTTACATCAATTGCTTGAAAGTGAGCACGTTATATCTGAATTTGAGCATGTTGTAATAGACGAATTTCAGGACACAAATCGAATTCAAGAGCAACTATTCTTTCGGTTAGCAAAGGGAAATAAGAACCTTTGTGTGGTTGGTGATGATGACCAAGCCTTGTATCGTTTCAGAGGTGCGACCGTTGAAAACTTTGTTCAGTTTCCGCAAAGAAGTCAATTGTATCTACAAACACCACCAAAAGAAATAAAGTTAAACATTAATTATCGTTCAAAAAAGCAAATCGTTTCAACTTATACGAACTTTATTGATAAGGTGAGCTGGGTAAGGGAAAACGGTGATGGATACTACAGATTACATGATAAGGATATCCAAGCATTTAAACAAGACAACGACATTTCGGTTATAACGACCACTCCTTCAAAATCTGAGGATGTAGCAGAGGAAATCGCTCAATTTGTTAAAAAACTTATTGACGAAAAAAAGGTTGAAGATCCAAACCAAATTGCATTTCTTTTCCCTGCATTAAAAAATAATCAGCATGTAAAACGAACGAAGAGGGCTTTAGAAAAAGAAGGAATTAAAGTATATGCTCCAAGGGCAGGGCGATTTTTAGAAGTAGAAGAAGCCAAAGCCATGTTCGGTATCTTTACAAAGGTAATTGGAAGACCTGCAAGGCAAGACTTTTCAGGTGCATATAAAGACTACCATGATTGGTTAGATGTAATAGAAAGTGAAGCAAAAGAATTAATACAGAAAGATGAAAAACTGGAGCGGTTTGTTGCTGTAAAGACAAAAGAATTGAAAAGGTGTAAAGAGGACTATATCCGATTATTAAAAGTGGTCAACGATAATGGCTGGACTTTAAAAGATAACTATATCCCTCAGTCACATAAACGGATATTATCGAAAACACCGTTAATCTCCCAACACACTATTAGGGGATTAGGCTCAAATAGATTGGATAAAATTATTGAGCAAAGAAATAAGGAAGGGAAGCCTTTCAGTTTGCAATATATTCTTAATCGAGCAACTTCAGTAGACTGGAATGTTTTAGACTTATTTTATCGTTTGTGTGGATTCCCATATTTTTCGCAAATGTTTAAACTTGCGGAAGAGGGATTAGATGAAGGACCAATATGCAATTTATCCATGATTTCGGAGTATTTATCACGATATATGGAGCAATCTGCCACTATAATTACTGGTTCAAGACTGATTGAGGATCATCTTGCGAATGATTTATTTGGGCGTTATGTTTATGGATTATTTAGATTAGGAGAAACCGAAGTAGAAAATGATGAAACTCCTTTTCCAAAAGGTCGTGTGGCATTTTTAACAATTCATCAGTCTAAAGGATTGGAATTTCCTTATGTGATTCTTGGAAACCCTGGAAAAAAGAATCAGAATGTACCCAGAGAAGAAGAGATTGTTAGACCCTTAATTGATGGTGATAATGAACCATTAGAGCGTATCCCTGAATTTGATACAATGAGATTGTTCTATGTGGCATTATCACGAGCAGAAGAGATGCTAATTATCAGTCATTTAAGAGGAGCTGGGCAAAAGGTTGAACCAGCATTTAAGCAATTAATAGAAGAAATGAAATATCCTCAAATACCCAACGTAGTCGTATCGGACATGCCTAAAGTAGAAGTGAAGGAAGCAGAAATTCCGAAAGTTTATTCATACACAAGTGATTATTTGATGTATTTAAAATGCCCAAGGAATTACATGGTGTTTAAAAAATACGGATTTGTTCCTTCTCGTTCGCAAACTATGTTGTTTGGGTCTTTGGTTCATCAAACGATCGAAGATATCCATAACCAAATCATTTCGTTAAGAGGTGATAGAAATGAATAATGATGAAATGTTAAAATTCATTGAGGAAGCATTTGAAGAGAATTATGAACTGTTGAGATTGGAAGGGGGACATTCATTGTCCCCTCATGTCAAAAGAATGGCTTTAGAACAAGTAAAACAATATTGGAAAAAACTTAGAAACCTTGCTGAGAATGTTTCCGATACAGAAGTAAGACTGACTCTTCCACAGCAAAAAACACCATCGGGAAAATCTTATACGATTCAAGGTGTAGTGGACGTTGTGAAAGAGGATGACAAGACGGTTATGTATGATATTAAAACCCATGATGTTGATTTTGTTCGATGTAATAAAAAAGATTATGAAGGACAACTCAACATCTATGCTCATATTTGGCAATCTGTACGGGGGCAACATTTAGATGGTACTTCCATTATCGCTATCGGTGAAACAGAGGGACTAAGAAAAGCAAAGCAACGGGCATCCCAAGCTAATAATGAACAAATTTTAGAAGAAGCCATTACGGAATGGAATCCAGAAGTTCCAATTGAATTAGAGATGGAACAGGTAGAGGCTTATTTAGAATCCTTTGGAGAAGTGGTTGATATGATTGAAGGGTTTGAGTTCAGCCCCCCGCCTGTTGAGAAATTACTTTCTAAAGTTCAAGACAACAAAACATTTGCAGTACACGTTTGCCGAAACTGCGATGTGCGTTTCTCGTGCGAATCATTTAAAGGATATGCATATTCCTCCAGTCGGGCTAAGAGTAACTTCTTAGCATTCTATGATGACTATGGTACGGAGCATGAAAAAGTCGAAGTAATTGAAGCGAATTTAGAGGAAGAAGAGGTGTAAGAAATGCCTATTGAGGAATTAAAAAGACCTGAGCGGGTTGATGAAGAAAGAATAGAGAAGTTAAAAGAGTTGTTTCCAAACGCTGTTCAAGATGGAATTTTAAACTTAGAGATTCTGAAGGAAGAAGTAACAGCATTAAATTATGAAAATGAAGAGAGCAATGAGGAGTTTTTTAGTTTTAATTGGTCAGGGAAAAAAGAAGCTCGAAAACTTGCTTTCCTTCCCCCAGAAGGGACATTAAGATTTTCTGAAGGTGACGGAGTAGATGAAGAATCTACAAAAAATATTTTAATAGAAGGAGATAATTTAGAGGTACTTCGCATATTGCAGAAGAGTTATACTGGGAAAATAAAGTGTATATATATTGATCCTCCGTATAACACAGGGAAAGACTTTGTATATAAAGATGATTTTAAATTACCTGTAGAAAAATACTTGCAAAAGTCTGGACAAGCAGACGAACAAGGATTACTTACAAGTAACCCAAAATCAGGTGGGAGATATCATGCGAACTGGTTGAACATGATGTATCCTCGATTAAGATTAGCAAGGAATTTACTTAAAGATGACGGTGTTATTTTTGTAAGTATAGATGATAATGAACATGCTAATCTAAAACAAATAATGGATGAAATATTTGGTGAAGAAAATTTTGTAACGAATATTGTTTGGCAGAAGAAATTTGCTCCACAAAATGATGCCACATATTTTAGTGATATGCACGACTTTATAGTCGTATATGCTAAGAAAAAAAAGCATAGTAAAAACGATGAGATAGGTTGGAATAGGAACTTGTTCCCGAGAACTGCCGAGCAAAATGCACTATATAAAAATCCTGATAATGATCCAAGGGGCCCGTGGCAATCTGATAATATGACAGTTAAAACTTATTCAAAGGATTATGATTATCCTATTGAAACTCCGAATGGAGAGGTTGCATATCCAACAAAAGGACGTTGTTGGTTTACGTCTAAAGAAAGAATGAAACAATTAATTGAAGATAATAGAATTTGGTTTGGGAGAAATGGTGATGGAGTTCCCAGAATAAAGAGATTCTTGTCAGAAGTTCAATCTGGAACTGTGCCTGTAACTTGGTGGAAAAGGGAGGACTTTGGAGATAATCAAGAGGCTACTCAAGAATTAAGGGATTTATTTAATGATACTGGTGTCCCTTTTGAAACTCCGAAACCAGTAAGGTTAATTAAGAAAATATTAGAGTTGGCTACAAATAAGGATAGTGGAGACTTGGTATTAGACTTTTTTGCGGGGTCTGGCACAACTGCCCAGGCAGTATTAGAAATGAATCAAGAAGATGATGGAAACAGGAAATTTATCTTAGTTCAAGTTCCAGAACCAATAGATAATGAACATTACTCTACAATAGCAGAAGTTACAAAGGAACGTATTATAAGAAGCATTCAAGTTATTAAAGAAAAAAGTGAAAATGATTTTGCTTTAGATCAAGGATTTAAAGTTTATCATATGGATAAAACCAACATTAGAAAATGGGAACTATTTAAAGAAAAAAAACCAGAACGTTTAAACGAACAAATTGCATGGATTACAGATACACCAATTAAAGAAGGTGCAGTAGATTTAGACGTAGTTACTGAGTTAATGCTTCAGCAAGGGTTTCCACTTGATAGCAATTATAAAAAGGTTATTAAGTATTCTAACTCACTTTGGGTCATTATGCATGAGGATGTTCCGTTTCCCTTAGTTGTTTGTCTGGATGAGAAATTACAAGGAGAGACAGGTAGATTCTTAAGTGATGAATATGAAAAGGGTACATTTATTTGTCTTGACAATGCGTTATCAAACGAACAAAAGATTCTTCTCAGTGAATCGATGAACGTCAAAACAATCTAATGGAGGTGGACTAATTGGCGAAAAAACTTACTTTGCAATATAATCCTGATCAACAGTTCCAGTTAGATGCCATTTCCAGCGTTGTTGATTTGTTTGAAGGAGTACCCTATCAAGAGCAGATTGACTTACCTGTAGGGACAATGAATGATGTTACTCCCAACTTTCCTGCTGATGAATTTTTAGACGAGATTATGTTGTTTGAAAATCTCCAAAAAGTTCAAGAGGGTAATAACGATGAAAGTCGTGGAAGTGAACTGGAATTCTCAGATGACTTGTATGTTGATGATGGAATGGTACTTGAAGTAGCAGGGAACGATTCAATTCGTGTTCCGCACTTTACGGTTGAAATGGAGACAGGGACAGGTAAGACATATGTATATATTCGGACAATGTATGAATTGAAAAAGAATTATGGGTTTACAAAATTTATAGTTGTTGTCCCAAGCATTGCTATTTATCAAGGGGTTATTAAGTCCCTTAAAACAATGAGAAATCACTTTCGTCAGTTATATGATAATCAAGACGTTGCTGTTATTGAATATGATAGTGCGAAATTAGGTGAGTTAAATACTTTTGCAAATAGCAGTGATTTAACCGTAATGGTGATGACGATAGATTCATTTAATAAAGCGAGTAACAACATTTTTAAACATACTGAAAAACTTCAGGGGGAATGGAAACCCTATGAGTATATACAGGCAACGAGACCAATTATTATTTTGGATGAAGCCCAAAACTTTGAAACAAACAAAGCAAAGGAAGCAATTCGTACGCTAAAACCTTTATTTGTTTTAAGATATTCAGCAACCCATCGGGAAACACCGAACTTAGTGTATCGACTAACACCAATTGATGCTTTCAGGAACAACTTAGTTAAGCAGATTGAGGTAATTGGGATTTCTGAATTGGGGAATCTAAATGAGGGAATTCTTCGTTTATTGGAAATTAAGAGAAACCCAATGACTGCTGTATTAAGGGCTTTGGTGTTAGATAAGGGGCAGTTGGTTGAAAGGGACATTTCCTTAAAACAAGGGGATGACCTGTTTGTTAAAACGAAAAACCCTGATTATGAGCAATTTGTTGTTGAAGATATTCGATACGGTCGAAATGAAGAAGATCAGTTGGTTGTATTTGAAAATGGTGTAACCCTATCTGTTAGTGACTCCATGTTGTCGAAAGAAAGTATCTTTAGAGCACAAATTGAAAGAACAATAAGCGTTCATATGCAACGCCAACAAACATTAAAGGCCCAAGGAATCAAGGTGCTTTCTCTGTTTTTCATTGATAGAGTAAAGAACTATACTGCTCATGATGGAATGATAAAGAGACTATTTGATGAAAGTTTTGAACGATTAAAACGTCATTACGATGATTTTAAGGGTTTATCTGCAAACGAAGTGCGACAAGGTTACTTTTCAAAGCCAAAAGCGGATTCTCCTGAAGAAGAAGCAGTTGATACAGAGGGTAAAAACCAAAAGCAACGTGAAATGGAAAAACAGGCGTTTGAACTAATAATGAAAGATAAAGAACGTCTTTTAAGTTTTGGTGAGCCAGTTTCTTTTATATTTGCTCATTCTGCATTAAAAGAAGGTTGGGACAATCCAAATGTCTTTCAAATTTGTACACTTAATCAAACAAGCTCAACAATGAAAAAACGTCAAGAAATTGGTCGTGGATTGCGATTAGCGGTGGATCAAGAAGGCAAGAGGGCGGAAAACCACGATATAAATATTTTAACGGTCGTAGCAAACGAGCAATATGAATCATTTGTATCGAGATTACAGCAAGAATACATTGAAGATGGTGTAGATGCACCACCAACGCCTAAGCCACCAGAACCAAGTGAAGTAAACAGAAGAGACGATATTTATAAGTCAGAAGAGTTTAATGAGTTTTGGAGAAAGTTGAATAAAAAGATGTCTTATAATGTATCTGTTGATACTGATAAACTGATTGAGCAGTGTGTTGAAAGGCTCAATAATGCAAAATTCCCATCTCCTCTAATTGAAATAACAAAAGGTCGCTTTATTATGTGTGAGTATAAAATCTCTCTTGTTTCTGTTGAAGGAGAGAGTGCAAAAATAAAAATCGAAATGGAAGATTCCAGAGGGGAAAAGAATCATTATGAATTCATAGTAGAGGCTAATGATGACCTTAAGAAAAAGACAAAAGATGAGCGTCTACGTGGATTTAAAGTGCTCCATATGGGTGAATTATATGGAGAGTCTTATGTAAAATTTGCAAATGAAATTACAGTAAAGAAATTTGAGCCATATAAATTTCAAACTGAAAAAGCTGAGAAGCCTAAAAAGCAAGTTGAACAGGCTGAAAAGTCAACCTACCCAATTCCAGACTTTATTACTCGAACTGCAAATGAGACCAACTTAACGAAGAAAACAATTGTAGACATTTTTAAACGTATTAATAAAGAACAGACGGAAAAGATCTTCTATAACCCTGAAGGATGGATTTCAACGTTCCTTTCTGAAATTCGTATTACGTTAAGTGACCATATTGTTGATAATATCGAATTTGAAATTGACGATAATACAGAAGTCTATGAATTAGATACTCTTTTCCCTGAAATGGTTAAACAACCTCAAAGAGAATTAATTGAGGCTGGTAAAGCAGGACTGTACGATAAAATTCAGGTTGATTCCGATGTTGAACGTGAATTCATTGAGAATCTAATCAAACCAGATGTGGAGAAAGATAATACAATTCTTTATTTTAAGTTCCCACCTAAGTTCAAGATCTTGTTACCAAAAATAATCGGAAACTATAATCCTGACTGGGCAATTGTGAGACGGTATAACGGAAAATTAAAACTTGAGTTAGTGAGGGAAACAAAAGGTGGAGTTAAACTGGAAGATCTACGTTTTCCACAAGAAAAACGGAAAATATTATGCGCAATGAAATACTTTGAAAAAATTGGAGTTAGTTATAAAGTAGTAACTTCAACAAGCCATGACTGGATGCAACTAAATGAAGCAAAACAGTTGAGTTTTAAAGAAAATTAAGGTTTACAACGCTAGACAATTGATTATTATTTCTTATATAAAAATGCTGATTAGTCTCAGCATTTTTTCTTTTAGAAAAGGCTAAAATAGTGTTTGCTTCATCACTTAAAGCCAGCTCATCTGATGTTTTTGATTAACTGTCTGTCAATGTCTCGTTGGTTTTGCAATGCATTGAAATGAAGAATTCTTTCCAAAACTCTTTATTCACAACGAAAGAGGAAGGATTAATATATCTAGTCGAATGAGATATTGTACTTTCTTATTTTACATGCTATTTCTCTGTATAAACTCCAGTAGACATAAAGAAATTAAAGGTGATTTAGTTTCTATCAATCATGAGAATATTTGTTTCCTCTTAATTTATCACGGTGAACCATTATTTGTATGGTCTTATTTACATACTTATGAATGATCAGATAACTAGACTTGTTAGCTATATTCTGTGCTAAATAAGTATTGTAGTACCATAAGAAAAGAGCCCAGAGAATAATCCCTGAACCCCACACCCCTCACTTCATATACCGATACTCCCGCAAACTCTCCAAAATCGCAACTTCCTGCAACAGTTCCTCACCAACATTCGTTTCCTTCACTTTCTTCCGCTCAAGCTCTTTGTCCACTAATCGTTTCACCGTTAACACATCGGTTCCGGTGCTTAGGACTTCTGCCTTGGAGTTGAAGTGTTTATGGGCGACGAGCTGCATGCCGTAGGAGTTGTATAACAGCGTGTAGCCGGCGATGCCTGTTGTGGATTGGTAGGCTTTGGAGAAGCCGCCGTCGATGACGATCATTTTTCCGTTTGCTTTGATTGGGTCTTCTCCTTCGATTTCTTTTACTGGTGTATGGCCGTTGATGATATGGCCATGATCTGGATTGAGGCCGAATTCTGCCAGGATGTTTCGGCAGGTTGCCTCGTCTTCACGTAAATAATAATACGGGTTTTTCTTTTCTTTATGCGTTTCCTTCTCTTTAATGAAATACCGCTCAAATGTCGTCATGGCACGTTTTCCGAAGAGGGAAGAGTACTCGCCTGTCCATAAATACCAAGCCATATCTGTCGCCAGGTCATCGGTTTCTTCCGGGTGGGCAAACGCTTCCCGCAAGAATCGTTCAAATACATCAAGCAGCTCACGGCCTGCATACGGTTTATCCTCAATCATCATCGTTTCCATGTTGCCGTTTTCATCGACAGGAATACAGCCGTGAATCAACAGGTTGCCGTTATATTTTAAATAAAGGCTGCCTTTTTTCATCATAAAATTCATATGGCGGCCCAGCTTTTCGGAATGCTGGACAGAAAATAGCAACTTGTCTATGACCTCTGCTTCTTCTTCTAATAGCTGGTCTGGCTGTTCCGGATTAATTGTCGCAAAGCAGGTGTTTTCCAGCTGATATGTTTTTCCGTGCAGCGTGATTTCGTTTTTGTCGTAATCTATTTTCTCTAATAACAGCCGTTCCTCCATATTAAAGTTCGGCCGTCTCTTGATAATCGGGCTCTCAAGCTTGAATTGGATCATGGCAATGGCTTGATGAATTTTTGTGATTTGCTTAATCTCATCCTCTGGCCTGTTGTCGTCTGCTTTTGGACGGAACGCTGGATTATCGTCATAGTATTTTTCGGCCAAGTTCAGCAGCGGTCTTAAGTTGATGCCGTACACGTCTTCAATAATATCCAGGTTGTCATAGCGGGCACAGATACGGATAATATTGGCCAGGCACACTTTGGAACCGGAGTAGGCACCGATCCAAAGGACGTCGTGATTCCCCCACTGAATATCGACAGAATGATAATTGATTAGCTCCTCCATAATCCGATCCGGCTGCGGGCCGCGGTCGTAAATATCGCCGACCACATGCAGATGGTCGACCACCAATCGCTGAACGCTGTAAGCGAGGCCAGTGATCAGCTTATCAGCTTGGCCAAGTTCAATGATCTGATCAATGATTTCGGAGTAATATTGCTCCTTGTTGCCAGCTTGTTCTGTTTTGTATAGCAGCTCCTCCGTAATATAAGCAAACTGGGCAGGCAGTGCTTTACGCAGTTTGGAGCGGGTATACTTCGAGGAGCAATAAGAAACAAGCCTAATCATTCGGTTAATCGTTTCTTTATACCACTCGTTTAACGCTTCTTTCGCATCAAAATCATGTTTGATTAACTTCAATTTGTCTTCCGGATAATAGACCAATGCTGCTAAGTCATCAATTTCTTTATCGTAAATGACACCACTGAAAATGTCGCGTATCTTCTCTTTGACTCGTCCCGAACCATTACGCAGCACGTGCTGGAATGCTTGATATTCCCCGTGCAAATCACTGACAAAATGCTCAGTGCCCTTTGGCAGGTTCAGTATTGCTTTTAAATTAATGATTTCCGTTACCACTTTTTCTTCACAATCATATTTTTGTGCGAGTAAATCTAAGTACTTGCTTTCCAAAACCGTCCATCCCCTTTTTAGAATAAACCCCTATTTATGAGCATGTGCATATCAGGTTAATTTAAAAGTATGTCATTATTTTTCATCATTGGACCCTTATACGATAGTAACGCATAACTCCTTTTAGAGACAATGAAAATGAGGGAAAGAGGGTGGCGAAATGAGTGAGGATAAAATGGATGAATAAAAGTGAAGCACAAAAAAACCAGATTTCAGTACAAATCTGGTTTCCTATAGCCGTTCAATGCTTTTCTTTCGCCATCTTGATAAAGAGGAAAAAGATAATAAATACGATAAAGTAATTCATTGGATTCTTAAAAATGCTCATCTCTAGTGAAATCTGTAATAGTATCCAGAGCACGAAGATGGCTAGTATGGCAGGAATGATGATTTTGTACATGTCGACCACCTTCCATAGTTGATGATAGAAGAGGGGGATTTCTTTATCAGAGCAAGATGCAGCTGCCCTACAACAAAAAACTATTCGCCTGCACCACAAACTGCGACTGCTCATAATGATAAGAGATTTTCGAGAAATCAAACGGCTGCCCATTTGTCAGATGAAAAATACTTTCTATATAAAGCTTGGGCAGTCCAGCCTTCAGCCCCAAGTACTCCGCTTCTTCCTCATTAAGCTGGCCAACATGAAGAAACAAATCAGAAAAGCCAATCTTCAGTCCCAATCCTTCCCGGATGTAATGAAAGATTGAGTGAGACACAATTTCCTTGTTCAAATACGTCACGATGGATTTGTTGTAATAGGATTCTTCGAAGCATAGGGTTTGGCCGTTGATATAGCGGACCCTTTTGACATAGTAGACGTCTTCATCAAGTCCGATGTTGAGGTTTTCTGCCGCTTCCGGTGTTGGCTTTCTCACGTCTAGTTCAATGACCTTTGAGGTGACATTGAAATCCTCGAGGTCTTTTTTAAATCCCTGATTCGACAGGAGGCTGATGTAGCCTTTTCGTTTATGCTTTCGGACGAAAATGCCGCTTCCTCTGAGCTGAAAGATCGCGCCTTTTTGTTCCAGTAGATCCAGAGACTTTGTGATTGTGCTTTTGCTGACCTCAAACTGGGCCATGAGGGTTTCTAGCACTGGCAGCTTATCTCCCTGTTTAAGCTCGTGTTCTTCTATATACTTTTCGATCTCCGCTGCGATTTGCTGGTACTTTAACATACGCATTCCTCATTCATTCGTTTAGTTTCACTTGTCAAAATTATAGCATAAACCGCTTACAGATTTGATGGAGGTATAAATACTTTGTTAGAGTATTGATAAATTATACCGGTACAATTATAATGAAAGCGTAACCAAAACAAAGGGGTGGGTGAAAATGTCGGGGAAAGTGAGAAATTATACGAGACTAGCAAAAGACATTTTGGAGGCGGTAGGCGGGGAAGAGAATGTGATAGGGGCTTCTCGCTGCGCAACCAGGCTTCGCTTGGTGCTGAAGCGGTCTAAGCCGCAAGCGAAAGATATCGTTAAATCCATGCCCGGCGTGATTACGGTAGTGGAGAACAGCGGGCAATTTCAGATTGTTATTGGACAGCATGTAGGGGACGTTTTCGAAGCGTTTTCGAAGCTGGTCAATATTGATCTGACTGGTGACCAGAGCGAAAATAAAGGAACGATCCTGAACCGTGTTATCGCGACCATGTCAGCGGTATTTGCGCCATTTGTGTACATTTTGGCTGCGGCCGGTATTTTGCAAGGTGCATTAATTCTTATTAATTTATTGTTTGATGGCTTTGAGAAAACGGGAACTTATCAGGTTTTTAGTTTCATATCTTGGGCGCCGTTTACGTTTTTGCCTATTTTTATCGCGATTACGGCATCAAAGCATTTTAAAACCAACATGTATATTGCTGTGGCGTGCTGTGCCGCGTTAGTCAGCCCGACATGGGCGGAGATGGCGACTCAAATCGCAGACGGAAAGAGCATTTCCTTCTTAGGGATTGCTTTATCGCAAACGACATACACGTCTTCCGTGCTGCCGCCATTATTTCTAGTATGGATGTTGTCTTACCTTGAACGATTCTTGAATCAGAGAATGAACGAAGTGATCAGACCGTTATTTGTTCCTTTTCTATGTATGGTCATTATGGTGCCAGTAACAATTGTCCTCATTGGCCCTGTGACAACATTGGGCGCAAATGGAATTGCAAACGGTTACAACTTCTTGGCGGAAAACGTGCCGGCTTTGGCTGGAGCCATCATCGGCGCATTCTGGCAGGTCATCGTGATCTTTGGTGTACATTGGGGCATTACGCCTATGGTATTGGCGAACTATGATCTATACGGACGGGATTCATTCCAGGCGTATCAAACGATTGCGGTGGTTGCACAGGTTGGCGCAGTGCTTGGCGTTATCTTAAAGGCGAGAAATAAGGAAACGAGAAAAGTCAGTGTGTCAGCTGGGGTAACCGGACTGTTTGGCATTACTGAGCCGGCGATCTACGGTGTGACCTTGAGATTTAAGAAGCCGTTTATCTTTGGATGTATTTCCGGTGCGGTTGGTGCCATCACGGCCAGTTTCTTTAATCCGTATTACTTTGCATATGCCGGACTTCCGGGACCTCTGACGATCGTGAATGGCATCAATGAACAATTCCCGACGTCCATCTGGGGTATTTTAATCGGTGCTGCGATTGCGGTGATTCTTCCTGTTGTGCTGATTCAGGTCTTTGGCTATGGTGAAGATACAGCTGCACAGCCGGAAAAGGAAAGTCTTCAAACGGCACAGGCAAATGAAGAAACCGTATATGCTCCGTTTAGCGGCAAGATCATTCCGCTTTCTAAGGTGCCTGATGAGGTATTCAGCTCAGGTGCCATGGGACAAGGCTTGGCGATCGAGCCATCCGATAATAAGCTCTATGCTCCGTTTGACGGAACCGTCGTCATGGTTGCGCCTACAAAGCACGCGATCGGTCTGCGTTCAACCTCTGGCGTCGAATTGCTTGTGCACATCGGGCTGGATACAGTGACGTTAGACGGAACTCCTTTTGCCTTAAAGATGAAAGAGGGAGATACAGTCAAAAAAGGCGAGGTGCTTGCCGAATTTGATAAAGCACTCATTGAACAGAAAGGGTTAACAACGATTACCCCAGTCATCATCACGAATTCACATGCGTATCAGGAAATTCTCATCGAGGATCTTGAAGTAAGTGCGTTAGATCAAAAATTATTTACAGTCGTAAGCTAGGGAGGAATATAAGATGGAAAAAATGCCGAAGGATTTCTTATGGGGCGGCGCTTTAGCTGCCCACCAATTTGAAGGAGGATGGAATCAGGGCGGTAAAGGGCCAAGTGTCGTCGATGTGATGACAGCGGGTGCGCACGGCGTACCGAGAAAAATCACGGAGTCCATTGAAGAGAATGAATTTTATCCAAACCATGAAGCCATTGATTTTTATCACAGATACAAGGAAGATATCGCTTTGTTTGCGGAAATGGGATTAAAATGCTTGCGGACGTCCATCGGCTGGAGCCGGATTTTCCCGAAAGGCGATGAGGCTGAACCGAACGAAGAAGGCTTGCAGTTCTACGATAATGTATTTGATGAATTGCTGAAGCATGGAATCGAGCCGGTGATTACCCTGTCTCATTTTGAACTGCCGCTGCATCTTGCAAGAGAATACGGCGGCTTCAGAAATCGAAAAGTCGTAGACTTTTTCGTCAAATTTGCTGAGGTTTGCTTCAACCGATACAAAGATAAAGTGAAGTACTGGATGACATTCAATGAGATCAATAACCAGATGGATGTGAACAACCCTCTATTCCTATGGACGAACTCAGGAGTTGTGGTCGGAGAAAATGAAAATGCCAAGGAAGTCATGTACCAAACGGCGCACCATGAGTTACTTGCAAGCGCATTGGCAGTGGCAAAAGGAAAAGAAATCAATCCTGAGTTCCAAATTGGGGCTATGGTGTCACACGTGCCGATTTATCCTTACTCCTCTAATCCGGAAGATGTGATGCTTGCTGAAGAAGAAATGAGACAGCGTTATTTCTTCCCGGATGTGCAGGTTCGCGGTTATTATCCAAAGTATGCGTTAAAAGAGTTTGAAAGAGAAGGATACAATATCACGTTCGAAGATGGCGATGACGAGATTTTGAGAAATGGGACAGTCGATTATTTGGGCTTCAGTTATTATATGTCGACAACTGTGAAAAGCGATGTCGAAAATGACAATACGGGAGATGTCGTAAACGGCGGATTGCCGAATAGTGTTGAAAACCCGTACATCACATCCAGTGACTGGGGCTGGGCGATTGATCCGACTGGTTTAAGATACACATTAAATCGTCTCTATGATCGATACCAAATTCCATTATTCATCGTTGAAAACGGCTTTGGGGCGGTTGATACACTTGAAGAGGACGGTACCATCCATGATCCGGAACGTATTCAATATTTGAAATCACATATTGAAGCACTGGAAAAAGCGGTCACTTATGACGGTGTAGATTTAATCGGCTACACGCCGTGGGGCATTATTGATATCGTTTCCTTTACAACAGGCGAAATGAAAAAACGCTACGGCATGATCTATGTTGATCGTGACAACGAAGGAAATGGATCCATGAAGCGGTATAAGAAGGATTCATTTGAGTGGTACAAAAACGTCATTCAAACGAATGGTGAGGAATTATAAAGCAGATGGCCCGAAGCGAGCACTTAACCGAAGTGCCTGGTTCGGGTTTTTGATGGGCAAAAAAAGCCGCTATACTGCAGCTCGAGCAGCATAGCGGCTTTTCATATTAGTTACGGATTAGGTAATCAAACGCGCCTAAAGCGGCAGTTGCTCCTGATCCCATTGAAATAATGATTTGGTTGTAAGGGCCGTCTGTGCAGTCGCCGGCAGCGAATAAGCCTGGGACGCTTGTAGCGCCATGTTTGTCGACTACGATTTCGCCGATGCGGTTGCGTTCAACGGTTTCGTCTAACCATTCAGTGTTTGGCACGAGACCGATTTGGACGAATACACCTTGGAGTTCAACGTGTTTTTCTTCGCCTGTTTCACGGTCTACATATGTGATGCCGTTAACACTCTGATCACCTGTGATTTCTTTTGTTTGTGCGTTTTTCACGACAGTAACGTTTGGCAGGCTGTAGAGACGTTTTTGCAAGACTTCGTCTGCCTTCAGTTCCGGCGCGAACTCTAGCACAGTGACGTGATTGACAATACCTGCAAGATCAATCGCTGCTTCGATACCAGAGTTTCCGCCGCCGATAACGGCTACGTCTTTGCCTTCAAACAATGGGCCATCACAGTGCGGGCAGTATGCGACACCTTTGTTTTTGAACTCTTGTTCACCAGGTACGTTGACATTGCGCCAGCGGGCACCTGTTGAAAGGATGACTGTTTTACTTTTCAGGACAGCACCGTTTTCGAGTTCAAGTTCGAACAGATCTTTTTTCTCAAGTCGTTTTGCGCGCTGAAGGTTCATGACATCAATATCATATTCCTTCACGTGCTCTTCAAGACTTGCAGCAAGCTTCGGTCCTTCAGTTGCTTTTACGCTGATGAAGTTTTCGATGCTCAGTGTGTCGAGAACTTGTCCGCCGAAGCGTTCAGCGACAACACCTGTGCGGATTCCTTTACGCGCCGTGTAAATGGCTGCACTTGCGCCGGCAGGTCCGCCGCCGACAACAAGAACGTCGTAAGGATCTTTGTCAGCAAACTCAGATGCATCTGCGCCGCTGCCCATTTTCGCAAGAATCTCTTCGAGGGTCATACGGCCGCTTCCGAAGGATTCGCCGTTTAGATAAACCGTTGGCACTGCCATAATGTTTTTGCTTTCAACTTCTGATTTGTATGCCGCACCGTCAATCATGGTGTGAGTGATGTTCGGGTTCAGCACGCTCATCATGTTTAAAGCTTGTACAACATCAGGACAGTTGTGGCATGTCAGGCTGATATAAGATTCAAAGTGGTATTCACCGCTGATCTTTTTCACCTGATCAATGACTTTTTGATCTACCTTAGGCGGTCTGCCGCTCACTTGCAGCAATGCCAACACTAAAGAAGTGAATTCGTGTCCTAGAGGAATACCGGCGAAAGTGACGCCAGTGTCTTCTCCGACGCGGTTCACACTGAAGCTTGGCGTTCTGTTCAATTCAGCTTTTTCAACAGTGATTTTAGATGACATGGAAGCCAGCTCATCAACGAGAGCCAGCATGTCCTTAGAAGTGTCATCTTCACCTGCACTCACTTTGAGAACAATGTCGTTCTCAATTAGCTGCATGTATTGATTTAATTGTGCTTTGATATTTGGATCAAGTACCAATTGAATGCACTCCTTAGATTTTACCTACTAGATCAAGGCTAGGTGTAAGCGTTTCGCCGCCTTCTTCCCATTTAGCTGGGCAAACTTCACCTGGATTTTGACGAACGTATTGTGCTGCTTTTACTTTGCTGATCAGGTTGCTTGCGTCACGGCCGATACCGCCTGCATTGATTTCAACAGTTTGGATCACGCCATCTGGATCGATGATGAATGTTCCGCGGTCAGCAAGACCAGTTTCTTCGTCAAGCACATCGAAGTTGCGAGAGATCGTTTGAGATGGGTCACCGATCATTGCGTAAGTGATTTTGCCGATTTTTTCAGAGCTGTCATGCCAGCCTTTGTGTACGAAGTGAGTATCTGTAGAGATAGAGTACACTTCAACACCTAATTCTTTAAGTGCAGCGTATTGGTTTTGAAGATCTTCAAGCTCAGTTGGGCATACGAAAGAGAAATCTGCTGGGTAGAAGCAGAATACGCTCCATTGGCCTTTCAGAGATTCGTTTGTTACATCGATGAATTCACCGTTTTTGAATGCTTTTGCTTCGAATGGTTGTACTTCTTTACCGATTAAAGACATAATGTTATTCCTCCTAAAAATGGTTTAGAAAGCAATAGTGCTTTCAATAATAATTCTAATTATATATGAATTATTAATTAATATATATTTTTTGTCAAGACAAAACCCCTTAATTATTTTCTCTTTTTCCACTCATCGTGAAGGAAAGTGCTGGTGTGATCAGCATAAATTGCACTTTGACACATATTAAATTTTATATGTTTGATTCTCAATTAGTTGTGATATGTGAGTTTATCCTATAAAAAAAGCTGGCAGCTGGTATAAAAGCTCCAGCTGTCAGCCTTATCTATTAGTTTGCATCAGACCAATTGGTATGAAAAACGCCATCCATATCTGTCCGCTCGTACGTGTGGGCGCCGAAATAATCGCGCTGCGCCTGTAATAGGTTGGCGTTGGAACGCCCTGTACGGTAGCCGTCGTAGTAAGAGAGCGCGGTGCTTAAGCATGGGAACGCGCTGCCGGCGCTGATTCCCTCGCAAACGACTTTTCGCATGCCTGTCTGATAGGCTTTCATTTTTTCTGAAAAATAAGGTGCAATCAGCAGGTTTGAGAGATCTGGCTGCTCTTGGAATGCCTCGCTGATGACATTTAGGAAATCCGCGCGGATGATGCAGCCGCCGCGGAAAATCAAAGCGATGTCTTTCAGCGGCAGGTTCCATCCGTAAAGCTCAGATGACATTTTATATTGAGCAAAGCCTTGTGCGTAGGCGCAAACTTTTCCCATGTATAAGGCTTGTCGGACGTATTCAATCCAGAGGTCCTTATCGTAATGTTTTTCCTCTGTTTCCGGACCGGCTAACAATGGTTCAGCCGCCATACGTTCTTCTTTTAAGGACGACAGGTAGCGCGCGAACAAGGACTCGGTGATAATAGCGGATGGAATGCCGTTATCAATGGCTTGCATGCTTGTCCATTTTCCTGTGCCTTTCTGGCCGGTTTTATCAAGAATGACATCGATTAGCGGCTGACCTGTATGTTCGTCCTTTTTCCGTAAAATCTCCGCTGTAATCTCTATTAAATAGCTTTTCAGCTCACCTTGATTCCACGTTTCAAAGATGCTGGCAATTTCTTCGAGCGGCAGACGAAGCGTTTCTCTAAGAAATGTATAGGCTTCTGCAATCAGCTGCATATCTGCATACTCAATGCCGTTGTGCACCATTTTTGTAAAGTGCCCTGCCCCTTTTGGCCCGATGTAGACACAGCAAGGGTCTTCTCCGACTTGCGCTGCGATTTTGGTCAGGATCGGAGCGGCTTTTTCATAGACGTCTCGATCTCCGCCCGGCATGATGGAAGGCCCTTGTAATGCGCCGACTTCCCCGCCGGAAATGCCGATTCCTAAGTAGCCGATTCCTTTTTCCTTCAGCTCGTCATATCTTCTTTCTGTGTCTTCGTAGTGGGAGTTGCCTCCGTCCATAATGACGTCTCCTTCTTCAAGCAAAGGCATTAACGAATGGATGACGGAATCGACTGGTTTTCCCGCTGTGACCATCAGAAAGATTTTTCTTGGTGTTTCTAGTGATTGAACAAAATCTTGAAGCTCGTAGTACGGGCTTAACGATTGTCCATCCAGCTTTTTCACAAGCTGGTCCGTTAAATCCCTGGTGTAATTATAGACGGCGACTTTTTCGCCTTTATTTGCCATGTTTAAGGCGATATTGCTTCCCATTACGCCTAAGCCTATGACACCAATTGTATTGAACATGTGTTACATCTCCTTCAATAATTTCATACAACTAAACTTAACAATAAAATAAATCCTAGTCCAGCAACGGAGATAATTGTTTCCAGCAAGGTCCATGTGGAAAATGTTTCCTTCATGCTTAATCCAAAATATTCTTTGAACATCCAGAAGCCGGCATCGTTGACGTGTGAAGCGATGACGCTTCCCGCGCCAGTTGCGAGCACCACTAATGCAAGGTTGGCATCGGACTGTCCCAGCAATGGAATGACGAGCCCCGTCGTGCTTAATGCGGCAACGGTTGCTGATCCTAAGGAGATGCGCAGGATCGCTGCAATGAGCCATGCCAGCAGAATCGGTGATAATGCCGTTTCTTTGAATAAATCTGCTACGTAGTCGCCGACACCACCGTTGATTAATACTTGTTTAAAGGCGCCGCCTCCCCCGATGATCAACAGCATCATGCCAATTTGCGAGATGGCTGTAGAACAAGAGTCCATGACGGTTTTGATTGGAATGTTGCGTGCGATTCCCATTGTGTAAACAGCAACGAGCAGTGAGATGATCATGGCAGTCGATGCATTCCCGATTAAACGGATGAAAGCCAGGAAACTGTTATCCGCAAATCCTATTGTTTCCTGAAGCAAATCAATGATGGTAGCGATCGACATGATGATAATCGGAAGCATTGCTGTAAATACACTGATTCCAAAGCCTGGTGTTTCTTCAAGCTTGAATGTTTTTTGTGTACCGAGTGACGATATATTTCCGTTTTTCGCAAATGATGCAGGAACGATTTTTTTCGCCAACTTTGTAAATATTGGCCCTGCAATCAGCACTGTCGGAACAGCAACAATGAAGCCGTACAGCAGCACTTCACCGATGTTTGCGCCGTATTCCCCGGCAATCGCTGTTGGTCCCGGGTGCGGCGGCAGGAAACCGTGTGTGACGGATAATGCTGCGACCATCGGTATACCGAGATATAAAATAGAAATCTTCAATTCTCTTGAAATCGCAAATACAATCGGGATTAAGAGAACCAATCCTACCTCAAAGAACAACGCGATTCCGATAATAAATGAAGCAATCACAACAGCCCACTGTATATTTTTCTCGCCGAATTTGTTGACGAGCGTCATTGCTATACGCTGTGCGCCGCCTGAATCAGCAATCAGCTTGCCCAGCATCGCACCGAGTCCGAAGATGAGTGCGATGTGGCCAAGTGTCCCCCCTATACCTTCTTCAATGGAACTGACAACTTTATCAAACGGCATCCCAAGTGCCAGTGCCACGCCGAATGATACGATCAGTAATGAGATAAATGTGTTTAATTTTAAGCCCATAATCAAAATCAGTAAAGCTAGGATCCCAAGTGCAACAATGATTAACGGCATGGTAATGCCCTCCCCTTCATGTCATGTGCTATTTGTGTGTAATTAGGCTTCTTTGATAATTTGCAATTTGGGTATATTGATTTTCTAATGATCTTGATAGATTAATGAAAATCGGCATTAATGTTCTATATTCTTTGGCCGAATCTTCAATTGGCGTATGTCTGTACGTGCTGCCGACCATGTCGGACACGGCATCGAACGAATCGATTGTCCCTGTCGCATACAGGCCTAAAATGCAGGCGCCAAGACATGAACTTTCATAGCTTTCCGGAACGACAACCTCTGATTCAAAGATATCCGACATCATTTGCCGCCAAACCTCTGATCTTGCAAAGCCGCCAGTCGCTTGAATTCGGGTGACCGGTCCGTCCATGCATTCTGTTAGCGCCAGGAACACAGTGTACAGGTTGTAAATGACCCCTTCTAATGCTGCACGTATCATATGTTCTTTTTTATGTGACATGGTCAGGCCGAAAAATGAGCCGCGTACATCCGAGTTCCATAACGGAGCGCGTTCCCCGGCGAGATACGGATGGAACAGCAGGCCGTCAGAACCCGGTCTGACGCGTTCAGCAATCTTCGTCAGCACGTCATACGGGTCAATTCCCAGTCTTGTCGCTGTTTCGATTTCTGATGAAGCAAATTCATCTCTGATCCAGCGAAGAACGATGCCCCCATTGTTCACCGGACCGCCGATAACCCAATGCTTGTCCGTTAACGCGTAGCAGAAAATTCTCCCCTTTTCGTCGGTTTGCGGCTGGTCGATAATGGTTCGGATAGCGCCGCTCGTACCGATCGTAACGGCGATTTCTCCTTTTTTAATGGCATTGACGCCGAGATTGGACAGTACGCCGTCGCTTGCGCCGATGACAAAAGGTGTGTCCGGATTGATTCCCATCTGTATCGCTAATTTCGGGCTGCAGTGCTGAAAGATCTGGGTTGTCGGCACGAGTTTGGATAAGTGATCCGGCGTAATGCCTGCGACCGTCAGTGCTTCCTCGTCCCAATCCAAGCTTTTCAGATTCATCATCCCTGTCGCTGATGCCAATGAGTAATCGATTACATACTCATTAAATAGCTGTTTGAAAATGTACTCTTTGATGCCGATATATTTTTTGGCTTTAGAAGCAATTTCTTTTCGTTCGTTTGTGATCCATGTAATTTTGCTTAACGGTGACATCGGATGAATGGGTGTTCCTGTTCGTTTGTAAACCTCATGCCCATTGAGCTCATCTTTAATCTTATGCGCCCAGCCTTCGCTTCGGTTATCTGCCCACGTGATGCATGGCGTCAGCGGCTGATCATTTTCGTCCATGGCAATGACGCTGTGCATGGCGCTGCTGAAGGAAATAAATGAGATTTGTTTTTCCGGGTGCTGTTTCGTGATTTTTGCTGTTGTATGGATGACAGCCTGAAAAATCTCTTCCGGATTTTGTTCAGCTGTTGAGATGTCCGGTGTATGGAGCGGGTAGCCGATGCTTTCTTTCTGTACCACGTCTCCGTTTTCAGTGAATAATACAGCCTTTGTGCTGGTCGTACCGATATCGATTCCTAACATATAACTAGTCATTTTGGTGTTCAGCTCCTTTTGCCAGCATTTGTTGTGAGAGCCAGAGGTCCTCTACTTTTTCTTGCACATCGTCAAAATTCTGGTGCAGAGACTGAACCATCAGCGCCCTGTCCTTTGTTTTGATTGCTTGAATATATAGCTCATGGTTGTCCAGAATCCTTGAGAAATCTTCGTACTTTTCCTTTAACCGCACCCGCATTGATAAAAGAATAAAGCTTTCCATTACGGGTTTTAGATTGTTCCAGATCATCTGAATGTATGAGTGATCAATGGCGCGGATAATCGTTTCATGGAATAACACATCCTGAAATGAAAACTCGTCCGCGTCCTCGTATTTGATGGAGACTTTCATGATTTCTAGAATCTTGCTGAGATCTTTGACTAAAGGCTCAACGTCGATTTTGACAAGCCGTTCAAAGACAAACGTTTCTAATAATAAACGCACGTCATATATTTCTGCGATTTCCTTTTCAGTTAACCCAATCACAACCGCTCCCATTCGTTCTAAACGAATGATTTTTTCGGAAGCCAGTATTTTTAACGCTTCGCGAACCGGCGAACGGCTTACTGAAAACTCAGCCGCGATTGTATTTTCTGATAGAATGGTACCGCTTTCAATCATGCCTGAAATAATTCGCATTCTCAGCTCGCAAGCAACGCGAACGCCGGTTGACGCTTTTGAAAGCCATTTTGCGGGATATAACAGGTCCTTGGAGTCTAGCATACGCTCACCTTCTTCACTAAGGAGTATACTTGTATACAAGTATGATAACGTGAATGTTTTATTAATGCAAACACTTTCATTTCTAATTTTTAATAAAATTTTTACTGATAAATTGGTATATATCTCCAAAAGTAATTATGGTAAATTGAAGAAAAGACACTGTAAATCATCACTTTTTGAAAGAGGCGATTGGATGAAAATCATTATTGCACCAGATTCTTTTAAGGAAAGCTTATCAGCGTTGGAGGCGGCTCATGCCATAGAAAGAGGCTTCAAAACAGTTTTCCCTAATGCTGAATATCGGAAGCTGCCGATGGCGGACGGCGGTGAGGGAACGGTACAGTCATTAATCGATGCCACAGGCGGAATCATAAAAGAGCAGATGGTTACGGGTCCGCTCGGGGAACCGGTAAAAGCGTTTTTTGGCCTAATGGGAGACGGAAAAACGGCTGTGATTGAGATGGCTGCCGCATCGGGATTGCACCTTGTGCCCGCAGAGAAGAGAAATCCGTTTGCCACTTCTACTAGAGGAACGGGAGAATTAATCGGAGCTGCTCTTGATGCGGGTGCAGAGCATTTGATCATCGGAATCGGCGGAAGCGCCACAAACGATGGCGGAGCCGGGATGGTTCAGGCGCTGGGCGGGAGGCTTCTTGATGAATCAGGCCATGAAATTGGACCCGGAGGCGGTGCGCTTTCTCAGCTTTCTTCAATAGATTTGGCAGGACTTGATCCCAGATTGCGAAATATAAAAATCGAAGTCGCCTGCGACGTGGATAACCCGTTAACAGGGCCAAGAGGGGCTTCCGCTGTTTTCGGTCCTCAAAAAGGCGCCACGCCTGACATGGTGCGTATCCTTGACCAGAATCTGTCCCGCTTTGCGGATGTGGCAGAGAAAACGCTTGAAACAAGCTTCAGGGAAACAGAAGGCGCCGGTGCAGCAGGCGGTCTCGGATGGAGTCTTCTTGCTTTTCTCCGTGCTGATTTGAAGAGAGGCATTGACATCGTCCTCGATGCGGTCCAGTTTGAAAGCGAGGTTCAGGATGCAGATCTTGTGATTACCGGCGAAGGGCGGATTGACAGCCAGACAGTTTACGGGAAGACGCCGATTGGCGTGGCCAAAGCGGCTAAGGCATACGATGTGCCTGTCATTGGACTTGCGGGATCCGTTTCGCGAGACAGTGATGCGGTCTATGCACACGGGATGGATGCCCTTTTTAGCATCGTGCCGGGAGCCGTGCCCCTTGCAGACGCACTTGGGCATGCAGCCGAGAATATGGAAAGAACGGCAAGAAACATTGCGGCATCCTTAAAACTGGCGAAAACGATGTATCTGATATAAAGCCGGGGCAAGCACATGCCCGTGCATATTCACCCTCCTTTCTGGGTACAGACAGGTAACAAGCACAACCTAGAAGGAGGACGCAGACATGGCTATACAAGAAATCAAAGGCAAAAAACTAGGTAAAGGGATCGCGCCGAATGTAAAACCCGAAGCCTTATTAAATGATAAACGAAAAGTATTTTTGTTTGGTTCCCCGAGTTACACAAACATCGGAGACCAAGCGATTGCGTATGCGGAAGAGAAATTTATTAAAAATCGTTTTCCGTACTATGAATATATTGAAATTATGGACTATGCGACGGATGAAGGCATCGAATTAGTGAAGGAAATCATCCGTGAAGACGATATTGTCTGCTTTACCGGCGGAGGAAATTTAGGCAATCTTTATCTCGATATTGAGGAGGACAGAAGGAAGGTCTTTGCAGCGTTTAAAGACTATAAATCCATTTCTCTTCCTCAATCCGTCTATTTTGAAGATACAGAGGACGGAAACAAAGAAAAGAAAAAAACACAGGATGCGTACCATCAAAATCCACATTTAACGATTGCCGCGCGGGAGACGCAGACGCTCGATGTTGTGAAAGAAACCTTTAATTCAGATGTGATCTTTACACCGGATATGGTGCTGTCTTTGGATATCGTACCGAAAGTGCTTGAACGGGACGGCGTTCTTTTTATTTTAAGAGCGGACAAGGAGAAGGTAACCGATGAAGATTTTATTTCACACATGATGAAATGGGCAGAAAAAACAACCTACGCGGAGCGTACAGACACGGTGCTTGATACGGTCGATATGATTGATTACGAGGATCGGGAAAAGCATTTTATGGAGATGCTTGACCGCATCGGTTCAAGTAAATTGGTCATTACCGACCGCCTTCACGCAATGATTTTCTCGATTATCACCAAAACACCATGCCTCGTCTTTGGAAATAGCTACGGCAAAGCTAAACATTCCTACCGGGATTGGCTTGAAAGCTTAAACTTCATTGAATACACAGATAAAAATGATATTGAGGAATTAGAGCAAATGATTGACCGCCTGCTTCAAGCAGAGCCGAATGACGTTGATTTGTCTAAGGATTTTCAGCCGCTGATTGATTTCTTTAGATCGTAATGGGAAAAGCAGACTGGGAACAGTCTGCTTTTTTCTGTGCTAATGATCGTTTTCCAGACGCACAGTTTCATTCGTGATTCGTTCTCGCTGCGCCACTTTGTCGGAGATGATATCTTCCTTATTTTAAGCGATATTGACTCTCTACCTTATAAGCCAATGGAATTGATTACACTCGAAACATCAGAATGAACTTTATCAAATGAAAGGTGATCTTTCATTTTATCAGTGACACTATCTATTGCTTTTCCAGACATATGATGGTTGAGGATTTCTCGTTTTGTCTTTATAGCCTGCTCGGCATCTGTAATGTTTTCAAGGATCGAAGACAAATTCTTACGGTCTTCCTGGAATGCATAGCTTAATTGTTTTTTGATTGAATTCATTAACGCCAATTTTTGTTCTTGTCTCTTCCTCTCTTTGAACGCAGCCAATTGTTCAGGTGTCATTTCAGAGGTATTTACACCAGCATTTGAAAAAATCGAAGTGCTTGAATGCTGACTCGTCATTCTTTGCATAAAACGGTCAGCGTCTGTTGGTTTCTTATTCATAAAATCCATGTTTCTTTCTCTCCTTATGAAATCCCCATTCGACTGGCCGCTGCCAGATCTGCATCATGATACGCATGTCCCATATGTCCGAGATCATCTGCAATCATCTGTAGAAAGTGTTGCAGATTGAGCGCTGCATCTACTGCCTGATCATATTTTTCTTTTGAGTAAAAAAGGTGGTGCGGTTTGTTCATTTTGATCTTATTGATCAGATCATCGACATCGGAAACTGATAATTCATCATAGGCGCCAAAACCAACCATTCGTGCATGCATATTCCTGACATCCTCAATTGAATCCTTTACTTTGTCATCGATTCTTTCAATCTGGCGTATCATTTTTGACCATTCCGTTTCGGCAATATGCTTCAACTGAGTACTTGTATTCATTAATACATGTGATTTGATCAGAATCGAAACACCTGTATTGGCCTTCACATTCGTTGATTTCATTTGCTTAAGCATCGCTAATGCAAAGTCAGGGTTGTTCTTTAAAACATCATCCACAGTTTGGACAGAGCCATCTGAATGGAAGTTGTATCGATCCAAGCCGTGACTTCCCATCAAGGCTTCAGCAAATAGTGTAATATCAAGAGATTGATTGCCATAATGTTTAAGTCCAAGGCCCAGCATTTTCACTTCATCAGGGAGGCTATTATTCTGTACACCATTCGGCAAAGCTTCGTCATACATCACTTTTACTTTGCCTACTTCAGCAGCATCCCGATTCAGCAAGGATAATCCATCATTTAAATTAATATATTCTGTTAAACGGCTGCGAAACTCTCCCTTTAACGCTCGGGCTTTTACATCCTCAGGCAGGTTTTCATATATGTTAGGATTTTCGAAAGTGACACCGCGTTCTATAAAATCATTCATCACTACGACATAGCCTGCATTAGAACCGCCTAATGAGTGACCCGTTACTTGAATGTCAGCATTTTTAAAATTTTGATGTATTGTTTTTGCATATTGATCTGCCTGAATGGCCTGATTATTTGTTCCATCATCAAACGGCTTTTTGCCAACTAGATAACTAGTATCCATGTGAAGCCAATCCTGCAAAATCTCATTTGAATATTCACGAAGCCCTTTTGCTGAATCATAAAAGGAACCATCTTCATCTTCAGGAATGTTGATTCCCTTTTTCTCTACTTCTTTAATAAGCTGTTCCCGCTCATCACGATATTGTTTTATTGTATCTTGGAATTGGCCGGGGCTGATGGGTTCTGATCCACGGTATGCGATGATGGCGTTTTGGATTTTTTCTTTGTCTTTTCCATGGTTGGAAATTTTGTAATCTTTTTCGGATACTAAAGTAAGGGCATCAAGCCCTTTTTTCGTTTTTTTATGATCAACTACATATAACTTTTGTCCATTACTTATCTCAATGTTAGTACCAATACGATAGTTTCTAAGATTATATGCAGCACTTGATGCTTTATTATAATCTTCGTCTGTAAGTGAATTCTTTTTTCTAGACATAACTTCACTCTCCAAAAACTTGTATATATTGTATAATAAATTAAAAAAGGATGAAATACCATGTCATTTGTAAAAAAAATACTTATAATAGGTACGATCGTATTGATTGTTGTATTAGGTATTTCTTACGGAATAGTAAAAAAAATGAATATATCAGATCGAACAACAGAAGAGACTGGAGGTAAACAGACAGTGAAAAAAGAAGAAAAAAGCGATAAAGAAAAAGCAGAAGAATATGTAGAAAAGATGAAACCAAAAATTAAAGAACATCTAAAGGAGGAAGATATTCATAATTTTATTAAAAAAATTACTTTCGAGGATAAAGTTGAAATAAACCCAATGGGAAGAATAATAGTAAATGGATATATAAATGACAATCCAGATAAGTTTTACTTCTCAGCAGATTTAATTTATGATTCCAATAAAGTGGACGGAATGAGTTACCCTGAGGATGTAGGTAATCGTTTTACAGATTGGAGCGAATACACCAAGAAAGAAAAAGAAGAATACATCAAAACCGCTTACCCCGATAAAAAAGAGCGTGAACAATATTTAAGAGATATCGGAGAACTAAAATAAACAGGCCAAAATGCCTGTTTACTTTCGCCGATTCGTATCCCAAAAAAGACTGCCCTCCTCCGGGGCAGTCTTTCTTTATTAAATATGAAACAGCCAGATGACAAGCGGTCCGAAAAATGAGCCGAGAACCGCATAGAGTGTCATGGAGACAGAACTCATGGATACGGCTAGTTCTCCATATTCAAATGCTTTTGAGACAAGCTGCAGCTTTAGAAGCCAAGGAGCTCATCTATCGTTTTACCGATCCTTCCGATAGAAGAGTCAGTCTGTTTACTATTACAAAACTCGGCAAACAAGCATTAAAGGCAGATCAGCAGATGCGCCTAGAACGTTATGAACAGATGCTGAAAGAGTGGTCAATGCATGAAAAAGAGATGTTTGGCGAACTTCTGCAGCGTATGAACAAGGCCTTTGTCGATTAACATCAAAAAACCCATGCATGTTAAATCTGCATGGGTTTTTATGGTGTGCAATCAAATGGGAAGCTCTTATTTGGTGCGTTTAACGGCAGCCCAGACACAAGCAAGCCCGACAGCCGCAGCCGCAGTTACCGCCGGGCGCTTTGTGGCCTTTGCATAATAGCTTCTTGACCGAAGCCACCCTTTATTTGTCCCCCTGTCATGCATGCCGTAGCCCGCATGGTAAAGCGCGCTTTCTTCACGCGGTTTGGACGGTCTTTCCGCATGCTGGCTGTAGTACATGATTTTTTCCATCAGTCTGTCGGTCAGCCGGGGAAAGAGAGCACCCAGCATGGCGATGGCTTTTGCCTGCGAGCCGATGTACATGTCGCGTTTCGGATGTTCAGCGGCAAACAGGATGGCTTCGGCTGCAGCTTCCGGCGGATAGATCATAGAGCGGGAATGAGCCGGCTGTTTGTCCAGGTAGCTTCTGGCGTGTTCGTTGTAGGGTGTGTCGATTCTGCCTGGATGGATGAGTGTGACCGAGACGGGTGCCTGTTCTTTTTCAAGCTCCATTCGAATGCTTTCTGTCCATCCGTGAAGCGCGAATTTCGCAGACGCGTAGGTGGATTGAATGACGGTTCCTCTGTCGCCGAATAGGCTTCCTACATTGATGAGAGCACCCGGACCGCCTCTGCTTGTAAAGTGTTTGACGGCTGCCCTTGTTCCATAGACCGGACCCCAGAAATTGGTGTCAAACACGCGCTTCATGTCTTCGGTGGTCACATCCATGGCGTGTCCGAAAACCGAAACAGCAGCGTTGTTAACCCATGTGTCAAAATGGCCGAATGTACTGATCGCGGTTTCTGCGATGCGGTTGATGTCTTCTTCTTTTCCCACATCCGCTTTTACATAGATGGCTTCGTGCCCTTTTTTCTTTACTTCGTCAACGAGCTCCTGAAGGGTCTCTTCATTTCGGGCTGCTGCGACGACTTTTGCTCCTTTTTCGGCTGCCATTCTCGCGGTGACGAGGCCGATTCCGCTTGTAGCACCGGTAATGACGATGACTTGATCCTTTACTTTTTTCAGTTTGAGCTTCGTTTTCGGGTTTTGCTGTTTTTCAAGCTGTTCAGTATTGGTGACCGTATCATCATTTGGCATCGAGAATCCCCTCCTAGACATGTTTGTCTACATTTACCCCAACCGGGAGGCCACTACCCCTTTTTGACAATCCCAAGGTTCTTTTTTATATTATATAAGTCGCTCTACCATACCTAGGAGGGAATGTTTCAATGACTAGCAGAGGAGATTCACGTGAAAAAATCCTTCACACAGCGTCACGTCTGTTCCAGCTGCAAGGATATCACGCGACGGGCTTAAACCAGATTGTGAAAGAAAGCGGTGCTCCTAAGGGATCGCTTTATCACTTTTTTCCGAATGGCAAAGAAGAATTAGCAATTGAAGCGGTTTCATATACAGGAAAGATCGTTGAACATGTGATACAGCAAAGTATGGATGAATCCTCTGATCCAACAGAAGCGATTCAGCATTTTATCAAAAAAACCGCCAGCCAGTTTGACAATACGGAAAGCATTCAAGGGATTCCAGTCGGCTTGCTGGCGAGTGAAACGGCGTTAATCAGCGAGTCGCTGCGCACGGTTTGCATGAAGGTGTTTAAAAGCTGGGAAGCGGTTTTCGCCAGAAAATTAAAGGAAAACGGATTTGCAGAAGAAGAAGCAAATCAGCTTGGGATGCTGATCAATTCGATGATTGAAGGCGGTATTATGCTTTCGTTAACGAATAAAGACAAAACGCCCCTTCTTCTCATTGCCGAACAAATTCCAGTATTGGTGAGGAAAAAAGGGTAGCAATTTGTTATCCTTTCCCCTACAATTATATAGAACGGTCTAGTTAGAAACCTAAAATATATAGACTGGTCTAAATTGGAGGAAACAACATGAAAACGTTAAGTAAACATTCACTGCCCAAAGAAAAAGTGCCTTACTTGCTCCGCAGCGGAGAGGGAGAGCGCTACTTGTTCGGCAGACAGGTTGCGACAGTGATGGCAAACGGAAAGAGCACGGGAGATTTGTTCGAGATCGTACTGCTTTCTGGGGGAAAAGGGGATGCCTTTCCGCTTCATATTCACAAAAATACGCATGAAGGGCTTCTTGTTCTGGACGGTAAGCTTGAACTGACACTTGATGGTGAACATTATCTTTTAGTAGCTGGTGATTATGCGAATATTCCGGCCGGAACGCCGCACAGCTACCGGATGCATAGCCACAGAACACGGCTGGTGTCTTACACAATGAAAGGGAATGTCGCACATATGTATTCCGTGCTTGGAACGCCGTATGATCATGCTGAACATCCGCCGCACGCAAGCGAAGAGGTATCAAAAGAGCGTTTTGCAAAAGCGATTGAGGTGGCGGACATTATGTTTGCGGAGGATGAAAACCCTGCCGGTGCTCCAAAACTTGTGGAGAATACAGAACTTCCGGATGGCGTTGTTCCATATGTGCTTGAGTCTGGAGAAGGAGACCGTTTGTTGACGGGCGATCAGCTACACCGGATAGTGGCTGCGCAAAAGAATACAGACGGGCAATTTATCGTTGTATCATCTGAAGGCCCTAAAGGCGATCGCATCGTTGATCATTACCATGAGCATCATACAGAAACATTCTATTGTCTTGAAGGGCAAATGACGATGTGGGCCGATGGTGAAGAAATTCAGCTTAATCCAGGAGATTTTCTGCATGTTCCTGCCAACACTGTACACTCCTATCGCTTGGATTCTCACTATACAAAAATGGTGGGGGTATTGGTTCCGGGCTTATTCGAGCCGTTTTTCCGCACGTTAGGAGATCCGTATGAAGGGCATATCTTCCCGAGTGAACCTCAAGCTTTGCGATTCGACCGTGTCTTGCAGAATATCGACACATTAGATTTAAAGGTCATGAAACCATAATATCTCCGGGCTTCCTGTGAAGCCTGGTTTTTTATTGTGAAGGTGACAGGACTGTAAGGTTTTTCCTTTGTGTTGCCATCTAAATCGATGTTTCTTCGCTTCTTTTTTTCATACGCTTGAGGTATAGAAAAAAGGAGCGTGATCCATATGGCTTCATTACAGCCGATTCTGACAAATGAGCGTATTGGTGTGCTTGACGTGTTAAGAGGAATTGCCATTTTCGGCATTCTATTTGTGAATTTGGCGCACTTCAGTTATCCGGATATGTATTTGTCTATGCTTGAAAAGGATAATTTTTTCACGGAAAAGTGGTCTGGTGCCGACTTTGCTGCAGCAGACATATTGAAATTTTTGATTCAAACCAAATGTATTTTACTGTTTTCATTTTTATTTGGGTTTGGCATGGTGGTGATGATGGAGAGAGCGTTAAGCAAAGGAAAACGTTTTGTCCCGCTTTATATCAGAAGATTATTGGCACTCTTCATCTTTGGAACCATTCATGCTTTTTTGATATGGGACGGGGATATCTTAACGGAATACGCCCTGCTTGGCTTGGTTTTCCTTTTGTTCAGAAAAGCAAAGCCGAAAACACTGTTGATATGGGCAGCCTCTTTGTATCTCCTGTTTTCGCTTCCGTTCATTTTGGCAAGCTTTCATCAAGCGAACGGTCAAGAATGGGCACAGGCGGCCAGTCAGCAGGCGAAGCAGGCGCTGCATGCTTACGGAAACGGCACCCTGAAAGACATTGCGGAACAGCGAATCCACGACCGTCTTGTTTATATGTCAATGAATGGCATGCTGACCTATAATCCGCTGAATTTCTTTTTTGCCTCCATCCCATATTTCAGTATGTTTTTACTGGGCGCCGCGGCGGCAAAATCAAGATTGCTGCATCAGCCGGGAAAGCACCGCAAAGCGTTAAAAAGAGTATGGCTGTCTGGTCTGGTCATTGGCATCAGCGCTCATATATTGTACAGTGTGACCGAAAAAGAAGTATGTTTGCTGGTTGGAGCGCCTTTTCTTATGTTTTTCTACGTCACTACGATTGTGTATCTATATCATAAGACAAGACTGGCTAAGCCGCTGCAATACTTTTCTGCAGTCGGGAGAATGGCATTTACCAACTATCTCATGCAATCGATCATCTGTACGTTGATTTTCTATCATTACGGGTTGGGGTTATACGGCAAAGTGTATCCGGCTGCGGGCGTGCTGATCACGATCGCGGTATGTGCCCTTCAAATGATTTTCAGCCACCTGTGGCTTCGGGCATTTCGAATGGGGCCGTTTGAGTGGCTTTGGAGGAGCCTTACGTATATGAAATGGCAGCCGATCTTGAAGAAATCATAGATAAATAAAAGTCTAGACTCATATTGGAGTCTAGACTTTTTCATGTTTTCAATTATTTATATACAACCCGTGTGCGGCAAATGATGTCATGCAGGCCCTTTTTCTCTCCGAATGCCACCATGATAAAACCGATATAAAAGATAATTCCAGATAATATGTACGCAAAGTAACGGCCGATTGCCTGCCCGATAGACACGCGTCCGCCTTGTTCATTGACTACTTTCAGCCCGAGAATTTTCTTGCCGAGCGTGCCTTGCATTTTAGAAGCTGTAAGCAGCCCGTAATATAACACACTGATGACGATCATGATCAGCATGGTTGGCAAAAAGGCAAGCGTTAAGTATTTCACCATATATTCGTCTTTTGTCATGTATGGGTCTGTTGCGATGGATCCAGCGATAAATACAGAATTGATAATAAATAGAATAATATAGCTAGGAACAGATACAATAATGCCATCAATCAAATAAGCTAAAACACGAATCCAAAATCCTGCCGGTTTTTCCATGTATATTTCTCTCTCCTTTGAATTAATCTGGAACAGTATACTTTGTAAAAAAAGCTTTTGCAATATGATATGGTGATAAAATCCTGATATTACTGAAAAATGAGTCTTTTATCCTTTCTTTTCTACTATATAAATATACCAGAGATGATTAAAAAACATGTCTTATACATTATTAGAAGCCATAAAGCAGGGCCAAATGACTGAGGATGCAGTTCGTTATGATGAGAAAATCGGCTTGCTTCTGCCGGATAAACGAAAGGCGAAGGGCATCGGGTGTTTAGTGAGGACGATAAGAAACGACTGCTGTTGATCGACAGACGGGTTGGATGATATGAGCACGAGCTGCAAGCAGGTATGGGAGCTAATTGAAGCGAATCTGGAGAGCGAGGAAGGGTTTGGACCCTCGCATACTGGGTATTTACACCAGGTTTTGGCATAGAACACAACACTGAAATTAAGGTAGAAACACCATCGATTTCTATTAGTTTTTCCTTTACGATAATAAAGGTTAATATTTCTATTTTAGGAGGTATCAATTGATCATGTCCAGAAAAAATCGCGTGGTGATCATGACTGCAATTTCTGCATTCCTTTTTTGCGCTATGATTTTTGCGGCTTCACTTTCTCCGCTGGCAGACACGGGGTCCTCAGCCAATCAGTTCAACTCTATCGGTATGTGGTCGGCAATTGGTATGATACTTGTTTTCTATCTCATTCCCATCCTCATGTACATGCTGGGTGTGGATGCGATGAAATTTGTGATGGCGGCGCTTTGCGGCATGGGTTTGCTGATTCACTTATCTACTGCTGCCATTGTACTGATGGTGAGTGTATTCGGTGACCATCCGCTTTCTGATGTGATTACTGTGATGGGGCTCTGTCTCGCTTCAGCGGCTGTAAACATCATTTGGTTTTTTGCCGCTTTTCGTTCTTCGTCAAAGAAACCTGTCACAAGGAATTTTACATAGTTTTCTATTTTCGCTGATGCATGATTTTTCTGTGAACTACATTTATTCACAAACTGGAAATGACTGAACTGTGGATGATAGAAAAAGAGAATCTGCAAGGGATGCAGATTCTCTGAACCATGTTTATTTAGCTGCTTGAATAAACACACCTTTTTCATGGGAGAACTCTTTAAATCCATATACCCCATGATAGGAGCCGATTCCGCTTGTGTTGACGCCGCCGAATGGCAGGTTGACGTCACTGAAATGAACGACGACATCATTGATCGCTGCATTTCCTGATGTGGTGTGCTGAAGGACGTTGTCGATCAGGTCTTGGTTGTGGCTGAATACATAAAGCGCGAGCGGTTTATCGCGGTCATTTACGTAATCAATGACCTCATCGATTTCTTCATAGTTCATCATCGGCAGGATCGGTGCAAAGATTTCTTCCTGCATGATCTTCATATCTGGCGTAACGTTTTTTAAAACGGTTGGCGAGATCGTACGGTCGCTTGCATCAAATACGCCGCCGAACACGACTTCCGCGCCTTTCTCGATGGCATCGTCGTATAAAGCTTTGACGCGGTTAAAGTTGCGGTCATTGACAATTTGCGTAAATTTTTTTCGATCCGGCGTGTAATCATCTTCCATAAATCCTGCGTTGACAATGGTTTGTAAAATGCCTGCGAACTTGTCCTGCACGTCTTTTTTAATGAAGACATAATCCGGCGCGATGCAGGTTTGACCGGCATTTACGAACTTGCCGACAGCAATTTTTTTCGCTGCGTCCATTAAGTCGTATTCACTGTCGATGATGGTCGGACTCTTGCCGCCAAGCTCAAGCGTGACAGATGCCAAGTGCTTGGCGGCTGCTGTCATGACGATTTTTCCCACATTTGTGCTTCCGGTGAAGAAAATGTGGTCGAACGGCTGATCAAGAAGCTCAGTGGCCACTTCAACCTCTCCTTCAAAAATGGCAACTTCTTTTTCGTCGAAAGCATCTCGGATGACTTTTGCGGCAATGTTGCTCGTGTTCATCGTAAAGTCTGACAGCTTCACAATGGCACTGTTTCCTGCTGCGATAGAAGCGGCAAGCGGCGCCATCGTCAGCATAAACGGGTAGTTCCACGGACCGAGTATAAGCGTAACGCCTTTAGGCTCGTACATGAGGATTCCGTTGGCATCAGAGCTTAAGGATGAACCGACTTCTTTGGGTGTCATCCATGTTTCCAGGTTGTTCATATTATCTCTGATCGCTTTTTTTGTACCTTCGATTTCTGCTTTTTTGACCTCGTGATACGGCTTCCGCACGTCTTTGCGGATCGCTTCAATGATTTCCTCTTCATGTGCGATGACGGAATCCAAAAAGCGCTGAAGCTTTTCTTTGCGCTGTTCCGCTGTTGAAGCACGCAGCACTTTTTGCTGTTTTTTCTGAAGCTGGAAGACGCGCTGAATGTCGTCTTTTACTTGCTGTTCCATTGTAAAATCCCCCTCATTTGCTTTCTGCTTATCTCGGAACTATTATAAAGTGGTATCTTTTCTATAAGAAAGACAACGGAGAATCATCTATACGTTACCGTACATATATCGAACATCTGTCTAAGTTTGGAGGTGACTCTTTTGCCGGAATCTGCTGAGGCTCAAATCAAACAGGCGCTTCTGGATTTATTAGAAAAAAGGGATATTCGACAGATTACAATGAAAGAAATTGCTGAACACGCACAAGTGAGCCGCGGGACACTCTATCTTTATTACGAGGATAAGTTTTCCATCATTGAGGATTTGATGGGTGACATGCAGGAAGGATTGAGCGAAGCGCTCTATGAAGCGTTCAAGCATATGGATACACTTCATCTCAGCCAAAAGCGGCAAACCGTGCATCCGACATTGTCTTTTGTTCATCAGCATCAATCTTTCTTCTCAGCAATGATGGTTAGAGACAACGTACCGTATCAAAATTTCCACCGATTTTTTAAAGATGTGTTTCAGCAGGATGTCATGCTGTCTCCGATTCATGTCAATTTGACGCCCATGGAGCAGGAGATTTACGGACATTACAGGGCTTTGTATACGTATGCGATTATTTTGTACTGGCTGAATGAGGATGCGTCTGCGTCTCCAGAAGCCATCAGCCACAAGGTATGGGAACTTGTTTCTCAGAAACGGTTTTATTGGCTGTTTGGACAGGCTGTTGAAGCGGGGCCGGAGGAGAACAAGCAAATTGACCGTCGTGTTGTCCGCACGAGACAGGCACTGCAGGAGGCGTTGCTGGACGTATTGGCGGAGAAAAAAGACTATGCGGCGGTGACGATTTCGGATATTACCAGAAAAAGCAACATTCGCAGGGCGACCTTTTATGATCACTATGCCAATAAAGATGAGCTGGTACAAGCGATGATTCATCAATCGTGTGCAGATATGATTGACCGGCTGACGGTGAGTGCCAGTCCGGATGAGCTTTCTTTAGCGGAAGCTGAGACGGCGCTTGCCAGCCTGCTTTCTGCGTTATCGGAGCGCTCGCCTATTGTCCGGTTTCTCAATCCTGAATGGGGAATTCCTCATGTGATACCCAGCATGTTCAAAGCGCTGGAATCTTTTTACCTGCATCAGCAGCTTGATATCCGCGCGGGAAAGAAACTTTATGCTTATTATGTTTCCGCTATGATTATCGGTTTGATGTTGTATCGGCTGGATGAGGGAAAGGCGCACGATCCGAGGGTGCTGGCCAGGGAGTTTTTGCAGTTTTTGGATGTGAAGAAGTATAAGGTTGTATTGCTTTGAAGCGGCCCGGAGACTTGACCCGGGCTTTGTGTTGTTAAGATACTTGCTCTTTTGATTTTCTTTCTTTTAAAGTGAGATTGAGAAATAGAAGAGCCAAAAGAATAAAAGCAATATTCACCGTCCAAGACTTCCAGCTTCCAGTGGGGACTAAAATCGTATTGAAGAGCAGGCGAACGCTTGAAGAAAATGAAAAGAGTAAAAATAATAGTTTGTTTTGAGACATGATTCTATACGTCCTATACCTTTCTTATAAAAAATAAAATGCCTCAAAGCAGATTCTCATCTGCTTTTGAGACATATATGAACATTTCTCTAAATGGAAATTAACGTAAGTGTAATACATCTAAAAAATAATCAATATATCTTTTTGAATCAACGATAATTGATACATCTGTCTGCATGCCATTTTTTAAATGTATTTTTGTTCCGTTATCTTTAACAATTTCTTTGCTTTCTATCGTGCTTTCAGCAATATAAAATTTTTGCCCGTTTTGATCACTAATACTGTCTGGACTTATTTTTGTAATGACACCTTTAATGGTTTGATTTGTATTTTCAATATGGAATCTAACCTTATCTTTTTCATTAATATTTGTGATCTCATGACTCGGAATATAAATGTTACCTTTAAGCTTCTCTTTATCAGGGACAATAGTCAAAATAGCAGTGCCTGCTTGTAAATTGTCACCTGGAGATATATTTGTTAATACATTAACATAGCCATCACTTGTTGCTTTTATTTTATATTTTTCTAATTGTAAATCTATCATCTTTAGATCATCTTCTCTTGATTTAAGAGTGGTTTGAAGATCTGTTTGCTTTTGAGATGTTTGATTTAGCAAGTTTGTTTTGAGTTGCTCAATTGAAAGCTTATAATTTGTTTGCTCTGAGTTATCGGAATCACTGTCAAAATCGTTACTTTTCATTGAACTGTTAATCTCATCAAGAGATTGATTTAATTCGTCTTTTTCTTCACTTAGTTTTACTAACATATCTTGTTTTAAACTTTCTAGCTGTCCGTTCAGATTCTCTTTCTGCTGTGAAAAACTGTTTTTATCGAGCTCATCTTTCATCTTCTGTAGATCATCAAGCTGCTGCGCCACATTTTGTTTGTTAGTTTGATAACTATTATAGTAAGAACTATACTTATCATCCTGTTTGGCAAAGGATTTATTGTTTTTAATGGAGTCTTGCAGATCAGAAATTCGTTGAAGCTTTAATTCCACTTTGTTTTTTTTCTTATCGAGACTATTTTTTGCGGTTTTTTTCTGCTTCTCAAGTTTATTCTGTTGAGTTTTTGCATTTTCTTCTGATGACTCTAACAAATTACTCTGTTTTTTGTAAGAGAGATATTGATCTTGATAACCCCAATGATCATCCTCACTGAATAAGTTTTTGTCATTTTCAATACTTTTTTTTAGAGTTTTGTTTAACGCAGCTTGTTCTTTTAAATCTTTGATATCTGCTTTAACCGCCTTTTTCTGCGCTTGAATTTCAGTATTTTCTAGCGTAAGCAGTGTATCTCCCTTTTGTACCTTATCAACTTGTTTAAAAGTAACTGTCTTTACTTTCCCGGCTACTTCGTTTGTTACGTTGCTGTCAGGTATAGTATATTGGATGTCAGCTGTTGTTTTTAGAATCACTTCTTTCTTTCCATAGAAACTAAAAACAATAACAGCTATTAATAAGGCCATGAGTAAATAGACAAAGATTAGACCAATTGGTTTTGGTTTTGATTCATAGAGTTCTCTGCTGTCTTTTAATTCTTCTATATTAAAAAAGTTATATTTCATAACTAATTAGTCACCAACTTTTCTGATGACGTTTGATTATCCCACAAATTAAAATATTTACCTTCTAAGCATATTAATTCCTGGTGATTACCTTGTTCTAAGACTTCTCCGTTTTCAATTACAAAAATTTTGTCGCAATTTTTTACTATACTTAATCTATGAGCAATTATTATAGCGGTAATATCTTTTGAAAGGTTTCTAATAACTTTAGAAATCTCTATCTCAGTTAACGAGTCTAAATTACTTGTCGATTCATCCATTATTAGAATAGAAGGTTTTCTTAGCAATGCCCGTGCAATTGCAAGTCTTTGTTTTTGGCCACCGGACAAATTTGATCCATTTTCTTCAATAACTGTTTCGTAGCGGAAGGGTAGATCATTGATAAAGTCATGAATCATTGTTAATTTACAAATTTTAACTATTTCTTCAAAAGTATAAGACTTTGAAGATCCTAATAATAAATTCTCAATAATTGTTCCATTGAAAAAATAAGGTTCTTGTGGTATGTAACTAATTGCTTCCCTTAAAGTAGTTATACTTATATCTTTTAAATTATTTTCGTTAATTAAAATATCTCCACTTTCTACCTTATAAAAATTCATTAACAGTTTGGCTAGAGTAGACTTACCGGATCCGCTTTCTCCTACAAAAGCAACCTTTTCTCCAGATTTTATATTTAAAGTAACCTCGTTTAATATTTTTCTTTTTAAATCATATTGAAAACTGACTTTATTGAATTGAATAGGCCCTTTTATTAGTTCAGTATTAGTTATTTTAGTTCTAGCATTTTCTGTGTTTATTAGTTCTGGCTCTATCTCTAGAACTTCTTCTAGTCTTTTGGAAGCAACAGTAGCTGATTGGAGTTTAGATTGTAAACCAAGTAAACTTTGCAAAGGATCAAAAAAGTAAACTAGTAAAGCATTATAAGCAATAAGTTGTCCGATTGAAAGGTTGCCTTTCATCACTTGAATTGATCCTATCCAAAGGATAACAATGCCGCTTGTTAAATCAATAAAAACTTTTATCGAATTTTGGAAGTTATCAAGAACTCCATGTTTATATGCTGATCGTAGATATTTTACTAATTTTTTTTCTGTATCAGCAGTTACTTTATATTCGGCATTGTGAGCTTTAATTGTTTCCATGCCCTCTAGATAATCAACAATTGTAGAAGTTAGTTGTGCATTATTCTCCATTTCTTCATCATTTATCCTATGATAGGGTTTTACAAATAAAAGTACCACAAATATATATACAGGGACTATTGCTAAAACAACAAAGAATAAAGTTGAATTCTGCAAAAATAAAAATATTCCAGCTAACAGAAGCATAAATGTATCTAGAAATACAGAAATAGAAACACTTGCAATTGCATCAATTACTTTCGTAGCATCATTAAATCGTGATATAATCTCTCCTATTTTTCTGGTATTGAAAAATTTCATAGGGAGTTTTACTACATGTTTAAAGTATCCAAACATGATTGATATACTCAATTTTTGCCCTAAAATAATCATGAGATATTGCCTGAATGCAGTTAAAACTACTTTAAATAAAAACATTATCAGCATTCCTATAGAAAGGATGTGTAAAGTTCCTACTGAATTGTTAGGCAAGATATCGTCAATTATGTACTGAAAATAAAAAGCCCCCGTAATACCGAGGATTGTTATAATTAATGAAGTTAAAATTGTATGGATTATAAGCGATTTTTGATGTGCTATCAAGCGAAAAATATCTTGCTTTACTGTACTTCTCTCGTTATATTCCTTATAATTTGCTGCAGGGAGCATTAGTAGTAATACTCCAGTCCATATGCTTAAAAATTCTTCTTTTGTATACCTTACTAATCCCCTTCCAGGATCCGCTATAATTATTTCGTTTTTTTTGATTTTATGAATAACAACGTAATGCATTAAATTACCATCAAGAACGACATGAGCAATAGCAGGTAGCCCAAAGGGTTGATCTAAAACTGTATGATCTCCCCTGACCCCTTTGGCGGAAAAACCCAACTTTTCTGCAGCTTTAACTATACCTAAAGCGCTTGTTCCCTCTTGATTTGTGCCAGCAATGTCACGAATTTTCGACAAAGAAATTCGTGATCCATAATGCCTTAAAATTGTAGCTAAACATGCTGCTCCACAATCTTTTTCATCAAGTTGTTTTACACAATGATACTTTTTAAATAGCATTTTTTTCTCCAATAATTACTGAAAGTGAAATATTTATAATGAAAAAATTATATTTTCATAGGTGAAATTTCATTTGCTTTTTAATTGATTTAGTTTTGCCTCAAGAAGTGTATAAAAATATGTTCCTACAAAACACAAAATTGCTATTACGGACAAGTCCATACATGCACCTAAGTAATCATGGGTCCTAAAGTAGGAATAAAAATCTTTATAATGCATGCCGCAAAAAATGAAAAAGAATGGCAAGCCCCATCCAAGTAAATTTAGTTTAAAATCCTTTTTAGTCATTTTCTTCAAATTAAACACCCATCTCATTATTCTTAAATCAAATTATCCCTCTTCGAAGAAGAGAGATAATTTACTATAATTAATGACGAATTGATTTATAGACACCATAGCCTGCACCAATGGCTCCCCCAAGAATCATGCCACCAACTATACTAGAACCTCCGGATACAGGAGCGCCTACCATACCGCGAATAAGTCCTTTACCTGCTCCTGTAATAGCACCACCTACAGCACCACCTACAGCATCACGTGCTACTGTTTTCCAGCCTCCTCCGTCTATTTCTAGTAATTCTTGTTCATTTAGTTCTAAACAATTTAAGTTTTTCAACAATATACCCTCCTATATTATGTTAATATGTATACTTTATCAATCCCCAGTAATCAAATATTTTACTGAGCTTCCGATTGCTCCGAAATGAGCTCCTACAAAAGCGCCTGCAGGGCCAGCAATTAAAGCGCCTGATCCGGCGGAGAAGGCAGTACCTGTTAATAACGTTTTAGCATAACCTTTAGCCGAATACTTACCTCCATCGATATTCATCAGTTCTTTTTCATCTAAAGCAATAAAGTTTGTATTCAGATCTTTTTCAACAGACATTTGAAAAAACCTCCTTTTCATAAATATATCGACGTCGCAAAAAGATTATATAGAAAAAATATACATAAATCAACATTTTATTTCAATTTTATGATCTTATATAACTGTTTATATGTATTTTTATAGACTTAAATACCCCCAAAAAGTTCGTGAGAATTCATCTTTAATAAATATTTAGGATTAAGTTTAGTTTGGATTTTTCAGGTTGCTCAATTATTATAAAGTAGTTAACCCTACATAAAATCACTATGGTTTTTTCTGATTATCTGTACAATTTTATTTACCTTATATTAAATAAGACGAGTCTAAGATTATTAAAATAAGCGTAATAAAAAGAGAGAGGGACATTCCCTCTCTTACTTCTCTTCCTTCCATTTTTCATCAATCAGCATCTTCCCAGGCCATGTATACGCCATGATGCCGCCGTCTGCGGTGATGTCTTCGCCTGTGACGTATGAGCTGTCGTCAGATGCGAGGAACAGTGCCACCGTCGCCATTTCCTTCGGTTTGCCGAGTCGGCCGAGCGGCGTGATCCATTTGTTGGCTTCGCGGAATTTCTCGCCCATTTCCTGTTCTTTGGTGCCGGCTAATTTGTCAATCAGCGGTGTTTCAATCGTACCCGGTGAGATGGAATTGACGCGGATGCCGTTTCTTGCGTAATCAATTGCCATCGCTCTTGTCAGGTTTGTGATACCGCCTTTTGCGGCGTTATAGCCGGAGCGATCAAGGTCCGCAGCCCTGCCTGACATGGAGGAGGTGTTGATGATGGAGCCTCCTTTTTCGAGCATGAGCGGAATCAGGTATTTGCTGCAAAGGAACGTGCCGCGCAGATCGACTGCGATAATGCGGTCAAACAGGTCAACGGGATATTCGTGGACTTTTCCGCCTTCCTGATCGACGCCGGCGTTGTTAAAGAGAATATCAATTGTGCCGTACGCGTCTTTGAGTTGATCAGCAAATTGTTTCACATTTTCTTCATCTGACACATCAAGGTGAAAAGCCTCAGCCTGTCCTCCGTTTTGTCTGATCGCTTCGACTGTCTCTTTCATTTGATCTTCATTAATGTCGCCGACAATCACACGCGCGCCTTCATTGGCAAAAACCTCTGCCGTTGCTTGTCCAATGCCTGTCGCAGCGCCTGTGATCACAGCTATTTTGTTTTCTAATCGTCCCATAACAAGAATCCTCCTTTTTTATTTGTCTTCCCGCTGTGTGCAGTGATAAACATGTGAAAAAAGTAATACCTGCATATGGTAAGATGAATGAGAAATTGTGGGAGGTTTTATGTGTTTTGAAGATACAGCATAAGAAGGAACTCAAATTTTATTGTCTTGTCACGATTCCGGCTGCGTTTGCTGTGCTGACTGTCATCTCTTTTTTATTGCAAGAGATTACGTTTCCGGTTACAGCAAGCGCACTTCTGAATGCTTCATGGCATAATCTATTGTTTCTGATACCGTTCTGTTTGTTTTTCTATCCGGTGCATATTTGGATGAAGCGGGAGTTTGGCCGTTGGAATGATGCAGGACAAAAGAGAGGCTGATCCTCTCTTTTTCTTATCCGATTGTCTAGAAAAAATAGTGAAAACTCACCCAACTAATGTTAAATTGACATATATATGCATCTATCGTTCTTTGATGAAAACCATATTGACAGAAGTCATCATTTGTGATAAATAGATGCTGAAAAGAGTTTACATAACATCACAAAGCATGAAAAAGGAGCGAGCGGAATGGCCAAAAAAGAGTTTAAAGCAGAGTCCAAACGACTGCTGGATATGATGATTAATTCCATTTACACCCAAAAAGAAATTTTTCTGCGCGAGTTAATTTCCAATGCGAGTGACGCGATTGACAAAATCTATTACAAAGCGCTGACGGATGATGCGCTAACCTTCGATAAAGACAATTACTACATAAAAGTTGCGGCTGACAAAGGTGCGCGAACGCTGACGATCACGGATACAGGGATCGGAATGACAAAGGACGAGCTTGAACAGCACCTCGGTACGATCGCGAAAAGCGGCTCTCTTGCGTTTAAAAAAGAAAACGAATTGAAGGACGGTCATGACATCATCGGGCAATTCGGTGTCGGATTTTATGCGGCGTTTATGGTTGCCGACATGGTGACCGTTATCAGTAAGGCGCTCGGCAGCGAAGAAGCGTATAAATGGGAGTCTGCAGGCGCGGACGGCTACACAATTGAGCCGTGTGAAAAGGATTCTGTCGGCACAGACATTATTCTGAAGATCAAAGAGAACACGGAAGATGAGAGCTATGATGAATTTTTAGAAGAATATCGTTTAAAAGCAATCATCAAAAAGTACTCCGACTTCATTCGCTACCCGATCAAAATGGATACAACAGTTAACAAGCCGAAGGAAGGCAGCGAGAATGAATTTGAAGAGGTACAGGAAGAACAGACGGTCAACAGCATGGTGCCGATCTGGAGAAAAAACAAGAGCGAGCTGACAGATGAGGACTATGAAACGTTCTATTCTGAAAAGCATTACGGATTTGATAAACCGCTCACACATGTTCATATCAGTGTGGATGGTGCCGTTCGTTACAACGCGATTCTATTTATTCCTGAAAACATGCCGTTTGACTATTACTCTAAGGAATATGAGAAAGGCTTGGAGCTGTATTCCAACGGCGTGCTGATTATGAACAAATGCGCGGATCTGCTGCCGGACCACTTCAGCTTTGTAAAGGGTATGGTCGATTCTGAGGATCTGTCGCTGAACATTTCCAGAGAAATGCTGCAGCATGACCGCCAGCTGAAGCTGATTGCGAAAAACATCAGCAAAAAGATCAAAAGCGAGCTGCAGAGCCTGCTGAAAAAAGACAGAGAAAAATATGAGACCTTCTACAAATCATTCGGCAGACAGCTGAAGTTCGGCGTGTACAATGATTTTGGCGCGAATAAAGATCAATTGAAGGATCTCTTATTATTCTACTCTTCCAAAGAGAAAAAACTGGTCAGCCTAGACGAGTATGTATCCAGAATGCCTGAAGAGCAGAAATATATTTACTACGCGACCGGTGATTCATACGATCGCATTGAAAAACTGCCGCAAACGGAAATGGTAGCGGACAAAGGCTATGAAATTCTTTACTTTACAGAGGATATTGATGAATTTGCGATCAAGATGCTCGCTTCATATCAAGAAAAAGAGTTTAAATCTGTATCAAGCGGCGACCTTGGCATTGATTCAGATGAGGATCAAAAGCAGTCTGAAGAAGAAGAAAGCAAGTACAAGGATCTGTTTGAGGAAATGAAGAATATTCTGTCCGGCAAAGTGAAAAACGTCAGAGTATCCAAACGCCTCAAATCTCATCCGGTCTGCCTTGCAGCTGACGGTGAAGTGACAATCGAGATGGAAAAAATCTTAAATGCGATGCCGGACAGCCAAAATGTAAAAGCGGACAAAGTGCTGGAAATCAACCCGAATCACGAGGTATTCAAGACGCTGCAGAACGCTTTCGAACAAGATAAAGAGAAACTAAGCCTGTACACATATCTCCTGTACAATCAGGCGCTTCTGATCGAAGGTCTGCCAATTCAGGACCCTGTGGAATTTACGAACAATATGTGCAAAGTAATGGTGTAAGAATAAAAAAGGAATCGTCCAAATGAGACGATTCCTTTTTTTATTTATGACGTCCGTTCATTGAGTACACGGCTTTGTCTGTTGTTCTTTCTTTTAAAACGTTGTTTCAAGCTTGCTTCAATTTCTTCCAAGCTTTTCCCTTTGGTTTCAGGAACCATGTAAAGGGCGAAGAAAAATGAGAGAAGACAAATGACTGAGAAAATCATAAAGACCCATGCGATGCCCATTACGCTGAGCATGAGCGGGAAGACGAGCGACACGATCAGGTTGGCTGCGGATAGCACCAAAGTGGTGAACCCTGTCGCTGCTCCGCGTGCTTTGGACGGGAAGAGCTCAGGCATGAGCACCCAAACCACCGGCCCCCATGTCGCCTGGTAGAATACGATATAAACTCCGAGAAATACGACGGTGAGCCAAGCTGTTGATGTAGAGAGCCCCAGCATCAGGAGCACAGCCGATAGTGCGGCCAAGCTCAGCGTAATGCCGACACTTCCCCAGATCAGAAGCTTTTTGCGGCCGACACGGTCAATTAAGATCATGGCGGTGATACACATGATGACGTTGAGGACACCGATTCCCATTGTGCCGAGTGCAGAAGCTGACGTACCAAGGCCAGCCTTTGTAAAAATGGTCGGCGCATAGTATATCACCGTGTTAATGCCGACAGCCTGCTGGAATATAGCAAGACCGATCCCAATCAAAAGCATGGGACGAATCCATTTGGCTTTTAACACGCCGAGTGTTGTTTCTTTTTTCTCAGCTTCCCCTTGCTTCATCTCCGCCAATTCTATTTCAATATCTTTTGGATCATGAGTGATTTTCATGATTCGTTTTGCTTCATCTTCACGTCCGCGCTTCACGAGCCATCTTGGCGATTCCGGCATAAACGCGATCCCGATTAATAAAAGCACGGCAGGAACCGCAGCCAGCCCCACCATCCAGCGCCATGCTTCAAACGGTGTGAATAGAAAGTTTACGATATATGCAAGTAAAATACCGGTGACAATCATTAGGTTGTTCATCGTGCCGAGTGTTCCGCGGATTTTTGTCGGCGCCATTTCTGAAAGGTAGACAGGCACCAGCGCCGTTGAACCGCCTACGGCTAAACCGAGAATGACCCGAGACATTATTAGCATGGTGACGGTTTGAGAAAACGCACAAGCGAGCGCTCCAATGATAAAAATGATGGAAAGGACAAATACGACTTTTCTCCTGCCCCAGCGATCGGAGCACGTCCCGCTGAATGCGGAACCAAAAATCGCGCCGAGTAGCAGCATGCTGACAACCAATCCTTCTGTCAGTGTTGTTAAAGGGATATCATTGTTGATAAATAGCAGTGCGCCCGAGATGACGCCCGTATCGTAACCGTAAAGCAGCCCCCCTAAAGCGCCGAAAAAGTAGATCAAATATTTCCTTATATTTGTCTTCACAAATGTTCCTCCTCAGTCTTTGAGCCAATGAGTATGTACTATATTTAACAAAGTTAATAGAGTAGTACCCTTTTCCTAATCGATTTGAAACATTTGTTTGAAGAAATCTTGATTTCACAAAAGGAAATTCAAAGCCAAAACGAGGGATATTGGCGGTTTTTACGCAAGTTATTGATCACGATAGCGAGGATCACAATGATGGCAGATCCAATGAAAACAGGAAACAGTAAATAACTCCAAGCATACGCCCCTTGAATGACAACAATGGGATCTGCGCCGGCAGGAGGATGAGTGGTTTTGGTCAGCATCATAAAGAAGATGGCAAGCCCTGTCCCCAATGCAAAAGTCCAGGGATGAGCCCCGAATATATGAAGGACAGCCAGTCCTGTAAGGGCAGATATAAAATGGCCGCCAATCACATTTCTCGGCTGCGATAAAGGTGCATTCCAAGCGCTGAATACCAGTACGCAGCTAGCTCCAAAAGGGGCCATTAACCATGGGCTTGCTGTATAAGAGGTTAATACTGCAAGAGTCAGAATGGTGATGAACCCTCCTAAAAATCCTGTGACGGCATCCTTTCCGTTTACCTGTAAAGGTGTTTTTCCTTTTCCTTTCATTTTCAAAAAGAAGTTATTTTCCACATTTATCCCTCCAGTATGTATAGGATAATAGCTAAAAACTAACCTGTCAATTTTATTTTTAATGGTTAGTTTTTGACTTCAATAAAAAAAACCGTTCTCTGGGGACGGTTTTTTACTCATAATTGATTTTTTTTTTGATGGCGAGAGACTTTTTGCCTGTTACCGCATATCTTCATGGAGCACCATTTTCGTCTTCCTGTTTTATCAAGAAAAAGCAAAATGCACTTTTCGTTTGCGCACCGTTTCAGCTGTTGGATGTCGTTTGTATGAATCAGCCATAAAGCATCGTAAGCGATAAGCGATAAAATGGAATCATCTAGTTTTCCATTTGGAATACGGGCAAGTTTGTCATCTAAGATTTGATAAGAAAAAGGAGCGGCGGCGATTTGATCTTGCAGGAAAGCGATAAAAGCTTGAGAAGGTTCACTGCCTTCGGCAATACTCTCAAAATGTTTTCTCAGCTCCGCGCGGAATTGGTGAATCCGTTGCAATGGTTCTTGGACTTGCTGTAGTGTAAAAGAACTGAGAAAAGGAGCAGTTTCTCCCATTAATTCTAACCATGCCATCAGATCTTTTTCTGACTGGATAAGATCGTGCCGTTTATCATAGCTTATGATTTCAGTATTAACGAGATCGAGAGAAAGGTTTTGTGTGATAAGAGGGAAATGAGCATTTGTCATTGGAATCATTCCTTTCACAATCATTGTAAGCGCCAAAACCTTTTTCACGCAAGGATATGAGTAAAAGGCGGTGCTCATCCCGTTAACGGAAAACAGGCCGTTTCTGTACCTGCATTTCATGGACGGGAGGAAAAAACATAAAAAAACCTTACTCGCCCGGAGTAAGGTTTTAATTAGGACATTTTTATGCTTCTCCCTCGTTGACGAAAACCAAGGCGGAGAATCCTTTTTTCTTATCAAACTGCAATTCAACGACGGTAACGTCTGGATTGAAGTTATGGTACTCCTCTAAGAACTGAATAATGCCTTCTGAAATGTCATCTGACTCAAGCTGCTTGTAATGCAGGCCATATTTGGCTTCAGCGAAGAATCCTGTACGCTTGTTGTAAGACAGCTCTTTTACTTCAACGTCTTCAGGGTAAATCTCTTCTTCATTAGAAATATACACACAAATCCCGTCTACAATTTCTTGCTCGTTTAATACCAATTTCATTACCTAAAAGCTCCTTCTGTATGTCTTCGGTGTTTTAAATGCGCGAATGATTGCAATGACAATGATTAATATAATGATCAAAGCAATGACATCAACGATCCAGGCAATAGGCGAAGCGCCATAAGAAACATAGCCTGGGCCCCCGACTGGATGATAGGTGTAACCCCAAGGGTGCAACATGCTGATCATGAACATGCTCGTTGTGAATCCGCTATAATAGCCAAACCATCCTGATGGCGAGAATCCTGCATTGTAATAATGATTCACTGAAACATAACGTCCGCCAACATAAGCTTTAGATGTTTTTCCGCTGTATGTCTTTCCGCTTACTTTTGATGTGGCGCCGGAAAACGTGCCTGACGATGTTTTAGAGCTTGATGAGCTTGTCTTATCGGAAGATTTCTTTTTCAGCGAAATCGATGATGATGAATCATCAGACGTTTTGGAGTTTTTGCTTGAAGAGCTTGATCCTGAACTGTAGCTTGATTTCGGGCTGGATTTATAGCTTCCGCTGTATGACGAGCTTGAACTTCGGCTGCTGTGACTGGATGATGAGCGGCCACTAAAACTTTTTGCATGAGAAATGGTTGATGGCAGCAGTACACCTAAAGCAACGGTTACTGCAACTAAGGCTTTTACATATTTCAGTTTCATTCTGTTTCCTCCATAGGCTGTAACGGCCCGTTATTTCTGGTTTGAATCATCAGCAAAAGTGAAAGAGGGGGTCAGACAGATGAGCTTATTCTAGCGTCATATCAATCTTTCATATCGTATTTAGCTATTTCAATCACTTTCTTTCTGAGATAAACTCCCTTTATTTTATCGGATTCATGGCTCTTTTTGTAAGTTTTACATCAAAATCAAACCAATTTATGGGCAAATAAAAACAGCCTTCCCAATGGAGAAGGCTGTTTTTTCTTATGCGAACAGCTGATCAATAAATGAAATATCCTCTTGAGAAAGCGTCACGTCAGCTGTTTTGATGTTATCCAGCAGCTGATCGGCACGTTTTGCGCCAGGGATTAAAATATCGATTTCCGGTCTTGCCAAATACCAAGCCAATACGATGTGAGGGATGTCCACGTTGTGCTTTTCAGCAATTGGCGCAAGCTTGTTGACCTTTCTGATGTTTTCTTTGAAACGCTCGCCCTTGAAGTGTTCCTGTTCGTTTCGCAGGTCTCCTTCAGGGAACGTTGTATCTTCTGTATACTTTCCTGCCAATAATCCAGACACGAGCGGGAAGTAAGGAATAAATGAAATATTATGCTCCTTTGTATACGGGAAGAATGTGTTTTCCGCTTCACGGTTTAACAGGTTGTATTCGCCTTGCAATACATCTACTAATCCGTCTCTGTTTGCTTCTTTCAATTGCTCTAAAGAGAAATTGGATACACCGATGGAACGGATTTTTCCGGCTTGCTTCATTTCATTCAGTGCGTTAACCGCTTCATCCTTCGGCGTATGTTCATCCGGGAAGTGAATGTAGAACAGATCGATATAGTCAGTTTTCAAACGCTTCAGGCTTTCATCAACCGATTTTTTAAGAAATGCTGGTGAATTATCAAAGACAAAGTCATTTCCTTCTTTTCGGTGTGCAGCTTTCGTGGCGATGACGACATCTTCGCGGTTGAATTCGCGCAGCACCTCACCAATTAATTCTTCGGAACGGCCGATCCCATAAATGTAAGCGGTATCTAACATGGTCACGCCATTGCGAATGGCCTCGCGAACCAATTCTTTTCCGGTTTCTTCATTCAGATTCGGGTAGAGGTTATGTCCTCCTACAGCATTTGTTCCTAATCCGATAGGGAATACCTGCAGGTCTGATTTTCCGAGCGTTGCTTTTTTCATGATCTACCTCCTGGAATAAAATTGATGAAAGACTCTCAATACTATTGTAAACGTTAAGCTAGATGAATGCCGATTTGGTGCTCATGGCAGTACTGCGTGTACTCGTCATCTAACGGCTGAGATGTCACAATACAATGCAGTCTGTCAAAGGGCGCATAGGTCAGCAGCGTTGATTTTCCGAATTTAGAATGATCGGCCAATAAATACACTTCTTTCGCTTTTTCAGAAATCCTCTTTTTAATGTCATACTCGAGCAGATCCGAATTGGTCAATCCGTGTGTCAGTGTTGTTCCGGTTGCAGACATAAAGGCTTTGTTGATATTGTACTTCTCCAAGGTACCGGGATCATCCATGCCGACAAAGGAGCGTGTTTTTCTTTTATAGTTGTTTCCGATGATGATTAAGTTGATATGTTTCAAAGCCGCCGCCGCATTGATAATGTCCAAACTGTTGGTTAAAATGGTGACATTTTTGTTCGGATCAAGCGTATCGAGAATCGATTTGGTCGTTGTTCCTGAGTCAATGAAGATTAAGTCATGGTCTTCAATAAAACGAGAGGCGTAATGGGCAATTTTTGTTTTCTCATCTTGGTGCTGGATGGTGCGATTCTCAAAAGGAACCAATGCGGTTTTCTCAATTGATGTTACGCCGCCGTATACTTTTTCGATGGCACCCTTTTCCGTTAGCTTGTTGATATCGCGTCTGACTGTGTTTTTCGAGACATTGAAAACCTGGCACAGCTCATCTAAGGAAACAGTGCCATGCGATAAAATGTACTCCTCCATTTCCTGTATCCGCATCAGTTTCATACAAAAAACTCCTTCTTGAATCTTAAAGTAATGTAAATATATAATAAAAATCAAAAGTTAATCAATAGTTGCTTAAAAAATGATAACATTGGTATAATTTTTTTTCAAGACTCACCGAACTTCCAGGCGATCTCTTCTATTGTTGAAAGATTAGTATAATAAAAATAATGAGAAAATTTAGTGTTTATGATTGACTTATGGGTAATATACGATTAGAATATAACCAAGAAATGACCAAGAAGTAACCTGACATATGTGATTTCAGTGATGAGATGGTTGCTTGCATAACACATGTATCTAACCATTGATTTTTTTGGTTTTTTTGAAAGCGTTTAATTCTTATCATATGAATCTATCCTGAACCATCCATACAAGTGTATGTGTTTACTAATGAAGGAGGCAATAAGAATGGCAGAAATCAGAAAATTAAAAAACTATATCAACGGTGAATGGGTTGAAAGCAAAACAGATCAATATGAAGACGTTATCAATCCGGCAACGAAAGAAGTGCTGTGCCAAGTGCCGATTTCTACAAAAGAAGACATTGATTACGCGACTCAAACAGCGGCTGAGGCATTTAAAACATGGTCGAAAGTGGCGGTTCCGCGCCGTGCGAGAATTCTATTTACCTTCCAGCAGCTGCTGTCTCAGCATAAAGAAGAACTTGCTCATCTAATCACCATCGAAAACGGCAAAAACACAAAAGAAGCTCTGGGAGAAGTGGGACGAGGGATTGAAAACGTTGAGTTCGCGGCAGGCGCGCCTTCTCTGATGATGGGAGACTCACTTGCATCTATTGCGACGGATGTTGAAGCGGCCAACTACCGCTACCCAATTGGAGTTGTCGGCGGAATCGCACCATTTAACTTCCCGATGATGGTTCCTTGCTGGATGTTCCCAATGGCCATTGCACTCGGCAACACTTTTATTTTAAAACCGTCTGAGCGTACGCCGCTGTTAACGGAGAAATTGGTTGAGCTCTTCGAAAAAGCGGGCCTTCCTAAAGGTGTTTTCAACGTCGTATATGGTGCACATGATGTGGTAAACGGCATTCTGGAGCATCCTGAAATTAAAGCGATTTCATTTGTTGGCTCTAAGCCTGTTGGCGAATACGTCTACAAAAAAGGTAGCGAAAACTTAAAACGTGTCCAATCTCTGACAGGCGCGAAAAACCACACGATTGTCCTGAATGATGCGGATCTCGAAGACACGGTCACAAACATCATCGGAGCAGCCTTCGGTTCAGCCGGAGAACGCTGCATGGCTTGTGCGGTTGTGACAGTTGAAGAAGGTATCGCTGATGAATTCATGGCGAAGCTGCAGGAAAAAGTGGCTGAGATTAAAATCGGAAACGGCCTTGATGACGGCGTGTTTTTAGGACCGGTTATTCGCGAGGACAACAAGAAACGCACGCTCAGCTATATTGAAAAAGGGCTGGAAGAAGGCGCGAGACTCGTTTGTGACGGACGTGAAAACGTATCTGACGACGGCTACTTTGTTGGTCCGACAATCTTCGATAACGTCACGACAGAGATGACGATCTGGAAAGATGAAATTTTCGCTCCGGTCTTATCCGTCATCCGCGTGAAAAACCTGAAAGAAGCCATTGAGATTGCCAACAAGTCTGAGTTTGCGAACGGCGCCTGCTTGTTCACATCGAACTCAAATGCCATCCGCTACTTCCGTGAAAACATTGATGCGGGAATGCTCGGCATCAACCTGGGTGTGCCGGCACCGATGGCGTTCTTCCCATTCTCAGGCTGGAAATCTTCATTCTTTGGAACGCTGCATGCGAACGGTAAAGACAGCGTTGACTTCTACACGCGTAAAAAAGTGGTGACGGCAAGATACCCGGCACCTGATTTCAACTAAACGACGAACAGCCGAACGGCGTGTCTCTGCGCTGTTCGGACTCATTCTTACCATAGAAAGAGGAGGGCTTAACCATGAGTCATTTGTTGCGTAAGCCGCAGTCGAATGAAGTATCAAAAGGCGTCAACCTTGTGCATGACGTAACGAAATCAAACTCAGATCTTACCTATGTAGAGTTTAAAGTGTTAGATCTTACATCCGGTGCAAGCTATGCAGAAGAATTGAGAAAACAAGAAATCTGCATTGTGGCAGTGACGGGAAAAATCACAGTGACGGATCATGAATCTACGTTTGAACATATCGGTACGCGTGAAAGCGTATTTGAGAGAAAACCGACAGATAGCGTCTATATCTCCAATGACCGTGCCTTTGAGATTACGGCAGTGAGTGATGCGAGAGTGGCGCTTTGCTATTCGCCATCAGAGAAACAGCTTCCGACAAAGCTGATCAAGGCGGAAGACAACGGGATTGAACATCGCGGAAAGTTTTCGAACAAACGGACCGTTCACAACATTCTTCCGGATTCAGACCCTTCAGCTAACAGCCTTTTAGTGGTTGAGGTGTATACAGACAGCGGAAACTGGTCCAGCTACCCGCCTCATAAACACGATCAAGACAACCTGCCTGAGGAATCCTTCTTGGAAGAAACCTACTACCATGAATTAGATCCGGGCCAAGGCTTTGTATTTCAGCGCGTATACACTGACGACCGCTCCATTGACGAGACAATGACTGTAGAAAATGAAAACGTTGTCATTGTTCCTGCGGGATATCATCCGGTTGGTGTGCCGGACGGATATACTTCCTACTATTTAAATGTCATGGCAGGGCCGACGCGAAAGTGGAAGTTTCATAATGATCCGGCTCATGAGTGGATTTTAGAACGCTAACAAGTGAGGAGTGGCTGTTTACGATGAAGTATACATTCAATGAAGAGAAGGACTTTGATATTGTTGCCATCGGTCGGGCGTGTATTGATCTGAACGCGGTTGAATACAATCGTCCAATGGAAGAAACAATGACATTTTCGAAATACGTCGGCGGTTCGCCTGCGAATATCGCGATTGGCAGCTCAAAGCTCGGCTTAAAAGCGGGCTTTATCGGCAAAATTCCAGATGACCAGCATGGCAGATTCATAGAGTCCTATATGAGAAACACCGGCGTAGACACAACGCAAATGATCGTTGATAAGGAAGGGCATAAAGCTGGTCTTGCTTTTACTGAGATTCTGAGTCCGGAAGAATGCAGCATCTTAATGTACCGTGATGACGTGGCGGATCTTTATCTTGAGCCATCGGAGGTAAGCGAGGACTATATCGCCAATGCGAAAATGCTGCTCGTTTCCGGTACAGCGCTCGCCAAAAGCCCGTCTCGGGAAGCGGTGATAAAAGCCATTCAATATGCAAAAAAGCATCAGGTAAAAGTCGTATTCGAACTGGATTATCGTCCATACACTTGGCAGTCAGCGGATGAAACAGCGGTTTACTATTCTTTGGTCGCTGAGCAGTCCGATATCGTCATCGGAACACGGGATGAATTCGATGTCATGGAAAACCGCACAGGCGGCAGCAATGAAGAGTCTGTTAATTCTTTATTTGAGCATTCAGCCGATCTCGTCGTCATCAAGCACGGCGTAGAGGGCTCTTACGCATACAGCAAATCGGGCGAAGTCTTCCGCGCCCAAGCGTACAAAACAAACGTGCTGAAAACCTTTGGGGCCGGTGATTCGTATGCTTCGGCCTTTATCTACGGGCTTGTCAGCGGAAAAGACATTGAAACCGCATTGAAATACGGCAGCGCGTCAGCCTCCATTGTTGTCAGCAAGCACAGCTCATCGGAAGCCATGCCGACAGCGGAAGAAATCGTACAGCTTATTGAAGCACAGTCATAATTGAAAAAGATCGAGTAAAGGTGGGATCGTTTGTGGGTAAGAAAATTCGCTTAACAACAGCACAAGCACTGATTAAATTCTTAAACCAGCAGTACATCCATGTTGATGGAAAAGAAGAGCCTTTTGTTGAAGGGATTTTCACGATTTTCGGCCATGGAAATGTATTAGGGATTGGGCAGGCGCTTGAGCAGGATGCAGGCCATTTAAAAGTGTACCAAGGGAAAAATGAACAAGGAATGGCGCATGCCGCAATGGCGTACAGCAAGCAAATGCTGAGAAGAAAAATTTATGCGGTCTCAACATCTGTCGGACCGGGAGCGGCCAACTTAGTGGCGGCAGCCGGCACGGCATTGGCAAACAACATTCCTGTTCTCTTGATTCCGGCAGATACATTTGCGACAAGACAGCCAGATCCTGTACTGCAGCAAATGGAGCAAGAATACAGTGCGGCGGTTACGACAAACGATGCATTGAAACCTGTATCGAGATACTGGGATCGCGTTACACGCCCTGAGCAGCTGATGAGCAGCTTGCTTCGCGCTTTTGAAGTCATGACTGATCCGGCCAAAGCAGGCCCGGCGACCATTTGCATTTCTCAGGATGTCGAAGGTGAAGCGTACGATTTCGATGAGAGTTTCTTCGTCAAACGGGTTCACTATATTGATCGCATGCAGCCGAGCGAGCGCGAGCTTCAAGGTGCGGCGGAGTTGATTAAAGCCAGCAAAAATCCTGTGATCCTCGTCGGCGGAGGCGCAAAATACTCCGGTGCGCGCGATGAATTGGTTGCCATTTCTGAAGCGTATGACATTCCGTTAGTTGAAACGCAGGCAGGAAAATCGACAGTTGAAGCTGATTTTCCGAACAACCTCGGCGGAATGGGCATCACAGGTACACTTGCAGCAAATAAAGCGGCCCGCCAAGCTGATTTGATTATTGGTATCGGCACAAGATATACGGATTTTGCGACATCCTCTAAGACTGCTTTTGATTTTGATAAAGCGAAGTTTCTGAACATCAATGTCAGCCGAATGCAGGCGTATAAACTCGATGCGTTCCAAGTGGTAGCGGATGCAAAAGTGACGCTTGGCAAACTGCACGGCTTGCTTGAAGGCTATAAGAGTGAATTCGGTTCAACGATCAAGGAGCTGAAGGACGAATGGCTCGCTGAACGTGAACGCCTCAGCAAAGTGACGTTTAAACGGGAAGCATTTGATCCGGAAATCAAACATCATTTCTCTCAAGAGGTTCTAAATGAATATGCTGACGCATTGAATACGGAGCTTCCGCAAACAACGGCACTGCTGACGATCAACGAGACCATTCCTGAAGACAGCGTCATTATCTGTTCGGCAGGCTCTCTTCCTGGAGATTTGCAGCGTCTGTGGCATTCTAATGTTCCGAATACGTATCACTTGGAGTACGGATACTCCTGCATGGGCTATGAAGTGTCCGGGACACTGGGGCTTAAATTAGCCCACCCTGATAGAGAAGTGTATTCCATTGTCGGGGACGGCAGCTTCCTGATGCTTCACTCCGAGCTGATTACGGCGATTCAGTACAACAAGAAAATCAATGTGCTGCTTTTTGACAACTCTGGTTTTGGATGTATCAACAACCTGCAAATGGACCACGGAAGCGGCAGCTACTACTGTGAGTTCCGCACAGATGACAACCAAATCTTGAATGTCGATTACGCGAAAGTCGCTGAGGGTTACGGTGCGAAAACGTACCGTGCTAACACAGTGGAAGAGTTAAAAGCGGCGTTAGAGGATGCGAAGAAACAAGACGTTTCAACGTTGATTGAAATGAAAGTGCTGCCAAAAACAATGACGGACGGCTATGACAGCTGGTGGCATGTCGGAGTAGCTGAAGTATCTGAACAAGAAAGCGTTCAAAAAGCATACGAAGCAAAAGAGAAAATGCTCGAATCTGCTAAGCAGTATTAGAGGGGAGGCAACATGATGGGCAAACATGAAATCCTGTGGGGGATCGCTCCCATTGGGTGGCGGAATGATGATATGCCTGAAATTGGAGCGGGAAATACACTTCAGCATTTGTTAAGTGATATTGTCGTCGCACGTTTTCAAGGGACGGAAGTCGGGGGCTTTTTCCCCGAGCCTGCCATCCTCAACAAAGAGCTTAAGCTTCGCAATTTGCGCATTGCCGGAAAATGGTTCAGCAGCTTCATTTTGCGTGACGGACTTGGTGAAGCGGCGAAGGCTTTTACCCTGCATTGTGAGTATTTGCAGCAAGTGAATGCGGATGTCGCAGTTGTCTCTGAACAAACCTACAGTGTGCAAAGCCTTGAGAAAAATGTGTTTACAGAGAAGCCGCATTTTACTGATGAGGAATGGCAACGGCTTTGTGAAGGATTAAATCATCTTGGGAAAATTGCCGCTCAGCAGGGCTTAAAGCTGGTATATCATCACCATCTCGGTACCGGCGTCCAAACAGCGGAAGAAGTGGACCGCCTGATGGAGGGAACAGACCCTGCACATGTGCATCTCCTCTATGATACAGGCCATTCATATATTTCTGACGGCAATTACATGGGCATGCTGGAAAAGCATATTGACCGCATTAAACACGTGCATTTTAAGGACGCCCGTCTGAATGTCATGGAACAATGCAAACTCGAAGGGAAATCGTTTCAGCAATCGTTTTTACAAGGCATGTTTACGGTTCCCGGTGACGGATGCATTGATTTTAAAGAAGTGTATCAGCTTCTGTTAAAGCACAATTATTCCGGGTGGATTGTTGTTGAGGCTGAACAGGATCCCGATATCGCAAACCCGCTGGAGTACGCATTGATCGCCAGAAACTACATTGATAAGCAATTGTTGGGTGTGGCGAAATAACTAGAGGGGGAGTGAATATATGGGCAATACCATTGCAGATTCGGCCCTCAATAAACGGACCATCGCGGCAGCATTGGCCAACTATATTGATGCCGGTTCGATTGTGGCTGGATCTGCTGGTTTATCGTTATGGGTCAGTTACCTGAAACTGTCAGATACCCAAATCGGTCTGCTCGGCGCGTTGAGCGCAAACGCCATTTCTGCCGCTGTCGGCGCTTTGCTCGGCGGATTTCTGGCGGATAGAGTTGGGCGGAAAGCTGTTTACACCAACAGCATGCTCGTTTACGCGCTGGGGATTTGTTTAGTCCTGTTTGGAGTCAATTTCCCCATGTTGTTAAGCGGTTACATGATTATCGGGTTATCGGTTGGCGCTGATATCACCGCATCGTGGACCATTATCGCGGAAAACGCCCCTAAGAAAAACCGGGCCCGCCATTGCGGAGTCGCACAGGTCGCTTGGGCCGCGGGGGCAGTCGTTGTGCTGCTTCTCTCCGTATTGGTCGGTGACTTAGGCCTCTTGGGAAATAAAATCGTGTTTGCCCACCTGCTGGTCATTGCGCTGATTACGTACGTCCTCAGAATCAGACTTCCTGAGTCAGATGCATGGCAGCAGAAAAATCAGCCCGCAGACACACAAACAGAGAAGCCGGCTGTATTAAACAAAACATCGTACTTTGATTTGCTCAAGCCTATGTATCTAAAAAGCATCCTGTTTTTGATGGGTGTGTACCTGGTTTGGAATTTAGCTGCCGGGGTGATGGGCTTTTTTATGCCATACATTTATCAGCAGGTCGGCGGAGTATCTGCCAATATGGCAAATCTTTTGCAAATGGGACTGTTTATCTTTACCGGACTGGGGGTCGCCTTGATCTTCATGCCTTTTGCAGATCAATATAGAAAACGTGTTTTTGGAATCGCAGCTTTTATGGCAGTGATCGGCTGGTCGCTGTTTCTGCTGCCAGTTGAAGGCCTGCCGGTTCTGCTCCTGTTTATTGTCGTGATCGGCATCAATAACGGAGCCGGACAGCAAGCGAACTATCAGTTATGGGCCAGTGAAATCTTTCCTACGCAATATCGTGCTTCTGCACAAGGACTGATGTTTTTCCTCGTCCGTATTTCAATAGGGATTTGGAGTCTGTTTGTCCCAATGATTATGACCAATTTCGGCATTGGAACGATGGCTGCAATTCTCCTCGGATGTGTGACGGCCAGTATGATCATCGGGCTTCTCTTCGCGCCGAATACGTCTGGCAAGTCGCTTGAACAAATTCAAGAGGAACTCTACGGATCGCCTTACAATCACGTAAAGCAAGGCAAAGAAAGCAAAATGATGTAACCAACAGAAGGAGTGGCTGTCAATGAGTTTACGTATTGGTGTTATTGGAACTGGAGCAATCGGAAAAGAACACATTAACCGCATCACAAACAAACTGTCCGGCGCAGAAATTGTGGCTGTAACAGATGTGAATCAAGAAGCCGCACAGAACGTCGTCGAGCACTACCAATTAAATGCAGCAGTATATCCTGATGATGACAGCCTTCTGGCAGCTGAAAATGTAGATGCTGTCCTAGTGACAAGCTGGGGGCCTGCGCATGAATCGAGTGTTTTGAAAGCCATTAAAGCCCAGACATATGTATTCTGTGAAAAACCGCTTGCGACAACTGCTGATGGATGTATGCGTATCGTCGAAGAAGAAATGAAAGTGGGGAAACGCCTCGTTCAAGTCGGCTTTATGCGCCGTTATGACAGCGGTTACGTACAGCTGAAGGAAGCGCTCGACAACAATGTCATCGGCGAGCCGCTGATGATTCACTGCGCGCACCGCAACCCGACTGTAGCGGAAAATTATACGACTGATATGGCAGTTGTTGATACGCTCGTTCATGAAATTGATGTGCTGCACTGGCTCGTCAATGATGACTACGAGTCCGTTCAAGTCATCTATCCGAAAAAATCGAAAAACGCCCTGCCGCACTTAAAAGATCCGCAAATCGTAGTCATTGAAACAAAAGGCGGTATCATCATCAATGCTGAAATCTTTGTGAACTGTAAATACGGCTATGACATTCAATGTGAGATTGTTGGAGAAGATGGCATCATCAAGCTTCCTGAACCATCAAGCATCAGCATGAGAAAAGAAGGGAAATTCAGCGCAAACATTCTGATGGATTGGCAGAGGCGCTTTGTGGATGCGTACGATGTGGAAATCCAAGACTTCATTGATTCGATCCAGAAAAAAGGCGAAGTCAGCGGGCCGACGGCATGGGACGGCTATATTGCTGCCGTTACGACTGACGCGTGTGTAAAAGCCCAGGAATCTGGACAAAAAGAAAAGGTTGAATTGAAGGAAAAACCGGAATTCTATCAATCGTTTACAACAGTAGAAAACTAAAAAAAGAGGAGTGATAATATGAAATTAGCATTAGATCCATCAATGTATCGAGATGATTTAACGTTAGAGGAAATGGTCTATAAAACGGCGGAGCTTGGCTATGAATATATTGAACTGTCGCCGCGCGAGGATTTTTGCCCATTCTATAAATATCCGAAAGTCGATTCAGCAAAAATCAAACAATTAAAGCGGCTTTTAAGGGATACAGGTGTTAAGCTTTCATCACTCCTTCCGCTTTACCACTGGGCGGGTCCTGAAGAAGACCGCCGCCAGGCTGCGGTACGCAACTGGAAAAGAGCGATCGAAATTGCGGTTGATCTTGAAGTGGATTTGATGAACAGTGAATTCAGCGGTTCAAAATATGATTCTTTAACAAGTGAAGAAAAATTCATCAAATCCATGGATGAGCTTCTGCCCGTCTTTGAAAAAGAAGGCATGAAACTCAATCTTCAAGCCCATCCATACGATTTTATCGAAACGCACAAAGGTGCGATGGATATGATCCGCGCGCTTGACAAGGATTGGATCAATCTTGTCTACTCGACTGCCCATACGTTCTTCTATGATGACGGCAAAGGCGACATCGAGACCATGTTTGACGAAGCCGGCGACCGCCTCACACATGTTTTATTTGCGGATACCTTTAATCATAAAGCGGCTCATGGCCTCCGCTACATCGTCAATCCGCCTGACGCGAAAGTAACGGTTCACCAGCATTTGGACATTGGTCAGGGTGAGGTTGATTTTGAGACGATTTTCAGAAAGCTGAGAGAGATGAAGTTCGACGGAATTGCGACGAATGCCGTTTTTGCTTGGATCGATGAAAGAGCGGATGAATCAAGCCGATTTATGCTTAAAAAAATGAAAGAAGAATTAGGTCTGGCATAAGCTGAGCATGGAGTTCGGCGGGATATGGCGAACAGCCTTCCTGCCGAACTCCCTTCATATCTAAAATTGCAGATGGGGGAGTCTGGCATGAAACTTTGTTTTAACGAAGCAACAACATTGGAAAACTCAAATCTTAAACAGGATGTAGAACTATGCGAAAAGCACGGCTATGATTATATTGAAATCCGCACAATGGATAAGCTGCCGGAGTACTTAAAAGATCATTCATTGGATGATCTTGCGAAATATTTTCAAACCCATCACATCAAACCGCTTGCCTTAAACGCACTCGTGTTCTTCAACAACCGTGATGAAAAAGGCCGCAATGAGATCATCGCTGAATTTAAAGACATGATGGAAACGTGCAAAACCCTCGGTGTGAAATATGTCGTAGCCGTACCGCTTGTGACTGAGCAGAAGATTGTAAAAGAAGAAATCAAAAAGAGCAGTGTAGAGGTACTGACTGAGCTTTCAGATATCGCAGAGCCGTATGGCGTAAAAATCGCGCTTGAATTTGTCGGCCACCCGCAATGTACGGTCAATACGTTTGAACAGGCGTACGACATCGTAAACACAGTCGAGCGTGACAATGTCGGGCTTGTCCTTGACAGTTTCCACTTCCACGCCATGGGTTCCAATATCGAAAGCTTAAAGCAAGCGGACGGAAAGAAAATTTTCATCTACCATATCGATGATACAGAAGATTTTCCAATCGGGTTTTTAACAGATGAGGATCGTGTATGGCCGGGCCACGGGGCGATTGACTTAGATGCCCACTTATCGGCTCTGAAGGAAATCGGCTTCTCTGATGTTGTATCGGTTGAGCTCTTCCGGCCTGAATACTATAAGCTGAGTGCTGAGGAAGCCATTCAAACAGCGAAAAAAACAACGGTTGATGTCGTATCAAAATACTTCAACATGTAATGGATAAAGGAGGGGTGGACATGGCTTTTGTATCGATGAAAGAGCTTCTTGAAGATGCAAAGCGGGAGCAATACGCGATCGGCCAGTTTAATATCAACGGTTTGCAGTGGACGAAGGCGATTTTGCAAGCGGCGCAAAAGGAGCAATCACCAGTCATCGCTGCGGCTTCCGATCGTCTTGTCGACTATTTAGGCGGATTTAAAACGATTGCCGCCATGGTCGGCGCGTTAATGGAGGACATGGCGATTACCGTTCCCGTGGTGCTTCATCTTGATCACGGAAGCAGTGCGGAACGCTGCAGACAGGCCATTGATGCCGGATTCAGCTCAGTGATGATTGACGGCTCTCATCAGCCGATTGACGAGAATATCGCGATGACAAAAGAAGTCACCGATTATGCCGCAAAGCACGGCGTGTCAGTAGAAGCCGAAGTCGGCACGGTCGGAGGAATGGAAGACGGGCTGGTCGGCGGGGTCCGCTATGCCGATTTCACGGAATGTGAGCGGATCGTCAAAGAAACCAATATCGACGCGCTAGCCGCTGCCCTCGGCTCTGTACACGGCAAATATCAGGGTGAGCCGAATCTCGGATTTAAGGAAATGGAGGCTATCTCCCGCATGACTGATATTCCCCTCGTTCTTCACGGGGCATCCGGGATTCCGCGGGATCAGATCAAAAAAGCCATCACGCTCGGCCATGCGAAGATCAATATCAATACGGAATGTATGGTAGCCTGGACAAACGAAACACGCCGCATGTTTCAGGAAAACAGCGATCTGTACGAACCGCGCGGCTATATGACACCCGGCATTGAAGCCGTGGAAGAGACAGTGCGAAGCAAAATGAGAGAGTTCGGATCAGCCGGTAAAGCAGCTAAGCAGCAGGTCGGCTGAAGAGACCTGAAACCGCCGAGATGGCGGTTTTTTTGTGCGGTGTTGCGTCCGTACCCCCGAAACGATTATGATGATGGCAGCAGTGTAAGAAACGGGAGTGGTTCAGTTTGAATAAAATCATGATTGTAGAAGACAGTGAAGACATTCGCGGACTATTGCAGAATTACCTTGAAAAATACGGATATCAAACAGTGGTCGCCGCGGATTTCACGACTGTTCTTGATGTCTTTTTGCGAGAAAAGCCTGATGTGGTGCTGCTTGATATCAACCTGCCGTCCTATGACGGCTATTATTGGTGCCGCCAGATCCGCCAGCACTCCACAAGCCCGATCATTTTCATTTCAGCCAGAAGCGGGGAAATGGATCAGGTGATGGCGATTGAAAACGGCGGAGACGATTATATCGAAAAACCCTTTTCCTACGATATTGTGCTGGCGAAAATCAAAAGCCAGATCCGCAGGGCATACGGAGAGTACGCCGCAAAACAGGGGGAGAAAGTGGTTGAATATGCCGGCGTGCAGCTCTTTGTGGAACGGTTTGAACTGCGCTTTCATGACGAAAAAAGCGAGCTTTCTAAAAAAGAAAGCAAGCTTTTGGAAGTGCTGCTTGAGCGGGGAGAAAAGGTGACGAGCCGGGACCGTCTCATGGAAAAGACGTGGGATACCGACATATTCATCGATGATAATACACTTAACGTGTATATCACGCGGCTCAGAAAAAAACTGCGGGAGCTGAATGCGCCTGTTTCTATTGAAGCGGTGCGGGGCGAAGGCTACCAGCTGAGGGCGCAGTCATGAAGCTGTTTCTCCGGTCTCATACAGTGCTGATTCTGCTTTTTCTCCTCCAAGGGCTGTTTGTGTTCTTTTATTACTGGTTTGCGGGTCTTCATTCTTTTTCTCACTTGTTTTACATATTGGGCGTGCAGCTTCTTATTTTGGCGGGCTATCTTGCCTATCGCTGGTACAAAGACCGCGGCGTGTATCATTGGCTCAGCTCGGGGCAGGAAGAGACGGACATCCCGTATCTCGGTTCTTCAGTGTTTTGTTCAGAGCTGTATGAAAAGCAGATGGAGCTGATGCGGCTGCAGCACCAGAAGCTCCATGAGACTGAAGCCAAGCTTGACGCGCGGGTGACATATATGAATCAATGGGTGCACCAAGTAAAGACGCCGCTGTCGGTCATTAATTTAATCATTCAGGAAGAGGATGAGCCCGTTTTTGAACAAATCAAAAAAGAAGTCCGGCAGATTGAATTCGGGCTGGAGACGCTTCTTTATTCTTCAAGGCTGGACCTGTTTGAACGGGATTTTAAAATCGAAGCGGTTTCCCTGTCCGAGCTTCTCCAATCAGTCATTCAAAGCTATAAACGATTTTTTATTCAATACCGCGTTTATCCGAAAATGAACATTTGCGATGATCATCAGATTTACACTGATGCAAAATGGCTTAAATTTGCGATCGGCCAAGTGGTCACAAATGCGGTCAAGTATTCAGCGGGCAAGAGTGACAGACTTGAGCTGAATGTCTCCCGCGATGAAGACAGGACGGTGCTTGAAGTCAAAGATTACGGTGTCGGCATACCCTCGCAAGACATCAAGCGGGTGTTTGACCCTTATTATACTGGTGAAAACGGGCGGCGTTTCCAAGAATCTACGGGAATCGGCCTCCATCTCGTCAAAGAAATTACGGACAAGCTCAATCATACGGTGGACATCAGCTCGTCTCCCGGTGAAGGGACATCGGTTCGATTTTCATTTCTTACAAAAGTGTAAGGCTGCGTTAAGAAAACAACATAGCTCGTTTTGTTTCCCCTTGATAACATGGATTTACGTCAAGGGGAATTTTTATGTCGAACGTCCCGATACTACATGAAAGCAGCCCAGACCAACAAGAATAGAACCATAAGGAGGATTTTCATGGCGAATATGCTTGAAGTCAAACATATAAATAAAACCTATAAAGGACAAGTGTCCTATCAAGCCTTAAAGCAAATTTCATTTTCAATAGAAGAAGGAGGATTCACGGCGGTGATGGGACCGTCCGGTTCCGGAAAAACAACGCTTTTGAATATCATTTCAACGATCGACCGGCCGGATTCAGGCGATATCCTGATTCACGGAGAAAACCCGCACCGGCTGAAGCGGACAAAGCTCGCTCATTTCCGCCGAAAGCAGCTCGGATTTGTGTTTCAGGATTTCAACCTTCTGGACACGCTGACGATTGGTGAAAATATCATGCTGCCGCTAACGCTTGAAAAAGAAGCACCGTCTGTAATGGAAGAAAAACTGCAAGGCATCGCGGCAAAGCTCGGAATCGAAGACCTGCTCAACAAACGGACGTTTGAAGTGTCCGGAGGCCAGCGCCAGCGGGCCGCCATCGCAAGAGCGGTCATTCATAAGCCGTCACTCATCCTGGCCGATGAACCGACGGGAAACCTTGATTCCAAAGCGTCAAAAGACGTCATGGAAACGATGCAGAGCCTGAATCAGGATGATCATGTCACGGCTTTAATGGTGACCCACGATCCTGTTGCGGCAAGCTACTGCAGCCGCGTCATCTTTATAAAAGACGGCGAACTGTTTAATGAGATTTACCGCGGGGAAAACCGCCAAGTATTTTATGAACAAATTCTTGATGTGCTGTCTATGCTGGGGGGAAACGCAAATGACCTTTCTTCAGTTCGCTTATAAAAACGTCACCAGAAACAAAAGGGCCTATCTTGCATTCTTTTTAAGCAGTGCCTTTTCCGTTTTGATTTTCTTTACCTTTGCGATGTTCCTGTTTCATCCGGCATTAAAGGAAGGCTACCTGAATAGCATCGCCAAAAAAGGCTTAACCGCTGCGGAATGGATGATCTTTATTTTTTCTTTCTTATTTGTTCTGTATTCGGTTAATGCATTTTTGAAATCGAGAAATAAAGAATTCGGCATCCTGCTCATGCAGGGCATCACGCCAGGACAGCTAAGAAAGCTCATTACTGCGGAAAATATGATCATCGGCGTCATGTCAATTGCAGCCGGCATTATCGGAGGATTCATTTTTTCAAAGACGTTCTTTACGGTCGGCGCTTATATTTTAGAAATGGACGCGCTGCCTTTGTATATGCCTTGGAAAGCGCTCGGTATTACGGCTGGCGGATTTCTGCTCTTATTTTTCCTTTTATCGCAGTTTACGATCCTTTTTGTCAGATCAAATACGGTTATCAAATTAATAAAGGGCACTGACAAGATTAAGCCGGAGCCAAAGCCGTCCGTGCTACTGTCCTTATTCGGCATCGCCTGTCTGTGCGGCGGGTACGGCATGGTCCTTAAAGGCAATATCCACGGGACCGAACCGTTTATCATTTTACTGCTCACCGTCATCGGAACGTATTTCTTTTTCAGCCAAAGCAGCATCTGGATTCTGCGCGCGCTGAAGAAGTGGAAAACCTTTTATCTGCGCGGGAAAAATATCATTTGGGTTTCTGACCTTGTCTATCGTTTAAAAGACAACGCCCGCCTGTTCTTTATTGTCAGCATTATTTCCGCGGTTGCGTTTACGGCTACGGGCGTGCTCGCGATGTACAAATCGACCGTCGGGGCGGAAGAGTCCGCTTATGAGATGGAGTATATATCTTACAGCGGCAATCCAAAAGAAGAGACTCATTTGAAAAAAATTGACCATGAACTGAAAACACACGGTTTTACGTATAAGAAAGACGAGATAAATGTTTCTTATGTTCGCTATCAGGAAGGAGAAACGGTTCCCCCTGTTTACATGATCAGCGAATCGGATGTATCAAAATACTTCCATGTCAAGCTGAACGGCCTGAAAAATGATGAGGCTATCTTTTTCCCGGGCACGTATGACCGAAATTTCAAAAACGAAGCGCCGGTTCAGCTGAAGCTGCTGAACCAAAAAGGCAAGCCGTCTGACCAAAAACTGACGGTAAAAGAAGTCAAAAAACCGCTGATTTCATTAAATGCCATCATCGCGGTGAACGATCAAACCTTTGATCAGCTCAAATCACTCGGTGAGAATGCGTCATTATACGGCTACAGCTATGATCATTGGAAAGACAGTCTAGGGTTCAGCCAATCCTTGAAAAATGAGATTTACGGCAATTATATCGACGTGCATTCTGATTTTATGGCAAAAGCCGGGACTTACTATGATACGGTGCAGCTGCCGAGCTTAAGTTTATTCATCGGACTGTTTATCGCGATCGTCTTCTTTATCGCGGCAGCAAGTTTCTTATATTTCAGGCTGTTCACCGATTTAGAAGAAGATCGGGAGCGCTACCGTTCGCTGGCCAAAATCGGTTTGAGTGAGCGTGAGATGTCACAAAGCGTGACGATACAATTGGCGATTCTCTTTTTCTTTCCATTTGTCATTGCTGTCATGCATACGCTGTTTGCCTTGAGAACATTGGCCGTGGATGGCTATTCCGTAGTAGCGGGACCGCTCAGTCTCACCATCGGAGGGTTTTTCATTTTTCAGCTTCTGTTCTTCCTCGCGGTGCGGTCGAGCTATTTGAAAAAAATGAACAAGTAAGGGGCGTGCAAAGATGAAAAAAGCATTGGCAATCCTGGCCGTCGTAGCGGCCGCTGCCGCAATATGCGGGCTTCTCTTTTTTCATAACGATGTTACAGACAGGTTTAATCCGTTTATTCACCAGCAAAATGTCTATGTCCAGATTGATCGAGATGGCAGACATCTTAGCCCGGGCGGTACTGAGTATACATTAGACGGATACAATGCATCCGGAAAAAAAGAAGAAGTGACCTTTTTCGCCGGTAAAGACCTTCGAAAGAACGCGTATTTGAAGGTGAAGGCAAAAGGAAAGTATGTCGAGACTTGGGAAGAAGTCAGGTTTGAAGATACGCCGCACTCCGTACAGTCAGCATTAAAGTGAATCATAAAAAAACGGCACAGTGTCATAACTGTGCCATTTTCTTTATTTTTTATTTTCTTCGGCCCGTTTGATCAGCATGTCGGTGATGATATCCACCTGTTTGCTGACAGAAATCGGATCGTACGGGTAGAACGTGTCAAAGTCATTGATAAACACGCGATTATGTTTGACAGCGTCTAGGTTTTTCCAGATAGAGGAGTCCTTCAGCTTGTCGAGTGTTTTGCTTTCGCCTTTCGGATTGTAGTCCGTAATGAACATATAATCTGCGGCATACTCGGGAATGACCTCTTGAGAGAGCTGTTTCATCTCTCCTTTTTTGATGACATCTTGTTCAATTTTTTCAGGCGCTTTTAACCCAAGCGCGTTGTATACAGCTTGGCCGCCGCGACCGCCATTGTCATTGAAGACCCAGAATTCGCCTTTGTCTGTGTTTTCATAAATGCCGAAGGTCGCATCTTGGTCGATGACGCCGGCAATCTTCTTTTTGGCTGCTTCCGCTTTTTTGTTAAAGTCAGCCATAAATGCTTTTGCTTTATCCTTGGCGCCCGCAATATCTCCGAACATTGCAACGGTATCCTCGATGTTTTTTGCGGTGTTATAAGGAACGACAACGGTTGGAGCGATTTTCTTTAATTTATCGACGTTCTCTTCATTCATGACAACAATTAAGTCAGGCTGAAGCTCCATGACTTTCTCGACGCTGATCGGATCACCAACATCCTTTACATCTTTCAGCTTTGATTTTAAAAATGGATTATCAAATGACCATGAGCCCGAGCCGACCACATTCGCCCCGACAGACAGCAATTCCCCAGCATAAAAATCAGTAACGATGCGTTTCGGATGTGCAGGAATGTTGACGTTCCCTTTTGTTGATTTGTATGTTCTCATTTCTGTCTTATCTGAAGCTGAATCACCTGAGCTTCCTTTCGAAGCCGTGCCGCTGCAAGCACTGACAAACACGAGAAGCAGCACCAGCATGCCTGCGAGCAATATGTTCTTTTTCATCAAGAACCCCCCAATATGTATGTTCGTTCATTAGTAATGATTATCATTATCAACTAATAATATAGCAAGAAACCTGTTCTCCGTCTATCACTATTTTAAAGGGAAAAAGTTTTTGTTATACAAGTGACGCGGTATTCATTATCGATTATTATAGGTAAATAGGAGGAGGAGAATATGGAAATCACAAAAAGAGGTGCCGCGTGGGAATGGCTTCATAGCTGGTGGATGCTGTTTATTTTCATGCCTTTTGCCATTACCAGTTTTTTTGCCTTTTTATTTATTGGCATCAAGGTGAGAAATAAAAAGTGGATCATGTACGGAATTATTTATTTTTTGGTATTTGCATTTGCTTTCGTGCTGCCTGACCCGCCCGGACTACTTATTGTGCTCCCGTTGTGGGCTGTGACCATTATTCACGGTTTTAAAGTGCGTCCGCTGTATTTGATTCAGCTGGATGTCTACAAAGACAATGTGGAGGCACGGGCCTTTGCCGAGGCAAGAAGTGAAGCCGAGAGCAGATTTCATGCGCCGAAACAGACTATCCAAGATATACATATTCGCAAAGACCGGTAAGAAAAAAGCTCAACACTAAACATTGTGTTGAGCTTTTTATTTGCTACTGCTGATAGGAATGCTGGTGGAATGGCGTGTTTTGGCCGAATGGAAGTGTAGATACATTTGTATTCATCATACTTGATTGTCCATTGAGTTCCTGCTGCATCTGGTTGCACATGTTGACAACCTGCTGGCATTTTTGAATGGCTGCGTCATGCCCTTGCAGCGCTTGCTGAATGGTATGTGCAGCTTGTTGTTCGTGATTGAGGATCTGCTGCAGCATTTGAATGTTTTGCTGCTCTTGATGAAGCATTTGACGATATTGGTTGCTGCTTTGCTGTGTTTGCTGAATAAGCTGCTGCGCTGTCTGGCGGCATTGGTTCAGCTGCTGCAGACTGTGTTGCGGATTGTGCATGTATAATCCCTCCATGTGTTCAATTGACATTTGTCGGTCTTATCATGCAACCCGAACCAGAAGAAATTCGGCAAAAGGAGAACTACAATTATTTTCCTTGCACCCCTCATCCTTTGAATGACATCGGCAAAAATTGTATACTTGTAAAAACCCTTTTTATGTAAATGTCCCGCCCTGCACATAAGAATAGCGGAAAACGAAACTCCGACATCTGGAGAATCGTATTCCGCTTTTTTCTTTTCTTGCTTCAGAAACCGCCTTCGCCCGCAGTAAATGGGATATTTAATCTGTTTTCTACCGTACGGAGACGCTGATTGAGCCGGTTTAAGCGGCGTGTATGGCGTTCAACAGCCTGGCTTAGCTGATTGACCTGATCGGCCATCCTTGCAATTTCCCGGTTTTGACGGCGATCCTCATTCGACAGACGGGTTAATTCTCTTGTCTGCTGTTCGTTTTGCCGTTCAAGCGCAGCAATTCTTCTTTCCAATGCCGGCTGTCTGTCCGTCTGGTATGGCTGGTATACATCCTGCTGCGGATATGGATTGTATTCATATTGGCTATAGTAAGGTTCCTGCTGAGGGAGCTGCGGGCTGTAATATTGATAAGGGTTCATGTAATCAATCTCCTTAAAAAGAATGTGGGTGAATTCCTTATAATCTATGTAGTCATTGGCACAGTGCCACGGCATTCGCCTAAAAAGGGGCAGAAAGGAAGGTGATGACATTGTGCAGAAAAGGACCTATCATTTTGTTCTTGTCTGCTGTATGTCTCATGCTTACGGGCTGCCAGCAGCCAAAAGAAGAGACGCCGTTTTATTACGGAACGTGGGATGAGGGCATTACCCCCGGTCCCGCGGACGGCGTGAAATCAGCAACGGTCACATTTACCAAAGACAAGGTGCTGGAGACGGAGGTGATTGAAGGGAGAGGAGAGGTGCAGCTACCCTTTATGGAATACAAGGTGATGTCTCAAAGCACTGACGGCTCCATTGAGATCCAGTACCTTGGCTCCTATTATCCGCTCAAAAGCAAACTGAAAAGAGGAAGAGACGGAACGTTGATATGGGAACAAAATGGTCAGGCCAAAACGATGACAAGAATCGAGTCAAAGGCCGGCAAGGAGGAGAAACATGAGAAATAAAAAAGCGGAAAGTCTAGTGGTGACAGGCCTTATTTTACATATCATTCAGTGGATATTCGTATTATGGGCTTTTCTCAAAATCAAACATTTATTTAGTGGCTATACGATCTACAATCCGAATGTCATTAACGGGTCGATGCAGTCGTTATCATTTATGCAAATGCTGCGTTCTATGATGTACTCGGGCGCACTGGTGAATTATGTTCTGTTTTTTGTGATTGTATTGCTTATGTATTGTTTAGTGCTGCATGCGATCATGATTATTCTCGAAATAGCCGCTTATGTGATGATCAGACGGAACCCTTCATCTTCTTGGGCATATTTTTTGACGGCGGCGGGTGTGAAGCTTGCCATCTTCAATATCACGGGTATTCCATTTTTAGCTGCCGGCTTCCTGCTGATGAAACAGAAACAAGCAGAAACCGGCGAAAAGGCTCCAGAAAGAAAACGCAAGCCGCGCACGCGGATCCGGAGACAAGGCAGACGTCTAAACAGAAACAGGAGAAAATCATCTCTTGCGGTTGAATATCAAAAAGAAAAAACGATATGATGGGACTATAGCCTGAAAACGACACGAAGGAGATGCAGAATGTACAAATTAATAGCAATCGATATGGACGGAACACTTTTAAATGATCATCATGAAGTGACGGCGGAGGTCCGTGACGCGCTGCATGCCGCAAAAGCGGAAGGGGTAAAAATTGTCCTTTGCACCGGCCGGCCTATCGGGGGTGTTCGGAGATACTTAGATGAACTCAATTTAATTGAGGAAGGCGACTATGTGATTGCCTATAACGGGGCGCTTGTCCAAAATACGCATACAAAAGAAGTGGTGACGGAATTGTCTCTAGGATATGATGATTTGGCATCATTATATGACCTGAGCTTAGAGCTGGAGACACCGATGCACTTCTTCGACTCAGCCAACCTGTATACGCCTAACCGTGATATCAGCGAATTTACCGTATATGAGTCGTACGTGACACAGGTGCCGCTTCATTACCGCAAAATTGAGGAGATGCCTAAAGACATTCTCATTCCGAAAGTGATGTTTATTGATAAACCAGAGCACTTAAGCCACGTCATTACATCGATACCGAAAGACGTGAGAGAAAAGTATACGATGGTCAGAAGCGCGCCTTTCTTTTACGAAATTCTGCATCCGGAAGCAAGCAAAGGAAATGCTGTGCGTCAGCTGGCGAATCTGCTCGGAATCGAGCAGGCTGAAGTCATGAGCATAGGCGACAACGGCAACGATCTGACAATGATCGAATGGGCCGGCTGCGGTGTTGCCATGGCAAACGCCATTCCGGAAGTGCTTGAGGCCGCAAACTTTCAAACGCGCTCTAATAATGAACATGGCGTTGCACATGCGATTCACGAGCTTGTTTTGGCTAAATAAAAAGTCCAGCCTTCTAAAGGCTGGATTTTTTCGTTTTATTAGATGTAATGTCAATTCTTTGACGAATCGATTTGACTTTCGTTATGCTGATAAAACCAATTCGTTCTCAATATGTATGATATTAATCTGAATTGAAAAGGGGACTGATCAAATGTGCACAAGTCTTACATTGGAAACTGCTGACCGTAAACATGTATTAGCAAGAACAATGGATTTTGCATTTCAGCTGGGGACAGAGGTGATTCTCTATCCGCGCCGTTACAGTTGGAGTAGTGAAGCTGACGGAAAGGCCCATCAGACACAGTACGCTTTTATCGGTATGGGGAGAAAACTTGGGAATATTTTATTTGCAGACGGTGTTAATGAAAACGGTTTATCGTGTGCTGCACTTTATTTTCCGGGCTATGCGGAGTACGAAAAAACGATACGGGAAGACACCGTTCACATTGCCCCGCATGAGTTTGTGACATGGGTGCTGTCAGTCTGTAAGTCTTTGGAAGACGTGAAAGAAAAGATTCGATCTTTAACGATTGTAGAGAAAAAATTAGATCTATTGGATACAGTTTTACCGCTTCACTGGATATTGTCAGACCGGACGGGACGCAGCCTGACGATAGAACCGAGAGCAGACGGCCTCAAAGTCTATGACAATCAACCTGGTGTCATGACGAACAGCCCCGACTTTTTATGGCATGTGACCAATTTGCGGCAATATATTGGAATCAGACCGAAGCAATTAGAGAGCAAGGAGATGGGCGGATTACCGCTGTCCGCTTTTGGCCAAGGCTCTGGGACTGTGGGCCTTCCGGGGGATTATACACCGCCTTCCCGGTTTGTCAGAGCTGTTTATTTGAAAGAACATCTAGAGCCGGCGGCCGATGAAACGAAAGGGGTAACAGCCGCTTTTCAAATTTTGGCGAATATGACGATACCCAAGGGCGCAGTGATAACGGAGGAAGATGAAATCGATTATACGCAATATACTTCCGTGATGTGCAACGACACTGGAAACTATTATTTCCACCACTATGACAATCGGCAAATCCAAAAAGTAAATTTATTTCATGAAGACCTTGACTGCTTAGAGCCTAAAGTGTTTTCTGCTAAAGCAGAAGAAAGTATTCATGAGCTTAATTAATTCACATCAATCAGCTGATTCCGGTTTGAATCCGGAGTCAGCTGTTTTTTTATTAGATAGTTACGATAGGCGGTTTGCAAAAGAGAAGAAAAGGCAAAGGAAATGTTAAAAACTGCATTTCTATAAAATGTTTGGATAGAAACTGAGTCGCTGCTTCATCAGACTCAGTTTCTTTGCCGTTATGGAGGTTGCACTAGTTGAATGAACCAATGTTATTCCATCATGTTCACGCAAGGGTCTCTTCAGCTTGTATAGAAAAAATTGATCTCAACTCATTGACAAACTCGCCATACAAATGTACATTTTGATTTATTCACATTAAACAACTAGGAATATAGGAGTTTATTTTTCGGACTTTTCAGCCTAAAACATGATAAAAGGAGTAGTAACGTCATGACAAGCAAAAAGAAGCAAATCAAATTAGGAGTTTTTCTTGCGGGAACCGGCCATCATGTTGCGTCTTGGCGGCATCCGGACGCGCCTGCGGATGCGAGCATGAACTTGGATTATTTTAAAGAGCTGGCGAGAACAGCAGAGCGGGGCAAGCTGGATATGCTGTTTTTAGCAGACAGCCTGTCAATTGACAGCAAATCGCATCCAAATGTGCTAACAAGGTTTGAGCCATTTACTTTGCTCTCCGCTTTGGCGCAGGTGACATCAAGCATTGGCCTGACTGCGACAGCTTCCACTACTTATAGCGAGCCGTTTCACATTGCCAGACAATTCGCGTCACTGGATCACCTGTCTAACGGCCGTGCCGGATGGAATGTCGTGACCTCATCCATTGAGTCAACGGCACTGAATTTCAGCGGGGAAAAGCATCTCGAACACCACTTGCGCTATCAGCGGGCAGAGGAATTTGTCGAGGTCGTAAAGGGACTCTGGGATTCATGGGAAGAGGACGCCTTTATCCGCAATAAAGAAACAGGTGAATTCTTTCATAAAGAAAAAATGCACGAGCTCAACCACAAAGGAGAGTATTTCTCAGTCCGTGGGCCTCTGAACGTTTCAAGGTCGCCGCAGGGCCAGCCTGTCATGATTCAGGCGGGTTCATCAGGGGACGGGAAAGCGCTGGCTGCCAAAACGGCTGAAGTGATTTTCACGGCACAAAACCATTTGGAATCGGCACAGGAATTTTATGAATCAATTAAAAAGCAGGCAGCCGAGTTTGGCCGCGATCCTGAAAAAATCGCGATCATGCCGGGCATTTTTCCGGTCATCGCGGATACTGAGGAAGAGGCGCGGGCTAAATATCAAGAGCTTCAGGATTTAATCATTCCATCTGTCGGTCTGCAAATCCTTCAGAATTATTTAGGCGGAATTGATTTGTCTGCTTATCCGCTTGACGGGCCGCTGCCAAAGCTTGACGCGGATGCATCCAACGCGGTGAAGAGCCGATTTAAGCTTGTTCAAGAGATGGCTGAACGGGACAATATGACGATACGTGAGCTTTACAAATACGTTGCAGGCTCCAGAGGCCATCACATTTTTGTCGGAACGCCGGAACAGCTTGCCGACAAGATGCAGGAATGGGTGGATCATAAAGCTTGTGACGGATTTAATATCATGCCCCCGCTTCTTCCGGAAGGAATTGAACTGTTCGTTGACAAAGTGGTTCCGATTTTACAGGAGCGCGGCGTGTTCAGAAAAGAATATGAAGGCACAACATTGAGAGAGCATTTCGGTTTAGAAAAACCGGTAAACCGTTATGCGAGGTAAGGAGGAACGCTCGATGAAGACGCAATATCGCCTGGCAACTGAACGTGATGCCGAACAGCTGCTCGAGCTGACAAGGCGCGCCTATGAACCGATTCGAAATCTCGGCATTCGTTTTGCCGCGGCCCAAGCCGATCTAGATCTGGTCTTAAACAATATCCGAAAAAACGCCTGTTACGTCATGGAAGAAGACGGGCGGATCATTGCGACCATCTCCTTAAGAATGCCTTGGGGACAGCAGCCTGGACCGTATGGCGTTCCTCATATCTGGTGGTTCGCTGTTGATCCTGAAACCGGACAAAAGGGAGTCGGGACAAAGCTGCTTCAATGGCTGGAGCAGACCATCCTACGGGATACGTTAAAGGTTCCGTTTGTATCGCTTGGAACAGCGGATAAGCACCCGTGGCTGATTGAGATGTACGAAAGAAAAGGATATGTCCGAGCAGGCCAGCAGGATCTGGGCAAAGGACATATGACAGTCTATATGAAAAAACAACTGCGACATGACCTATAAAAGATAAAAGGCGGGAAAATCAAATGAAAATGAGAAAATGGACTGTGCTGGTAGTTGCTGCGTTATTAGCCGTGCTATCAGCTTGCGGCAATGGGAACAGCAGCAGTAAAGAGGATGACAACGTACTTCATGTGGGTGCGACCGGTCAGAGCTACCCGTTCGCTTATAAAGAAGACGGAAAGCTGACAGGTTTTGATGTAGAAGTAATGGAAGCTGTTGCAAAGAAAATCGGCATGAAACTGGACTGGAAGCTGCTCGAATTCAGCGGTCTGATGGGAGAGCTTCAAACAGGCAAGCTTGACACCATTTCCAATCAGGTAGCGGTGACAGATGAACGAAAGGACATGTACAACTTCACAGAACCGTACTCTTATGCAGGAACACAGATTGTCGTCAAAAAAGACAACAATGACATCAAATCAGCAGACGATTTAAAAGGAAAGACAGTAGCTGCTGTATTAGGTTCAAATCACGCGAAAAATCTTGAAAGCAAAGATCCTGACAAAAAAATAAATATCAAAACATACGAGACACAGGAAGGCACGCTGAAGGATGTCGCATACGGACGTGTGGACGCTTACGTAAACAGCCGAAGTGTGCTGATCGCGCAAATTAAGAAAACAGGCTTGCCGTTGAAGCTTGCCGGAAATCCGATTGTGTACGAACAAGTCGCATTCCCATTTGCCAAGGATGACGCGCACGACAAGACCCGTAAAAAAGTCAATAAAGCGCTCGATGACCTGCGCAAAGACGGAACACTTAAAAAGCTTTCAGAAAAATATTTTAACGAAGATATCACAGTAGAACAGAAGCATTAAGAAACGGCGGTGAACCACCAGAATGAATACGATTGATTGGGAATTCATGATCTCAGCATTCCCGACTTTAATTCAGGCCCTTCCGATTACATTGTTTATGGCTGTAGCAGCCATGGTTTTTGCGATTATCGGCGGACTTATTCTCGCACTCATTACAAAGAATAAAATTCCAGTGCTTCATCAGCTGTCAAAGCTGTATATCTCATTCTTCCGGGGCGTGCCGACACTTGTGCAGCTGTTCTTAATTTATTACGGGCTGCCGCAGCTGTTTCCGGAGATGAGCAAGATGACAGCTCTCACAGCTGCCATTATCGGTTTAAGTTTAAAAAACGCCGCCTATTTGGCAGAAATTTTCCGCGCTGCCCTCAACTCTGTTGATGAAGGTCAGCTGGAGGCGTGCCTGTCTGTCGGTATGACGAAGCTTCAGGCCTACAGACGAATTATCCTTCCGCAGGCAGTCAGAAATGCGATACCGGCAACGGGTAATACATTTATCGGCCTCCTAAAAGAAACCTCATTGGCATTTACTTTGGGTGTCATGGAGATGTTTGCGCAAGGTAAGATGTATGCATCGGGAAATCTGAAGTATTTTGAAACCTATTTGGCGGTTGCGATTGTCTATTGGGTTCTTACAATCATTTACAGCATTCTGCAGGACTTGTTTGAACGCACTATGAGCAAGCCATACCGGACTTAGAGGTGAAATCAGTTGATAAAAGTAAAAAATATACGCAAAGCGTTTAAAGATCTGGTCGTGCTGGACGGAATCGACCTTGAAGTCAAACGCGGAGAAGTGGTGGCAATCATCGGTCCGTCCGGTTCCGGAAAATCAACGCTTCTTCGGTGCTTGAATCTACTGGAGCGTCCCAATCAAGGCATCATTGAAATTGGAGAAGCCAAGCTGAACGCGGAAAAGTTTACACGCAAGGAAGCATACCAGCTCCGTCAGCAAACGGCCATGGTCTTCCAAAATTACAATCTGTTCAAAAATAAAACCGCCCTGCAAAACATTACGGAGGCTTTACTCACGGCTCAAAGAAAATCACGCGATGAAGCGAACCGCATTGGGATGGAGATTCTGAAGCAGGTCGGTTTAGAGCATAAAGCGGACAGCTACCCGATCACAATGTCCGGCGGCCAGCAGCAGCGAATCGGCATCGCGCGGGCACTAGCGGTCAATCCGCATGCGATTTTGCTGGATGAACCGACTTCGGCGCTTGACCCTGAGCTTGTGGCGGGTGTGCTTCAAGTCATCAAATCGATTGCTGAAAAACAAACAACAATGATCATCGTCACGCACGAAATGGCATTTGCAAGAGAGGTTGCAGATAAAGTGATTTTTATGGCGGACGGCCATATTATCGAGCAGGGAACGCCTGAAGAACTGTTTGACCATCCGAAAAACGAACGGACAAAACGATTTATCAAGCAGGTGGGAGAGCCTGCAGAGCTTATTTAGAAGGGAAGAAGAAGAATGGCCGAAGAAACGTTTCGTACACGTTTAATCAATATGCGGCGTGACCTTCATGCACACCCTGAACTGTCATTCCAAGAGTTTGAAACGACAAAAAAAATTCGCCGCTGGCTTGAAGAAGAACATATAGATATTGTTGACGTTCCTCAATTAGAGACTGGCGTGATTGCCGAAATCAAAGGGCAGGAAGACGGTCCCGTTATTGCGATACGAGCGGATATTGATGCGCTCCCGATCCAAGAACAAACGAATCTGCCGTTTGCCTCTAAAATAGACGGCACGATGCATGCGTGCGGGCATGACTTTCATACCGCTTCCATCATCGGCACGGCGATTTTGCTGAATAAAAGAAGAGACAAGCTGAAAGGCACAGTCCGCTTTATCTTTCAGTCTGCGGAAGAAATCGCCGCAGGAGCAAGGAAAGTCATAGAAGCAGGCGTGCTGGATGATGTTTCCGCCATTTTTGGCATGCACAATAAGCCTGATTTGCCTGTCGGCACCATTGGGATAAAGGAAGGTCCGCTCATGGCAAGTGTTGACCGATTTGAGATTGTTGTGAAAGGGAAAGGCGGACATGCCGGTATCCCAAATAACAGTATTGATCCAATCGCTGCAGCAGGACAAATTATCAGCGGCCTGCAATCTGTGGTCAGCCGCAATATCAGCTCATTGCAAAACGCGGTTGTCAGCATCACAAGATTACAGGCAGGCAGTTCATGGAACGTGATTCCGGACCAGGCTGAGATGGAAGGCACCGTTCGCACCTTCCAAAAAGAAGCGAGAAAGGCCGTTCCCGAGCATATGAAACGAGTGGCTGAAGGAATCGCCGCGGGCTACGGGGCACAGGCCGAATTCCGGTGGTTTCCTTATTTGCCGTCCGTTCAGAATGACGGCACATTTTTAAACGCGGCATCCGAAGCTGCGGCACGGCTTGGCTATCAAACGGTGCAAGCGGAGCAATCCCCGGGGGGAGAAGACTTCGCTCTTTATCAAGAAAAAATTCCTGGCCTCTTTGTCTGGATGGGAACAAACGGCACAGAAGAGTGGCATCATCCGGCGTTTACATTGGATGAAGACGCACTGCAAGTTGCATCCAGCTACTTTGCTGAGCTGGCTGTACTTGTATTGGAGTCAACCAAATGATCCGAACAGAACTGACAGCAGGTCTTGCTGAGGCTGTAAGATTATCACAACCTGAGGACGCCATTGACGCGATGCGTGAAGCCAAAAAGGGATTGCTTGATTTTACAGCCGCATCATTCGCAGGAAGAGAAGAAAAAGGCATTCAAAAGCTTTTGCACCTGATCGAAGAGGAAGGCGGCACGCCCCTTGTCCCTGTTATCGGGCAAGGAAAAAAGGCAGCGCCATTACAATCTGCGCTGCTCAATGGATTTATCGCCCATGCTCTGGATTTCGATGATGTCCATTCCGATGTAAGGGGACATCCAAGTGCAGTGATTTTGCCGGCACTCATTGCTTCAGCTGCCGCTCGCGAAAGTGACGAGCGGCTTCTTGGCGCTTATATTGTCGGTGTGGAAGTGATGGCAAGGCTTGGAGAGTCGATTGGCAGCCTGCACTATGAAAAAGGCTGGCACAATACGGGAACGCTCGGAGCCATAGCTGCCGCCTGTGCTGTAGGGTACGCGGAGGAACTCACTCAAGAAGAACTGGAAAAAGCAATCGGTTTTGCCGCAACGCAGTCTGCCGGAATGAGGGTGCAATTCGGTACAGAAATGAAACCGCTGCACGCAGGGCTGGCAGCTCAATCAGGCTTGCTTGCTGTTAAGCTGGCCCAATCTGATGTTGGAGGCACTCGTACGGCATTGGATGGAGAAAAAGGTTTCTTCGGCCTATACGGTGATGTAGACAAGGCGCAAACCACGCTGTTAAGCCATTGGGGCGAACCATGGAGAATCGTGAAGCCAGGGCTATGGTTTAAAATCTATCCATTCTGCTCCGCGGCACACCACGCGGCAGATGCCATTCGCCAGCTTATCTCTCAGGAAGCTATTTCTGCTGACAATACAGAACGGATTGAAGTCGTCTTTCCGCCTGGCGGAGATGCTGCGTTAACGGCAAGATCACCAAAAACAGGAGAGGAAGGCCGCTTTAGCGTTGAATATGTCATTGCCCTTGCCCTGCACGGACAGAAGCTGATTGTTGAACATTTCAACAGCGACCCGATACCAAATCACATGCATGCCGCAATGCGCCATATTCAGCGTGTGTATGACAATCGCATTCAGCCAGCCTCTCAAGCGGTTCCAAAAGGCCGTTTCACCATTGTTCGTGCATTTTTATCAGATGGCCGCATATGTGAAGCGCGTGTGGACTGCCCAAAGGGAGCCCCCGGAAACGGTCTGTCTAAAGAAGATGTAAAAGAAAAATTGAAATCAGCGCTGCCAAGTGATGTGCAAAAAGCAGAGCATATCATAGGAGCCATTGAGCGCGCTGACATGAAAGAATTTTTATCGCATTTAGATTAGAATCCGCCTCCCATCCCCTCCTTCAGATGATATGATAAAGCCAAATCTTACGTTTGAAAAAGGAGAAAGGCCATGACGGTAAATGATGCGGTTGTATGTATTCTGGCCATCTTTTTATTATTGGGAGCAGCCGATTATTGCTTGGGAAACAGGTGGGGGCTTGGCGAGCGGTTTGCGGAAGGCTTTAAGGCCATGGGGCCGCTTGCGCTGTCAATGGTTGGGATAGTGTCGCTTGCGCCAGTGCTTGCGGGAATACTAATTCCCGTCGTGTCCCCGGTCTATGCCGCCATTGGCGCAGATCCATCCTCCTTTGCCAACACCATTCTGGCCATTGATATGGGAGGCTATGCGCTGGCAGCAGAAATGGCGAAAGATCCGGACGCGGGCGTGTTTTCATGGGTATTTCTGGGGACAATGATGGGGCCGACAATCGTGTTCACCATTCCTGTCGCTCTTGGCATGATTGAAAAACAGGATCACCCCTATTTTGCAAAAGGTATTTTAATTGGACTGTGCACTGTACCGATCGGATGCTTCGTAGGTGGAGTAGCTGCGGGTTTTGAGATGGGATTGATCCTGAAAAACATTCTGATTCCCATTCTTTTTTCTGCGGGTATCGCTTTTGGATTATGGCGCTACACCGACAAGACAATCCGTGTATTTCACGTTTTTGGGAAGGCTGTCAGTATTGTTGCGATCATTGGGCTTGTTGCTGTCTCGATTGAAACGATGACAGGCATTTTACTGATACCAGGCCTCGAAAAGATTGAAACAGGCATACAAACCGTAGGCACCATCGCGGTTGTATTAGCGGGCGCTTTTCCGCTGACAGCTTTTATCACAAAAGCTTTTGGTAAACAGCTCCATACTTTGGGCAGAGTATTACACCTAGATCAGGCAGCGACAGCAGGAATGGTTGCTTCTTTGGCACACCATATCCCAATGCTCGCCACCTTAAAAGACATGACGCCGAGAGGAAAGGTTATCAATGTCGCGTTTGCGGTCAGCGCCGCCTTTGTGCTCGGCAGCCACCTCGGCTTTGTGGCGGGAATGAAAAAAGAAATGGCAGCAGCCATGATCATCGGGAAATTAGCTGGCGGTATTACAGCTGTCGCGGCAGCTGCGTGGGCCACGCCCGCCTATTCGGCCGGGCAGCAAAGACAAGACTCTCTTAAACAAAACTGAGGAAGGCTGTTTCAACTCTCCTCATTAGGGAAATGATACAGTAACGATTCCGGAAAGAGGGTTGGGCACATGGATGCGAAGGACCAGTGCATCTCTAAAATAAAACAGGAATCCAAGCCTTGGATAAAGCGGTTCGGAAGGCTTGGTTATTTTACATTCGGCGGTGTTTTTATCTTGCTCGGCATTCTGGCATTGATGACGGCTGCCGGTTCTGGCAGCGGGGCAAAGGATTCAAGCGGGGCACTTCAAACCTTATCACGCATGCCGTTTGGGTCGATTTTGCTTTTCTTCATCGGAGTCGGACTCATCGGGTATGTCATATGGATGGTGCTGAGTGCGGTTAAGGATACAGAGGGCCACGGCACAGGAAGAAGGGGCCTGTCACGAAGAACGGGAAATTTGTTCAGTGCCGCCGTATACGCATCAATTGCGTGGAATGCCCTTCGGTTTGTCTTTGATCATGGGAGCGGCAGCACTTCAGAACAGACGTGGTCTGCTTATATATTGGCGCAGCCGTTTGGGCAGTGGCTGACGGGACTCACAGGAGCGGGCTTTTTCCTATTTGCAGTGGTTCAATTCATAAAAGGTATCCGTGCTTCTTTTATGAAAGAATTCAATACGTCAAAAATGAGCAAAGAAATGATATGTATTGCAAAAAACACAGGACGCGCAGGCAACATCGCCCGTGCTATTATTTTCTCAGCCATCGGCTTCTTTCTCATAAAAACCGCTCTTACTTCTGATCCAGACGACACAAGAGGCTTTGACGGGGCGCTCGCTGAACTCGCGCAGCAGCCGCATGGCAGACTGATTCTGATCTTCTTGGCGTGCGGGCTTGTGTTATATGGAATATACGCCATCATGAAAGGCATTTATCAATATATGAAGTGGGAAAAATAAGCTCTGGGCAGATCTGTGCCAGAGCGTTTTTCAGTTTCTCATAAAACAGGTGGATGAAAGCCGTTGCCAGCCTGTATAATAAAAGCAAATCGAAAGCAGGTTCACCACGAACTGATCCAAGGGAGGTGCGGAATGGATCGGGAAAAACAACAATTAAGCATAGAAGCGGCAAGGCTTTATTATCAGTCTGACTACAGTCAGCAGCAAATCGCAGAGCAGCTCAGCATTTCAAGGCCGACCGTTTCCCGATTGCTGCAATACGCAAAAGAAAAAGGATTTGTCCAAATTCGCGTGATGGACCCTTTTGAAGATTTAGATGCGCTGGGTTCGATGCTGGAAGAGAAATATGGGCTTCTCGAAGCACACGTTGTGTTTTCTCCGACACCGGACTATGCAGCAATCACACATGACTTGAGCCGTTACGGTGCAGAATATATGCATGAAACGGTAAAAGACGGCGACATCGTCGGCGTCAGCTGGGGAACCACCATGTATCAGATCGCGCAAAACATGCAGCCAAAGCAAATTAAGGGTGTAGAGGTCGTCCAGCTGAAAGGCGGCATCAGCCATTCCCGGGTAAACACCTATTCGGCTGAAACGATTCAGCTGTTTGCAGAGGCTTTTCAAACGATGCCGCGCTATCTCCCGCTTCCCGTTGTTTTTGATAACGCCGATGTAAAGCGAATGGTAGAGAAGGATCGCCATATCGCACGCATTATCGAGATGGGCAAGCAGGCCAATATCGCTCTCTTTACAGTTGGTACCGTCCGGGACGAGGCGCTGTTATTCCGGCTCGGCTATTTTAACGAAGAAGAGAAAGCATTGCTGAAACATCAGGCTGTTGGAGATATCTGTTCGCGGTTTTTTGACAGGGAAGGGAATATTTGCAGCACCGCCATCAATGACCGGACCATAGGCGTCGAGCTTGAAGATCTGAGGCTGAAGGAACGCTCTATATTAGTGGCCGGCGGAAGCCGAAAAGTGCCTTCGATCCACGGTGCGTTAACAGGAAAGTATGCCAACGTGTTAATCATTGATCAGCATACCGCAAGGACACTTGTTAATGATTTGTGACACCTTTAGACCGTTCATTGAACAAAATTTCAATTACCAATTTACATATGTTCAAAAGTCGGTTATGCTAAAAAATATCTTAACAAAAAAGGAAGTGTGCGAAGGATGACATTAGCCAATAAAATTGATCATACAGCTTTGAAACCGCATACACAGAAAGCGGATATTCTGAAATTAATAGAAGAAGCGAAAACATACAAATTCGCTTCTGTATGTGTAAACCCGACATGGGTGCAGCTGGCTGCAAAAGAGCTTCAGGGAACAGGAGTTGACGTATGTACAGTCATCGGCTTCCCGCTCGGCGCCAACACAACAGAAACAAAAGCGTTCGAAACGAAGGATGCGATTTCAAAAGGCGCCACTGAAGTGGACATGGTTATTAACATCGCCGCTTTGAAAGATAAAGAAGATGACGCAGTGGAAGCGGATATACGCGGTGTGGTGGAAGCTGCAGCCGGAAAAGCGCTTGTCAAAGTTATTATTGAAACATGCCTGCTGACAGATGAAGAAAAAGAGCGTGCATGCCGTTTAGCAGTTTCTGCGGGAGCGGATTTCGTGAAAACCTCAACAGGTTTTTCAACAGGCGGCGCAACGAAGGAAGATATCGCTTTAATGCGCAAAACAGTAGGTCCTGATATCGGCGTAAAAGCATCCGGGGGTATCAGAACGAAAGAAGATGTAGACACGATGATCGAAGCAGGTGCAAGCCGCATTGGCGCAAGTGCAGGCGTTTCCATTGTAAAAGGAGAGAACGGAGCCGGCGGAGACAATTATTAAGAAGCAGACGGAAGGCAAATTGCTTTCCGTGCCCTGCTTTTCTTTCCGGGGAAATAATAATGTAAGCGAATACAAATAAAGGAGAAACACATATGAAGTATTTGATCGGGATTATCGGTTTAATCGTGTTTTTAGGCCTTGCGTGGATCGCGAGCAGCGGCAAAAAAAGAATTAAGGTCCGCCCAATTATTGTCATGCTCATTTTGCAATTTATTCTCGGTTACATTCTCCTTAATACGGGGATTGGGAATTTTCTCGTAGGCGGATTTGCACAAGGATTCAGCTACCTGCTTGGCTATGCGGCAGAAGGAATCAACTTTGTGTTTGGCGGTTTGGTGAATGCGGATCAATCGACATTCTTTATGAACGTTCTCTTGCCGATTGTATTTATTTCTGCACTCATCGGAATTCTGCAAAAATGGAAGATCCTCCCGTTTATTATTAAATACATCGGCCTTGCCCTCAGCAAGGTAAACGGAATGGGAAGACTTGAGTCGTATAATGCTGTCGCATCTGCAATTTTAGGGCAATCAGAAGTCTTTATCTCCTTAAAGAAAGAACTCGGTTTACTGTCACAGCAGCGTTTGTACACGCTTTGCGCTTCTGCGATGTCAACCGTATCCATGTCAATCGTCGGCGCTTACATGACGATGCTGAAGCCTGAATACGTCGTAACGGCTCTTGTATTGAACTTATTTGGCGGTTTTATCATTGCCTCTATCATTAATCCTTACGAGGTCGCAAAAGATGAGGATATGCTCCGTGTAGAAAATGAAGAAAAACAATCCTTCTTCGAAGTGCTCGGAGAATACATCTTAGATGGTTTCAAAGTAGCGGTTGTTGTCGCAGCAATGCTGATTGGATTTGTCGCGATTATTGCTTTGATCAATGGTATCTTTAACGCTGTACTCGGTATTTCCTTCCAAGACCTGCTTGGATATGTGTTTGCTCCATTCGCTTTTCTTGTTGGTATTCCATGGAATGAAGCGGTTAACGCCGGAAGTATTATGGCAACAAAAATGGTATCGAACGAGTTTGTCGCTATGACGTCTCTTTCGCAAAACGGTTTTCACTTCAGCGGCCGCACAACAGCGATTGTATCAGTATTCCTCGTTTCGTTCGCGAACTTCTCTTCCATCGGTATCATTGCCGGTGCTGTAAAGGGTCTGAATGAAAAGCAAGGAAACGTTGTTGCTCGTTTCGGTCTGAAATTATTATACGGTGCTACGCTTGTCAGCTTTTTAACAGCGGCAGTTGTAGGTCTGATTTACTGAACATAATCGAAAAGGATCGGTGACTAAAATGAGAATGGTAGATATTATCATCAAAAAACAAAACGGAAAAGAACTCACCACAGAAGAAATCCAGTTTTTCGTGAACGGCTATACGGACGGCAGCATTCCTGATTATCAGGCAAGCGCGCTTGCCATGGCGATTTATTTTCAGGATATGAGTGATCGTGAACGGGCGGACTTAACAATGGCTATGGTGAACTCCGGTGAAACGATTGATCTTTCTGCCATCGAGGGAATTAAAGTGGATAAACATTCAACCGGCGGCGTCGGCGACACGACAACACTCGTCCTCGCACCGCTTGTCGCGGCTCTTGATGTGCCGGTTGCCAAAATGTCCGGCCGCGGCCTCGGTCATACGGGCGGAACAATTGATAAATTAGAGGCGATCGACGGGTTTCACGTGGAACTGTCTAAGGACGAATTTATTAAGCTTGTGAACCGCGACAAGGTTGCCGTCATTGGCCAAAGTGGCAACTTAACGCCGGCGGATAAAAAACTGTACGCCCTGCGTGATGTAACGGGTACGGTAAATTCCATCCCGCTTATCGCTAGCTCCATTATGAGCAAAAAAATCGCTGCCGGAGCGGACGCGATCGTGCTTGACGTGAAAACGGGAGCTGGCGCCTTTATGAAAACAGAGGAAGATGCGGCTGAACTCGCGAAAGCAATGGTACGAATCGGCAACAAAGTCGGCCGCCAAACGATGGCTGTCATCTCCGACATGTCCCAGCCGCTCGGCTTTGCGATCGGAAATGCGCTTGAAGTGAAAGAAGCGATAGACACGCTCAAAGGCGAAGGCCCTGAAGACCTGCACGAGCTAGTCTTAACACTCGGCAGCCAAATGGTCGTGCTTGCGAAAAAAGCAGGTACATTAGACGAAGCAAGAGCGAAGCTTGAAGAGGTCATGAAAAACGGAAAAGCGCTAGAGAAATTCAAAGACTTCTTAAAAAACCAAGGCGGTGACAGCTCGATTGTTGACGATCCGTCTAAGCTTCCGCAAGCGGCTTATCACATTGATGTGCCAGCAAAAGAAGCGGGTGTGGTCTCCGAAATCGTCGCGGACGAAATCGGCGTTGCTGCCATGCTGTTAGGAGCCGGACGCGCCACAAAAGAAGACGAAATTGATTTAGCCGTCGGCATCATGCTCCGCAAAAAGGTCGGCGACAAGGTAGAAAAAGGTGAACCACTTGTGACGCTTTACGCCAACCGCGAAAACGTCGATGAAGTCATCGCGAAAGTCTATGACAACATCCGCATCGCAGCGGAAGCGAAGGCGCCGAAGCTGATTCATACATTAATTACGGAATAAAAATAAAGCACATCCCATCCTGAGTGGGGTGTGCTGTTTTGATTACAGGATATGATCAACCTGATAATCCTCTTGTTCGATTTTTTTTGCTTTCGTAAGATTTTTTCTGAAATAGTAGATGAGATAGCATAGGATGATACAAGGAATTCCGCAGAAGAGAGCGATTCTTTGATTGGGATCAAAAGCCAGACCGATACAAGAAGCTGAACATAATAAAAGAGCGGCTATAGGCATAAGAGGATAAAGCGGTGTGCGAAATGTCAGATCTTTTACATTCCCCCCTTTTTTAAGAAATCTCTTTCGGAACAAGAGTTGAGACAGCGCAATGCTCATCCAGACCACAACCCCCGCAAATCCAGCAATCGCTACCATCACCACATATACAGTTCCAGGTGCCACAATACTGGATACGAGAGATAAACAAGATACAGCCATACTGATGATTAAGGCATTGAGTGGAATGCCTTTAGATGTGACTTTTTTAAAACGAGAGCTGATCATGTTTTCATTTGCTAACGACCACAGCATACGGGTTGAGGCATACAGGCCTGAATTGGCCACGGACAGCAAGGCTGTTAATATAACAAAATTCATAATATCTGCGGCGTAAGGGATTCCAATCTCTGCAAACACTGCTACAAAGGGGCTTTCAATTACTCCTGCTTCTTTCCATGAAATCAGTCCGGATAATACGAAGATGGCACCAATGAAAAAAATGACTGTCCTCCATGCGACATTACGGATGGAGCGCGGAATATCCTTTTGAGGATTTGCGGATTCTCCTGCTGTGACGCCGATTAATTCTGTTCCGGAAAAGGCAAAACTCACAGATATCATGGCGATAAATACAGCGAGAAAGCCGTTCGGAAACAATCCTCCATGACCGGTGAAATTTGAAAACATAGGGGCATCAGCCATCCCGTTTAAAGAGATCAAGCCAAACATGGCGGCGCCTCCTAAGATGATAAATAAAATGATGGTGACAATCTTCACGCTCGAAAACCAAAATTCGGTTTCCGCAAATAATTTGACTGAAAATGCGTTGCATACGAAAAGGAGAGCTGCAAAAATCGCGCTCCACATCCATACGCTGCTGTCAGGGAACCAGCGCTGCATGAGAATACCGGATGCGGTAAACTCAGAACCTACCGTCACCACCCAATTCACCCAGTACATGATGCCGACCATAAAACCGGTAGATGGCCCGATGAATGTTGTAGCGTATTTTTGAAAGGAACCGGTCACCGGCATGGCGACTGACAATTCACCCAGACATTGCATGACGAGGTACATCATCAATCCGCCGATTAAATAAGCGAGTATCGTCCCACCGGGCCCGGCTTGGCTTAGCGTATAGCCCGTACTGAGGAAAAGTCCTGTTCCTATGACGCCTCCCAATGAGATCATAAATAAGTGCCTGCTTTTCATTGTCCGTTTCAGCTGATGGCCGCTTTTCTCCTGAAGACCCACCGTCTCGTCCTCCTTTTAGCTGCCGTTTATCAGGCAGATGAGTTTCTTGTTACCAACATACAACCTGCCGGAAGATCACTTGAATCGGGAGCGTTTTATCCCTTTTAATGCGTGTAACAGAACGTGAGCTGCGGCTCTGCTTGTCATATCCCGAAAATCGAGGGTGGGATCAACTTCAACGATTTCGATCCCTGCGACATTGGGCTCTTGTGCGATGTACTTGATTGCTTCGAGTAATTCGTCTGTATAGAGGCCGCCCGGCCCAATCGCTGGACAGCCGGGTGCGTGAGACTGGTCTAAGACATCCATATCAACAGATATAAAAATAAAGTCTGTTTGAACAGCAGGCAGGATTTCTTTAATAGTCGGGATCAGGCCTTTCTCACGAATCATTCCCATCGTGTGGATGTCCACGTGATGATTTTTCGCGTATGTTTCATAAGCCAAGCTGTTGCTGAATTCTCTGATACCCAGTTGAATCAAATGCTGACCTTCTATGATCTCTTCATCCAAAAGGCGGCGGAAGGGGGTGCCGTTTGTCGGCCCCCCGTCCTCCGTGTTCCGCACATCATGATGGGCATCAAATTGAATAACGGCTGTCGTTCCTTTCGTTTGCGCAATCGCTTTTATGGTGGAGTAGCTGATGGAGTTATCTCCCCCGAGTATGAGCGGCACCCAATCTGGATAATCCGAAAGCAGAGCATGCATGGTTTGGAAGATTTGATCATGTGATTTCACGATATCAGTCACATGAATATCGACATCCCCCAGATCATAAAGAAAATCTGATACGACATGTTCCCCAAGCTCAGCAGAATAGGCTGATGAATGTTTTAGAGCCTGGCGTATTGTTCCGGGGGCAAAGGAAGCGCCGGAATGACTGATGGACGATTTTGATAGGGGGACACCTATCAGACCCGGCCCCTTAATGCTTTGGCCGTTCCATTTTTTTATCAGATCGCTCATTTTTGTGACATCCCGGTCTTTAAACGAAGAACCTGCCTCTCTGAGAAAAGGGTATTTATCCAAGAATGGCTCCCTCCCTGTTGACTACAATTGTTCCGTTTTTCATGACTTGGTGTACATGATTGACGCCGTAGTGATACGGAATATACATGTAATTCGAGGCTTGCCAAATGACAAGATCTGCAGAGCGTCCAGCTTTGAGCTGCCCTGCTTCATCACCTTTTCCTATGGCATATGCGGCATTGACTGTGACGGCATGCCATATTTCTTCTGCGGTCATTTTCAGGTGAAGCGCGGCAATCGACATGATCAGCTGAATATTTTCAGTTGGGGAGCTGCCCGGATTAAAGTCCGTTGCCAAGCTGACACGTACCCCCGCATCAATCATGTCTCTTGCTCTGGCATATGTGTGTTTGCCAAGATAAAACGTCGTGCCCGGCAAGAGGACAGCAATGGTTCCTGATTCAGCCATTTGCTGTATGCCTTCATTTGAGGCGCCCACCAAGTGATCGGCTGAGACAGCTCTTAGCTCAGCCGCTAATTCAGCTCCTCCAAGAGGATCAATTTCATCAGCATGGATTTTTAATCCAAATCCCGCCTCAGCCGCTTTTTTTAAGTAACGTCGGGATTGGCTGACTGTAAAAACGCCTGTTTCTGTAAAAATATCTGCAAAGGCTGCGAGCTCTTCCGCTTTTATTTCCGGCAAGAGGGCCAGCATGCGATCTAAAAACTCATCGGGGCGCTCCTTATCTTCAGGAGGAATGGCATGAGCGCCCATGAAAGTGGAGACAAGGTCAATGGGCTGGCTCTCATGCAGTTGTTTCGCGACACGCAATTGTTTCAGCTCTGTATCTTTATCTAAGCCGTAGCCGCTCTTCACTTCAGCCGTGGTCGTGCCATATGACAGCATTCTTTTCAGATGTAAATGGCCTTTTTGCAGCAGCTCTTCCTCCGAGGCAGCCCGGGTGTCTTTGACAGTGGACAAAATCCCGCCGCCCTGCGCCAGAATTTCTAAATAGGAAATGCCCTGAAGCTTTAGATTCATCTCCTTTTCCCGAGATCCGCCAAATACAAGATGGGTATGCGGATCGACGAGGCCCGGCGTTACAAGCCGTCCCGAACAGTCAATGATTTCGTCTGCCTCGTAATCGGCTTCAGCTCCTTTTTTTCCGGCGAACACAATCTTCTGTTCATGGATGCCGACAACAGCGTCTTCGATCACATGAAGATCCTGCATGCTTTTGCCCGCACGGGGGCCGTTGCTTTCCATCGTCAAAAGCTGACCAATGTTGATGAGTATCGTATCAATTTGTTTCGGCATGTCATCACTCCTTTATTTTTGCATCGGCACGATAATGTCTTGTTTTTTCGCTACTTCAACAGCACGTTCATAACCCGCATCCGCATGACGGATAATGCCCATTCCCGGATCGCTCGTTAAGACTCGGGCGAGCCGTTCGTCAGCCAGCTTGCTTCCATCGGCAACTGCGACCATACCGGCATGCAGCGAATAGCCCATTCCAACGCCGCCGCCATGGTGGAAGGAAACCCAGCTCGCACCCGCCGCTGTGTTGACAAGCGCATTTAGCACAGCCCAATCGCCGACAGCGTCACTTCCGTCCTTCATCGCTTCTGTCTCCCGGTTTGGTGAGGCGACAGACCCGCAGTCCAAATGATCTCGTCCAATGACGACTGGTGCTTTTAGCTCCCCGTTTCGAACCAATTCGTTAATGGCAAGCCCCATCTTTTTTCGTTCTCCGTATCCAAGCCAGCAAATACGGGACGGCAAGCCTTGGAAAGCGACTTTTTCCTGAGCCATATCGATCCAGCGGTGAAGGGCTTTATTTGCCGGGAACAGTTCTTTTAATAACGCATCCGTACGGTAAATATCTGCCGGATCACCGGAAAGCGCCGCCCAGCGGAATGGCCCTTTTCCTTCACAGAATAAGGGGCGGATGTAAGCAGGGACAAACCCCGGAAAATCGAAGGCATTCTCCAGGCCTTCATCCTTTGCAACTTGCCGAATATTGTTGCCGTAGTCAAATACAACTGAGCCCTTTTGTTGAAAGGCCAGCATGGCTTCCACATGTTTTTTCATGCTTTGTTTCGCAAGGCGCACGTAAAGGTCTGGATTGTCTTGGCGCAAACGATCAGCTTCATCAAGTGAATAGCCCTCAGGAACATAACCGATTAATGGGTCATGGGCAGACGTCTGATCGGTGACGATATCAATGGTGACGCCGCGGTTCAGAAGAGTATGGTGAACCTCTGCCGCATTTCCAAGGAGAGCGATGGAGAGAGGTTTTCCTGCTAGCTTTGCTTCTTCAGCCCACGCTAAGGCTTCCTCAATCGACGCTGTTTTCCGGTCACAGTATTTTGTTTCCATTCGTTTATCGATACGTTTCTCATCAACCTCGACGGCAATCACAACTCCATCATTCATCGTGACAGACAGCGGCTGGGCGCCTCCCATTCCGCCGAGCCCGGCTGTCAGCGTCAATGTCCCTTTTAAGCTTCCTCCGAAATGCTGTCTCGCGAGCTCAGCGAAGGTTTCATAGGTTCCTTGCAAAATGCCTTGTGAGCCAATGTAAATCCAGCTGCCTGCTGTCATTTGCCCGTACATCATTAACCCTTTTTTCTCAAGCTCGTGGAAATGCTCCCAGTTCGCCCACTTCGGAACAAGCACAGAGTTTGCTAAAAGCACGCGCGGCGCCTGCGGGTGTGTACGGAACATGCCAACGGGCTTTCCGGATTGCACGAGCAATGTCTCATCATGTTTTAGTGTTTTTAAGGATTGCTCAATGGCATGAAAAGCGTCCCAATCCCGTGCGGCTTTGCCAATCCCGCCATATACAATCAGGTCCTCCGGCTTCTCGGCGACTTCCGGATCAAGGTTGTTTCGAAGCATCCGAAGCACCGCCTCTTGCTCCCACCCTAAGCATTCAAGTTCTGTTCCTCTATTGGCACGGATTGATTTTTTTACATCAGTCATATGTTCATCCCCCTTAGTTCTTCTTTCTGATGATTAGGTAATAAAGATTCCTTCTTCAGCCAGACAGTCAAGCGTTCAATGTCATAGGAAAAAACACGGTCCTGCTGAATGGACGGCACGACTTTTCTCATTTCTTGAAAAAGCTGTTTGGTGTAGGAGGCTGCATGTTCTATGCCTCTGTATTCAACAGCCTGCAATGCGCAAATTGCTTCAATCGCAATCACTCTTCTTGTATTCGCGATCACCTGATAAGCATGCCGTGCGGCGATGGTTCCCATGCTGACATGGTCTTCTTGGTTGGCGGATGACGGAATAGAATCAACACTTGCAGGGTGGGCCAGTGTTTTATTTTCAGAAACAAGTGAGGCCGCGGCATACTGCATGATCATTGCACCGGATTGCAGACCGGGATGAGGGCTTAGGAATGGCGGCAGGTCATTCAGCTGCGGGTTTACAAGGCGCTCTATCCTGCGTTCTGCGATATTCGCAAGCTCTGATACTGCGATTTTTAGAAAATCCATGGCAAAGGCGATCGGCTGTCCGTGAAAGTTTCCGCCAGAAATGACTTTGTCCCCGTCATTGAAAATAAGAGGATTGTCCGTAGCTGCATTCATCTCAATCTCTAATTTTTCTTTCACATAGCCTAACGTCTGCCAGGTCGCACCGTGCACTTGCGGAATACAGCGCAATGAATACGCATCCTGAACCCGCAGTTCCCCCTGAGAGGTCGTCAAGCTGCTGTCAGATAGATAAAAACGGATTCGCTCTGCGACATCGATCTGCTCCTGATAGCCGCGGGCGGAGTGAATATCCTCGTCAAACGCATCGATAATTCCGCGGAGCCCTTCAATCGTTAAGCTGGCAATGCGCTCTGTTTGATAGGCTAGTTTTTCCGCTTCAATGTATGCGACCACACCCATAGCAGTCATGGCCTGAGTCCCGTTAATCAAGGCAAGCCCTTCCTTGGATGTCAGTGATACCGGCTGAATGCCGGCTTTTTTCAAGCCTTTCATTGCCGGCATCCTTTCTCCCTCAAAAAAGACTTCTCCTTGCCCGATCAGCGCAAGCGCCAGATGGGAGAGCGGCGCCAGATCCCCGCTTGCGCCAAGTGATCCCTGCTGGGGGATGACAGGATGGACGCGTTTATTTAAAAAGGCAAGCAATTGTTCGATTAGCTCAGCGCGTACACCGGAAAAGCCTTTTAACAGCGCATTGGCGCGCAAAAGCAGCATTGCCCTGGAAACACACTCAGGAAAAGGATCGCCGACTCCGCAGGCATGTGAAAGGATTAAATTCAGCTGCAGCGCCGCCGAGTCTTCTTTTTGAATCAAGACATCACTGAATTTGCCAAATCCGGTTGTGATGCCGTAAATTGTCTTTTCCTCGTGTACAATCCGTTCCACTGCCGCTCTGCTTTTCTTCACGCGTTCCATACTTTCCTCGGAAGCCGCTGCCTCTTCAAAATCAAACAGCACACGAGCAACGTCCACTGTTGTCAATGAAGAACCGTCTAAAGTCACCATAAGCCCAACTCCTTTTTCTTTACTTTGGTAAAGCACCCATACAAAAAGGGGCTATGCTGTGAAAATTTGATTTCACGCATAGCCCCCTATCGTCTAAGATCTATGGGCTGTTTCATATGTGATTGATTCCAACGCCGAATGTTTCATGCTCAAGTCCCTTAATCGGCGCTCCTATTGTTCCGTAAAGCGAGACAGCGATCCAATCGCCTTCCGCTTCACTTTCATAAGGATTTCCCCTCAAAACGGCAAACCTCAAGCCTACCGTCCGAAGCAGCGATCCAAGCAGCATTTCACCTCTGGTCACGCCATGCAAAGCCTCCATCGTCGCATGATAAAGCGCATGTGACTCGCGATAGCCCTCAGATTGAATGACACCGCTCTTTTTGGAAGCGGTTTCAATTGCAGCTACTACTTTATGCGCGTCCATTGATCCTACCTTGCCAAGACAGACCTTCCATCCATCTCGCTCCAGCTCCTCGACCTGTGTACGTTCTTCAGCTTCATTAAGCAGCAGAAGAACAGACAGCCGGCCGATCCGGCGCTCTTTATGCAGTGTCATATGAATCACTCAATTCCTAAAAATTCTGATAACTATTAACTGAGTATTATATTAATTGTTTCAGCAATAGAAGTCAAAAGGTTTTTTACAGTCTTTAACAAGTTAGATTGGTATTGTAATATCGTAACGCAGAAATCTCACATTGCACATCACGCCAGATAGGTGTGTGGATGGCTGCGCACTCTCTTAGACACATGCGCCTATCCGCTCTCGTTCGCAAGGTATTTTCTCACGAGCCAGTCAAATGAAATCCTCAGCACGGCCAAGCCGACTGTAGACGAGCAGTCGGGCGTCATCTTAAAAAACACTGACAACGAAATGGCTGTCATATCGCTGACCATGCGCGCAAAAATGCCAAAAAGGGGAGTAGTCACTGAAGAAAACGGCTTTATCACAGTCGACAACTTTACAAGGCCGGACAAAGCAGTCATTACATACGCCAATGGAAAAACAGAGATGATTGAAGAAGGAGAAACCGCAAAAGGGTTGAACTATGAAGTAGAGGATATGCAAGCAGCAGTCCTGCACCAAACAGGCAGCCAGACCATCAGTCTCTCCCTGGAATGTCAGGAGCATCATGGACAATGTAAGAGACAGTGGGGCATTACCTACCCATTTGAATATGAAAACATCCGGCCTTCATAGCGGGCCAGTGTTTCTTCATAGAAAAATGTAAGCGCTTAAAAATTTGATAAAAAAGTGAGGCGAATTGTTTAGATGTTCAACCGATTGCTCCGTGTATGTTTTCTTGCAGCCCTTATCATGGCCTTCACCGTGCCAAACTCTGTCTATGCGCAAAAGGCAGAAAAACCCGTCTTTAAAGAAGTCAGTGTCCATGATCCTTCCATCATTGAGTCAAACGGCACCTTTTATGTTTTTGGATCTCATCTCGCTTCAGCAAAAACGAATGACCTCATGCAATGGCAGCAGCTGACCACCAGCGTTAGCAACGACAACCCTCTTATTCCCAATGTCTATGAGGAATTAAAAGATACCTTCGAATGGGCGCAATCCAATACCCTGTGGGCGGCTGATGTCGCACAGCTAGCAGACGGCAAATACTATATGTATTACAACGCCTGCCGCGGTGACTCTCCAAGATCTGCCATGGGAGTGGCCGTCGCTGATAACATCGAAGGCCCGTACAAAAACAAGGGCATCTTTTTGAAATCAGGCATGGAAGGCACAAGCAGTGACGGAACACCTTATGACGCAACCAAACACCCAAATGTCGTAGACCCGCACACCTTTTTTGATAAAAACGGCAAGCTGTGGATGGTGTACGGTTCATATTCAGGCGGCATTTTCATTCTGGAAATGAATCCGAAAACGGGCTTCCCGCTTCCTGGACAGGGCTACGGCAAAAAACTGCTCGGCGGCAACCACAGCAGAATCGAAGGCCCATATGTGCTCTACAATCCAGACACCAAGTATTACTACTTATACCTATCATATGGCGGTCTTGACGCAACAGGCGGTTATAACATCCGTGTCGCCCGCTCCAAGAAACCAGACGGCCCGTATTATGATGCAGAGGGTAACCCAATGATTGACGTCCGCGGCAAAGAAGGCACATTCTTCGACGACCGCTCCATCGAACCATACGGCGTCAAACTCATGGGCAGCTATTCATTTGAAACAGAAAATGAAAAAGGAACCGGCTATGTCTCACCGGGCCACAACTCCGCATACTATGACGAAAAAACCGGACGCTCCTATTTAATCTTCCACACCCGCTTCCCGGGCAGGGGTGAAGAACATGAAGTCAGAGTCCATCAAATGTTCATGAATAAAGACGGCTGGCCGGTAGTGGCGCCATATCGTTACGCAGGAGAAATACTGGAAAAAGCAAAACAAAAAGACATCACAGGAACCTACAAGCTCATTCAGCACGGTAAAGACATCTCAGCAGACATCAAAAAAACCATCAACATTCAGCTCAACAAAGACCACACCATTTCCGGGGAAATGACCGGAACGTGGAAGAAAACCGGAAAGAATACAGCTGAACTTACGTTAGCAGGCAAGACGTATTATGGCGTATTTTTACGCCAGTGGGATTCGGTGAGAGAGAAGAACGTGATGACGTTTAGTATATTGAATGGCAGCGGTGAGGCTGTATGGGGATCTAAATAAGATGGAGACGGCGCCTTCTATGGAAAGGCGCTTTTTCCTTTTACATAAGATGACGTTTCCAGATTATAAATGTTTTATCACCTATATTGACGATAAGAAATGGGGAAGGACAGAAAGCGAAAGAGAAAAGGTTAGGGGGAATAAGACCTATTCTTATAGTCCTGTTATGTTGAATGTCACTACTTATTATAGAGGATCAATAGGTTTATAGCGATTTAGACCCTCTACATTTCTGTTTAACACAAACCTTTTTACCTATTTATCCAATATGATCCATCATGTAATATGAAAATAGTCTGTATTGTCAAAGATTAACACAGTTTGATAGAAACACGAGGTGTTGCGGCATGCATAGTGAAATGTTGTTACATTCGGTCAAAGCCGACTTACATGAAAAACAGGAACAGATCCATCAGTTAAAACGAGTGCTGCACGAAATCAGGCAAATCAAACACGAATTTTCCGAGGTCCAGCATCTCATTCATCGGCCTCATCTTAATGGGAATGCATGGAGAGGAACACATGCTGAGCGGTTTGAAGATATTCGTGAAGGAATGAACAAAGCATATCGTCAAATCAAAAGCGAACAAGTCAACGGAATCATCGAAAGTATAGATGAAAAAATTCATTCTCTAGAGGGTGACGTCTATTCCATGAGACGCCAAATCACGAGAATAGAGCATGAAATAGAGAAGGAAAAACATAAAAAGTGAGGTGAGCGCAAATGGCACAGGAAATCAAAATGGTCTATGGAACCGTCAAACAGGGACTTTCTCAGCTTAAGAACTCAGCTGAACTCAAGTCCTCCTTGCCCGGCCATATCTCAGGACGAAACCATTTGAATGTTGTAAAGTCCATCGAGCAATTAAATGAGGACATCAAAGAGCTCACTGAAGCATATGCGTCCGTTCTGGCCAAGCATATCGCACAAACGGAAAGTGCGGTAAACGCCATGAAGGAAACGGACGAAAACATATCATCTTCCATGAAATAAAGCGCGGGAGGACAAGGGATTGAAAACATTAGATGTCCACGCTCTTCACGAGGGCATTCAGCATACGATTGAGAAACTGGACAAGCAAAAACAGCAGCTGGAGAAGCTGGAAAAAAGCGTTGAGCACCTGGCAGGCATGAAGGATGCGCTAAAAGGAAAAGGCGGAGATGCCATCCGTACTTTTTATGAAGAGTGCCATAAACCTTTTCTCCTTTTCTTTGGCATGTTTATCGACGAATACAAAAAAGTGCTGAAGCAAACACAGCATGCGATTTCCTCTGTAGAATCTGACTCCCACGGCATGATTGCGGAGGCTTTTCTCTCACACGATGCCAGACATGGGATCAAGCATGCACGAGAAGTGACAGAGCAGCTCACAGACGCAGTCAATCGTCAGACGTCGGCCATTGATCACATCGTCAACCTGCCGACAGTCAAAGATTCCTTTTTTCGGATGGAAACAGAGGAGGCTGAGCGACTGATTTCGGACACCCTGAATAAGCTCTTTCAATTTGACGGCCAGCAAACCAACGCATTAGAAACGGCAAAATCTGATTTTCAAACGATGAAAAAATACATAGATCAGCTCGAAACGATGTACACCGGGCCAAGAATTGAAATTACGGGCTACAAAAGCGGCTCCATCTTAAAATCACAGGAAGAAGAAAACATCAACCAAACCTTCGGCGCCATCAATCCGCAAATGAAACAGCCGGATGATTCACCGATGGAGATGATGCTGAAGAAACTGGAGAAACATAAGCAATCAAACGTTGATTCTGTGATGATGAATGACGAACAACAGAAGATCGGGCGCGAGATTTATGGTGATGACAGTAACTTGACGGTACTGCAGAAAGAAGCAGCTAAGATATCTCTAAAAGTAGCTGGAGATATTCGAGTGATAAATGGTAAACTTTATAACGTTAAGGGCTGGAAAGTGGTCCAAAGAGTAGATGTTGCTGATGAAACTGTGAGGGATCAAGCAGATATTAACTATATCGGCGGAGTATACAGTATCTACGAAAATGGACAAATCGTTCGGCGATATCTTAAAAATGGTAAACCTAGTATAGAAATTGTTGAAAAGATTCCAGAAGGCAGAAGTGTTGGTGGAGTTAAAAATATTGATGAAGAAGTACCTGGTTTAGGGAAAATAACGGATACAATAGGTGAATTTTTTGTTGTTAATGATGGAATTCGGGCAACAACTGGCGAGGATCCTAAAACTAATAAAAAAGTGTCGGTTGATGAACGAATATTGAGTACTCTTTTTATTATTCCTATTGCTAAGATTGGAAAGTATGTTTTTGTGTGGAGCAAGGGAGAGAAAGCACTAAAGAGAGTTCCGAGTGTAGAAAAAGAAATAGGCAAAATTAATATTCCTTATAAATTTGCAAATCGAAATAAATTAGAAGGACATTTCAAAAAACATGGTAATGAGTTTAAAGGTATTTATAAAAATGCTGAACAATACCTGAAAGGTGCACAATATATAGTTAATAACGGTACAAAAGTTCAGTATCGATATAAACTAAAAGACGGCACGATTGAAATCCGAACAGGTTATGTTAAATTTATGGGAACTACAAGGAAAGGCGCAGCTAAATTCGAATTTGTAGGTACAAATAATCAAGGGTATATCACCACTTATCATGTTGAGAGTGACAAGGACTTTTGGAAGATGTTGAATGGCGACAAGCATATGAAGGTGATTAATCCTATTCATTAACTAAAGAGGTGATACTGTTATGTATAGTGCATATGTAAAGGGATTTAATTCAGATATAGAAGAAGAAGTAATATTAGAAGTAAACGGTGTAGAAATAATAGGTTTCATGCCATTTGGTATTCATTTTGAACCGAAAAGGGGTATCCAGTATCCAATCTCGATGTCTTTAGTTGTTTTGGACGATTTAGATATTCAAGAGGTAAAGGACTTTGAATTTGGGTTCTACCGTATAGATGAAAGTTATTCCTATAAGATCAAGGGTATCTTAAATTGCGAAAAAAAGACTATTAACGCTGGATTTGAGTTAAGCCTTGAAGATGAAATGCTCGAAGACTTGTGGCAATATGATAATAAAAACATCCAAATTAAGGTTGATAGGATTAACATCGAATTTGCAGAAGAATAATAGATGAAACATATAAAGGTTATAGTAAGAGACTTTCGATTGAGAATAAATGATTTTGAATTTTATCCTGAATAAATTAATATTTTTTGAAGGTAGTGAATCGGCATTAATGTCAATTGATTTAAAAGATAACAATGAAAATCCAATTTACTATTATGATATTCAAATTGCAACTTCTCTTACCGAATTTTTAAGAAAAATAGAAGAGAACGATCAGTATTATCTTGATTTATTAGATGATGAATGATTTACACATTATAGCTTTAAAATGAAATATCTAATATGGGATAGTTATCCCATTATCTCTCCCTAAAAGGAGCGAGATGACATGTTATCGATCAGTAAACAAGAGGAACCTGTTTTTCAGTTTTTGGCTGGAACATTCCATCAGGATATTGAATCTCCTGATGACGCTTTACAAGAGTTATTAACAGAGGAAAGTAAGGAATATTTGGAGTATGCTATTGTCTTTTTAACGGATTTTATTGAAAGTGAGCATTCAGATAAGGAGAAAAATGATTACATTCAATCTTGTGCAGATGGCGTGTATTTTCCTGCGTTTAATTTAGATCCAATTGAATGGCTAAAAAATGTAATAGTACAAATAAAGAAGTCTTTAATTAATTTAAACGATGACGATTCTTAAGCTTTTCAAGTTTGTTTAAGCCAAGAACGACGTTCAAGCCGAAATCATTTACACGCAGGGCGAGCCCGCACACGAAATTTTAAATACCGCAAAAGAGAAAGGCGTCAGCCTGATCGTAGTCGGCAGCCGGGGCATCAGCGGCCTGAAGAGCTGATGTTTGGTAGCATCAGCCACAAAGTGTCTCAATTATCGCCTTGTCCTGTATTAATTGTTCGATAGATAAAAATGTACATGTTACCCAAAAGAGGCGCTCCCTTCATCAGTAAGGGGACGCCTCTATCTTGTTTGGCTTCAAATATTAATACGCATATGTTTAAATGACCAATATACTTTTATATCTTTATTTCTCTGTTGATTTATTGGCCGGCGCAAACCAGCCGAATAAAGCAATGGCTACTAATACGCCGTAGAAGATTAGCGTCCAGGTGGTGCTGTGTGGAAAGTGATGATCTAGGATTCCAATGTCTTCATGGGCAAGGGTAATGACCACCAGTTTGACGCCGACCCAGGCCACAATGGCATATGCGGTTGTTTCCAGTGCAGGGCGTTGATTAAGAAGCTTTACAAACCAAGTTGCTGCAAACTTAATTAGGATAAGGCCTGCAATCCCACCTAGGACAACAATAATAAATTGTCCTCCATCCATGCCGCCGAAATCATCAAGTGGTGAATCAGGAAGCCCGAGAGCTAAAGCAACCGCAGCCAGAATCGAATCAATGGCAAAAGCGAGGTCCGCTAAAGCAATTTTTCCGACTGTGGGCCAGAAACCTTTCCCGGCAGCCTCCTCTTTGTCCTCCTCATGAATATTCTTACTTTTTTTCCCGAAACGGGCCTTAATCACATGCTTTAAGCCCAGGTAAAGAAGATACGCTGCTCCTATCGCCTGAATCTGCCAGACGTTTGCGATAAACGAAATGGCAAAAAGCGCCGCAAATCGGAAGGCAAATGCCATTATGATACCATAATTTATCGCTTTCTTTTTCTGATCATTGGGTAAATGCTTGGCGATAACTGCCAGTACAAGAGCATTGTCAGCCGATAGCAGTCCTTCTAATCCGATTAAAATGAACAATGTCCAGACATATTCAAGCCAGATAGACTCCATCCACATCTTTCCTTTCTAAATTGTAAAGTATGCCGTAAACGTTTCAATATCAACAGTATTTCCCTTCTCATTTATAGTTAACTCTAAAGAGTAGTTCGGTATTTAATGGATTTTTCTTTCTTACTAGGAAAAATAACCTGGAACAAGAAAGGAGTCCGGGGCTTTTTTGAAACAGATACAGATGTAAAATGGTCATTTGATCATTTCATCGTGCACCTGAAGCTTGAACCATAATGATCTCTCTCCTTAAAAAACAGGTGAGTTTTTTGGTAAATGTCTGTATGATAAACATATGGAAAATAGAGGATGGGTGGCGATCCTACATGATATTACAAACTATAATATGCAAGCTTATGTAAAATTATCAAAATGAGTAAAAACAGAAAATGGCAAAAAAAGAATGACTAATTACTGGGGCAAATAGAGAAACGGCAATCAGCTTTTCGGCGGTCACATAGTCTTTAGCGGACAGCTTTCGGGTCGATGGAGTAGATATTCAAACAAATAAAAAGTCAGAATTTATAGTAAACAGGAAGAATCAGACTTGTCTGAAGTCCAGCAGGCGGGATCTTTGATGCCAAAGCTTGAAGAAAAGCCAATTACATCCGGATATCTTATTCCACGCAGCAGGAATAAAGGAAATCACCCCTGTTCTAGAATGATCAGCCGCATCATTCAAATAGTCATATACATGATAGCAAGGCTGTGATCTGAGGGGGAAAAGCAAGGTGTATGATTAACATCGCTCTGTGTCCACTTGATGGCAGAGCCTGCGCGGGCTATCTATATGTCTTCCAAGACAAAGTAGCTCGCTATGTTCAAAGGGTATCAGCAATAGCATTTCAACGGGTGTGATCCAAACAGAATTAACGGAAGAATCGTTTCAAGGACGATGAAATGGTTCAGTTATTATAGATAATCATGCCCTCATACGCGAGGGCAGTCAAGTAAAATATCGTTTCTCTATGACGTTAATGCTTCTAATGCGGTTACAGCTCAAACTTAGCCATAGACGGCTGGACGGCTGGCAAGAAACTATAATAAAGGGTACATTTCCATATACATAACTGGAGGTAGAATACGTTTGATGCAGCAAAATCTTTTATTATTACCAAAACAAAAATCAACAGCCGTGCTGAAAATGCTCATCTCTATGGTGATTTTCGGTTCCATCGGCTTTTTCTCTGAGCATACCAATCTGCCGTCGTTTGAATTGGTATTCGTTCGCTGTCTGTGCGCGACATTATTTTTAAGCTTTTGCTGGCTGGCGTCCGGTCAGCATAAAACTGAAAAATGGAGCAAGCGGGAAGTCCTGCAAACATTAGCATGCGGTTTCTTTCTGGTATTCAATTGGGTCTTCTTATTTAAGTCTTTTGAAGAAACCTCCATTACGATCGCTATTTCCGTTTATCACCTTGCACCGGTGCTTGTTCTTCTCCTGGGGAGCATCATCTATAGAGAAAAATTGAATGTCATCTCCGTCAGTTCCATTATGATCTGTTTTCTTGGAACGGGGCTGATTTCCGGCATTAACGGCAATACTTCATTCAGCCAGCTGATGGGATCGGGGATCATTTGGGCAGTTCTCGCCGCACTGTTTTACGCATTCACAACGTTATTAGGAAAGGGCATTCACAATCTGAGCCCCTATACGACAACCTTTTTGCAGACCGGATTAGGTGTCATCATCCTCCTTCCGTTTATTCATTTCGGCGCTTTTGCTGACCTGTCTCAGGGAAACTGGATCATGGTCGTCTCCACTGGTATTATTCATACAGGTATTGTGTATTTGCTGTTTTTTGACAGCTTGCGATTTTTATCAACGAAATTTATTTCGATCATTGTCTTCCTCGACCCCGCTGTCGCGATCGTGCTCGATACCGTGTTTACGGGATTCCGCCCGGATCTTTTTCAGACACTCGGCATTGCAATGATCTTTGCGGGTATGGCTTTGACGCTTGTTAGGAGGCAGGGGAAGGCGGATGCAGCTGCTGAAGAAAAGGATTTAGAACAATTTCAATCATGATAGAAAAAAGTGTAAAGGCCTTAAATGGGCCTTTTTTTGGTTTTTTGGGTCTTTTTGCTCTGTTTAAATCTTAAAATAAGATAAATTTTCTAGAAAAATATTGTAATAATATTTCAGTGACGTTAACATTGTTGAGTAAATATTACTTTTATTACAAAAGGAGAGAGAAAATGAAAAAAAGAAAGAGGCGGAACGTTAAGAGATTCATTGCCGTATGTTTAGTGTTGGCGCTAATGATTTCATTATTGCCAGTAGATGTACTTGCAAAAACTTCAGAAGAAGAGTCCGGAAATCGTGTCGCAACTGCTGATCCGGAAGAAACCCTTCAGAATGATCAAACAGAGAAAGCTGTACCATTTAATGAGAAGGATATAAACAAAGAGGGAGAAATCACCTCAGAAAGAACGGAAAACACAAAGCTTTATTATGAAGGGGACGGTGTTTATAAACAGGAAGTATACCTTGATCCTATTCATACAAAGGAAACATCGAATGCAGACTGGGAGGAGATTTCTCCTGAATTAAAAGAAACGACAAGCAAACAAGTCGAAACTGAAAATGCTGTTTTGAATTCAGATTTTCAAAAGCAAATGAAGAACGGACTTTATGCGACTTTTGAGCACAATGATCACAAGCTTACATATTCACTTGTAGAAGCAAAAGGTCCAAATAAAACTTCACTTACTCCGAAAGATACTCCAGCAGATTATAAGACTGATGGTAATGAGATTGTTTATCCGGATGTTTTTCCGAACATTGATCTTCAGACTTTCACATTCAACGAAAACATAAAAGAAGATTTAGTCCTTCATCAGTATGATGGATACAACACATTTTCATTTCAGGTCAAAACCGATTTGCAGGCAAAAGAACAAGAGGACGGATCAATAGATTTTTCTGATGAAAAAGGAAAAGTTGTTTTTTCTGTGCCTAAACCTTTTATGACTGATTCAAAACTGGATGAGCTTTCCGGTGAGGTGGGACGATCAGAAAAAGTCAGCTATAAGCTGGAAAAGAATGATGAAGGGTATTTGCTTCATCTCACGGCAGACGAGAACTGGCTGAAAGACCCTGAACGCGTGTATCCAGTGTCTATCGACCCGTCAACGTCTTTATCTGTTTCATCAGATACGTTTGTCATGAGTGCCTACCCAACGACCAACTATTCGGCATCTTCACAGAAATGGGATGCTAACCTGAAGGCCTATGTACTGAAAACGGGTTATTACGACAAAACAACAGGCACAAACTATGCGTTCATGAAATTTAACAACCTAAAACCGATTCAAAATATGACTGTCAGCAAAGCTACATTAAAAACATACGTCGCCCATTCCTATTACGGAACAAAGGCAACTGGTCTTTGGCTGGATACAGTCAACAGCAATTATGATCATGCAAAAGTAACATGGAACACCAAACCGGCATCTAAAAATATCGGAAAAGCCGACGTCCATAAAGGACAGTGGGCGAGTTACGATGTGACCGCCGCTGTAAAGGCATGGAACTCCGGCGGGGCCAACTATGGATTCAAGCTTCATGCAAACGGAAACGGTAAGGAATACTGGAAAAAACTAATTTCCTCAGCGAACTCAAACAATAAGCCTTATATTGAAGTGACATACACCATCCCGAAGGCGAGCACACCTGCTGTTAAAGCATACAATAACGGGAACGGCACTGGTTTTTTCAATATCAGCTGGAAAAAGGCCGAGGGTGCAAAAGGCTATAAGGTATGGATTTATAATGGGAAAGAATATCAAGCGATCTCAGTCGGCAACACGACATCCTGGAGCACAAAAGGGAAAAACATTTGGCCGACAAGTGCAGAAATTTCATCCGGTAAGTACAAGCTTCACCTTGATGGCAAAGGCGGTACTGAATTAGCGCTAGATCCATCTCCAGTGTATAAAAACTCCGGCGGAAGCTATGCCACAAGCAAAAACTATTGGATTGGCGTCAGTGCAATCTTTGATCAGGGAGAAGGAGCGATGTCCGCACCGGCAAAGCCTGTTATCCCTAATGTAGGAAAAGCACAAGCACCGTCAACAAAGGGCTTTAATAATGGGAATGCCACAGGATACTTCGATCTTTCTTGGAAAGCTGTATCCGGTGCAACAGGCTATAAAGTCCAAGTGTTCAATGGGAAAGGCTTTGAGACACTTGATCTCGGAAATCAGACGTCTTGGACTACCAAGGGGAAAAAGATCTGGCCGACAAGTGCAGAAATGAAAGCGGGAAAATATGCTCTACACCTAAAGGATGGAAACGGAGCAGAGCTGCCGATCAATCCCGGACCAACCTATAAAAACGCCGGTGGGGATGCAGCCAAAAAAAATTACTCATTTAAAATAATCGCCTATAACAAAGATGGCGAAGCCATTGCATCACCGGCTGCCAACCCGACACTTCCTGATATCGCTAAACCAAAGAACTTATCCGGTTATGTGTATACAAACACAAAATCAAGCCAAACCGGTTATGTGAATTTGATATGGGAAAAGGTTCAAAATGCGAAAGGCTATAAAATTAATATCTATAACGGAAAAGAATATCAGTCCTATGATGTTGGGGACGTGGATCATTGGACAACCCAAAATAAAAACATTTGGCCGACTTCTGAGGAAATAAAAGCCGGAAGCTACAAGCTGCATACAGATGGAAAAGGCCGTGAATTGGCACTTGACCCGTCACCTGTCTATAACAATGCAAATGGAAATTATAAAGGGAAGAAGAATTATTCCTTCACTCTTTCCGCCTATGATGCGAATGGTGAAACGATCCCGACAGCACCCTTTAACCCAACGTTCCATGAAGGCGCAGAATTCCTTGGAACAGAAGAATACTGGTCTATCATTGATATCCCAAGCGGCCAGTTAAACGGTGCGACAGGAAATGTCATTGTGAATGAAGAAGATCTGTCAATTGACGGGCGCGGACCGGGACTGGGCTTATCGAGAACCTACAACAGTCTTGACAGCTCCGATCACTTATTTGGACAAGGCTGGTATGCTGATGCAGAAACATCTGTCATCTCGACGGACGGCGGGGCAATGTATATTGATGAAGACGCTACTACTCATCGCTTTACTAAAAAAGCCGATGGCACGTATCAGCCGCCGACCGGTGTCTATCTTGAATTAACAGAAACAACTGACCAGTTCATATTAAAAACAAAGGATCAAACAAACGCCTATTTCAATAAAAAAGGCGGCAAGCTTCAAAAGATAGTGGATGGCCACAACAATGCAACCGTCTACACTTATAATGACAAGAATCAACTGACAGCCATTACAGATGCATCAGGCCGCAAGCTCACACTCACATATGATGAAAATGGCCATGTGACTTCCATCATCGGGCCTAAGAATAAGAAAGTCACCTACTCATATGAAAATGATTTGCTGAAGAAAGTCACGGATACAGATGGGACTGTCACAAGCTATGAATATGATGGTGAAGGACGCCTTATCAAACAATATTCAGCCAACAGTACCGAAGCAAAGCCTGTCTTTACCGAATATCAGTATAGCGGGCACCGTCTCGATAAAGCGATTAACGCTAAGAAAGAAACATATGTCTATAGCTATGATGCTGATAAAAAGACGCTTCTCATGACACAGCCGAATGGCCGGAAAGTACAGTACGGCTATAATGAAGCGGGAAATCCGATTCAGGTCATTGATGATGCGGAAGGGTTAAAAATTACAACGAATACAAAGTATGAAGGCAACAATGTCGTAGAAGATGTAGATCCAAACGACGTCGGAACAGGAAAAGCAACGGAAAGCTATCAATATGACAAAGATGGCAACGTTACGTCTGTTAAAGACGCATATGGAACTGAGACATACGAATACAACAAAAACAACGATGTCACAAAGATGAAGGATACCGAGGGCAATGTCACGGATATTGCCTATGACGGACTAGATGCTGTATCCGAAACCGATCAGAGCGGAAAATCATCTTCAGCGGCTGTTTATGATAAATACGGAAATCAGATTCAATCCAGCAAAGATTTATCAGCCTCAACCAATATTCTGAAAGATGGAAGCTTTGAAGCGCAAAAATCCGGCTGGAATTTGACTGCATCTAAAGACAGCGGCAAAATCTCAGTGATCGCCGATAAAAGCGGAGTTCTTTCTGGATCAAAGGCATTGGAAGTCTTGAGTCAATCAACGTCTGCCGGAACAGATCACGGGTATTCGTCAGCGACTCAAACAGTTGAACTGGAGCCGAATACAACCTATACATTAAGCGGGAAAATCAAAACAGATCTAGCGAAATCAAGAGCCTACTTTAACATTGATTTGCGAGACAAAGATCAAAAACGAATTCAATGGATTCACAATGAATACAGCGCATTAGCCGGAAAAAATGACTGGACAAAACGGCAAATCACTTTTACGACTCCTGCGAATGCAGGAAAAGCCGTTGTGTATATGGAAGTCGATCATAAAGATAAAGATGGCAAAGGAAAAGCATGGTTTGATGAAGTCCAGCTGGAAAAAGGCGAAGTATCATCAAGCTATAACCCAGTTCAAAACAGCAGTTTCACATCAGCAACGGAAAACTGGAGCGCAAGCGGGGCATCCGTTGATTCTGAAGAAGGCTTTAATGATGATGTATCATTAAAAGCTGCCCGGACCAGTGCGTCCCAAGCCGAATCAGTAACAAAACAAACCGTTGTCTTAGGGCAAAGCGCAAACGACAAACCGGTTTATCTCACGCTGACAGGCATGTCGAAAGCCAGCAGCGTCAAGTTCACAGATGAAAAAGACTATTCTCTGCAGGCGAATGTCACTTACGCGGACGGAAGCACAGGCGTATACAACGCGAAATTCCCTTCTGGAACACAGGAATGGAACCGCGCAGCTGTTGTTATACCAAAAACAAAGCCGATTAATAAAGTCGATATCAGCATACTGTTCCAAAAGAGTGCGACAGGAACAGCGTGGTTTGATGATATCCGTCTGATTGAAGGAAGCCTTTTAACAAAAAGCACGTATGATAGCAATGGAAACTATGTGACCAAGGAAGAAGACGAACTAGGTTACGCTACTTCAACTGATTACGATGAAACGGGTAAGAAAACGGCTGAAACGGATGCAAAAGGTGAAAAAACAACCTATACGTATGATCAGGCAGACCAGTTGACAAACATGACGCTCTCCAACGGCACGTCTATCCTTCACAGCTATGATAAGGAAGGCAATGAGGTAAGCAAAACCATTCGGGCGGGAGCAGATCAAACCTATCAATACGAATATGATGTCATGGGCAAGCTTGTGAAAACAACTGACCCTCTGGGCAATGTGCTAGCAAGTGAATATGATGCCAACAGCAACCTGACCAAAACCATTTCACCGAATGGCAACGAAGTGTCTCTTTCTTATGATGGAACAGACCGGGTGAAATCAAAATCGTATAACGGTACAGAAAAATACAATTTCACATATGACAAAAATGGAAATGAAACTTCGGTCGTTAATAAAGAGCAGAACACCACAAAGAAACGGACATTTGACAACAAAAACCGTTTAACCGAATTGACTGACCGCGGCGGCAGCCAAACTTGGACATATCCTAGTGACTCCGATAAGCTGAAAACCTTCTCATGGAGCCATGGGGACCAAAAAGGAACGAATCAATTTACGTATAACAAACTGGATCAAATGGTTGAGATGAAAGATAGTACATCTTCCTATTCATTTGATTATGATGAAAATGGCAACGTCCAAACCTTTATTACGGGCAACGGCGGCGGAACAAGTTTTTCATATGACGAAAGAAACCTTGTAAGCTCGCTTCATATCGGCGACAAAAATGGCGGAAGCATTCTGACAGAAAGCTATGAATATGATGCCAACGGCAACCGCACAACGATAAACAGCTCAGCAAGCGGCAAGGTGAAATATGAGTATGGAAAGCTGAATCAGCTTGTCAAAGAAACCCACGAAGACGGTACTGTCATTGAATACACATATGACGGATTCGGGAACCGAAAAACTGTTACAACTGTAAAAGACGGTTCAAGCAAAACGGTGAATGCTTCCTTCAACATCATGAACCAGCTGACAAAAGTCAATGATGAAAGCATCTCTTACGATAAAAACGGCAACCGCACATCCGACGGCAAATTCACATATACGTGGGATGCAGAGGATAACCTGACTGCCGTTACAAAAAAAGGCGAAGACAAGCCGTTCGCAACATACAAATATGATGAAAAAGGAAACAGAATCCAAAAAACCGTCAACGGAAACGTCACGAACTACTTCTACGACGGAGACAGCCTGAACGTCTTGTATGAAACGGACGCGGACAACAAAGTCACAAAATCATACACATACGGTGACAGCGGCCAGCTATTATCCTACACAGAAAATGGCAAGAAATATTTCTATCATTACAATGCACACGGAGACGTCATAGCGATCTCAGACAGCGCTGGAAAAACCGTTGCCAAGTATCAATACGACGCATGGGGAAATCCAACAAAAACCGAAGCAAGCGATGAAGTAAAAGACAACCGCTACCGCTACGCAGGCTACCAATACGACGAAGAAACCGGCCTGTACTATCTCATGGCCCGCTACTACGAGCCAAGAAACGGCGTGTTCCTATCGCTCGACCCAGACCCAGGAAGCGATGGAGATTCACTAGATCAAAACGGATATACCTATGGAAACAACAACCCGGTCATGAATGTCGATCCAGACGGCCATTGGGTATGGTTTGTTGTCAATGCAGGATTTGCGGTATATGATGGATACAAAGCTTATAAATCAGGCAAGGGTTGGAAAGGCGTAGCGGTTGCAGCCGCATCAGGATTTGTAGGTGGTGGAAAGTTAAAATTAACAAAAAAAATCGGAAAATGGGCCACCTCAAGACATTGGTATAAAGGAACATTTAAAACTAAAAGAAAGTCATTGGACTATCATCATAATAAACATATTGTGAGAAATGGTAAATCTTACAGTAAAAAGAGATATACAAAAGTTGCTAGAGCATTTTATAGATCTAATAAGCATTTACGCGAAAAAGTAATACTAGCTACTGGAAAAAAAGGTTACAGGATTAAGAATGGAAAAAGAACTGGTTATTACACAAGAAGTGGAAAGGTAGTTACATTTGTGAATAATAAATGGAAGAAAAAGAAAAAGCGTTAATTTTAATTTCTACAATATAGAAGGGCCTGAATATGGATGAAATTTTTTAAAAGATATAATATTGATCAAAAAACATTAGATGAGTTCAAAAAATATTATGTATTATTACATGGTCCGTTTCCAAATGATATGTATGATTTTGAAGAAGAAACAAATACTTCTTTAGATGAATTTTATGAATTTTTTGCCTTAATAACTGGAAGTTTAAATTATATAATTGAAGATAAAAAAATTCCTAGATATCAAAGAGAAATGTTAAAAAAAACGTTCTATGAACATTATCCTCATTTTAGGAATTATAAAAGTGATATTTTAAAATATCAAGAATTAAGTGAATGCTTAGAATTTCATGAAAAAATTAGGATTTTGATTAATAAGCTTATAACAGGAGTATGAATCTTTAAACTAAAATAATAAACAAAAACAGCTGTCAAGTATATTTGACAGCTGTTTTAATTAATTCGGGAAAGACACAATTTATTTTTACAGCGACAGTCTGAATGTGTATACTTTCACAAAAGCATACACATACGGTGATAGTGGACAACTGCTAGCATTCACGCAAAATGGCAAGAAATATTTCTATCACTACAACGCACAAGGTGACGTCATTGCAATCTCAGACAGCACGGGAAAAACCGTTGCCAAGTATCAATATGACGCATGGGGAAATCCAACAAAAACCGAAGCAAGTGATGAAGTAAAAGACAACCGCTACCGCTACGCAGGCTACCAATACGACGAAGAAACCGGCCTGTACTATCTCATGGCCCGCTACTACGAGCCAAGAAACGGCGTGTTCCTATCGCTCGACCCAGACCCGGGCAGCGACGGAGACTCATTGGATCAGAATGGGTATGCTTATGGAAATAATAACCCAGTGATGAATGTTGATCCGGATGGGCATTGGGTATGGATGGTAGCAGGTGCTTTAATTGGAGGAGTCTCTTCTTACAAAGCTGCCAAGGCAAAGGGAGCAAGAGGTTGGAGATTAGTTGGATCTGTAGCCTTAGGTGCTGCTGGCGGAGCAATCGGAGGAAACTATTTACGAGTAGGACGTACTCTATATAAGGCTGGAAAATTATCTAAAACGTATTGGAATGCTAGAAAAGTTGCAAAGGCAAACAAAGGTGTAATTAAAAGGGCTAAAACTAAAAAAGGTTGGGTAGTTACTACTAAAAAACATACAGTAAGGTTAATGGGGAAGAATTCTGGTCAACGAAAGAAACCATACTATAGAATGTCAGTTAGAAATAAAGGTCCTTTAAATGCAAAAGGGCATTTCTCAAATAATCCTTCTGAGACTCATATAAAGTTAAGATGGTCATCATATAGAAATATAAATAAACGCTTGCGCAGTAAGTCACACAGAAGATAATAGTATCAGTGTAATTAAATCTATAAATCAAATGTAAAGATCATTTAGGGGTTAATAATAGCAATTAACATAGTTAGAGATGCAGATGGTTATACAGGTGAATTCTACTTAAGAATTGTCTAAGTTTCCATCTGTATTTACAAACCTTTTTACTTAATTAAAGTGAGGAGAATGTTATAACATGAACAGTATTGAACAATGGATAGACTATATAAATCACGATGTTAATTGCTTTATGTACGATATTAATTTTGAATACTTAGAGAATAGATTAACTCTTTATCTTAAGTTATATGAAGAAGGAGAAAAAGCCACTTTAAAAGAAATTTCATTTAAGGATATAAATGGGATTTATTGCAATTTTAATGTTCATAACAAGTTTGATAAAACTATACCCATTGATACTAATTGGTACCTTGAAGAAATCAGTTATTTCAAAGAAGGAATTGGAAAACTACAAAATGGTATATTAGGTAATCAAGTCTTTAATGCTAATTTTCTTATAGAGATTAACGGGACTTTACTTGCCATAGAATCAAAAAGTGTATCCTTTGATTCTAAAGAATATCAAGTGCTTAATTCTCATGAAAAAACTGAAAAAAACCAAAGAAATCATATAGTGGATGGGATCAAGAAATTTTTTTCAAGGAGGGAGGATTCAAGTGAATAATCCATTACAAAAGTATCTGATTGATTCGGAATTCATCATATTAAAAACAGATTTTCATTTTTTAAAAAAAGAATTTATTCTTTATTTAGAAATGGATACGAAGGGAAAAAAGCAACAGCATCGTATTGAATTCAAAAATGTATCATCATTATTTTTTATGCCGGCAAGGAATCGTCTTTAAAAGAATTTGCTGATGGGGAAAGGTGGATACTAAATTCATTCTCTTACTATCCGCAGGGTATTGGAACATTATATCATCCTTTAATTGAAGATTATGAATCGAATGCAAACGTTTTGATTGGGATTAATCAAGCAGTTTATGCGGTTGAAACTAAAAGGGTTTTCTTTGATTCAACTGAAATATATGCTTCAGTATAAGAAGCGATCGTAAGGATGACAATAAATTTTATCTGTAAAAAAGGCAGAATCAAAAGGGAGTATACTTGATGAGATTTTGTCGATAGCTTCTTGAAAGGTGGCATATATGTCTGATTTACTTTTTAAAAAATCACATAAAGTAACAGAGAAAGGCAAAATTTTATTATCAATGAATGATTCAGAATTCATTGTGCTGAACCAGGAGGAACGAAATGATTATGGACACATAAATCATATAGCTCTTTATTCAAACATTGATGGCCGATTCTTAAACAGCTATAGCGTACAAACCAAAAAGCAAGTTATAAATGTACAAAAAGTTGATGATTCATTTTTATTATTAATTGATAAAGAGTACGAGGATGGAATAAGTAACGTAGAACCCAACATATACGTGTGGAGTCCGCTCAAAGGATTCTATCAATCTTTTTATGGAGGACGATACATTAATTCAATGATGATAGATCAAAATGAGAATCTATGGGTTGGATACGATGAATTGGGCATATTTTCAGGCGTTGATCAGGAAATAAGCGCAAGAGGAATGAATAAATTCATTTTGAAAAATGGAGAATATGAATTGGACTCCGATGATGTTAGTTCATACGTAATTGACCAATATTATTCTACTTTTGTAAGTGAAGATGCCATCTATTTGCATTACAGATCGATGGGAGAGGACTATATACAAAAACTCAAATTATTAGGAGAAACATTAGGACAATATAAGGCTGAAATAGAGTTTCATTCCTGTATCCAAAACGGCTCGTATCTTTACCTATTCATTTGGGATGACTTATATCATATAAAAAAAGCAGTTAAGTCAGATGATATGCAAAGCTTTGCAGAACATAAGATGTTGAATGAAAATACTGGTGAAGATCTATGTTTTGCCCAAGTAGCTGTATATAAAGATAAGTGTGTAGGAATTGATCGTCATCATAATCTTTTTCTGTTAAATAATAAACAGCTTATAAATGTGACCCTTTAAATTTTTGTTCATTTGATATGCAAATTTTTAAAAACCTGGGAGCATAACCAATGAAAAACTTAAAAATGAATAAAATCATCAACACGAATACCCACGATTGTTTTTTCCATGCTGATGCACAAGGACGTGTCTACATTGGAAAAGGTGTGAAAGGTGATCTCACTATTTCAATCTATGATCCTTCTGGTGATGCTCGGGATTTTAAAGTGAAAGAGCAGATTACATGCAGCGATATTCTGTTCTTTCAACAATGTGCAAATGGCTATGTCTTCGTTTATTACGAATCGTATGAGCCGAAGGTAAAGGTTTTTTCAGAAGAGGGAAGAGTGAGAAGTGCTTTTCGTTTGCCTTCAGGGGTTTCCTGCTGTCTTTTGGATGAAAAACAACAGCTTTGGGTCGGTTTATGTGATGAAGGGATTTATCATGATGAGAATCCGAAGGGTGAAAGTGTGTGGTGTTTTACATTAGATGGTAAGCAGAAGGAAATGTATATTGATAGAAAGCTTGAAGAAATGGATGCACCGGCTGTAGATGAATGTTATGGGCTTGCAGAAAAAAACGGATTGATTTATATGTTGTATTACGGAGATGTAGTCATTGCCGCATTTGATGAAACGGTTGTGAGACGGGTGTGGATTCTGTCGGATGAGGCACCTAAATCAGAAGCATTTGATCAGCTCACAGTAGCTAAAGAAGGTTTTTGGATCGGGACGGTCAGCTGTTACAGAGCAGACCTTAAGCCGTCTCTTTATTTGATTTCTACCGATGTGAGTCAAGAGATGGAAGAGATAACTTGCTGTGACTCGAACGGTGAAACCCTAGACATTCAACAGCTGAAACTGACAAGTAACGCTGTTTACGCAGTGACCTCTTCTGGTGTTTATAAGCAGGATATCCAATAAGGTGTTGATGAGATCATGATGAATTGGCGCATTTTAAGTCAGACAAAACAAGACCGCATCTGGTCAGAAGTGAACCAGCTCATAAAATGGAAGCCAGGAAGCAGATGTCATCACATCATCCCGCCTGATCCATATCGAGTGTTTGATATCTCGAGCGCGATGAGCAGTAAATCCGGTCATGATGATGTGAGCGAAGTGCTGAATGATTTAGAGACTTCTATTTTAAAAGCATTTCAATCATGTACTGGAAAGAACGATGTAATGTACGCATTAGATTGGCAGCATGACGGATATATGTTTAGCCCTCATCAGACAATGCCTCAGGATGAATTTGGCGATTGGCCTGTTCCCGTATTTCCGAATGGAGACTATTATTTCTTTTTTTATCAGGATTTTTCTTGGGGGCTTTTGGGTGATCCGTGGAAATGTACAATCACTGTGTTTGGTGAAGAATTATTGAAGGCGATAGATAAATATCCGCCTATCCTGTTTCAAAATAGATGAGTGTTCTGAAAAACGGAGGTGAAACATGGGCTTTTGGGAAGAGAAATATAAGAATAAAAAGATATTCGTAAGTGATGATGGTTTGGATATTTGTCACGACGCCATCGAAGATTTTCACGCTGTGTTCCTTGAACAATTGGATCGCAAGCCTACTCTAAATGAATTTGTTTATACTCTCTTTCAGGTATTAAACTCAGATGGCGATTCATTTTTTAAAGAATTAGAAGGAAAACAAGTCACCGATATCAACCTAAAGATGAAAAAAAGAACTACTTTAAGTGAAGTTAGGCCTGGTGCTGTCATTGAAATCCCTTTACAGCAAATCAATCAGTTTACATATGCATTAGTGGTGAAAGGAAATTTAACTAAAGATAAAAATGATGATCTTCTCATTCAGTATTTTGATACTTTTACAGAGGAACGCTTGAGTAAAAAAGACATTTTTCTCATGATGGCAGAAAAGCAAAGAGCCCTTTTTATTGCGAATACAGGATATACAGGCTTTCTTCAGGGGAACTGGAAGGTTGTTTCCAAGGTGCCGATAGATCTGATGAAGAAATTTGATCAATCTGCTATAACATTTGTTATGTATGAAGATGGAAAATACCTCATTAGCCATAACGATTCACTAGCGGCAGAGAGTGATTTAATAGAAGTTGACGAAAGACACGGGAAGACCTTTAGCAATCCGATTGGACTATTTGGTCATTTGAGTCTTGAGGATGTACTTAATCAATATTTCAAGGGAACCTCGATGGAGGAATTGATCAAGTATGAGTTGTAAAAAGGGACTTTTATTGGGGGCGAGGTACATATGAGCAGGTATTGTCTGGAATATGCGAATTCTGATCTTTTTCTTTTAAATGATTTTTTCAAACAATTCCCTCTCCCTATCACTGAGTATAATTGGGTCATTGGCGATATTTTGAATATGATGGATTTATCCGAGGATAAGAATCATTGGAACGATATCATTGGCGAGCGTGAAGACTATCTTTTTATCACAGGTGAGGAATTTCATCGTATATTAAATGAATTTGAGATTTATGTGATATTTTCTATTTTAACTGCTGTGCCTAAAGAGACGATACCGTACGATTTAACACAAGTTCCGTTTGTTGATGGGAATGCTGACTTTTATGAAGATGACTATATCTCCCCTGTGAAAGAATGTGTTTTTGAGGTCGGTTTTTTTGATTCGTCAGATCTTATTTTTACCGTTAATGAAGAAGGAATAGAAAGGATGTTAAAGGCTGCATTCCCTGATTTGAAGCCTTACTGTGAGTATCGAGTATAGGGAAGCATCAAACGGAGGAATCAAAATTGGCAACTGAATTGAATATTTCTGGAGTTTCTCCAATTTTGTTACAGCATATCAAGAAATGGCGTCTTTATCGAGAAACAGATAGAGATGCCATTTATATGATTGAGTTAGCAGTTATTTATCATTTCCGTTCAATTATTTTTACATTCAAAGACGTTTCAGCCGTTACGATACGAGATTTGGAAACCCTAAAGGACATGTCTGATGTGCTTCTCCGTATAAAACCGCAGCCGCAAGGCATCTACCTTGTGGAAGAATGGGAGGAGCAGACGTTCCGCTTTTATTGCCGGCAATATGAGGTGGCGGAAGGGAGAGGATCGCGTGTTTGAAAAACTGAGAAAAAGACAGCAAGAGCTTGAAGAAACGCCGTATCCTGATGAATTGTACGGCTTTGAAGCGGAAGTGTATGAGTTTTTTATGCTTATTGCCGGCAGTTTGGGTTATGTGCTGGCGAATAAAAGGCTGCCCCGGCATCAGCGGCATTCGTTGCAGAAAAGCTTTTTTGAGCTGTATCCTGACATCCCGCTGGATATGATCAAACACGATAATGATTTGTATCATCACATTCTTTTGTACGAGCAAGTCAGACAAGAGATTTGCGCTGCGCTATCCAACTAATAAGGAGGATTTTATGAAAAAAACCTCTATAAGCAGTATCGGCAATTTGGACATGGTCGAGCTTAAGCCCGACCAAACCGTTACGTCATGCGAACTTGGAGATGCTGAGTCTTTTTATCGTTTTTGGCAGGGGCTTGCCTATGAGCAAATCATGATACAGGTGATAACAGGTGGTTCATTTATAGAAGACCTGTCAGAGTTTTTCAAAGGCTATGCTTACAAAGTGACGAAGCTGGCGAAAAGGCAATTTCATTTCCAATGCGTAGTACATGAAACAGACCGGGGCATTGCAGATTTTCTCTTTCTGTTAGCTTCCATCAATGATGATGTTTTTCTGATCACTGACCCTCAACCGAAAAACTATCTTTCCGAAGGCAAACTCCAGTGCCTAACGGAATCAGGCGAACGGATCATGTGGTTTGAATACGATGCTGCGGAGATCTATATGGTTGGCGATGAAACATAAAAGGAGGAGGAATCCATATGAATATCACACAATACGAGAAAATGAAAAAACATCTTTCTGATGCGGATACAGGTCCATTTACATTAAACGAGTTTACTTTCTATATGAAAGAAGATGATCGTTATATTCATATTCCTGTGTTTGAATTAAAACTATCTGCTCAAACCTGTGACATTCATTTGCGGTTTGAAAACATTAGTGCATCGAAGCTGGATGATCTTGAATCCATCGATTCGGTTGACTTGGAGCTTTTACCGACTGACGACCAATGGGAGAGGCTCCGTTATTATGTGTATGACGAAGAAAACCAAATAAGCTTCTATTGCGGAGGATGGGATGTAATCAAGTGTGACAAGAAGTCACACTGATTTTCCCCACTTTCCCAGCGTTCTTGCTTTTGTTGCCGCATATGTCACGAGAAACGGGATAGTCACAATCAGAAAAAACAAAGGCACCCAATTTGATAATCCGTTTACATAATGGAGTGTAATGGACAAGAGAGTCAGGAAGCTCAAGGTGCAGGTGACATTTCGAATGTCTTTTTCACTTCTTTTATATTTCTCTCTCATGGTGGATTGATCACTGTATATCGGTGAAGTTCCGGGCTCAGCCGAAAAGATATGCATACCTTGTGAAGAGCAAACACGCTCCCATCCGGCCGCTTCAAACATCTCAGTGTATTCCGCCAAGCTTTCATCCCCAACATCATGATAATCAATACTGTAGATCAATTTCCGCGGCTCAGCTTTTCTAAGCTTATATCCTATAAACGCAAAAGAATCGAGCACCCAGCCCTTGCTGGCCATATCACTGAGTTTCTTCATATCTTTTTCTTCTGAAAACGCCAATCCTTCAGACATCATATATTTTTTCTGTTTCATGATGAATCCCCTTTCAATTGTTGAAAAGCGCGTTCGCCGTGTTCCGCCATCATTTTTCTGCGCTGCATTTCTTTTTTGAGTAATTCTTGGCCGTGCAGGGTGGTCTGGTACACTTTGCGGCGCGGGTTGTCGTTGTTGACAAGCTCAATGATCTCTTCCTGCAATAATTTCTTTAACAATGTATATAAGGTAGCCGGGCCGATCGTAAAGGAGGCATCGGTCATGTCTTCAATCTCCTGCATGATCGAATAGCCGTGTTTTGGCTCCAGCAAGGTTAAGACAATATAATAGGCTGGATCGGTGAGCTGATCCATTTCCTGCGGACGTTGCTTTGGCAAGCGGTCACCTCATTTCTTATATCAACTAATGATATATCAATTATTGATATAATAAAATCTTCCTTTTCTTTTGTCAATGCAATTTTTTTCTTCCTTCAGTCATCATAAAGAAACAATCACCGAGTATGCATTAATGAATGCGTTTTCATAGAGGGGGATTCTTAATGAAAAAATGGATAACGGCGGGTTTTGTGATGATGTTGATGTTGTGTTTCAGCGGGGCAGAGAGTTTGAAGGCGTCTGAGCCGAAGGTGTATCAGTTTGACTTTGGGAGCGGTTCGGTTGAGCCTGATTACATTGGGGTAAGGGCGTCTGACCGTTATAACCTATCAAAGGGCTACGGTTTTCAAACGCCGGAACATATGAAGGATGTGGCGGCATCCGGGACGGGCGTGAAAAGTGATGCGGTTCAATTTTTGGCGTATGGGACGAAAAGCGACAACACGTTTAATGTGGATCTTCCGAATGGTCTTTATGAGCTGAAGGTGACGCTGGGCAATACGGCGAGGGCAAGCGTGGCGGCGGAGGGTGTGTATCAGGTCATCAATATGACGGGAGACGGTGCGGAGGATACGTTCCAAATCCCTGTCACCGACGGGCAGCTGAATCTGCTGGTGACTGAAGGCAAGACGGGTACCGCTTTTACGCTCAGCGCGCTAAAAATCAAGAAATTGTCTGATCAGCCGGTGACAAACCGAACGATCTATATCGGCGGCGATTCGACGGTGTGCAATTATTATCCGCTCAACAGCAGCAAGCAGGCGGGCTGGGGACAAATGCTGCCTCACTATGTCGACAAGCGTACCTTTCAAGTGAGAAACATGGCATCAGGCGGGCAGATTGCGAGAGGGTTTCGAAATGACGGACAGCTTGAGGCGATCTTGAAGTACATCAAACCGGGTGATTACTTTATTTTGCAGCTCGGCATTAACGATACAAATCCGAAGCATAATGAATCTGAAGCGGAATTTAAGGAGATTATGCGTGATATGATCCGGCAGGTGAAAGCAAAGGGAGCGGAAGTCATCCTTTCAACACCTCAGGGCCGGGCGACCGATTTCACTTCTGAAGGCATCCATTCGTCTGTAAACCGATGGTACAGGGTATCTATTTTGGCTTTGGCCGAAGAGGAAAAAACACATCTCATTGACTTGAATGTCCTCAGTTCGGCATACTTTACATCGATTGGTCCGGAAAAAACGCTCGCACTTTATATGGATGGCGATACACTGCATCCGAACCGCGCGGGGGCCGATGCACTGGCGCGATTGGCCGTTCAGGAACTAAAAAGACAGGGGATTGATGGCTTCTAAAACGTCATTTTTCGGCAAAACACATACGATGCCGTAAATTAGAGTATAATGAGAACATCTGCAAGAGACAGGAGTTTATACATGAGTCATTTTAAAAACTATCAAATCAGTCATGACATTTTACGAGCATTGGAAGGACTGGGGTATACAGAACCGACCGAGGTGCAGCGAAACGTGATTCCGGCTGCCCTTGAACGAAAAGATCTTGTCGTCAAATCACAGACGGGAAGCGGGAAAACGGCTGCGTTTGGCATTCCTCTTTGCGAGCTGGCGGATTGGGACGAAAATAAACCGCAGGCACTGGTGCTGACACCGACCCGTGAGCTTGCCGTGCAAGTAAAAGAGGATATCACGAACATCGGAAGATTTAAACGAATCAAAGCCACAGCTGTGTTTGGAAAATCATCTTTTGATAAACAAAAAGCCGAGCTGAAGCAAAAAAGCCATATCGTTGTCGGCACACCGGGACGCGTCCTAGATCATATTGAAAAAGGCACGCTGCCGCTGGATCGCCTTTCCTATCTGGTCATTGATGAAGCGGATGAGATGCTGAATATGGGCTTCATCGATCAGGTGGAGGCGATTATCAAGCATCTCCCGACCGAGCGTACGACGATGCTGTTTTCTGCGACACTGCCAGAGGATATTGAGAAATTAAGCCGCCAATATATGCAAAACCCAGAGCATATCGAAATCAAAGCGGCCGGCCTCACCACAAGGAATATTGAACATGCGGTGATTCAAGTCAGAGAAGAGAATAAGTTTTCTTTGCTGAAGGATGTACTCATCACTGAGAACCCGGACAGCTGCATCATTTTTTGCCGGACGAAAGAGCATGTGAATCAGCTGACCGATGAATTGGATGACTTAGGATATCCATGCGATAAAATTCACGGCGGGATGATTCAGGAAGACCGCTTTGACGTTATGAATGAATTTAAAAGAGGCGAGTACCGTTATTTAGTCGCGACAGACGTCGCCGCACGGGGGATCGATATCGAAAATATCGCCCTTGTCATCAACTATGATCTGCCTCTTGAGAAAGAAAGCTACGTACACCGTACAGGACGGACAGGGCGAGCCGGGAATCAGGGAAAAGCGATTTCATTTGTGGCGCCGTTTGAAAAGCGGTTCCTAGCTGAAATAGAAGACTATATCGGATTTGGGATTCAGACATTAGAAGCCCCGTCCCAAGAGGAAATCGCAAAAAAGAAACCGGATTTTCTCGCTAAACTGAAGGACCGTCCGAAAATCAAAAAGGACAAAAGCGAAGAGCTGAATAAAGACATCATGAAGCTGTATTTTAACGGCGGAAAGAAAAAGAAAATCAGAGCCGTTGATTTTGTAGGGACGATTGCCAAAATTGATGGTGTGTCAGCTGATGACATTGGCATCATTACAATCATGGATAACGCCTCGTACGTAGAAATTTTAAACGGAAAAGGCCCTCGTGTTCTCAAAGCCATGAAGGATACAACCGTCAAAGGGAAAAAGCTTAAGGTGAATAAAGCGAATAAATGATGAATGACCTGCTCCCAGTTAAAGGGGCAGGTCATTTTTGTGATGGCTGACATCGGCACTGTTCTCTTCCGGCACAAACGCGAGGATCGCAATTCCGATCACAAACAAAATGATCAGGCTGAACACCGCAGTCGAGGATTTCCCGGTCAGCTGGGCGGTAACGGCAATGAGCAGCGGCCCCATAATCGAGGCGAATTTCCCGAAAATATTGTAGAAGCCGAAGAATTCATTTGCATGGTGTTTCGGGACGAGCTTGGCAAAATAGGAGCGGCTTAATGCTTGAATGCCGCCCTGCGAGGTGGCGACAAGCATGGCTAGAATCCAGAAATCAAGCGTCGTTTCCAGAAAATACGCATATACGCAGACAATCATATATATGACGATGCCAACGTACAGCATTGTTTTCCCTGTGAAGCGTTCCGCCAGTCTTCCGTATAAAATGGCAAACGGCGCGGCGACGACCTGAGTGACAAACAGGATGATCAGGAGACTTGTGGAACTGATACCCAAGTCTGACCCGTAGGACGTCGACATCGTAATAATGGTGCCGACCCCGTCGATATAAAAGAAATAAGCGAGCAGAAAGAAGAACAGCGCCCGGTACTGCCGGATCCGTTTCATCGTTTGCCCGAGGCGTTTAAAGCTGTTGGCTATGATGCGGGGTTCTTTTTTGATGTAATAGCGCTGATGCACGTTTTTCAGCATCGGAATGGTAAACAGCCCCCACCAAGCGGCCGTTATAAAAAAGGACAGCTGGCTTGCGGCAGACACGGACATCGGAATTGTTTCTGCTTGTGCAAGCAGGATGACGGCGATGCTGAGGATAAATGGGATCGTGCTGCCGATATAGCCTAAACCAAAGCCGCGAGCGGAAACAAGATTCATTCGCTCCTCAGGCGTGACGTCAACGAGGAAGGCGTCGTAGAATACATTGGCGCCGGAAAAACCGACAGCCGATATGGTGTAGAACAGCAGCAAAAGAAGCCAATGTTCACTTGGAATAAAGGCAAGCGCCGCGGTGCTGGCGACACCGGCAGACACAAAGAAGCCGAAGAACTTTTTTTTGCAGCCTTCATAGTCGGCGATGGTTCCTAAAATCGGGCCGAGCATGGCGAGAATAAAGGTAGAAATCGCTATCGTATAACCTAAATAAGCAGTTGATTGAGCAGCGCTGACACCGCCTTCCGCAGCGGCTGATTTATAAAACAACGGAAATACCGCGGTTGTGACGACAATGGAATAAGCAGAGTTTGCCCAGTCATATACAACCCAGCTGTTTTCTTGTTTCGTAAAACGTTTCATCTGCAGAGCCCCTCCCCAGTAACGATACTTCTATTGTACGAGAAACCACGTAGAAAAGGATGGAACTGCCGTCAATTTTTACAAAACGTTTAGTCAATGACCGCTACAGCTGCCATTGATCATGACAGAAAACGGGTTAGGCGCTTTCGATAAATTCGAAGCTGCAAGAAAAGCTTTTATTGGTATAAAGAGCTGATGGCTTCGAATGGCAGGCCATTAAATAAATAGAAAAAATAAACAATTCATGAAAAAAATATATTTATGTAAATGATCTGAGTTCCTCGCCGATATGTATAGTATAAAATTGGAAAGGGGTTTGTATATGAAGAACAAAAAAATTGTTTCACTGCCTTTTTTGTGTACTGTGTTGCTTGTTGTTTTTAGTTTAGGTATGAATTCAAATGCTGCCTCAGCGCAAAGTGTGTTAAAAGAAAAAACAATCATGGAGCAGCAGGAAAAACTGAAAAAACAAAAGGAAACTGAGGGTGTTTCATTAAATCAAGCGAAGCAAGTAAGCCTTAAAACAGACAATAAAACAGAAAAGATGAAAGTGAAGAAGCCTTCGAATGAGAATGGTTTTAAAACAAGTTCCATGTACAACTCCGATGACCAGGTTTTCAATACAACCTCTGTCCTTGATGAAAATAATCCTGATGATATGTACTTTTTCAGTACTTCGTCAGATCGAACCCTTATCACAAGAATTCTTTCAAACAACAGCAATTACCATCTGAAATTGTATGTTGTCAATTGGGATACAGGAGAAGCTCAGCCGTCTAATATATCAATGGCAGCAGGGAACTTAGTGCTTTTAAAAGAGCTTCCCGCTGGCGATTATATGATCCGGGTTTACTCTGAAGGATCAACGGGAGATTCATATAACATTCAGTTAAATGCGAAAAACCCTTCAAATTATTCAAGTGTAAAATCGGTAACGTCTAATTTACAAGCCTTTGTTGCTGAGTATGGAGACGGTTCCGTTTATGCGAATGGTACACTGCTGTACAATTCTAATACGAAAACATCTTCATTAAACTGGGAAAGAGTATATTATTTTTCCTATGGTGGCGGGTATAATCAGCGCACCCATTCCATTTCTGATGTGAAGGTTAAAAATATTTCTGACCCTGTCACTTATCGTTCAAGTTATGCAAGTTCAAGCTCAGCCATCATGGTTTACTTAGACACAGGCACGCTTTTTATGCATCATGTATCAGCTTATCAGTCCGGGGTAGGTTATGATGATTCATTCCTTGATACGTTAGGTAAAAAAACACCGAGAAGGCTTGATGCGGATGATCAGAACTATGGGGATCATATATTAATCGTTGATCTAAAAACCGGCAAAGCGGTAGACTTTTTCAGTGTTTTAAATTACTACTATGCTTCAGGTGTTGAAAGCTTGCCTGTCATAAAATATATCAATTAAATGACCAAAAAAGGATTTCCGGCAGCGGAAATCCTTTTCTCACGTTAAAACGAAATAATCCCAATCAGCAGTGCCGCAATCGTCATCACAATGGTTGTTCCCACGGCCCATTTGATCGTGAATTTTTGATGGTCGCCAAAGCTGACGCCCGCCATTCCGACCAATAAATAAGTGGAAGGCACGAGAGGACTGAGCAAATGCACAGGCTGGCCCAGCAAGGAGGCTCTGCCGATTTCTGCGGCATCGATCCCGTAAGCAGCGGCGGCTTCTGTGATGATCGGCAGAACACCGAAGTAAAAGGCATCATTCGACATAAAAAAGGTAAATGGCATGCTGACGATGGCTGTAATCAAGGGCAGGTGCGGGCCCATGGCGTCAGGGATGAGTGATACGAGAGAATGCGCCATGGCGTCTACCATTTTAGTACCCGACAAAATGCCTGTGAAAATACCGGCGGCAAACACCATGGAGACAACGTTTAAGGCATTTCCTGCATGCGCTGAGATTCGCTTTTGCTGCTCTTTTACATTTGGATAGTTCACCATCAAGGCGATAGCAAATGCGATCATAAAAAGAACAGGGAGCGGGAGCAGGCTGGTGATCAAAGCGGCCATCAGCACGACAGTCAGTAGCAGGTTAAACCACTGGAGAGCGGGGCGTTTGAGTGGCGCTGTATCCGGATCGGATGCGTGCTGGTGTTCAATTGAGATGACGCCGAGCCGTTTCCGTTCTTTTTTTCCTAGAATATAGGCTACGGCAAGCACCCAGAGAATGCCGACAATCATAGCAGGAATCAACGGAGTGAAGACCTCTGACGTGTCCAATTTTAAAGAAGCCAAAACCCTTGCAGTAGGCCCTCCCCACGGAATAATATTCATGACTCCCGACCCGAGCATTGCAATTCCCGCCAACACGAGCCGGTTCATGCCGAGCCGTTTGTATAGAGGAAGCATCGCCGCAATGGTAATCATGTACGTTGTTGTCCCATCTCCGTCCAGCGAAATGGTCATCGTCAGTACCGCTGTGCCGACAGCGATTTTTAATGGATCTCCTTTGACAAGGGATAAGATTTTGGCAATGAGCGGATCGAACAAACCTGAATCAATCATGATGCCGAAATACAGGATCGCAAATAATAGCATGATGCCTGTCGGAGCGAGGCCTGTTACACCCTGAAGCATCATATCGCCCAGGTCTTTGCCGAATCCGCTGATCAGGGCAAACACAACAGGAACGACAATTAAAGCAATAAGAGCGGAAAGCCGATTTGACATAATAAGATACATGAAGACAATGATCATCACAAAACCGAGTATCGCAAGCACGATATGACCTCCCCCATTCAACAGCACAATTTTTAGTAAGCGCTTCCACATTTCAGGAAGGCTTATTTCAAATATTTATGACCTCATGTTGACAAGTAGACCTAAAAACCTAGAGAGCAGATGAGCAGTTTATATGCAGGTCGCCAAGGGTAAATGTGCTGTAGAATGTTTATTTTTTGAGATCTGGAATAGGAAAAGGGGGAGCAGACATGAGTGATGATCAAAACAAACGAGTCAATGAACACTCAAAAGACGAGCAGCTCGAACAGTACAGGGTTGATAACAGTGGAAAGAAAATGACGACAAACCAAGGCGTACGGGTGTCTGAGGACGAACATTCGTTAAAAGCCGGAGTTCGCGGCCCGACGTTGATGGAGGATTTTCACTTTCGGGAGAAGATGACCCATTTTGACCATGAGAGAATCCCTGAACGGATCGTGCATGCGCGCGGGTATGGCGTGCATGGCTTTTTTCAGGTGTATGAGCCGATGACAGAATTCACCCGGGCGAAATTTCTTCAGGACCCTTCGGTGAAGACACCGGTATTTGTCCGGTTTTCAACGGTTGCGGGCTCCAAAGGCTCCGCTGACACGGTGCGTGACGCCAGAGGATTTGCGACGAAATTTTATACGGAAGAAGGAAATTATGATCTTGTGGGAAATAACATCCCGGTGTTTTTCATTCAGGATGCGATCAAATTTCCGGATTTGGTTCACGCATTTAAGCCTGAACCTCACAATGAAATGCCTCAGGCCGCGACCGCTCATGATACGTTTTGGGACTTTGTCGCCAATAACCCTGAGTCGGCACACATGGTGATGTGGACGATGTCTGACAGAGGCATCCCCCGCAGCTACCGGATGATGGAGGGCTTTGGCGTTCACACGTTCCGGTTTGTCAATGAACAAGGAAAGGCGCGTTTCGTGAAATTCCATTGGAAGCCGGTGCTCGGCGTGCATTCTCTCGTATGGGATGAAGCGCAGAAAATTGCCGGAAAAGACCCCGACTTCCACCGCCGCGACCTGTGGGAAACAATTGAAAACGGCGGCACGGTTGAATATGAGCTAGGCGTGCAGATGATAGAGGAAGAAGATGAATTCAAATTTGATTTTGATATTCTTGATCCGACGAAGCTTTGGCCGGAAGAGCTTGTGCCGGTGAAGATCATTGGGAAAATGACGCTGAATCGCAATCAGGATAATGTATTTGCGGAAACGGAGCAAGTCGCATTCCACCCGGGAAATGTTGTGCCGGGCATCGACTTCACAAATGATCCGCTCCTGCAGGGACGGCTTTTCTCTTATACGGATACACAGCTGATCCGTCTTGGCGGCCCGAACTTCCACGAGATTCCGATTAACCGCCCGGTATGTCCGTTCCATAATAACCAGTACGACGGTTATCATCGGATGACCATCAATAAGGGGCCGGTCGCTTATCATAAAAACTCTCTGCAGAACAATGACCCGTCTCCTGCGTCAGCCGAAGAAGGCGGTTACGTCCACTATCAGGAGAAAGTAGAGGGCAGAAAAATACGTCAGCGGAGCGACAGTTTTAATGATTATTATTCACAGGCAAAACTGTTCTGGAACAGCATGTCCCCGGTTGAGAAAAAGCACATTATCTCCGCTTTTTGCTTCGAGGTCGGGAAGGTCAAAAGCAAAGATGTGCAGCGGCAGGTCGTCGATGTCTTCAGCAACGTAGATACTGTCCTGGCAGAAGAAATCGCCAAAGGAGTAGGTGTGGCGCCGCCGGCGAAACGCAAAGCATCAAAAGAAATCCTTACCTCACCTGCATTAAGCCAAGCCCGTACAGTGAAAACAGCGTCAACGAGAAAAGTCGCGGTTCTCGCCGGCAATGGTTTTGATGAAAAAGAACTGCAAACAGTGCTGGACGCCTTAAAACAAGAAGGGATCACAGTGGATATCATCAGTCAAACGCTAGGGTACATCACAAGCGGTGCCGGACAGCAGCTTGAGGTCGACGGCACATTCCTGACGACAGACTCCGTTCTATATGACGCCGTCTATACCGCAGGGGGATTTGAACTAAAAGAAGATAAACAAGCGATGGCGTTTATTAGAGAAGCCTACAATCACTATAAGGCGGTCGGTGCGGCAAACGAAGGAATTGGCCTCCTCAAATCAGCTGTCGGCGCAACAGAGGGGCCGGGAATTGTGACAGCAGAAGACGAAGAGGACTACACCGGCTTCAGCAAAGCGTTTATCGAAGCAGTTGCCGCCCACCGCCATTGGGATAGACGAATTTGATTCGCTCCTGTATCGTAGAGGAAGATACTTATGGATAAGGAGCATGACATATGAACGAAAAACAGCTCGCAGAGGCTTACGAGCGCGACGAAAATATGATGATATTAGTATTCGCCCAATGGTGTGTCAACCATGATCTTGATCCGTTGGAGCTGTATGCCAAAGCGTATCCGCAGCAAAAGCTGAATGAAAGCTTGAAAAAAACAGTGGAAGAACTGATCGTGCCGAAGAACGAGTCAGAACACATACCTGACCAGACCGTCATTGCGGTGTTAGAGATGTTTGGAAATATTGATTTGGCACAAGCGGTTCACGAAGTGATTGCTGAGCGTAAACAGTAAAAAAGAGACAGTATGTTGTCTCTTTTTTATTTGGGAAAAAATCGAGCAGATCGACCTAGAAACTTCTTTTCACTTCATCGGTCTATAAAAGTGTGCGCTGCAGAAAAAAGGGAATGATAAACAAAGAAAATCAAAGGAGGAGATTGTATGAAATGGAATAAAATGATGAAATTTGCCGTAGCTGCTGCTGTCCTGCTTTTTAGTGTATTTGCATATGCGGCCCCATCTGTAAAAGCGGTTCAAGCGAAAACGCCGACTGTCAGCAGCCATACGTACAAAAAGATCAAGGAATTAAAGTATCCTCAGGTGCATCACATCGGGAATGCCGCGTTTGAAAAAAACATCAATCAAGAGCTGAAAGCCTACATTGAACAATCGTATCAAGAATACCTGAAAAACAAAAAAGCCGGTGAACAGCAGGGCTTCAAAGCGGAATATCAAACATCCTTCAGCGTCAAATATAATGCGGCGGGCAAGCTCAGCATTCAAACGCTCAATTATATCTATTCAGGCGGCGCCCATGGTTTAACGTCTGTTCAGTCCTTCAACTACGACTTGAACACACACAAGCGGGTGACACTGAATCAGATTCTGAATACCAAAACTAAAGTCAGCAAAACGAAAGATTACCTATACAGCTATATCAAAAAACATGACACGCTGTTTTTCCCTGATGTAAAGAAAGAGGATATTATCCTTAACCAAGACACAATGTTTTACTTTACAAAAAACGGGATCGCCATCGTCTTCGGCCAGTATGACTTGGGACCTTATGCAGCTGGAATCCGTGATGTACAGGTGCCTTCCTCTGTTTATCAATAATCAAAAAAGCCATATCCTTAAAAGGGATATGGCTCCATTTTTCTACCACACAAACAGACCGACAATCGCAGCACTTAGTAAAGATACCGCAATTCCGCTGACGAGCAGTTTCCACACGTTTTTCCCGATGACCGTTGACTTTTCGCCGTCAAGGATCGAGTTGTACGTTCCGTAAATCATGCCGACAGTACTGAAGTTGGCAAATGACGTCAGGAATGTCGTCGCTACCGCAACTGTGTGAGGGGGCAGTGTTTTAAGATTGTTTTTCAAGTCAAGCATCGCAACAAACTCGTTCGTTGCCAATTTCATTCCCATCAGCTGCGCAACATACATCGCATCGTGTACCGGCAGCCCAAGCAGGAATGCGAACGGACTGAAGAGATAAGCAAAAATCGTCTGAATGGTCAGGCCGTGTACGAAAACACCAAGAATGCCATTGACTGCTGACGTTAATGCCACATATCCGATGACCATTGCCAAAATAACGATCACCATGTTCATGCCGACAAGCATACTGTTAGAAATTGTAGAGAAAAAGTCTTTCTTCTCTTCTTTAGGCGGCGTATAGATGATGTCTTCATCCTCCGGCACATGCACAGGGTTCAGCAGGTTTGCGATAATCAAGGCGTTTAAGCAGTTTAATGGAATGGCTGTAAACACGTATGTCGCCGGCACCATTGACAGGTAAGATCCGATAATAGAACCGCTGATGCTGCTCATGCTCATTAAGCCGAATGTGAGCAGGCGGTTGTTGTTTAATACTGTGAGCTGCTGGCGGATGACTGCCAGAGCTTCTGTATTTCCCAAAAACATCATTTGAATAGAGAAAAAGCTCTCTAATTTCGGCAAGCGGGAAGCCTTTGAGATCACCCAGCCGATTTTATCAATCAGCCATGGCAAAATGCCGAAATATGTTAAAATGTCAAAGAATGTGACGATGAAAATAATTGGAAGAAGTGCGCTGAAGAAAAAGTCTACCGTTTCATTTGCCATCACAGAAGGGAAGGCAAAGGCGATCCCGTCACTGGCACAAGCAATCAGCCAAGTGAAGAAATTTCCAATTTGTCCGATGGCCCAGCTGCCAATTTTTGTCCCCAGCATAAACCATGTAATCAAAAGCTCCAGAACAATTAACGTAATGATCGGACGCCACTGGATTTTCTTTTTCTGCGGGGAGCATAGGAACACAACTGCCATAATCACAATGAGGCCGACAAGGTTTAATAAAAAGTACATGATAGCAACTCCTATGAGGTTTATTATGGAAATGAAAAAAAGCCCTTATTCTTCACAAATTCTGGAAGTTCAGAAAGCGTGAAAAATAAGAGCAAACAGAAAAGAACTTGTCCTTTTCAACTCGTTCAAATTTATTCAAACTTTCTTGTAGTCTAGTTTTTTACGGTTACTAGGTAGAAACAATCAGACCATATTACTGATCATATACAAGAATGTCTTTTTTCTAAGATGATAGCAGTATTTTATCCTTTCACTTTTTGAAAATCAACCTTTTTAACTATTTTCAAAATAATAAATTTATATTTCGAAGTCGAGAAAATAAAGGAAAATCATATTGGATTGCTATGCTGAAATTGTGATCAGGAGGAAAAAACAAAGCATATCACCATCACAGGCACGCCAATACATGCGGACCATCGGATTTACTGTATTTCAAGACAGAATAATCAAAAGCTGATCGACTTGGATAGCAGTGATTTGAGAGATAGCCACGGGATCGAGGCGCTCTTTGATGATTTGTTTCAGCACATCAGCCTTGATACGGAGCCGGAAGCGTTTATGTAATCAATAATGCTGGTGTACTGGCTCCATTGGGCCGATCGAACAACAAAACGGAGGAGCTGAAGAAACAGCCCGCTTATTAATTGATCTTTTAAACAGTGAGGAGTACCGCCTGTCGCTGAGAATCTCGTTCCTATTCCTGGATGATTGTTGTATCATAATAGCGGGGAAACCCTCTATGCAGCAAAAAGGAGTTCTTTTTTATGATTATTCAATTCATTCGTTATAGATAATGACAGGTATAGACGACTTTCCAGGCCTGGCCAAAAAGTTAGATAGGCCCAGGTTTATTTGTCTATGCCTTTTTCATTTATTTAAAAACGAATGAATGAGGTGTTTTTTGTGTCAAACATAAAGAAGCATGCTGCTTATATGAATCAATTTGTCTCTCTATTTCGATGCCCGATTTGCGATTCTTCAATGAAGGTCACATCTTGGAAAAGTTTGGTTTGTTTCAAGAGCGGGCATACGTTTGATATATCCCGGCATGGGTACGTAAATTTCCTGACAAAGCCGGTCAAAAGCAGCTATCGGGCGGGGCTTTTCGAAGCAAGAAGCCGGCTGATGGCAGAATATCACTTTTTTGCACCGCTTCATCAGGCATTAGCTGACTTGATCAGTGACCGGAAGTCTGAAAAAGAGACGTTAACCATTTTAGATTGCGGATGCGGTGAGGGGACCCACTTGAAAGCGGTTTGCGAGCTGCTTCAAGAGAAGAAAACAGTGCACGGCATTGGGATTGATATTGCCAAGGATGGCATATTACGAGCGGCAAAAAATATTGGCGGGAAGCTGTGGGCCGTAGCTGATGTAGCTAATGCGCCCTTTCAAGACCGGCAATTTGATGTCATTCAATCGATTTTCTCACCTTCAAATTATGCAGAGTTCCACAGACTGCTGAAAAAAGATGGTTTGGTTATAAAGGTTGTCCCTCAAAAGGATTACTTAACAGAACTAAGGCAGGTTTTATATGCAGATTCAGAAAGACGAACCTATTCCAATGCACCTGCAATTGAGCGCTTTACCACACATTTTCAGCTCGATCATCTGATGAGGCTGCGTTATACCAAAACGCTTCATCAGCAAGGCATAGAATGGCTTCTGAACATGACACCGTTAGCCTGGTCCGCATCGGCTGAAAAAATCAACCAGTTTAGAGAAATGAAATCGGCTCAGCTGACAGTTGATGTTGATATATTAATCGGAAAGAAATGAGTGAAAGAGGAAAGCTCCCATAAAGAGCTTTCCTTTTGTTTTCCGCAAAAACGGAATTTTCCACTGGATTGGAATAGTTATCGCTCATTTTCCGTAAATATGGAAGAGGAAAGGCTTGAAATGGTATTCTGGTGACTGGCACAGAACTTGCATTAGAAATGACGGAAAGGGAGGGGATATTTTGTAAACGCTTTCCTTTTCTCAGACAAGCGGAAAAGAGGGATGTTTGTGGACATTATGATTATTCTTTTGGCTTTGGGTTTGCTGATGTTTGTCGCCTATCGGGGGTTTTCTGTCATTTTGTTTGCTCCGATTTGCGCCTTATTTGCTGTGCTGCTGACAGATCCAAGCTTTGTGCTTCCTTTTTTCTCAACCATATTCATGGAGAAGATGGCAGGCTTTATTAAGCTGTACTTTCCAGTATTTCTGCTTGGCGCCATTTTCGGAAAGGTCGTCGAGATGTCCGGTTTGGCGGCTTCCATTGCGAAGACTATTGTCAGATTGGTCGGGGCGAAACGAGCGACACTCGCTATCGTATTGATGGGCGCTATTTTAACGTATAGCGGAGTCAGCCTGTTTGTTGTCGTCTTTGCTGTATACCCCTTTGCGAAAAATCTGTTTAAAGAAGCTGACATCCCGAAGCGCCTCATACCGGGAACGATTGCTCTCGGGGCATTTACTTTTACGATGGACGCACTGCCGGGTACACCGCAAATCCAAAATGTAATTCCTACGACGTTATTCAAAACAGACATTTATGCCGCCCCTTGGCTTGGTATGATCGGCGCGGTATTTGTGCTGGCGGCGGGTATGTTCTACTTGGAATCGAGGTGCAAAAAAGCAGAAAAAACAGGAGAAGGCTACGCCGGTTTTCGATCGGAGATTTCTGCCGCGCGTGAGCCAACTGATCTTGCCCCGGAACAAAGCTCACCGGCCTTAGAGCCTGACACAAGCAAGGTCCGGCACGCACTCGCTTTTGTCCCTCTTATTCTCGTTGGTGTGATGAACAAATGTTTCACCACGATCCTCCCCAAGTGGTATCCGAATGAATTCGATTTTACCGCCATAGGATTGGGAGAGTTCGGGAAACTTGATATCTCCTCCGCGGTTGCCATTTGGTCAGTGGAGCTGGCCCTCCTGATCGGAATCATCGCAACCATTTTGTTTGATTGGAGAAAAGTGTTTGGACAGCTAAAGGAAGGGCTGAATGAAGGGATCGGCGGTGCCCTGCTGGCATCAATGAATACAGGTGCCGAGTACGGTTTCGGCGGCATTATTGCTGCGCTGCCGGGGTTTCATAAGCTGAGCAGCGGCATTTCACATACGTTTACGGATCCGCTTGTAAACGGAGCGGTAACGACAACAACGCTGGCAGGGATCACCGGATCGGCTTCAGGGGGAATGGGAATCGCGTTAAGCGCGATGTCTGATCAATATGTGAAAGCGATCCAGACCTACAACATACCGCCTGAAGTGATGCACCGGGTCATTTCGATGGCGTCAGGAGGCATGGATACGCTTCCGCATAATGGGGCGGTGATCACCCTGCTGGCTGTGACGGGTTTGACTCATCGCCAATCGTATCGGGATATTTTTGCGATTACTCTCATCAAAACCGCCGCCGTATTTGTGATTATCGCGATTTACAGTTTGACTGGCCTTGTATAGGACAAAACGAAAGGGGAATCAGATATGGGAAAAGTGCTGTCATCGAGTAAGGAAGCCGCGGAACTCATTCGGGAGGGGGATACACTGATCGCGGGCGGATTCGGCCTGTGCGGAATTCCCGAGCAGCTCATTCTGGCGATAAGGGATAAAGGGGTAAAAGATTTAACCGTCGTCAGCAATAATTGCGGAGTTGATGATTGGGGGCTCGGTCTGCTGCTGGCAAACAAGCAAATCAAAAAAATGATCGCTTCCTACGTCGGAGAAAACAAAATTTTTGAAAAGCAATTTTTAAGCGGAGAATTGGAAGTGGAATTGGTTCCCCAAGGGACCCTCGCTGAAAGAATCCGAGCCGGAGGAGCGGGTATACCGGGATTTTACACAGCCACAGGCGTCGGAACATCTATCGCTGACGGGAAAGAGCATAAAACCTTTGACGGACGCACTTATGTGTTAGAAAAAGGGATTACTGGGGATGTCGCCATTGTAAAAGCATGGAGAGCGGACACCATGGGGAATTTAGTTTTTCGGAAAACGGCAAGAAATTTCAATCCGGTTGCCGCCATGGCGGGAAAGATCACAATTGCCGAGGCAGAAGAAATTGTTGAGGCGGGAGAGCTCGATCCCGACCACATCCATACGCCTGGTATTTACGTACAGCATGTTGTGCTCGGCACATATGAAAAGCGGATTGAAAAACGAACTGTTCAGCAAGCGGAAGGAAAGGAGGCGGCACAATGAAGGAAGCCAGAAAACGAATGGTCAAACGTGCTGTAAAGGAAATAAAAGACGGTATGAACGTCAATCTTGGGATAGGGATGCCGACACTTGTCGCAAATGAAATACCGGAGGGCGTTCATGTGATGCTTCAATCAGAAAACGGTTTGCTTGGGATAGGCCCGTATCCGCTGGAAGGAACGGAAGACCCGGATTTGATCAATGCGGGGAAAGAAACGATCACCGCCGTAACAGGCGCATCCTATTTTGACAGCGCAGAATCCTTTGCGATGATACGAGGCGGTCATATCGACCTGGCTATCCTCGGGGGCATGGAGGTTTCTGAGCAAGGGGATTTGGCGAACTGGATGATCCCGGGGAAAATGGTGAAGGGAATGGGCGGCGCTATGGATTTGGTCAACGGGGCTAAGCGAATCGTTGTCATCATGGAGCACGTCAATAAACATGGGGAATCGAAGGTGAAAAAACAATGCTCCCTCCCGCTGACAGGACAGAAAGTCGTTCATCGGCTGATCACTGATCTGGCTGTTTTTGATTTTGATAACGGCCATATGACACTGACTGAGCTCCAGGACGGCGTCACGCTGGAAGAGGTATATGAGAAAACTGAAGCTGACTTCGCCGTAAGCCAGTCAGTCATCCGGCAAAAATCTTAAGCAGGAAGGTGTATGACATGAAAACACAAGTCGCTCTTGTGACAGGCGCAGCCGGCGGAATCGGATTTGAAATCGCAAAGGAATTCGCCCGGGAAGGCGCCGAAGTCATTATTTCAGATGTAAATCAAAAAGCGTGCGGGGAGGCCGCCGCCAAGCTGAACGAGGAAGGCTTTAATATCACGGGCATTCCATGTGACGTAACAAAGGAAGAGCAAATCGCTGATATCGTCCATACTATCAAGACCCGATACGGACGTTTGGATACTTTGGTGAATAACGCAGGCATGCAGCATGTCGCGCCGATTGAAGAGTTTCCGACAGAACGGTTTGAACAGCTTATTCGCGTCATGCTGACCGCGCCATTCATCGCGATGAAGCATGTCTTTCCCCTTATGAAAAAACAGCAGTTCGGCAGGATCATCAATATCGCGTCTGTGAACGGACTGGTGGGGTTTGCGGGAAAAGCCGCTTATAATAGCGCAAAGCATGGCGTCATTGGGCTGACAAAGGTGGGGGCGCTGGAAGGCGCGCCCCACGGGATTACGGTGAATGCACTCTGCCCGGGATATGTGGACACACAGCTTGTCCGCAATCAGCTGAGTGATCTTTCTAAAACAAGAAATGTTCCCTATGAATCGGTTCTGGAAGAGGTGATTTTTCCGCTTGTGCCGCAAAAACGTCTTCTATCGGTGAAAGAAATTGCTGATTATGCTGTATTTTTGGTGAGTGAAAAGGCGAAAGGCGTCACAGGGCAGGCGGTCGTGCTGGATGGAGGCTACACAGCTCAATAATAGATTCTTGTATTCATAGGAGGCTCTCGTTTATCATAAGGTTGAAAGCGATTACACATTGACGGGAGCGACAGGGAGATGAAACATTCTATTAAAAGATTACCCTATGAATGGCTGGATGAAATCATCAACCTTGCGGCGGAATGTATTGTTGTGGTTGATCATGAGGGGAACATTCTCTATATCAATCCGGCATACTGTGACTTTCTGAAAAAAACAGAGAACGAAGCGATAGGAAAACCCGTTCAGGACGTGATTGAAAATTCGAGAATGCATATCGTGGCGAAGACGGGGCGTACAGAGGCTGCCGCTATTCATCCAATTAACGGCAGTGAAATGATTGCCAACCGGTATCCGCTCTATGTGAACCAGCAGCTTGTCGGAGCGGTCGGAACCGTTATGTTTCGCAATCCGCAGGAATGGATGGATTATTCAAGAAAAATTAAACCCATCCTCAATGAACTCAATTACTATAAAAATAGATACGAAAAAGAGCTTTTCAGTAAATATCACTTTGGCGACTTGATCGGAAACAGCCCTCTCTTTATGGATGCGAAACGGCTGGCTGAACGGGTATCTGACAGCCAATCGGCCGTTTTGCTTTTAGGAGAATCAGGTACGGGAAAAGAGCTGTTCGCCCACGCCATCCATCAGAACAGCCGCCGCCGGTATGCTCCCTTTCTGCGCGTCAACTGCGCTTCGATCCCGGAGCAATTGTTTGAATCAGAAATGTTCGGATACGAAGACGGAGCGTTTACGGGGGCGAAAAAAGGCGGGAAAAAAGGAAAATTTGAACTCGCGCATCAAGGAACCATTTTCCTTGATGAAGTAGGTGATATGCCGCTGCATATGCAAAGCAAAATCCTTCGCGTCCTGCAGGAGAAAGAGATAGAGCGGGTCGGCGCAGGAAGCCCGGTCCCGATAGATGTACGAGTGATTGCGGCGACACACCGAAACCTCGAAAAAATGGTCCGGGAAGGAGACTTCCGGCAAGACCTCTATTACCGATTGAATGTAATCAAAATTCAAATCCCGTCCCTAAGAGAGCGCATAGAGGATGTTGTGCCCATCGCAGGGCTTCTATTAAAAAAACTTGAACGGAAATTTGGATTTGATGGCTTGGAGCTTTCTAAAGAAGCGATTGCAGTGCTTCAGAGCTATTCTTGGCCGGGCAACATACGTGAACTGGAAAACGTCCTAGAACGGGCTGTCAACGTCCTCGAAGGCAAACGAATCGAACCGAAACACCTGAATCTCACTCCTGAAGATCAACCCATCCAAAGAACAATCAAAGTCCGAGAATATCAATCGATACAGCCATTAAAAGAGACAATCGCTGAGGCGGAAAAAAACGCGATCATCGAGGCGCTTGCCGCAGCAGACGGCAATAAAATAAAGGCAGCAAAGCTATTAGGCATAGGAAAAACAAGCTTATATGAAAAATGCAAAGCCTATCAAATTGAGCAGGCATAAAAAACACACTTGTCCCGCCAAGGAATCAAGTGTGTTTTTCTGTTCTTTATTTCCAAACATCGTTAGCGATCTCAACAACATGGCGCAGCTTCGCCCATTGCTGTTCTTCGGTCAGCTTGTTGCCTTCCTCAGTCGAAGCGAACCCGCATTGCGGACTCAGGCATAGCTGGTCTAAGCTGACATAACGTGACGCCTCTTCAATACGGCGTTTCACGTCGTTCGGATCTTCGAGCTCACCGAATTTAGATGTAACTAAACCGAGGACAAGCTGAAGATCAGTGCGTTTCACATAACGGAGCGGTTCGAATCCGCCTGAGCGTGAATCATCATACTCTAAGAAAAGCCCGTCCAGATTCAAGCCGTCAAAAATGGTTTCGGCCGCCGCATCATAACCGCCCTCAGCTGTCCATGTGGACTGAAAGTTGCCGCGGCAGATATGCATGGTGATTGTCATATCATCCGGACGATCAGCAATGGCGTCATTGATCGACTTCGCAAACAGCTGGCGAAGCTCGTCAGGCGTTGTTCCGAATGCTTCCACTTGTTTTAAGCCTTTTTCAGATAAGAAAACAGCCCATGCTGTATCGTCAAGCTGGAGGTAGCGGCAGCCTCTGTCATAAAACGCTTGAATCACTTTCTTATATGCTTTTGATACATCATGCTGGAAAAGAGCATAATCGTTCTTGTAGGCATCCTTTTCCAGTCTCCCCCGGAAAAAGAGCATATTCGGACTCGGAATTGTCATTTTTGGCGTGGCATCACCAGCGATGCCATGTAAAAATGAGTAATCTTCGAGCATCGGGTGGTTTGAGAAATCAATATCGCCCGTCACTTTGATGCCGCGTGCTTTTGTCTGCACATTATGGAACTGGATACCCTGTTCAGGTATAAACGGCTCAACGCCATCCAGATTTTCCAGGAAATCAAAATGCCACCACGCTCTGCGGAATTCTCCGTCTGTCACGACGTTCAGGCCGGTTTCCTTTTGTTTTTCCACAATGCGGATGATTTCATCGTTTTCAATCTGGCGAAGCTGTTCGGCAGTCATTTCGCCGGCCGCCTTTTGCAGGCGCGCTTTTTTGACGGGCTCAGATCTCAGCAGGCTTCCGACTTGATCCGCGCGAAACGGCGGTTTTTTTCTCTGGAGCGATTGTTTTTGTTCTGCGGGTGTTGTTTGCTGTGACATGTTGTTCATTCCTTCTTTCCATTCGAATATAAAAAAGCTCTTCCTCTGGATAAGGAAGAGCTTGCGTGAACAATCTCAACCTTATCTACAAGAGCACAAATCTGCTCTAAAGGATTTAGCACCATTCTGTGTAAAACAGCGGTTGCCGGGTATCGCAGGGCCAGTCCCTCCACCTCTCTTGATAAGGAAAACCTTTTTATGAAATTTTCTGATAGTATCTATTATTCACACATTTTTCGTTTCTGTCAACGATAGATTATTTCCACACATCATTGGCAATGTCGACCACATGACGGAGCTTCGCCCACTGCTGCTCCTCAGTCAAAAGGTTTCCTTCTTCTGTAGAAGCGAAACCGCACTGCGGGCTCAAGCAAAGCTGATCTAAGCTGACAAAGCGCGCAGCTTCATTGATTCGGCGTTTGACATCCTCTGGATCTTCAAGCTCTCCGTATTTTGATGTAATCAAGCCCAAGACAATCTGCAGATCCTTGCGTTTGACAAAGCGAAGCGGGTCAAAGTTTCCGGAACGGTCATCATCGTATTCCAGGAACAAGCCGTCAAGGTCTAAACCGTCAAGAATCGTTTCCGCTACAGCGTCATAGCCTCCTGATGCGGCCCAAGTCGAGCGGAAGTTGCCGCGGCAGATGTGCATCGTAACCGTTAGGTCATCAGGACGGTCCGCCACTGCATCGTTAATTGTTTTGGCAAACAACGCAGGCAATGTTTCCGGATCACCGCCGAGGGCACGGACAACCTCTCTGCCTTTTTCTTCAAAGAAGAGAGACCATGACGTATCATCGAGCTGAAGATAGCGGCAGCCCGCATCATAGAAAGCGGTAATCGCTTTTTTGTACGTCTGGGCCAGGTCATGAAAATATTCCTCCTGATCGGGATATACGCCTTGATCAGCTTTTTCACCGAAAAACAGCATATTCGGACTTGGAATCGTCAATTTTGCTGTCGCATCTCCGGCAATGCTGTGTAAAAATTGATAATCGGCAAGCGCCGGATGGCTTGTGAAATCCAGTTTTCCTGTGACTTTAATGCTGCGGGCTTTTGTTTTCGCATGATGGAATTGAATCCCTTCGGCCGGAATGAAGGGCTCTACACCATCAAGCCCTTCAAGAAAATCGTAATGCCACCAAGAACGGCGGAACTCTCCGTCGGTTACGACGTTTAGGCCGATTTCCTTTTGCTTTTCGACAATGCGGGTGATTTCTTTATTTTCAATATCGCGAAGCTGTTCTGCCGTGATCTCGCCGGCCGTTTGATTTTGCCGCGCCTCTTTTACTGGTGCGGATCGTAATAAACTGCCGACATGATCAGCGCGGAAAGGAGCTTTCTTCTGTTTATCTGATTTCTGTGCTGCAAGGTTTACTTGTTGAGCCATATCATTCGCCTCTTTTCTGAAATGTTTGCTGCATGAAAAAAGCTCTTCCTTTGTGTAAGGAAGAGCTTGAACGATCAAATCTCTGCCTCATCTGCAAGAACGCGATGTTCTTAAGGATTTAGCACCATTCTGTGTAAAACAGCGGTTGCCGGGTATCATAGGGCCAGTCCCTCCACCTCTCTTGATAAGGTAAATCTTCATATTGAGTTTTCAATTATCTTAATATTATTATTTTTGCATGAATTGTCAACAGTTTTTTAGAAGTTTGGCTTATCTTCATCGTCAACCCATACCATATCCAGCACAATCGCGATGGCTGTGCAAATCAGCACATCTTCCCCATGTGCAATCTGCAGGCGATACGTATCACCCCAGCTGAGCCGCTTTTAGCTGACAGACATTCGCCCATTCTGGCCGTCCGTCAGCTAAAATTTGTCCTTCCATCAATCATTCGATCATTACTGAAGTCTAGTTTCAGGAATAACGAAAAGGCTGCATATCTGCAGCCTTTTCATTTATAAGGTATGTCTTAGGAAAGGTGCATCCGGCGTTTTTGGCGGATGGCGTCAAGGTCGATTAGGTTGTTATGATGAGGAACGGGTGCAGGCAGAGGGCTTGTCTTTTGCGGTTTTCGTCTATTGTCTTTGCTGAACGAAAAGAGAAGATAGCCACATAATGCGATGATAATAAATAAGATCATTTTACATACCTCCCAAAAAAAGTTTTGGTATTCTCTATTGTACGGATAAAACGTCTAAAAGTATTCAAAAAATTCCAAATCTAATAAAAATGAATGCGTGTTCCTCAAAATTCCTTTTCGTCGATGACCTGAAAATAGTCTTGCATTAAGCTGGTGTTTTTTCTTTTGATTGGTTCTATAGTTACTATCGACGTTAAAATGAATTCCTTTATATAACTTTTAACCTAAATTTCTGTAATTCAAATTAACTATATATGGATAATGTGTTCTTCTTTGTTTGATATATACCCTATTTTGAGGAATTGAACACAAAAAACCCAAATTACGGAGCATTTGGGCGGGAATTTGGAATGGATGCCTGATTTGAGGGGAGTCCGGGGAAGGGTCAGAAAAAGCGTTTGAACATTCTTCTAATTTTTTTAAATGGGTTTGATCGTTTTGTTTGCATTTTGAGCGGGCGCGAAATCATCCATTTTTTGAACAGGCTTTTTGCGGCAATTGTATTCTTCATCTTTGCATTTCCTCCTCATCCGTCGATAGTTGTTTTACGGACAGAGCTTTTAAAATGTTTCATTTTCACGCAAAAAACCAGTCCTTTTTCGGACTGGTTTTTCAGCTTACGCCTGTTCTTCAAACAGCTTTGCAATTTCAACGATAACATTTACGGCTTTGACCATGTTGTCGGCAGAAATGTATTCAAATTTGCCATGGAAGTTTTCCCCGCCGGTAAAGATGTTCGACGTCGGGAGTCCCATGTAAGAAAGCTGCGAGCCGTCCGTGCCGCCGCGGATTGGAGAGATTTTCGGTTCGATGCCGAGGTTTTCCATTGCTTGTTTGGCAATGTGGACGATTTCGATGACAGGCTCAATTTTTTCTCTCATGTTGTAGTATTGATCGTTCATATCAAGCTGAATGCGATTTTGTCCGTATTCGTTTTGGAGCTCTTCAACGATGCGCTGCATGGTTTCTTTTCTGTTTTGGAAGATGTCTTTGTCAAAGTCTCTGATAATGTAGTTGAGCCTGGTCTCTTCTACGTCTCCCTGAATGGACAGCAGGTGGTAGAAGCCTTCGTAGCCCTCTGTATATTCAGGTGCCTCATCTGCCGGCAGCATGCTGTTCAGCTTCATTGCGATTTTTGCAGAGTTGATCATTTTGCCTTTTGCCGTGCCGGGATGTACATTGTTGCCTTTAATTGTGATTTTCGCCGCGGCAGCATTGAAGCTTTCATATTCAAGCTCACCGAGCGGACCGCCATCAACGGTATAGGCAAAGGAGGCATTGAATCGCTCAACATCAAATTTGTGCGGGCCCCTGCCGATTTCTTCATCAGGTGTAAATGCAACTCTAATGGTGCCATGCTTGATTTCAGGGTGTTTGATGAGATAATCCATGGCAGTCATGATTTCAGCGATGCCAGCCTTATTGTCAGCGCCAAGAAGGGTTGTGCCGTCTGTGGTGATCAGAGTGTGTCCTTTGTAGCCCGACAGCTCAGGGAATTGATCAGGCGATAGGATGACCTGAAGCTTTTCATTGAGCGTGATGTCTTTTCCATCGTAGCTTTCAACGATTTGCGGATTGACATTTTTGCCGGTAAAATCTGTGGCGGTATCGACGTGGGCGAGAAAGCCGATTGTCGGCACATCTTTGTCAGTATTGGAAGGAAGAGTCGCCATGACATAGCCGTTTTCATCAATGGCTGCGTCTTCTATGCCGATTGACTTTAATTCCTCAACAAGCATGTTTCCTAACGTCAATTGGCCGGGTGTGGATGGGCAGGTGTCGACTGATTCATCTGACTGCGTGTCGACCTTTACGTATGTAGTAAACCGTTCAATGATGTCTTCTTTCATTTCCAATCATCTCCTTTGTCTTATTCTATCATGCTGTGATGAGAGATTTCTATTTCACAATGCCGTTTCGAATGGCAAAAACGACTGCCTGTGTCCGGTCTTGGGCATTGCATTTTTGCAGAATTCGATGCACGTGGGTTTTGACGGTGCTTTCGCTGATAAAAAGCTTGTCGGCAATATCCTCATTTCTCAAGCCATAGGCCATTTGCTGAAGAACCTCAAGCTCTCTTTTGGTAAATGGCTCTGCCAGCTCTTCAGCATGAGGCTGTTGCTTTGCGCGGAATGTCTCAGTGATGATTTTAGCGGCTGTGACTGTGCGGAAAATCGCTTTGCCTCTGAAGGCAGCCCGAATGGCGTCTATCAGTTCTTCAGGAAGCGTGTCCTTCAGCAGGTAACCGACAGCGCCGGCGCGGATGCCTTCAAATACGTATTCTTCAGTGTCAAAGGTCGTTAAAATGACGATTTTTGTATCCGGGAGGGCGGACATGATGTCCTTGGCCGCTTCGATGCCTGAGCAGGACGGCATTTGGACTTAACAGCAGCAGCGGGCAGTTTCCCGGGCTTTACAGTTCTTTCTCGGTACATCGATAAAATAAAAGAAAACGTCAACCGGCAGATTGATTTTAGACCTGTTCGGACTGCATGAAGTCCTGCAGCATGGCGTGAAAATGCTGAATGTCCTCGCTATTTCTTTTCCACATCATAAATGTCTGGGACGCCGGCAATTCAAGATGCGGCGGCGTAATTACAGCCATCAGCTTTTTTTCGTCCTCTTCCTGTTTGATGATGTAGGTGGGGAGGAAAGAGGCACCCATTCCCGCTTTTATCATTTGAACAGCCGTATCAGTCTGCCCGACAGCCATCGTTTGAATATGCGGGTAATGTGAACGGATGCGGTCCAAAAAGGCATCCCCATATGACGGATGATCATGTGTTAGCAACCGATAGCGGCTAAAGACAGATGCAGCATCCGCAGGCCTGCTTTTTTGAAAAGGAACAGCCAGACACAGCGTGCCTTCGCATATGTGCTGATAATAAAGAGTGCCGGAGTTCGGGTCTTTTCGAGACAAACCAATATCAGCTTCATTGTGTTCTACCGCTAGTTTGATATCGTCAGATTCAGCTACATGAGTTGAAAGCTCGACATGCGGATGTTTTTGGATATAGGCGGGCAGAAAACGAGGCAATATATAGGACGCGATGTAGGGGTGTACGGCCAGCGTAAGTGCCCGGCTGTACCCCTGCTTCCATTGGCTGACTTTGTGCTTTCCGGCTTGGTATGCATTGATTATTTCTTTGGCATAAGGCAAAAACAGCCTACCTTCGTCAGTCAGGACAACCCTTCTTCCGCTATGCAAAAACAGCTGCATGTCCAGTTCATCTTCCAATTTCCTCATATGTTGAGAAACAGCCGGCTGTGTGAGATAAAGACGCTCAGCCGTTTCCCTGAAGTTTTCTGATTCCGCTGCGGAAATAAAGGTTTGCAGCCATTTTAAATCCATGAAATACCTCCTTCACTGCTAATTGATAACAAATTGTTAATTGAAAATGCGTATTTGCTTATCACTGATTATACTTCCATTCGTTTAGTATACCTATAGAACGAAAAAATGGAGAGAGGGAATCACATGAACATATACGTAGAAGCAAATCCATATTTACATGACAAATACTCAAAATATGCAGATGAAAAATATAAGAGAGACGGGAATCCATTTGTATCCTTTCCGATTCGCTTTGAGGAAGTCCCGCTCGGTGCAAAGACGCTCGCACTGACTTTCATCGACCATGACGCCATTCCCGTATGCGGATTCAGCTGGATTCACTGGATAGCGGCGAACATCCCGGCGCACATCGGAGAGCTTCCTGAACATGCAAGTGAGGAAAGACAGGACTTGATGATACAGGGGCAAAACAGCTTTGCTTCAGCGCTTGCGGGAAGCATCAATCCAAAGGTGATTCACCAGTATTGCGGGCCGACGCCGCCTGACGAGGATCATACATATACGCTGACGGTCTATGCTTTGGATGCTGAACTGAATCTTCAGCAGGGCTTTTATATGAATCAGCTCTATCAAGAAATGAAAGAACGCATTCTCGCTGAAGCCTCTATTGAATTGCTGGCAAGGGTTTAGGGCAGAAAATATGAAGAAACGATTAATAAACGATTAAACTTCATGAAAATGGATGTAGACCAGTTCTAAACACTATATAATAATAGCAGGTCATTTTTTAGGAGGGTTTACATCATGGCAATACTTGTTACAGGCGGCGCCGGATATATCGGAAGTCACACATGTGTGGAGTTATTGAACAGCGGCTATGAGATTGTCGTACTTGATAATCTGTCCAACAGCTCAGCTGAGGCGCTGAATCGCGTCAAGGAGATTACGGGAAAAGAGTTAACGTTCTATGAAGCGGATCTATTGGATCGGGAAGCGGTAGATTCGGTTTTTGCTGAAAATGAAATTGAAGCTGTGATTCATTTTGCGGGATTAAAAGCAGTCGGTGAATCTGTTGCGATTCCGCTCAAATATTACCATAACAACCTCACGGGAACGTTTATATTATGTGAGGTCATGGAGAAATACGGCGTCAAGAAAATCGTGTTCAGTTCATCTGCAACAGTATACGGCGTTCCGGAAACATCACCGATTACGGAGGACTTTCCATTAGGCGCGACAAATCCTTATGGACAGACGAAGCTCATGCTTGAACAAATATTGCGTGACTTGCATACGGCCGACAACGAGTGGAGTGTTGCCCTGCTCCGCTACTTTAATCCGTTCGGCGCACATCCAAGCGGACGAATCGGTGAAGATCCGAATGGCATCCCAAATAACCTCATGCCATATGTGGCGCAGGTAGCCGTCGGCAAGCTGGAGCAATTAAGCGTATTCGGCAATGACTATCCGACAAAAGACGGGACAGGCGTGCGCGATTATATTCACGTCGTCGATCTCGCAGAAGGCCACGTCAAAGCGCTTGAAAAAGTATTGAACTCCACTGGAGCAGATGCATACAACCTCGGAACAGGCACAGGCTACAGTGTGCTTGAAATGGTCAAAGCCTTTGAAAAAGTGTCAGGGAAAGAGGTTCCATACCGTTTTGCGGACCGCCGTCCTGGAGACATCGCCACCTGCTTCGCAGATCCTGCAAAAGCCAAGCAAGAACTGGGCTGGGAAGCAAAACGAGGCCTTGAGGAAATGTGTGCCGATTCTTGGAGATGGCAGTCTTCTAATGTGAATGGGTATAAGAATCAGGAATAAGAATGGAGGCCTTCTCAACAGAGAAGGCCTTTTTCCTAAAAAAGGGTGCCTTCGCAGGCACCCTTTTCAGCTACTATTTGATTTTTACAATAACATCATTACTGAATTTAAGTTTCCAAGTTCCTTTAGAGTAAGCATCCTTGTCCACTTCGAATACTTCAACATTGGTTACTTTAATATTTGGATTTAGATCACTTAAAATTTTTGAATCATCGATTTTTGTTTCTGCCGCATAGTTAGAAGATGCATCTATGTCAGCATCATATGATGTATCAGTGGAATCTACAAGTTTAACAGTAGGAATTGAAAAAGAGCTTATAGGCTTTTTAGACACGTTTTTTACTGTGTATTGTACAGCAACTAAAATACCGCCGTCAGACGCCTTTTTGTTTAGGAACTCGTTACCAACTGAATCTCGTTTTTCTACCTTCGTAACTGTCACTTCAGTTTTCTCAGTCTTAACAGTATCACCGATATTGTATGTTTTTTCAGTTTCTGCTTTGCTGCTGCTTGATGTTTTGGAAGTGGCTTCTGAACCGCCTCCGCCGCCAATGTTAGCAATAATAATGATGACAACAACTGCGAGAATAAACGTAATAATTTTATGTCTCATAAAAAAGTTACGCTGATCCTTACCACAGTTAGGACATTTTTTTACACCTTTTGCAATTTCTTGACCGCAAGCTTTACAAGGGACTAGTTTTCCTGCCATTATATTTCCTCCTATGTCATTAAATACACAAAACATATGTACTATAATGCCTATATTATTTCACTTAGTCAATACAAAATTATGAATTTATTATATTATTTAGCATTCATAGTTATATTTTCTTGTGAAAATACATGCTTATTTTCTTATCGTCTATATCGCACATATGTTAATAGCTAATTTGTATTTTCTTGAATTTTCACTTGTAACTAAATCTCCGCAAATACCCCTTGAACCAATTTGCTCAGTCCCTTATAATGCTAATATTGGAAAGTGAAAAGGATATGCTAAAACATTGGTTTTCTAGGGTTCCGCAATGCATATTGGCCTGTGACCGAGAGAAAACACATAACAGCCTGGCTGTTATGACACGGTGGGATAAAAGCCCAGGAGTTTCTGCTCTTTTGCGAGAGCGTACTCCTGGGTTTTTTTGTTGATACGATCTGAAGGAGGAGTTTGTGATGAAAAAGAAAATGCTTGATGTGCTGATGCTTGTGATTGGCGCTTTTTTCTTCGCGCTTGCTGTGAATTTATTCGCGATTCCCAATGACCTTGGGGAAGGCGGCGTTACGGGGATTACGCTGATTTTGTACTATGTGTTTCAATGGTCTCCCGGGGTGACAAACTTTATATTAAACGCTTTTCTGCTATTGATCGGATATAAATTTCTCGACGGGAAAACTACGGTTTATACGATTATCGCCGTGGCAGCAAACTCGCTTTTTCTGCATTTGACACACGGGTGGAGCACACCGTCTGATGAGCTGATCATTAACACGATTTTCGCAGGCGTGTTTGCGGGTGTCGGGATCGGCATGATCATTCGGGTCGGCGGCACAACAGCCGGTTCCGCCATTCTGGCCAGAATCGCCAATAAATATTTAGATTGGAATATCAGTTACGCGCTGCTCTTTTTTGATTTAATTGTCGTCTTCAGCTCTTATTTTATTATTGGTGTGGAAAACATGATGTTTACGATTGTGATGCTGTATATCGGAACGAAAGTGATGGACTTTATTATTGAAGGACTGAATACAAAAAAAGCAATTACTGTCATTTCGGAAAATAAAGGTGAAATTGCCGAGCAGGTCAATACGCTGATGGACCGGGGCGTCACCATTTTATCAGGTAAGGGAAACTATACCGGCCAGTCAAAAGAGATTTTGTACATCGTCATTAACAAACAGGAGCTTTCTATGCTGAAGAAAATCATCAGAAGCTGTGATAAAAAAGCGTTTGTGATTGTCCATGACGTGCGCGATGTGTTTGGTGAAGGGTTTGTGGATATTTCAAAATAAGGGGGTCCCTCTGCGCATCTGCAGAGGGATTTATTTGTTTAGAACGGATATGTGCGGTATTGTTTCTGCATTCGTCTCAGTTCATGCATATCCTCTATTGCCGTTGAAGCAAGGCTGTAAACGAAAGAGGGCCGTCTTATGTGAAAAAGAAGCTGGAGAACATGTGTATTTCGCCTTATACTGAAAATACATATCCTTACATAGGAGAGGAGACCATATGAAGTCGCTGCTGGCTATTTATCCCGGTTCGATTGTGTCTGACAAGCTTTGTACAATGGAAGACTGTCTATGTTTTTTTGATGAAAACAGTCAGAAATATATCTCGATCCCAAAAACGGAGATCAGCCAAAAGGAGACGTTGCTGCTCCAGTCATTTTTAACGCTAGCGGAAGAGGCAGATCACATGTCGTTCAAATCGCCAGAAGAAAACAAGTGGTTTGCGTTTCTATTCTCGAAAGGAGAAGTGCCCCCGAATATCACTAAGAGGACAAGGTTCATTCATTTTCATTTGATTGGCAAAACAGAACGGGCATCATTTGCGGAAGCGATGCGCCATTTTTGGCCGGTGTCTTTTGTGATCGTTTGGATGCATGAGGACAGAGGCGTGATTGTCGAGCAGGAAAGTGAAGCGGCAGCGGGGAAAGACGAACTGGAGTCGCTCGCCAGGGTTCTTGAAAGTGATTTCTACTTCAGTGTCCGTTTTTACGCCGGAAGGTTTTATGAAACAGATGAGCGCTTACGAAAACATTATGCCCGTGAACAAACGTATTTTCTATTTGCTGAAAAGCGGCTGCCGCAGGTTCAGAGTGTCACGTTTGATATCATGTTCCCTTTTTTATTATTGGAAGAAGAAAAGGGACGGCTGAAATCACTGCTTTGTGAAGAAGCCGAGCTATTATTTGTAAATGAACCTGAGCTGAGAAAAACGATCAAGCTGTTTATTGAAAACAACTCAAACGTGACATTAACAGCGAAAAAACTGCATCTGCACCGCAACAGCCTGCAGTACCGAATTGATAAATTTATCGAGCGGTCAGGAATAGACATTAAAACGTATACAGGCGCTCTGCTTGCGTATTTTATCTGCCTGCAAAGTGAAGGTTCAGAATAAACTGGAAATATGCACGAAAACGGCCGTGTGATTTTATGAATGCTGCCCATTTCAGTGTTGGATAAATGCTGATACACTTGATTTAAGAAAGCGTTTACAATACTAAAGGGGGATGTTAGATGGCTGAATTGCGGATGGAGCACATTTATAAATTTTATGATCAGAAGGAAGCGGCGGTAGACGACTTTAATCTTCACATAGCGGATAAGGAATTTATCGTATTTGTCGGCCCGTCCGGCTGCGGTAAATCAACAACACTGCGGATGGTCGCAGGACTTGAGGAAATTTCGAAAGGTGATTTTTATATTGAAGGAAAACGGGTAAATGATGTGGCGCCAAAGGACAGGGATATCGCGATGGTGTTCCAAAACTACGCGCTCTATCCGCATATGACGGTATACGATAATATCGCCTTCGGGCTGAAGCTCCGCAAAATGCCGAAGCCTGAAATTAAAAAAAGAGTGGAGGAAGCCGCTAAAATTCTCGGGCTGGAAGAATATTTGCACCGCAAGCCAAAAGCGCTCTCAGGCGGGCAGAGACAGCGGGTTGCGCTGGGAAGGGCGATCGTGCGGGATGCAAAGGTATTCCTGATGGATGAGCCTTTGTCGAATCTGGATGCAAAGCTTCGGGTGCAAATGAGAGCCGAAATCATTAAACTCCACCAGAGACTGCAAACCACCACGATTTACGTCACGCATGATCAGACAGAAGCATTGACGATGGCGACTCGAATTGTGGTCATGAAGGACGGCAAAATTCAGCAGATCGGGACGCCGAAGGATGTATACGAATTCCCTGAAAATGTATTCGTTGGCGGTTTTATCGGGTCACCAGCGATGAACTTTTTCAAAGGGAAGCTGTCTGACGGCACAATCAAAATCGGTTCTTCGGTGTTGAGCGTGCCGGAGGGGAAAATGAAGGTGCTTCGTGAAAAAGGCTACATTGGCAAAGAAGTCATTTTCGGCATCCGCCCTGAGGATATTCATGATGAATTGATTGTCGTGGAATCGTATAAGAGCTCTTCAATTAAAGCGAAAATCAATGTTGCGGAGCTGCTGGGGTCTGAGATCATGATTTATTCGCAAATCGATAACCAGGATTTTATTGCGAGGATCGACGCCCGTCTCGATATTCAGTCAGGTGATGAGCTGACAGTTGCGTTTGATATGAATAAAGGCCATTTCTTTGACAGTGAAACTGAAATCAGAATCCGTTAAGCTGGAGAACCGGACATGGTGCGATGTCCGGTTTTTTGCATTCCCTCTCTATCTCAAGGTTTACAGCAAAAACTGCGGCGGGTAGTGGTTTGTAGAAAGGAGAGATCGAGATGTGGAATGCAGCGATGTGGGGCGGGATTTCCGGCTCTGCTGTTTTGCTGGGCGCGCTGGCGTCGATGTTTCTTCCGATTCGCAAGCGTATCATCGGTTATATCATGGCTTTTGGCACAGGGGTATTAATCGGCGCTGCCGCCTATGAACTTCTTGAGGACGCGGTGAAGGATGGCGGAATGGTCTCGACAGGCGCCGGATTTATAGCAGGAGCTGTCGTGTTTACCCTTTTTGACTACGCGGTTTCAAAAAGAGGCGCGTCACAAAGAAAAAGATCGAGACAAGCAGCTGCAGGCGGCGGGGGGATCGCGATTTTTATCGGCACCATCATGGATGCTGTCCCCGAGTCTATTATGATTGGAGCCAGTCTTCTTGAGGAACAATCCGTCAGTTTCCTTTTGGTGGTCGCGATTTTTATCAGCAATATACCTGAAGGGCTGTCCAGCACGGCCGGCATGAAGAACAGCGGATATTCAAAGGCGAAAATCTTGCTGCTTTGGGCGGCGGTACTGATGATTTCTATTTTTGCCTCATGGTCAGGATATTACTTCCTCGATGATGCTCCTGAGGAGATGATGTCGGCAATCGCCGCTTTTGCGGGCGGAGGAATCATCGCAATGATTGCATCCACGATGATGCCCGAGGCATATGAAGACAGCGGTCCGATGACAGGGTTAATTGCTGCTCTTGGTCTTTTAACGTCTTTGATTTTGAATCAGTTTTCCTAATCTGCACCGGACATGGCTACATGTCTGGTTTTTTCACTTGAAAATCCCGCAAATCAACCGATGAAAAGGAGGAAGAAATAGACAGAAAGCAGGAAAACGATGAAACGATTTATCTTAAGCATCTTTCTTTTGGGCAGCTGTTTGTCTCTTGCCGCTTGCGCTGAAAAAGAAGCAAACGCAGAGCAGCAGATGCCAAAAGCGGAACAAAAGAAACCGGAAGAAAAGACAGTACATGTGCAGAAAAAAGAAGATGATACATCCGCATGGATCAAAACAGAGAAACCGGCAAAGCTGCCGATTTTGATGTACCACAGCATCTCTTCGGGCAACAGCCTCCGTGTGCCAAAGAAAGAATTTGAGGCACATATGAAATGGCTGCACGATAACGGCTATCAGACATTAACCCCAAAAGAGGCGTATCTCATGCTGACTCAGGACAAGAAGCCGAGTGAGAAATGTGTGCTGATCACGTTTGATGACGGATACACCGATAATTACAAAGACGCGTATCCGGTATTAAAGAAGTACGGCATGAAGGCGACGATTTTTATGATCGGCAAATCAATTGGACATAAACATCATCTGACAGAGGATCAAATGAAAGAAATGGCGCAGCATGGCATATCGATTGAAAGCCATACGATTGACCACCTTGAGCTGAACGGTTTAACACCAGAACAGCAATATAGCGAAATGGCAGATTCAAAAAAACTGTTTGATAGGATGTTCAATCAGCAAACGGCCATCATCAGCTATCCGGTTGGGCGCTACAACGAAGATACGCTGAAGGCCGCTGAAGAAACCGGTTATCAAATGGGAGTGACGACTGAACCTGGTGCAGCCTCCAGAGATCAGGGGATGTACGCCCTCCATCGCGTACGTGTATCCCCGGGAATGTCAGGGGCGTCCTTTGGGGCGTACATTGAGTCGATGAAATAAAAATGGCGGCGATTAATCGCCGCCGCCCCCTCCGCCGTCACAGCCGGAATCCCCGAAACCTCCGTCACTGCCACATCCATCATGGCGGGAATCACCATCGGAAAATCCGAAAAAACCGCTGTCCGCCCGCTGGCGTCCTTTGGTTTCTGAATCAGATGATCGAGCCGATTGATAAATGACGATCATTCCGAAGATCAAAGCGATAAGAATCACAATCATATGGCTCCCCCCTTAAACAATGATTTTTCATACGTTTTAAAATCTGAAAAGTTTCACTTGAGGGAGACAGATTCTTTCAGCCGATCTCTCAGCCAGCGCTTGACCATGCCGTTTCCTTTGTTCGAAAGCAATGCGCTGACACGCCAATACATAGGCGGATGAGGAGAAAACTGAAAGTCTATGATTCTGAAAAGCCAGCTGTTATCCCGGATGAGAGAGTTCACCTTAACTTCGTCTTCATCTATATCAGAGCTGTAGGTGTTTTGTTTTTGCAGAGCTTCATCCTGACGAACCGCCAGGATCTTTAAGGATTCAGCCATCTGCCTGTATCCGCCCTCCAGCAGTGAAGCGCCAAGGTGATCGGCGCGCACCTCCATCCATTGGGAACAAAATGACTGATAAAGCTGAAATAGAATGATGATTCCCATGATTAGCGCCCAAAGTGCGATTTTGTAAGCGCCGGGATGGGCGATGTAATGCTCAAGTAAAAGAATGATCCCGATGACTGCCCCAAGATAAAGAAAGCGCAACAGTTGCATGGACAGCACATCACGTTTTTTAATATGAACAGCTTCATGGGCAAGAATACCCTCAATGACATGAGGCGGAAGGGTTAATGTAGCGCTTGTCAGAATCACCATTGATCTTCCTACATTCATTCCGACTGCCATGCCGTTATATTCATCACTATCCGTTTCATATATATCCACATGCGAAATGCCTGCTTTTCTAAACATCTTATCTGCCGCTGCCTGAACGTCTGAATTCAGACAAGGCCTGGCATCCATTGCTGTCCGCAGCACCCGGTCAGATAGATACATATTCAAAGCCCAGTACAACATCACGGCACCAGCCATGACCCAAGGTGAAGCGTGTAAGGCATATAAAGCGAGCACCAATATGGCGTAAGCAGATATCCCTTTTACGCTTGCGGCAAAATAAAGTTTACCTAAAAGCCGTTTCACATTTTTCCGATGATAAAGCGGCAGGACAGCAATAACCGTTTCCTCTTTGTTTTCTGTATCTAGAAATTCCCCGAGGATCGCTTTCCATTTTTCTGGTTCCTTCACGGTCAGATATAGTGTTTCGCCGGGAAGAGAGAGCCTTATGACTTGCTGAAAGCTTGTCGTCATATCGAGCCGGGATGAATACATTGTCAAAAGCGGGTGAAGCTTTAATAGATCTGCCGTCGATTCAAGCCGGATGTCTTTCAGGTCTGAAAGCGGGTAGGTGCGGGTTTCATATCGTGAGCTGATATGCCATGTTTCTAAAGATGAAGAATAAAAGACTTTTACACTTAGAAAATTTAATATGCGTTTTACCAGTGCCGCGCCGCCCGAGATGAAACCGAACAGGATCACATATTTTAGAACGCTGGTGTCAGGCCCGTAAATGAAGAAAACAATAGCGCCCGCAAACACAATGACAGTCAGGGCAATGTCCGAGAGGAGTCGTGTGTGGTCTCTTGCAAGCTCAATTTCCTGCCAATCGCCTGATGGCTTTTCAACACGGCTGGGGACAGTCAGATCCAATGCGGTCCAGTAGCTGGTGAACATCAATGCCAGAGAGACGATGCCGTCTATGAAAGACTGTTGAGAGAAGATAAAGCTAGCAGCACCGACCCAAAGAACAATATCAATCCAGAGTTCTAATGCCGGAAGAAGCTTTGCTGCAAGGGCTGATATCAGCTGAATGCCCAGCCCGAGAATGATAAAGAAAAAAAGACTGGTTCCCATAGGCATGCTAGAGTCCTTTCTATCATAATCTTTCCAACTACTACTATAGCATGCGGCGGGAATTTGTAAAAACACGGAAATGCAAAAAAGCAAGCTCTTTCGTCATACGAAGAACTTGCTTTCAGCCTATCAATAAAACTGGTGTAACAGCAATAACGTGAGGGACACTGTGATGGCCCCTCCAATTCTAGTGGACACCTGGGCAAAAGGCATCAGCTCAAGCCTTTCTGCGGCGCTTAATATCGCGACGTCACCGGTGCCTCCTTGCCCTGAATGGCACGCATTAATAATAGCTGTTTCGATCGGGTACATGTTCAGCCATTTTCCCGTGAAAAAGCCGACCGTCATCATTGTCACAACGACAGACAGAATCGTAATAATATTACTGAGATTAAAGGCGGCCACAAGCTTGTCCCATGGCGTCATGGACACGCCGATTGCAAAGAGCAGCGGATAGGTGACTGCCGTTGAAAAGAAGCGGGACACGCCAAACGCGCCGTTTTCAATTGAGGCAGGGACCAGTCTGAACAGCTTGATCAAAACAGCTAACAGCAGCATGGCAACAGGAGCAGGAAAACCGAAAAAGTCGTGGGCGAGCATACCGACCAAATACAAGGAGACGGCAAGAATTCCCCCGGACGCAAACAGAGAAAGGTTGAACATGTGCTGGCCGTTTTGCGATTCCTCCAGCGCAGGTGAATCTTCTGAACGGTCAACTTTACCGTTGCCGGTCCATTCCGGTTTTTTCTTGCCGATTCTGTTGAGCAGGCCCGCTAAAATGATTGCACATAGACTGCCGAGCATGATCGATGGAAGAACAAGTGCAAACGCTTCCCCTTGAGACATCGGCATGATATCGGAATAACCGATGGACAGAGGGATGGCGCCTTCTCCGACGCCGCCAGCCATAATAGGAATCACGACGTACAGAAGGGTGTGCTGAAATCCGAGGCCGAGCAATGTACCGACAGCCAGTCCCACAATGGCGGCCGCGACAGAACCGGCGATAAGCGGTATAAAAATTTTCATAAATGCTTTTACAAGTGTTTCTCTTTTCATGCCGAGGATGCTTCCGACAACAATTCCGGCAATAAACAAATAAAGAAAGTTTGAGTTTTCTGTAAATTCTGTGGTGGATTTGACAATATCATTTGGCAGCAGGTGATAGTAGACGACAGCAGATGGAATAAAAGTAGCAAGGATGGCCGGACCGCCGATAGAGCGCACAATCGGTATCGATTTTCCGATTTGGGCAAAGGTAAATCCGAAAAACGCCATGACGGCAATGGATGTCAAGATGTCGCTTTTTACATCGTGATGCAATACAAAAATAGTAATTAATATAAACAGCAGGGCATAAACAGGAAGCGGTATAATGCCTACTTTTATATTCATAGCCTTCGCAAACCAATTCTCTTTTCGAACCCCTTCGTGAATTGTATCCGTTTGCATTTGCAATTGAGTTTGAAGCTCTCCCATTAAAAAACCTCCCCCTAATCTTGTTGCCAGTGAAATTGTTCACTATGTTAAGTATACTAAAAAATTGAAATTATTAATATATTAAAAATTTACTATTCAAACTTTTCTTTTTTAGGATTCAGATGAAAAGAGACGTTCTGACTAAATTCCGGATGTGCCGGAGTGCCGAGAACCCAGTGCTGATGCCGGTCAAGCATTTTATTCGCAAGGAGCGAAGTGTTGATGTACGATAATAAAGGGTCATTTATCCTAGCGACCGCCATCAATCAGCAACAAAATAGACAATAATCCGTCACATAGCGCAGGACTTTTTAGGTATTTTGGGCTTTATTTTTGAAACAGATCGTTGTAAAGTACTTAATATGAACCATTCAGGGATCGTGCCATTCGTCAGTCTGGCAATCTTGAATCATATTGGACGACTTTTTGATGTATTTGTGAAATATTGAGCATTATTTTTTTTCGTCTATTTTGTGAAATGCTGATCAAAGTTTTGGTTCTGCTTGTGAAGTAGTGAACAATATAACATTTTCAACCGGAAATGGAGGATAAAGCATGAGTGAATTAGTATTAGCCCGCCTTCAATTTGCATCAACAACGTTGTTTCATTTCTTGTTTGTGCCAATGTCAATCGGGCTTGTGTTTATGGTTGCATTGATGGAGACTCTTTATCTTGTGAAGAAAAATGAGCTGTACCTCAAAATGGCGAAGTTTTGGGGACACTTGTTCTTAATAAATTTCGCAGTCGGTGTTGTTACGGGGATTTTGCAAGAATTCCAGTTTGGACTGAACTGGTCTGATTATTCCCGTTTTGTCGGAGATGTATTTGGCGCGCCGCTTGCGATTGAAGCATTATTGGCGTTTTTCATGGAATCGATTTTTATCGGATTGTGGATTTTCGGCTGGGACCGCCTGCCTAAAAAAATTCACGCGCTCTGCATTTGGCTCGTGTCATTCGGAACGATTATGTCGTCCTTCTGGATTTTAACAGCGAACTCCTTTATGCAGGAGCCGGTCGGCTTTACGATCAAAAACGGACGCGCGGAAATGAATGACTTTGGCGCGCTGTTGACAAATCCGCAGCTATGGGTTGAATTCCCGCACGTCATTTTCGGTGCGCTTGCCACCGGGGCCTTCTTTATCGCGGGTGTCAGTGCTTTTAAACTATTAAAGAAAAAAGAAGTGCCATTCTTTAAACAATCTTTCAAACTCGCAATGATTGTGGGTCTTTGTGCAGGCCTTGGCGTTGGCCTGAGCGGCCACATGCAGGCTGAACACTTGATGGAATCACAGCCAATGAAAATGGCTGCCAGTGAAGGGCTTTGGGAAGACAGCGGCGACCCTGCTGCTTGGACGGCCTTTGCCACAATTGATACGAAAAATGAAAAGAGCTCAAATGAAATCAAAGTTCCATACGCATTGAGCTACCTGGCTTACCAAAAATTCAGCGGCAGTGTCAAGGGAATGAAAACACTTCAGGCAGAGTACGAAAAAGTGTATGGAAAAGGCGACTATATTCCGCCTGTCAAAACGACGTTCTGGAGCTTCCGTATTATGGTTGGAGCAGGTGTTGTCATGATTCTTGCTGCGTTAGGCGGCCTTTGGCTGAACCGCCGCAAAAAGCTGGAAAACAGCAAATGGTATTTGCGCATCATGATCGCATTGATTTCCTTCCCGTTTATTGCGAACTCCGCTGGCTGGATTATGACAGAAATCGGGCGTCAGCCTTGGACGGTCATGGGTTTGATGACAACGGCTCAATCCGTGTCGCCTAACGTAACGGCGGGCTCCTTGTTATTCTCAATCATCGCATTCGGTGTGATGTATATGATTTTAGGCGCATTGCTCGTCTTCTTGTTCATCCGTGAAATTAAAAAAGGCGCGGAGCATGATGATCATCATGATGTTCCTGTATCAACAGATCCTTTTAGTCAGGAGGTATACCATGGCATCTCTTCATGATCTTTGGTTTATACTCGTTGCTGTATTGTTTATCGGTTTCTTCTTTTTGGAAGGCTTTGATTTCGGGGTCGGCATGGCGACCCGTTTTCTTGGCCATAATGAATTAGAGCGCAGAGTGCTGATCAACACGATCGGGCCGTTCTGGGACGCGAATGAAGTATGGCTTTTGACTGGTGCGGGTGCTATCTTCGCGGCGTTTCCAAACTGGTATGCAACGATGCTGAGCGGTTATTACATTCCGTTTGTCATTGTGCTGCTTGCATTAATGGGCCGCGGGGTCGCGTTTGAATTCCGCGGCAAGGTTGATCATTTAAAATGGGTAAAGGTTTGGGACTGGGTGGTTTTCTTCGGCAGTCTGATTCCTCCGTTTGTGCTCGGTGTGTTATTTACGACATTATTCCGCGGTATGCCGATTGATGCCGATATGAACATTCACGCGCATTTCTCTGATTATATAAATGTATATTCTGTACTTGGCGGCGTGACCGTAACACTTCTCTGCTTCCTGCATGGATTAATGTTCATCACGCTGCGTACGATTGGTGATTTGCAGCAGCGCGCCCGACAAATGGCGCAAAAGATAATGGGTATTGTTTTTGTGGCAGTGCTTGCTTTTGCGGCTCTTTCTGCTTATGAGACAGACATGTTTACACGCCGCGGCGAGATTACAATACCGCTTGTTGTTTTGATTGTCATCTGCTTTATGCTTGCAGCTTTATTCATCCGTAAGAGTAAAGACGGCTGGACATTTGCGATGACAGGCGCGGGTCTTGCTCTGACCATAGGAATGATTTTCATTTCGCTATTCCCTCGGGTGATGGTCAGCTCGATTCAAAGCGCATTCGATTTAACAGTAGCTAACGCTTCTTCCGGTGATTATTCGCTTAAAGTCATGTCAATTGCAGCATTAACGCTATTGCCGTTTGTCATCGGCAGTCAGATCTGGAGCTATTATGTCTTCCGGAAGCGCGTCAGTCATAAGGAGCCTATGACTTATTAATGGGAAAAGACCTGTTTCGATATAAAGGAATGAAGCGGATTCTCACCGTGATTACTTGCTTAACGCTGATTCAGACAGCCGCTATTATCATGCAGGCAGAGTGGCTGAGTGAAGCTGTAACCGGACTGTTCAACGGGAAGAGCATTGCCTCCCTGTTTCCGGTGATCAGCTTTTTCCTCATCGCTTTTGTCGCGCGGCACGGGGTGACAGTGGCGCGTCAGAAACTCGTCTATCATTATGCCGCCCAGACGGGAGCTGATTTGAGAAAAAGTTTTCTCGATCAGCTGTTCCGTTTAGGCCCCCGCTTTGCAAAGAAAGAGGGGACAGGACAAATGGTGACGCTGGCGATGGAAGGCATCAGCCAGTTCCGCCGCTATCTTGAACTGTTTTTGCCGAAAATGGTCAGCATGGCGATTGTGCCTGCTGCGGTTGTCATCTACGTGTTTTTTCAGGATCGGACGTCGGCGATTATTTTAGTCGTGGCCCTGCCGATTCTGATTATATTTATGATTCTTCTTGGCCTTGTCGCACAGCGAAAAGCGGATCGCCAGTGGAAATCATATCAGACATTGTCCAACCATTTCGTTGATTCTCTTCGCGGATTGGAGACATTGCGTTTTTTAGGATTGAGCAAATCGCATAGCAAAAACATTTTCCACGTCAGTGAGCGGTATCGCAAAGCGACAATGAGTACACTGCGGGTGGCGTTTTTATCTTCATTTGCTCTCGACTTTTTCACGATGCTGTCTGTGGCGACAGTTGCTGTGTTTTTGGGACTGCGTTTGATTGACGGCGATATTTTGCTTGGCCCTGCATTAACGGCGCTTATCCTGGCACCTGAGTATTTTCTGCCGGTGCGGGAAGTGGGGAACGATTATCACGCAACGCTAAACGGGCAGGAGGCAGGCAAAACCATTCAAGAGATTTTGTCGCAGCCTGGCTTTAAAGAAGAGGCGCCTCTTCAGCTTGGGATGTGGTCCGATCAAGATGAGCTGAAGCTGTCAGGTGTGTCAGTTGGCCGGTCGGTGTCTAATATTGATCTGTCATTCAAAGGCAAGAAAAAAATCGGCATTATCGGTGCAAGCGGTGCCGGAAAATCAACATTAATTGATATCCTCGGCGGGTTTTTGGAGCCGGATAGCGGTGTTATTAATGTGAACGGTTCAAGCCGTTCGCACCTGCAGGACGGGAACTGGCAGAAAAACCTTCTCTATATTCCGCAGCATCCTTATATTTTTGATGATACGCTGGCGAACAATATCCGCTTTTATCACCCAAGCGCTTCTGCTGAAGAAACAGCCCGCGCTGCTGCCTCAGCGGGATTGACGGAGTTTGTAAACACTCTTCCTGAAGGATTAGAGGGACGGATCGGAGAAGGCGGCCGGGCGCTCAGCGGCGGTCAGGCTCAGCGTGTCGCGCTTGCCCGCGCTTTTTTGGGAAACCGCCCGATTCTGCTGCTGGATGAGCCGACCGCCCATCTGGATATCGAAACAGAATATGAAATAAAAGAAACGATGCTGGATTTATTTGATGATAAGCTGGTCTTTCTCGCGACACACCGCCTCCATTGGATGCTTGATATGGATGAAATGATCGTGCTGGACGGAGGCAAGGTTGCAGAAATCGGGACTCACGATGAATTGCTGGCGAAAAACGGTGTGTACACCAAACTCGTGAAGGCACAACTGGGGGAAAGAGCATGAAGAAAGAAGAATGGATTCTGCCGTATATCAAGCAAAATGCCCGTCTGTTTGTTCTTGTTGTCTTTTTGGGCGCGGTGACGATTTTTTCCGCTGCTTTTCTCATGTTTACGTCAGGGTTTTTAATTTCAAAAGCGGCGACAAGACCGGAGAACATCCTGCTCATTTATGTCCCGATTGTCGCCGTTCGAACCTTTGGGATTGCCCGGTCTGTGTCACGCTATGTGGAGCGCCTGATCGGCCATCACATCATTTTGAAAATCGTGTCCGACATGCGCGTCCGCCTTTACAACATGCTTGAGCCGGGCGCTTTGATGCTGCGATCCCGTTTTCGCACGGGAGATATGCTCGGCATTTTATCTGAGGATATTGAGCATTTGCAGGATGCCTTCTTAAAAACCATTTTCCCTGCCATCTCAGCCTTGCTTTTGTATGCTGTTTCAGTGATTGCGCTTGGTTTCTTCTCCTGGCCGTTTGCCATTTTGCTGGCGGTGTATCTGTTTGTTCTGGTTGTGCTGTTTCCGGTCGTGTCTTTGCTTGTGACGCGGGCGAAGAATGCCAAGCTGAAAAGCGGGCGGAATGTGCTGTACAGCCGTCTCACAGATGCCGTGATGGGTGTCAGCGACTGGATGTTCAGCGGACGCCGGCATGCTTTTATTGATTCCTATGAAAAAGAAGAAAATACGTGGTTTGAGCTGGAACGAAAAAAACATCGTTTTACTAGATGGCGGGATTTCGCCGCGCAATGCCTTGTCGCCGGTCTCATTTTGCTGATGCTGTTTTGGACGGCGGGGCAGCATGCAAATGGCGAACTCGCCAGAACAATGATTGCAGCCTTTGTGCTTGTTGTGTTTCCGCTGACAGAAGCTTTTCTGCCGCTTTCTGATGCCTTGGGCGAAGTGCCGGGTTATCAGGATTCTATCAAAAGAATGAACAAGGTGGCTCCTCAGCCTGAGTCTTCACAAACAGAGTCTGCGGCTGATAGGCTTGATCTCAAAGATGTCACCTTGGCGTTTCGAGATGTGACGTTTTCTTATGACAACACCAGCCAAGTATTGAACCATTTTTCCTTTATGCTGCGCCAAGGAGAAAAAATGGCACTGCTCGGCCGGAGCGGATCAGGAAAATCAACGTCACTCGCATTAATTGAGGGCGCCTTGAAACCTGACTCAGGCTCGGTAACGTTAAACGGAGTGGAAACGGCGTTTTTAAAGGACCAGATTGCTGATGCGGTGGCTGTGTTAAATCAAAAGCCTCACTTGTTTGATACAAGCATTTTGAATAACATCAGGCTTGGAAACGGAAAGGCGAGTGACGAGGATGTGCGCCGCGCCGCAAAGCAGGTGAAACTGCATGATTACATTGAGTCGCTGCCTGACGGGTATCATACTTCAGTTCAGGAAACCGGAATCCGTTTTTCAGGAGGAGAGCGGCAGCGGATCGCGCTCGCCCGGATTTTGCTGCAGGATACGCCGATCATTATACTTGATGAGCCTACAGTAGGCTTAGACCCTATCACGGAACGCGAACTGATGGAAACCGTGTTTGAGGTGCTGAAAGGTAAAACGATTCTTTGGATTACACATCACTTGGCGGGAGTGGAAGCAGCCGATAAAATCGTCTTTCTGGAAAACGGAAAAACAGAAATGGACGGAACGCACGAGGAACTGCTGGCGACGAACGAACGATATCGCCGTCTTTATCACCTCGACGTTCCTGTAAAATAGAAGACAGCCTTTGGGGCTGTCTTTTTTTGTTTGAAAAGGATGAAGTGCAGGAAAAATAAGAAGAGATAATAAGAGGAGGTATGGATATGAATGTTCCGATTTGGACGGAAGAGCATGTGAGGGCTGCGCTCCCTGAAAGAGATGCAGCGAGCCATAAAGGCACGTACGGTACGGCTTTGCTGCTGGCGGGAAGCGATGACATGCCGGGCGCTGCGCTTTTAGCCGGGCTTGGTGCCATGCGGAGCGGTCTCGGTAAGCTTGTCATCGGCACGTCTGAAAGCGTGATCCCGCTGATTGTTCCGGTTCTGCCGGAGGCCACGTATTGGCGTGACGGCTGGGAAAAAGCGGCGGGCTCTCGGCTTGAAGAGACGTACCGGGCGATTGCGATCGGTTCGGGGCTTCCGCAAACAGAGAGAGTGCAGCAGGCCGTTGATCATGTGCTTGAGATGGACTGCCCTGTTATTTTGGATGCCGGAGCGCTGACAAAGCGCACGTATCCGAAACGGGAGGCGCCCGTCATCCTCACGCCGCATCCAGGTGAGTTTTCCCGAATGACAGGGGTCCCGGTGAAAGACTTACAAAACAAAAGAGCGGAATATGCCAAGGAGTGGGCGGTTCAGCTGCAAACGGTGATCGTGTTAAAAGGAAATCAAACCATCATCGCGTTTCCCGATGGCGACTGCTGGAGCAATCCGACCGGAAACGGGGCACTCGCCAAAGGAGGAACCGGCGACACGCTGACGGGAATGATATTGGGCATGCTTTGCTGCCACAAAGACCCGAAACATGCCGTATTAAATGCTGTATACTTGCACGGTGAATGCGCCGAGCTTTGGACTGACGAACACTCTGCTCATACGCTGCTCGCCCACGAGCTCTCTGACATGTTGCCTCGTGTATGGAAACGATTTGAATGAAAAAAGCTGTCTTCATAGGGAAGACAGCTTTTCTTGATAAGCCGCTCGTTTTTTCAGGCGCGGTTTCATGAGTACATAATATAGAACAGAAGGCACGGCTAAGCCGATAATCCATGCGATATCCCCGCCGCCAAACATTTTTGCCAATGGCCCGATGTAAAAGGATGTATTGATAAACGGAATTTCTAACAAGATGGATAGAATGAAAGCAATCGTTGTGATCCAATTGACTCTTCCATATGGCCCGTTGACATCAAACATCGCTTTGACCTCATAGTTCCCATGGCGGACGAAGTAGTAATCCACTAAATTGATCGCCGTCCATGGAATTAAGAAATAACTGATAAAAAAGATAAAATTCAAAAACAGCTCCATAAAATTGCTTTGCCCGAGAAGGCTTAGGACTGTTCCGACGATTGTGACGCCAAGAATCATGATGATTCTGATTTTCGGTGTGACTTTTAATTTCAGAAACGGCTCAAGCGTAGTCGTCGTGGACATAAAGGCTCCATACAAGTTAAAGACATTAATCGCCATCTGGCCAAATAAAACAATGATCAGCATAATGAACGAGAAGGGGCCGAACAATTGCACAATCTGGGTACCTGAGTTTGTCGTAAAATCAGGAAGTGCTGTGGTCAGCAGCGCGCCGAGCAGCATCATCCAGATGGAGCTGACAGATGTTCCTGCGTAGCTGTACCAAAACGTTTTGGACGCCGGTGTTTTAATGGGCAGATATCTAGAATAATCGGCGACATAAGGCGCATAGGCAAGCTGCCAAGTCGCTACTGCGCTGACTGCCACCAAGAAAACGGGCAAGTCGACCGTTCCGGGCACCCAGCTGCCTGCCGGAATCGGTAATTGGAAAATGAGTATCGTTGCAGCAAAAAATACGGCAAAAGAGGTCCAAGAAAGGATTTTTTGCATTTTATGAATCAAATCATGACCGAAAATGGTGAGTAAAAAACATGCGGCGCTTAAGCCTATAATGCTCCATGATCCCGGGATGGGAACAAAGCTGCTTAAGGTACCGGCCGCCAGAATCGTACTGCTTGCGAAGAAACCAAGGTAGATAAACATGACTAAGAAGAGGGGAAGAATCGCTCCGATTACGCCGAATTGGGCACGGCTTTGAATCATTTGCGGGATGCCGAGCTGAGGTCCTTGCGCGGAATGAGAAGCCATAAATATGGCACCAATTAAGGTTCCGCAAATAATAGCGGCAACACTCCAAAACAGATTAAGTCCCATTGCAACGGGAAGGGTACCGGTTACTAACGTGGTGATATGCATATTGGCCCCGAACCATACGGGAAATAAATCTTTCGCTTTACCATGTCTTTCTTCATTTGGAATATATTCAATCGTTCGCCTTTCTACTTTCAATGCATCGTCCTCCATATATAATGAAATTTTGATATAGACATAAAAACATAGCTTAACAGACTGTACTTCGCTTTACAAATTTTGATGCTCACAAAAACCAATGAGAAGACAGTGAAGTCAATAGATCAAAAGAATTATAAAAAAAATTGAACGCTTTGGAATCCGGTGTCGTCTCATAAGGCAAGATAACATAAAAAGGGGGGATCGCGTGCATTGGATACAAATGAAGAAAAGCAATTGATTCAGCAGGCGAAAGAGGGAAGCGACGAGGCGTTTACAGCTCTTTTTCAGCATTATTATTCTTTTCTATACAAATACTTGTTAAAGCTTTCCCTTCACCCTGACATCAGCGAGGATCTGGTTCAGGAAACCTTTCTGAAAGGGTACGTCCATCTAGGGAGTTTTCAAGGCCGATCCAAATTCTCCACTTGGCTGATCTCTATTGCGTCAAGACTCTACCTTGATCACCAGAAAAAGAGAAAGAGAGAATGGAAACGAAATCAGGCTGTTACAGAGGAAACGATACGCAAGATCAAATGGGACGTGTCAATGAAAGGCTCCGAGTGGAGCGAGACGCTTGATCTCTTTTCTCAGCTTGACCCGAAGCTGCGCACGCCCGTTTTATTAAGGCACTATTACGGCTATACCTATGCGGATATCGGGGTGATGCTGCATATCAAAGAAGGCACGGTAAAGTCCAGAGTCCATAAAGGGCTCCAACAAATCAGAAAGGAGTGGACTGATGAATAAAGAAAAGGGATCTGTTCATTTAAAATCGGAATTGCAGAAAATTGACCAATGCGCCAACCCGAATATACCGAGTCAAAAAGAATTGCTTGATCAGCTGTCACAAATGAAAGCCGAACGAAGAAAAAGCGTGCTGAAAGAAGTTATCTTATTTGTGTTCTCTGCACTGATGGTGGTAAGCGCGGCGATTCTGGCATTTACTCAAGTTCCCGCTGCTTTTGTCGTGCTTCAGGTCTGTGCGCTGGCTGTCCTGCCGATTTTGATTGCAGCTGAGAAAAAACGATACCTTGGCGAACGTGAGGTGAAACACTGATGTCCCAAACAGAATTGACGATTTTTGTGTTTGCTTATCTGATTGTATTGGCACAGGGCATCTTTTTATTCATTGATGCGAAAAAACGGGATCGTCTGGCATGGGTGTGGGGAATTGTCGGACTGATTCAAGCGCCGATGCCTCTGATTTGCTATTACTTTTTTGTGATAAGGCCGGACCGAAAAAATAGGAGGATCAACTAATGAATATTTCTTGGGAAATGATTGTACCGCTGATTGTGTTACAGGCCGTGCTGGCAGTGTTTGCCCTGATCAGCTGTGTGAAAGAAGAGCGGACAAACGGGCCGAAATGGATGTGGGCAGCAGTGATTATATGCATCAATATTATTGGGCCGATTTTATTTTTTACCGTCGGCAGAAAGCAAAGGTGAGCGAGCATGTTATCTATTGAGTCATTATGCAAATCATATCGGCATCATCAAGCTGTACGGGATGTCAGTTTTCAAGTCAAGGAGAACGAGTGTGTCGCTCTATTAGGACCGAATGGGGCTGGTAAGACCACAACGCTTCAAATGCTGTCCGGACTGCTGTCACCTACCTCCGGGACGATCAAGCTGTACGGGGAGCAAAAGGCAGATCGCAGTATGATTGGCTATCTTCCGCAGTACCCGGCTTTTTATTCCTGGATGACGGCTAATGAATTTTTAACCTTTGCCGGGAGACTGTCTGGCCTTTCAAAGAAAAAAAGCCTTGAGAAAATAGGCGAAATGCTGGAGTTTGTCGGTTTGCAGGACGCGGCAAACAAGAAAATCGGCGGTTATTCTGGCGGCATGAAACAAAGGCTCGGCCTGGCTCAGGCTCTGCTTCATAAACCGAAGCTTTTGATTTTGGATGAACCGGTATCTGCCCTGGACCCTTCTGGGCGTATCGAGGTGCTGGATATGATGCGGGAGCTGAAAAAACATATGGCTGTTTTGTTTTCTACTCACGTTTTGCACGATGCGGAGCAGGTGTGTGATCAAGTCGTGATCATGCAAAATGGTGAGATTTCATGGAAAGGCGCTTTACAGCAGCTTAAAGAACAGCATCAAACGAATGTTTTCACTCTTACTGTAAAAGAGAAACTGAAGGGGTGGCTTGAAGAGAGGCCTTATATATCCGATGTTGTCTATAAGAATCCGTCTCAAGCTGTTTTTGAGCTAAGCGATACAGGCTCTGGCAGGACATTGCTGAGTGATTGTATCCAAATGGGATTGACAATCACCTGTTTTGAACAAAAAACCGAGTCTCTCGAAGACGTCTATCTTAAGGTGGTGCACGCATGAATGTCATGATGACGCTATTACAAAAGGAATGGCTGGAAGGCTGGAGAAGCGGCAAGCTGATCTGGCTGCCCATCGCGATGATGATCGTGGGGCTGACGCAGCCGCTGACCATTTATTACATGCCGGAAATCATTGCGCATGGGGGGAGCCTTCCAGACGGTATGAAAATCAGTTTTACCATGCCTTCCGGATCTGAGGTGATGGTGAGCACGCTTTCCCAATTCAACACACTTGGCATGGCGCTGATCATCTTCAGTGTCATGGGCAGTGTGGCGAATGAAAGAAATCAAGGTGTAACGGCACTGATCATGTCACGACCTGTGACGGCAGCCCAGTATATATTGAACAAATGGATCACCCAAAGCATGATCGGAATCGCCTCGTTTGCAGCTGGGTACGGACTTGCTTATTATTACGTCCGGATCTTGTTTGAACACGCATCATTCAGCCGCTTTGCAGCAAGCCTCGGCCTCTACTCTCTTTGGATGACGTTTATTGTTACTGCAGGGCTAGCCGGAAGCGTGATGTTTCGGTCTCTCGGAGCAGCCGCGGCAGCCGGAATTGGGCTGACTGCTGCCGTTTCCTTTGCTGTCTCGCTTTTTCCTGATGGTGCGAAATGGCTGCCGGCTGAGCTTTGCAAGCAGGCGGAGCATATTCTGATTCATGGAGAGCGGGCGGACTTTTTCGGGTGGTCGCTCACATTCTCCATTCTGTGCATCATGCTTCTGGCCATTTTTTCTGTGTGGCGCTTCCGGCAGTATGAAAGCTATTAACCGATCATTTTTCGCTTTGTGGCCAGCATCATCAACAAAGCGGAAAATGCCATCAATCCCGCTCCATAAAATACCTCTGCCAAACCGAAAACCTGTGCGATTTTTCCGGCGAGAAGGGGGCCGATAAAGATGCCCAGCGCATAAAACGATTGATAAAATCCCATGGCTGACATTTTTAAACGAGCTGAGCTGATATCGACGACCCGGCTTAACAATAGGGGAAACACAAAGCCAAGCGCCAGACCGATGAAAGCATGGGTCATGCAAACCGTGGACAATGAAACTGAAAAAGGGACGAACATCAAACAGACTCCAATGACAGCAAAACAGATCAGCATGGTGCCATAGGCGATTCTTCCGGTAAAACGCAAAAACAAAAAGCTCAGGGTAGCCGCTGCATGAGGGAGAAAAAAGGCGCTCATCACCCAAAGCAGTTCGATGTCTCCCATCCCGAGCTGATTTGTATAAAGCGGCGTAAAACCAAACACCGTCATAAATAGCACGGCATGAGCTGTCATAGATAGAATCGTGAAAAGCTTCAGCTTCGGCAGCCGCAATGTTTCTTTGATGTATTGCGTTATACGGAGAGCCTTACGTTGCCCAGGAGAAACGGACGGATCTTTAATAAAGCAGCATATCACAAGGCCGACGCACGAGGCAGCCAGTGCCATCCAAAACGGAACCTGCCTGCCTAAATGCGCTGCTGCAAGCCCGCAGAACACAATGCTGACAAACTGAGGCATGACGGTGAAAAACTGCATAATGCCCATTGCTTTTGACGCACTGCCATCTTTGAAATAATGAGCGTATAGAATCGTTGCCATCACCCACATGGATGCTGTTAACCCCGCGAGAAGCCGGGCGGTCAGGACGAAGAAAAAAGAATCAAACGCAAGAAAAAGCACGCTGCTAAGAATGGAACACCCAAAGCCGGCAATTAACAATGGCTTACGCAGAGAAAAAAGAATTTCTGACAGAACCCCAAGCGGGAACCGCAGCAGGATTTGGGTCACCCCGTAGCTTCCGAGAATCATGCCAATCGCTCCGTATGAAAAGTGCAGATCCTCCAAATACAGGCTGAAAACAGGAACGTAAATATAGCCCGAAAACCAAAAACAAAATACCATGCATAAGAAAACGGCGTGATCTAAAGTGCCGATTGTTTTTTGCTGAGGAATCAGCGGCTGCTGAATTTCCATGCTCTCACCACCTCTTTCCTTCCAGTACAACACAATTTGTGGAAACGTTTCAATAGAGAATTGAAAAAACAGGACTTCAAAAAAGTCCTGTTCTTGGTGTTAATACGGATCAGACGGATGGCTTTCCTGTTCGGCCTGCTCGACGGCTTGAGCCGTTTCTGTCGTGCCAACCGGTCCGTTGCTGTTATTTTCTGAAGCCTTTTTCAGCCCTTCCGCCACGCGTTTTCCGTAGTCCGGATCGGCTTTTGTGAAATTCTCAATCATTTGCTCCTGAATTTCTTTTCTGCAGGTTGAAAGCGTATTGACCAGATTTGTGATGAGTTCAGTACGCTCAAACTCAGTAAATCTCCGGTACGTTTCACCGGCTTGTCCGAAATTGTTCGTTCTGTCAATCGCTTCCCGCTTCAGGTCGCCTTCGACATGCGGGGTATGGTCTTTTGCCTGCTGGTTTGCTTCCTTTAGTCCGCCCATAATAGACGGTTCATAGTTGACGTGCGGATTTTGACCTTCGCCGATATCCACGCGGTATTGCATTTGACCCCCCTGCTGGTTGGTCGCGACGTGTTTTTTCGGTGAGTTGATTGGCAACTGCAGGTAGTTTGCGCCAACTCTGTACCGCTGCGTATCGGAATAGGCAAACGTCCGGCCTTGAAGCAATTTGTCATCAGAAAAATCAAGGCCGTCGACAAGGACCCCTGTACCGAATGAAGCCTGTTCTACTTCAGAATGGTAATTCTCAGGGTTTTTGTTTAACACTAATTTGCCGATCGGCTTCCACGGGAAATCATCCCTATACCACAGCTTAGTCGGATCAAGCGGATCAAAGTCGAGCTCCGGATGCTCGTCATCACTCATGATTTGGGCATACACCTCCCACTCCGGATAATCGCCGTTTTCAATCGCTTCATACAAATCCTGTGTCGCGTGGTTGAAGTTTTTCCCCTGAATCTCTTCCGCTTCCTTCTGTGTCAGGTTGCGGATGCCCTGTTTCGGTTCAAAATGGTATTTTACAAGAACGGCCTTGCCTTCCTCATTCACCCATTTGTAGGCGTGAACGCCTGAACCCTGCATTTGCCGGTAGTTGGCAGGAATGCCCCAAGGCGAAAACAAAAATGTGATCATATGTGTCGCTTCAGGAGATTGAGAAATGAAGTCGAAAATACGTTCACCATCTTGGATATTGGTCACCGGGTCAGGCTGAAACGCGTGTACAAGGTCCGGGAACTTCAGCGGATCTCGAATAAAAAAGATTTTCAGGTTGTTCCCGACCAAATCCCAGTTTCCGTCTTCGGTATAAAGCTTAACGGCAAAACCGCGGGGGTCCCGTAAGGTTTCAGGTGAATGTTTTCCGTGATTGACCGTAGAAAAACGGACAAATGCCGGCGTTTTCTTGCCTTTTTCCTGGAAGAGCTTCGCTCGCGTGTACTTTGAAATCGGCTCGTCTCCAAAACTTCCGTAGGCTTCAAAATAACCGTGTGCGCCTGCGCCCCTGGCATGCACAACACGTTCAGGGATGCGTTCCCGGTCAAAGTGGCTGATCTTTTCAAGAAAATCGTAATTCTCCAGCGTTGTTGGTCCCCTGTTCCCGACTGTTCTCACATTCTGGTTGTCAGTGACGGGATGCCCCTGTCTGTTCGTTAAGGTATCCTCTGACTCGTTTTTCCCGGATGTCTTATGAGAAAGCGCATCCTCACTGCCTTCGACATTTGTGCCGTGATACTCTTTTTGATGATCATCTTTCATTGATGGATCCTCCTTTTTGAACAGTAACAATATTCCCTTGATGGAAGAATTTTAAAACTGAAGTTTTTTTTTAGCTGCTTCGGGAATGGTACAATTACTAAAACGAAAAAAGGAGAGTACGACATCCGTGACCAGAAAAAGAAATCCGCTGCCCATCACGTTTTATCAAAAAACGGCCCTAGAACTTGCTCCCTCTCTTCTCGGCTGTCTTTTGGTAAAAGAAACGGATGAAGGGACAGCTTCAGGTTATATCGTGGAAACAGAGGCCTATATGGGAGCCGGGGACAGAGCAGCCCACAGCTTTAACAACCGCCGGACGAAACGGACTGAGATTATGTTTGCTGAAGCTGGCCGTGTGTATACGTATGTGATGCACACCCATACATTGCTGAACGTCGTTGCCGCCGAAGAGGATGTTCCGCAAGCGGTATTAATCAGGGCGATTGAGCCTCAAGAAGGCCAGCTGTTAATGGAGGAAAGAAGGCCGGGCCGGCGTCCGAGGGAATGGACAAATGGTCCCGGAAAGTTGACGAAAGCGCTTGGCGTCACGATGAATGACTACGGACGCTGGATCACGGAACAGCCGCTTTACATTGAAAGTGGGTACACACCGGAAGAAATATCAACCGGCCCGCGGATCGGCATTGACAACAGCGGAGAGGCGCGCGATTATCCGTGGCGTTTCTGGGTGACGGGAAACAGGTACGTATCGCGTTAGCATGTTTAAGCAAAGGGGAATCTGGGGAATAGTTGAGAAAAAAAGAAGGGAGAATCGGAGTCTTGAAAAAAATGGTCAAAACCGTTATCAAATGGGCGCCGGTCATTTACCCGATTGTTCGAAAAATCATGAAGGACCGCAAGGCTTCTAAACAAAAGAACATGTCCGCATCCCGAACAGCCGGCTGATTCCGGCTGTTTTTTTATGGGTCTGTTTTCCCTCTTGTCCTCCCGATGTTCATTGACTTGCATTTCTCCCCATTATAGAATTTATATACATTTCGCTTTCCCTTCACCACATCCTTTCTGCCTACTTATGTAATTCCTGCATCTATCATGATAGGAGGTTTTTCTCATGCTGCATGGGCGACTTCGTGAAATTCTGCGCTTATTGATGGCGGCAGAAGCTCCGGTGACAAGCTCGGTATTTGCCGCACATTTACATGTGACGACGCGGACGGTCCGCAATGATATAAAGGAACTCCAAGATGTGATAAGCGCCCATGGCGCTTTGGTTCAATCGGTAAGAGGCTCGGGATACAAGCTGCGCATTCATGACGACCAGACCTTTAGAAAGCTGCTGCAAGACGAGTTTCATCAGAAAAAAGGACTGCCGGTAATTCCCGAGGAGAGGATTACATATCTCATGAAACGGCTGCTGCTGGCGGATCATTATCTTAAGCTGGATGAGCTGGCTGAAGAACTATTTATCTCAAAATCCACACTTCAAACCGATTTAAAGGAAGTGAAGAAACGGCTGCTCCCTTACCGCATTGTCATGGAAACACGCCCGAATTACGGTTTCAAGCTGCGCGGAGATGAGGTGCAGATGAGGTATTGTATGGCGGAGTACATTGTCGATGAAAGAGAAACAGAGATCGATTTACTGAATGAAAAGGCTGATATATTGCCGAAGGAACAAATTGATATCATCCATTCTATTATTATGAAAAAGGTCAAAAACGACCGGATTCCTCTGTCTAACCTTGGATTGAATAACCTCATCATTCATATCGCCATCGCCTGTAAGCGGATCAGAACGGAACACTATGTGTCTCTTTTCCCGGAAGATATGGAACACATTCTGCATCAAAAAGAATACCAGACTGCAGAAGCCATTGTGAAAGAACTGGAATCAGCCCTTGACGTCACGTTTCCGGAAAAAGAAACAGCTTATATCGCCATGCATCTTCTCGGCACGAAACGAATGACACAGCCGCAGTGCGGGGACGGCGAATTTTCAATTGATGAAGAAACAGATCGGCTGACTGCCGACATGATCGAAGCGGTCGATCGAGAATTAAAGCTCGGCATCCTGCATGATCAAGAGCTGAAAATCGGCTTGGCACTGCATGTAAAACCCGCGGTCACCCGCAACCGGTATGGTATGAATTTGAGAAATCCGATGCTGTCAGCGATCAAAGAAAATTATCCTCTCGCCTTTGAGGCCGGAATCATCGCCGGAATCGTCATAAAAGAGAAAACGGGCATTGATATCCATGAAAATGAAGTCGGTTATTTAGCTCTGCACTTCGGCGCCGCAATTGAACGGAAGAAAACAGAAAGCCCGCCGAAGCGCTGCATCATCGTTTGTGCATCAGGTGCGGGAAGCGCCCAGCTTCTGAGGGAAAAACTTCGCTCCCATTTCGGCAAACGGATTGATATTCTCGGCACGGCTGAATATTACAGTCTTGACCAGATGTCTTATGAATCGATTGATTTTGTCGTCAGCACCATTCCGATCAAAAAAGAACTCCCTGTGCCTGTACTAAAGGTAAACACCATCTTAGGCGGAACCGATTTTACAAAAATAGAATCCATCCTCAATGATGAGAAAGAAAAAGCGATCAGCTATCTCAAAAAAGATCTCGTTTTTTTCCAGAAGGATCTGCGTTCAAAAGAAGAAGTGATTCAATTTTTAGGTCAGAAAGCAGTGGAAGTCGGCTATGCGAATAAGGAAATCATAGATTCTATATTTGAAAGAGAAGAGATGTCGCCAACGTGCTTCGGCAACCTCGTGGCCATTCCGCACCCGCTCGTCCCGCAGACGCAAACGACATTTTGGGCCGTCTGCACGCTCAAAAAACCGATAGACTGGGAGAATAAACGGGTTCAATTTGTCTGCCTGCTTTGTGTCGAAAAGGAAAACAAGGCGGATTTGCAAAGCATGTATAAACTGCTCGGCAGCATTTTGGATGACCCGGCCGCGGTAAGCCAGCTGTTAAAAAGCCGCACATATCAAGAGCTCTCCGATGTGTTTGACAAAAAACGATAAACTGACAGCCTGGATATACCTTTTTTCCGTTTCCTGCGGAAAAACCTTGAGTGTATATGAAAGCGATTTCATAATATGATGTTATCAACAGCAGGACATACAAATTCTATCAAACTCTTAGGGGGTCTCTTACATGAATATATTACTCGTTTGTGCAGCAGGCATGTCAACAAGCTTACTCGTCAGCAAGATGGAAAAAAGCGCGCAGGAACAAGGAAAAGACTATACCATTTGGGCAGTATCAGGTGATTCTGTACAAAATCATATCGATAAAGCGGATGTATTGCTCCTCGGCCCGCAAGTCCGTTACTTGCTTCCTCAGCTGAAAAAACTAGGTGAATCAAAGGGTGTTCCGGTAGACGTCATTAACACAGTCCATTATGGGACGTGCAACGGAGCGGAAGTGCTGAAATCGGCTGAACAGCTTGGAAACGCGTCATAGAGAGGGGCGGGCTATGTGAATAAAGTCAATCAGTTGTTAGAAGAGAAGGTCATGCCTATAGCAGGAAGAATTGCGGGACAGCGTCATTTGCAGGCGCTCCGTGACGGTATCATTTTAACAATGCCGCTTATTATCATCGGCTCCTTTTTCCTCATCATCGGCAACCTCCCGATTCCCGGATATGCCGATTTTATGGCAAAAACGTTTGGAAGCGCTTGGTCAGAGAAGCTCGCTTACCCGGTTGACGCCACCTTTGAAATTATGGGGCTTGTCGCCGCATTCGGCATCGCCTACAGGCTGGCAGAGAAATACGGGGTTGATGCCTTGTCGGCAGGTGCCATTTCTCTTGCGGCTTTCCTCTTAGCGACACCGTATCAAGTGCCGTTTACACCGGATGGCTCGACAAAAGAGATGATGGTCAGCGGCGGTATTCCGCTATCGCTGATGGGAAGTAAAGGCCTGTTTGTCGCCATGATTATCGCAATGGTGTCAACAGAGATTTACCGTCTCATTATTCAACGCAATATGGTTTTTAAAATGCCGGATGGCGTTCCGCCAGCGGTCAGCAAGTCATTTGTCGCTTTAATCCCCGGCTTTGCCGTCATCTTCCTGATTTGGGGAGCCCGACTGATTGTGGAAGCGACGCCTTTTGAAAGCCTTCATAATGTTGTAAGCGTTTTACTGGGGACGCCGCTCTCCATCCTTGGCGGAAGCCTCGGGGGAAGCCTTATCGCAGAAGCTGTCAAAATGCTTTTATGGGCCTGCGGTCTTCATGGCGCCAACATTGTCGGCGGCGTCATGGCACCGATTTGGTACGGCGCCATGGATGCCAACCGGATCGCCTTCCAAGCCGGTGAGGAACTGCCTAAGATTTTCACCCAGCAATTTTTCGATATCTGGATCAATATCGGCGGAAGCGGTGCCACTCTTGCACTGGTTGTCACGATGTTCCTTCGCGCCCGAAGCAAACAAATGAAGCAGCTCGGAAAGCTTGCGATCGGCCCGGCGGTCTTCAATATTAACGAACCGATCATTTTTGGAATGCCGATCGTCATGAACCCGATGCTCTTAATTCCGTTTATCGTCACGCCGCTCATCACACTGACACTCACATACATCGGAATGAGCACCGGACTTGTCGCCAAACCGGCGGGTATCGCAGTCCCTTGGACCATGCCGCCGATCTTTTCAGGCTATTTGGCGACAGGAGGCAAAATATCGGGCGCGGTCATGCAAGCCATTAATATCACCGTTTCCTTTGTTGTCTACTACCCGTTCTTCAGAATGTGGGATAAACAGAAGCTGAAAGAAGAAAACGAATTAGAGCTCGTTCAAACGCCTGCTGTTTCAGACGACAAAGAGGCAGCTTTGTAAAGAAAGGAGTGAATCGCGTGAATGAGAAAATGGAGCAAATTATTTTTCAAATCATTCTTCACGGGGGAAACGGAAGGAGCTCCGCAATGGAAGCGATCGCCGCCGCGAAAAACGGCGATAGCGAAGAGGCGCGGAGTAAGCTTCAAGAAGCTGCTGATGAATTATCAAAAGCCCATCATTATCAGACAGAACTGATCCAAAGTGAAGCGGGCGGAGAAAAAACAGAAATGACACTGCTGATGGTCCACGCACAGGATCATTTAATGAATGCCATGACAGTCAAGGATTTGGCGGCTGAATTCATTGAGCTATATGAAAAAATCACCGTGCAAGGGGGAGCAAGCATATGACAAAAGGATTGAAAATTGTAACGATTGGCGGAGGTTCAAGCTACACACCGGAGCTCGTGGAAGGTTTAATCAAACGGTACGAAGAGCTGCCCGTACGTGAATTATGGCTCGTTGATATTCCTGAAGGCGAGGAAAAGCTAAACATTGTCGGCACACTCGCCAAGCGGATGGTTGAAAAAGCTGGTGTCCCGATTGACATTCACCTCACTTTGGACAGAAGGGAAGCGCTGAAAGATGCAGACTTTGTGACGACTCAATTTCGGGTCGGATTGCTGCAAGCGAGAGCCAAGGATGAGCGCATTCCATTAAAATACGGCGTCATCGGCCAGGAAACAAACGGCCCGGGAGGACTCTTTAAAGGGTTGCGCACCATCCCGGTCATTTTAGAGATTGCCAAGGACATCGAGGAGCTTTGTCCGAATGCATGGCTCGTTAATTTTACAAACCCTGCAGGTATGGTGACGGAGGCCTTGCTTCGCTACTCCAACCTGAAGAAAGTTGTTGGTCTCTGCAATGTTCCAATCGGCATGAAAATGGGCGTAGCGAAAGCGCTCGATGTAGAGGTTGACCGGGTAGAGGTTCAATTTGCCGGATTGAATCATATGGTGTTCGGAATGGACGTCTTTTTAGATGGCGTCAGCGTGAAGGATCAAGTCATTGAAGCGATGGGTGATCCGAAAAACGCGATGACAATGAAAAACATCTCCGGCGCTGAGTGGGAGCCAGAATTCTTAAAGGCACTCAACATGATCCCTTGCGGCTACCACCGCTACTATTTCAAAACAAAAGAAATGTTGGAGCATGAGCTTGAAGCATCACAAACGGAAGGCACCCGTGCTGAAGTAGTGCAAAAGGTAGAGCAAGAGCTGTTCGAGCTCTATAAAGATCCAAATTTGGCGATCAAACCGCCGCAGCTTGAGAAACGCGGAGGGGCATACTACAGTGACGCAGCGTGTAATCTCATCAGCTCCATTTACAATGATAAACACGACATTCAGCCGGTGAACACGATCAATAACGGTGCGATTGCAAGCATTCCAGATGATTCCGCTGTTGAAGTGAACTGCGTGATGACGAAAAACGGACCTAAGCCAATCGCCGTAGGCGACCTGCCAGTATCTGTCCGCGGCCTTGTCCAGCAAATCAAATCATTTGAGCGTGTTGCGGCAGAAGCGGCTGTCACAGGCGACTACGAAACAGCGCTGCTCGCCATGACGATTAACCCTCTCGTACCATCCGACACAGTGGCCAAACAGATCTTAGATGAAATGCTGGAGGCGCACAAAACACATCTGCCGCAGTTCTTTAACAAAATTGAAGCATAAAAAAACGGCCCGTTTCGGGCCGTTTTTTGTTTATTTGCTTTCAGTGAGCGCTGCGACTTCAGTCGTCCATCCAAATTCATCAGGAACTGTACCCTTCTGAATGCCTGTAATCGTGTCATACAGCTTTTTGGAGATTTCTCCTGTTTCTCCGTTATTGATCATCAGTGTTTCGTCATTCCAGATCAGCTCGCCGACTGGAGAAATAACAGCTGCTGTACCCGTTCCGAAGGCTTCTTCAAGAACACCGTCTTTATGGGCTTGGATGACTTCATCAATGGCGATTCTTCGTTCTGATACCGGAAGCCCCCAATGCTTAAGCAAGGTAATGACGGAATTGCGCGTGATGCCTTCCAGAATGCTGCCGTTCAGCATCGGTGTCACAATTTCACCGTTGATTTTAAAGAAAATGTTCATGCTGCCGACTTCTTCGATGTATTTTTTCTCAATGCCGTCCAGCCAGAGAACCTGAGAAAATCCTTTCTCTTCTGCTACCTGTTGCGCTTTTAAGCTTGACGCGTAGTTTCCTGCGGTTTTCGCATCTCCCGTTCCGCCTTTTACCGCACGGACAAATTCACTTTCCACGGCAATTTTGACAGGCTTAATGCCTTCTTTGTAATATGAGCCGACCGGAGAAAGGATGATAAGAAGCTTATACGTATGAGATGCCGCGACACCAAGGAAAGGTTCGGTTGCGATAATGAATGGACGGATGTAAAGGGACGTGCCCTCCGCATTCGGAATCCAGTCTTTATCAATAGCGATCAGCTGTTTTAAACCTTCAAGAACCTGTTCTTCATCAATTTGCGGAATACAGATGCGGTTATTTGATTTGTTCAGGCGCTCCATGTTTTTTTCCGGTCTGAAAAGCAGAACATGGTCATCATCTGTGACGTAAGCCTTCAAGCCTTCAAACACCGTTTGGCCATAGTGATAAACCATTGCGGCCGGGTCCATTGAAACGGGTTGATAAGGAATGATTCTCGGATCGTACCAGCCTTTATCGGATGCATAGTCCATTACAAACATGTGGTCTGTAAACACTCTTCCGAAAGAAAGCTGATTTGGATCTGGTTTCGGTTTTTTTGCTGATGTTAATTCAACTCGAATCGTTTGTTTAGTCATGGTCAATCTCCCTGTTGTTAAATTGTTTATATTATCAAACTTATTTGAAAATATTTTATATTCTATTGTATACCTTCACCAAATAATCGCAATAGGTTTGCTCAAATTTGTAAAAAATTTATAAGAAAAAGCAGGAGAATTTAATTCTCCTGCGCATTCATTTGTTCAAATACTCTGTCGTAATCGGCACGGACTGCATTCCGCAGACCTTCGACACGTTCATTTGTAATCTCTTGTTTGCCTTCTTTTAAGCCGTCTAAGAAATATTGAACATATTCTTCAGGTGTAATGCCGCGGTACGTCAGACCTTGCTTATCGCGTGATTTTTGATTTAATCCCGTGTCAACCATAGGAGGCGCCATCTCAATCACTTCAACGCTTGTATCGCGAAGCTGGTGTCTGAGCGTGAGTGAGAAGGAGTGGAGCGCCGTTTTTGTTGCACAGTACACCGGATAAACAGCTAACGGGTTAAACGCGAGCCCGGATGTTACCTGAACAATTGCCGCTTCCTGCTGATTCATCAAGTGGGGCGTAAAAAGAGCTGATAAATGGACAGGCGCTTGGAAATTCAGCTCAATTTCATCCCCGTCCACAAAAAGCTCCTCAGTCCCTTTTTTAAAGTCGATTTCCTTTTGAATGCCCGCATTGTTAACGAGAACGTTCAGTGTTGGAAATTCCTTCTGGACCCATTCAAACAATGACTGACGCTGTGTGCGGTCTGAGACATCGCATTGTTTTGTATGGAGGGCTGGGAGCTGTTTTTTTGCTTCTGCAAGACGCGTTTCGCTGCGTCCGCAAATGATCACTTCATTCTCGAGCTCAAGCAGCCGTTTGGCCAGTTCAAGCCCGATGCCTGCTGAACCGCCTGTGATCAAAACCGTATTGCCTGTCATCTTCATTGATGTAACACCTCTTATCAAGCTGGCTGTGATTTCTTTACTATTTCAAATCTTAGCAGGAAATATACAGCCGCGTCCTAATAGATGCTCACGATGAAGTAACCTTTCCGGTTTTATAAAACTCATCAATTGCCTTATCCACATACACCCAGCCTTTCCAGCCGATGTGGATGGTATCTTTCATAAAATAAGGGTCATATTCATGACCAGAAAAATCAGCGACTTGGAAGCCCTTCGCTTTAATCTGTTTATTGACCTTTTCATAATAGTCAGTGCGACCTTTTTTCGGGAAGCCTGTGTAGTCATACCATTTTCCGTTAACAGGGATGGTGACAAACATAGGCTCTGCGCCCGCGTCTTTCAGGATATGAAGCATCAGCTCAAAATCGCCGTATTCCGGTGACTTCGCATACGATCTGCCTTTGTTCTTCCCTTTCAGCTTAGGCACTTTCGGCTTCAGCTTCTTATAAACAGGATTGTCGATGTGAAAATCGTTAGACCCGGAGTGGCGTTTGCCTGATTCATCGGCCAGTTTATTTAATTCCGACCATGACTTATCCTTCACGGATTGTGAGATATAACGCTTTGGTCCTGTGGTTTCCGTCGTTGAATAATAAAGGTCTTTCTTTTCGAGCATCTTGTAATATACTTTTGCCGCCGGCTTCAGCGCGTTCACTTTCCATGTCTGGCCGTTCACCATCGCCTTATAAAGCTCGGAAAGTACAGCATCGTTTTGAACAGCTTTAAAGCGCAGCATGCGCTTCATCATTTTCTTTTTCACGTCAGGATCGATCTGCTCGTTAAATGCCAGATCCAGCCCTTGAAGCGCGGAATAGTTCGGCGCAAAATGCTGTTCATCAGACCCGCGCTTAATAAACCACTGCGGAGAAACGATGAAAACAATTTTTTTGCCCTTCAGCTGATCCATATGGGCAGCGAAGTTTAAAGAATGTATCAATGACTGGGACCCGCCTTTGCCGACAAGGTAAGGCGTAAATCCCTCATTGTTTACTTGAAAATAATTAGATGGGTGGAACTCGTCCAGCCGGGAAAGCTCAGAAGACCCGTAAATCGGAAGATATTTCGGATCATTGAGCATCTGATTTTGTAAATAAAGCCCCTGAAACATACTCGGGTTTAAGGTTGTTGCTGACTCTTCAACCCGTTTATCGGTAATAAAACGAGTCAGCCATGAAGATGGAACTGCGATGGCGCCTGCGAATAGAATAAACGCCAAAATAATTGGACCGAAAAAACGCTTTTTCATTATTTCAACTCAGACAGCTGGTTTACAATGTTATTAGGCGTATTCCATACATCCCGGTCGAATTCAGTGATAGGCACCAGAATATCAAAACGGTTTTCAATCGCAAGCAGCAATTCTACTGTTCCAAAAGAATCAAGCAAACCTTCTTCAAAAATTTCAATATCAGGGTTTTCCTTTACGATGTCATCCTGGCAAACCTCTGCTAAAACGTCTAATACCTCTTGTTTAAAATCCATAGTTTTCTAATCTCCTTTAATGATGGTGATGAAATGGTTTTCCTGAGAAAATATAAAACCCAAAGCAAACAAAATGGAACGTGATCACAATGGCGAGAATCGTTGTCCAGCGGTTGGACGGCAGCCATTTATATTTCTTATTCCACTTCTCGAAAAAGTTGTAACACGTCATCAGGACGGCGTGATAGAGGCCGTAGATGATATATTGCGGCGCAAGGCCGTGCCAAACCCCCATCAGCATAAACAGCAGGAAATACCCGATATTTGAGACGGCCATACGGTTTTTGATCCACTTTTTCTTTGTCATCCAAAATACAAATCTCATAAATACATAGTCTCTGAACCAAAATGACAGAGACATGTGCCAGCGGTTCCAGAAATCTTTAATATTTTTGCTGATAAACGGTTTATTAAAGTTTTCCGGCGATTTAATCCCCATAATATAGCTGACCCCGACGGCAAACATCGTGTAGCCGGCAAAATCAAAGAATAAATACATGCTGTAGCCGTACATGTACAGCAGATTCCCGAGGATCTTATTGTGCGTGATCGCGGGAAGGTTCATGATGAAGTATGTGTTGATTGCATAGCCGATAATGAACTTGTAAAGGAATCCAATGAAAATCTTATGAATCCCCGTATACAGCAGATCGGCATATTCCTCTTTTGTCCAGGCCTTCTGCTCATCCTTGACGAATCTGCGGTACCTGTCAATCGGACCGGAAGAAATCGTCGGGAAAAACAGGATGAAATACAGCAGGCGGTGAAGCGGCAGCTGTTCCTTCAGCAGCCCGTCTCTCGCTTCCATAATCAGCTGAACGCCTTTAAAGGTTAAATACGAAATCCCTAAAAAGCTGATCAGGTTATGCGCCGGATGATGCGGCTGCGGATGAGAAAGAAACGGCCATATTTTTGACAAGAATAAAGGCAGAATAGACGCGATAACAGCCGAGCAAAAGACAAAGCCGCTGTTCGCTTTCTGCCGGTACGCCAGGTAGCCGCTGATCAGGAGCACCTGCCATATGGTAAACAGACACAGGGCGATGACGCCGTGTAAGTCATGCGAGAAAATCAGAGCCAATATAAGAATGGATATAAACATGTTGTATGCTTGGAATCTTTTCCCGTTCAGGCCGAGAATAATGGTCGGCAGAAGAAGAATGCCAAGCAATATAAAGAATAAAAACGAGCTGTAAGGCGTCATACAAGAACCTCTTCGCGGATGCGTTTCCTGTCAATTTTGCCGTTAGCCGTCATTTGAATGTGATCCTGATAAATGAACTTTCTCGGAATCATATAAGCCGGCAGGGAAGCGGCAAGCTCTTTTTTAATCGCACTTGTCAGCTGGAACTCCTTCTGGAATTCATGCTCCTCAGGCACAATTGCAGCTATCAGATATTCAACTGTTCCGTTTGGCTGATACGGAATCACAACAGCTGAGCGCACGTACTGAGACTGTCTCACATGAAACTCAATTTCCTCCAGCTCCATTCGGTACCCGTGAAGTTTAATCTGGAAATCCAAGCGGCCTTGGCAGAAAATCTGACCATCTTGTGTATAACCAGCATCGCCAGTTCGGTATGCCCATTGGCCTTCATAAGAGAAGAACGCTTTATCGGTCAGCTCAGGCTCACCGAGATAGCCGCGGCTTACACTCGGACCTGCAATGACGATTTCGCCTTTTTCTCCATCCGGGAGCTGATTTCCCTGTTCATCCATAATCAAAATGTTCATATCTGGTTTGGCGAAGCCGACTGGCAGAGATTCGTGCCGGCTGATGATGTCATTTGTAATTTCAACGGACGTAACAGCGACTGTCGCCTCAGTCGGACCGTACGTATTAAAGATTCTTGCTTTCGGGAAACGCTCAAGCAGCGATTCGGCTACAGAAACCGGGAGAACCTCTCCGCAAAACATAAATGTGTCCGCCTCAGGAAGCAGATCTTGTGAAAATCCAGGGTCCATCAGGCACATTTGCACAAAGGATGGCGTTGATGTCCATATATTCAGCCCGGACTTTTTGAGCTCTTCGAATAAGATCTTCGGCTTATTCACGGCGTCCTTTGTCACACAGTGTAAAGTACCGCCTGACTGAAGGCACGGATAAAGATCCATGACGGATAAATCAAATGAAAACGGCGCTTGGTTTAAAAACGTTTTGCCTCCGTTGATCGGGAAGTCCGCGCAAATCCAGTCTGTGAAGCTTTGAAGGTTCGCGGCTGAAATCTGCACGCCTTTCGGATTGCCCGTGCTTCCGGAAGTGTAAATAATATAATACGTTTCGTGTCCCGTCACCCATTGATCACGGCTGACAGTGCCTTCGTTTTCCAGCAGTTCTTCCGCTGAAACTGTCTGAATCAGCCCGCTGTCAATATCAACAGGAAGACCAGATACATGAATCAGCAATTCGGCGCCCGAGCTTTCAATAATTTTCGCAATCCGCTCGGATGGAATGGACAAGTCAACCGGGATATAAGGGTGTCCCGCCTTGACGCTTCCTAAAAAGGAGACAATCATGTGCGGCTCCATATGTCCGTACACCAGAACAGGAGAACCCTTTTCTCCGGAAACGCGTTTTTTGATTGCGGCAGCCGCGCGGTCAGACAGTGCCCAAAGTTCCTGATATGTGAGCGACTGGCCTTGAGAGCGGAAGGCTTCGGTTTGCGGATAAGTTTCCGCATGTGTTTGAATAGCATCTAAAAGTTTCATTGTTATTCTCTCTCCAATTAGAAATCGTTATAAATATAAGAACCGGTATTCGCGGTGTGAAAACCATACATAAAAAACAAAACAAGCAGTATCAACAAATAAAAGCCTGTATGACAAGTCCACTTGACAGCGGGTTTTTCATACAGCTGTTTCATCAATTGCAGCATATCTAAATTCCCTTCCCGTTTTTTCGATAATTACATGAGTATATGACGAGCGGATGCGCAAAAAGTTTCATATTTTCCCTAATCTCCCTCAAATTTATATATCGGCTTCTGCCTTCAGAAGTGAATTTTTATCTCAGAAAGAGAGTATGAATGAAGCTTCTCTGACTGATTCATTATAAAGGAAAGATCAAATGTAATGAAGAGAACTTTTTAACTTTTAAAAAGCGAAAATGTATTTAAAAAAATTTTTCCGCTCCTGTTTGTAAAGGCACAGGCAGAACCCTAATGAAATCAGGGCAGAAAGGGTATAATAAGAAGGAAAACGCCCGCTCAAGGTATCTTGTGAAATGGTGGAGAAGTCATTATGATAGATAAGGAAGCAAAACGCAAGTCTCATCAAGTGGCCGGCTGAAATAAAGTAAGCCTTTTAATAGAAAGGAAGAGGAAGATGAACCAAACAAATAAGGGTGAGGGTCAGACAGCGCCGGAAAAAGAAAGTATGGGGCAGATTCTTTGGCAATTAACGCGTCCGCATACATTAACGGCGTCGTTTGTTCCTGTGCTTTTAGGAACAGTTTTGGCGATGTTTTATGTGAAGGTTGATTTGCTGCTGTTTCTGGCTATGCTGTTTTCTTGCTTATGGATCCAGATCGCGACGAACTTATTCAATGAATACTACGATTTTAAACGCGGGTTAGATACAGCTGAATCTGTCGGAATCGGCGGCGCAATTGTTAGACATGGTATGAAGCCCAAAACGATTCTGCAATTAGCTCTCGCTTCATACGGCATTGCCATTTTGCTCGGTGTGTATATTTGCATGAGCAGCAGCTGGTGGCTGGCTGTCATCGGCCTCGTGGGAATGGCGATCGGTTACCTGTATACAGGCGGGCCTCTGCCAATTGCATATACACCGTTCGGTGAGTTATTCTCAGGCATTTGCATGGGTTCGGTATTTGTGCTGATTTCATTTTTTATTCAGACAGATAAGATCAATATGCAAAGCATTTTGATTTCGATTCCGATTGCGATTCTTGTCGGCGCGATTAACCTGTCGAACAACATTCGCGATATCGAAGAGGATAAAAAAGGCGGACGCAAAACATTGGCAATCCTGATGGGGCATAAAGGAGCTGTCACTCTGTTGGCTGCATCTTTTGCTGTGGCGTATATTTGGGTTGTCGGCTTGGTCATTACAGGAGCTGCAAGCCCATGGCTGTTTGTCGTCTTTTTGAGCGTACCTAAACCAGTTCAGGCGGTGAAAGGCTTCGTCAAAAAAGAATTGCCAATGAATATGATTGTAGCGATGAAATCTACAGCGCAAACCAATACATTTTTCGGATTCCTGCTGTCAATTGGATTATTGATCAGTTATTTCCGGTAAGAAAGAAGACCGCTTTTTCTGCGGTCTTTTTTTGTTACATTCGACAGGATTTTGTAAAAAAATTCATAGAACCTAGCAGCAGGCAGGCACGTCTAGTACATGGACAGCGGATAAAGATCCGTTAAAGGAGATGACGAAAATGGATTTATCTGTAACACATATGGACGATTTAAAAACTGTCATGGAAGACTGGAAAAACGAACTGTTGGTTTATAAATTCGCACTTGATGCACTTGATACAAAGTTTTCGATTATCAGTCAGGAATACAATTTAATTCATGGCCACAATCCGATTGAGCATACAAAATCGCGTGTAAAAAGCTTTGAAAGCATCGTAAATAAACTCATGAGAAAGGGCTGCGAGATTACGACACAGGAAATGAAGGAACATATCAACGATATTGCCGGTGTGCGTATCATTTGTTCCTTTATTTCTGATATTTATAATGTCGTGAACGTCCTGAAGCAGCATGAGGATTTGCGGATCGTGAAGGTAAAGGATTATATTCAGAATCCGAAACCGAACGGCTACCGAAGCCTGCATTTGATTATTGAAATGCCTGTGAACTTAACGAACAGAGTGGAATACGTCAAAGCAGAAATTCAAATCCGCACCATCGCCATGGATTTCTGGGCGAGCTTGGAGCATAAAATCTACTATAAATTGAACAACGACGTTCCTAAACATTTAACCGATGAACTGAAGGAAGCGGCGGAGATCGCCCATTATTTAGATGAGAAAATGCTGGGGATTAAGAAAGAAGTGGATTAAAAAAAGACGGCAGCGATGTGCCGTCTTTTTTTATTTCATATCTTCATAAATGTCAGAGGCTTTTACCTTCATTTGTTTCTTATTGGCTTTCGTTTTTTTCTCTTTTTTCACAGCTTCATAGACAGAGGCTGTCACAAGGTCGCCGGCCTGCTGAAGGCGTTCTTTGCTGATATGCTTGATCGAGTCTTCAGGGGTATGATACCAAGGCTCAACCTCTTCGGTTTCCGGATCTCCCCAAATAAAGTTAGCGGAATCTATACCGGCTTCATGGAACGGCACGTGATCGGATGAGCCTCCTTGTGTCAGAGACAGGCTGTCGAATCCAATTTTTTCAGCGGCCGTATGGCTGGATTCCCAAACATAGTTAGATTGTCCATCCAATGTGTTGACATACAGCTCAGACGCATTCTCCCAGCTTGTACCCACCATGTCTAAGTTGAAGTTCACTTCGCTTCGTTTCAACTCTTTTTCTGATAGATGATCTACATAATGAGAGGAGCCGAGCAGGCCGAGCTCTTCAGCGCCAAAAGCGATAAAGCGGATTTCCTTGTCGGAAGGAATGCTTTTCAAGACGCGTGCCATTTCCAGCATGACAGAGGTTCCTGATCCGTTGTCATTTGCGCCGGGCGAGAAAGGAACACTGTCATAATGTGCTGTGACATACACAATATCAGGATTTTTGATGTTCTTTGGTTTTTTGACACCGATGATGTTCTGGGAGGTTTGATTTGAGAGCGCGTTTATTTGTAAGGTTGCTTCTTTTTGCTGGATAAGGGTTTCACCGTCTTCTTTCTTAATTCCGACGACAGGGATGCTGACTGTATTTCCGGATAGATTTGGGGTGACAGGCACAAGGCTTTCTTTGTTGTTATAAATGATGACAGCCTTCGCCCCGGCGTCTTCGGCGTTCTTGGCTTTCTCGTAAAATGTCAGGTCTCCTCTTGAAATCAAGGCGATTTTGCCCTTGGCATCAGCGGTGAAGTCCTTTGGATAGCCTAAGCCGGCATTGTAAAGCGGAGCCGTCAGCCCTTTTTCCTCAGTCGGGGCTGAGCCGGATGCCGCCCGGAGAAGAATGTCGCGTCCTTCTGAAGACAGCGTTCCCTCAAGCCGGTCAGGAATGCCGAATCGTTGAACCTTCACATCAAGCTTTAATTTTCTCAAGGTTGAGGCGATCCATAAGGCACTCTTTTTTTCAGCGGCAGTTCCGGCTATTCTGGGGCCGATTGTTTCACTAAGCTGAGAAATGGTTGAGTACGCACGCTTTGCTTTGAATGGAAGCTCCCGCTGGCTTTCTGATACTTGGACAGCGTGCGCAGCAGGGGTGACACTCTGTGCCGGCAAGAGAACCGTGCCGGCCGTTAAAACGGCCATCGTCATCACAGTCAAAAGCTTTTTCATAAACATGAACCTCCCCTAATGTGTGGATGGGGAATATTTCGGGATGCTAAAGGGTTTTCCTGCAACCTGAAGCGCATTTTTGAAAAGACAGTGCTTTATACCTGCAAAAAAACGCTTATGAAAGCCGATTTCATAAGCGTCAGGACATCAAATTATTGGATTTTTAAAAACTTGCGTTTGCCGACCTGGATGATCATATTCTCTTTTATCTCTGCATCGGCGTGAATGTCTGTTATTTTCTCTCCGTTAATCCGGACACCTCCGTTTTGAATCATGCGGCGCGCCTCGCTTTTCGAAGAGAGAAGATCAAGAGTGACGAGCAGATCGATCATCGCTATTGTTTTCTCGCCTTTCCAGTTCACAGCCGGAATATCCTCAGGCAGGCTGTTTTCCTGAAAGACTGTTTTGAAAGATTGTTCGGCTGCTTCAGCGGCTTCCAATCCGTGGTACATTCGGACAATCGTTTTGGCTAAAAGCATTTTGGCATCCCTTGGATGAACGGCGCCGGTTTCTAAGTCCTTTACGAGCTGTTTTTTTTCTTCAAGCTCAAGGTCCGTTGCCAAATGGATGTATTTTTTCATCAGGCTGTCGGGCAGTGACATCGTTTTCCCGTACATGTCGTTTGGATGGTCGTCAATGCCGATGTAGTTGTTTTTTGATTTCGACATTTTCTCAACACCGTCCAAGCCTTCCAAAAGCGGCATCAGGATGACGACTTGTTTTTCTTTGTTGTATCGTTCTTGGAAATGCCGTCCCATCAGCACATTGAAATGCTGATCTGTTCCGCCTAATTCAATATCGCTTTCCAGAACGACGGAATCGTATCCCTGCATCAACGGGTAAAAGAATTCATGCAGGGAGATCGGTTTTTGCATGGCAATGCGTTCTTCAAAGTCATCGCGTTCCATTAGGCGTGCTACTGTTATTTTGCCTGCCAAGTCAATGACATCCTCCAGATGCAATGTCTTCAGCCATTTCGAGTTGTAGTGAAGCTCGACTTTTTCTGGATCAAGCACTTTCCCGAATTGCTGGAAGTATGTTTTGGCGTTGTGCTTGACTTCTTCATTGGTCAGCTGTTTTCTGGCTGCGGACTTGCCTGTCGGATCACCGATTTTTCCTGTGAAATCGCCAATCAAGAGCTGCACAATGTGGCCGTTTTCTTGAAATTGGCGAAGCTTGTTTAAAACGACCGTATGTCCCAGATGAACATCCGGTGCAGAAGGGTCTAATCCGAGTTTGATTTTTAGTGGTGTGCCTGTCGCAATCGATTTGACAAGCTTAGCCTTTAATTCCTCCGGCGGTATGACTTCTTGGGCGCCTGTCATATATAAATCAAGCTGTCTTTCGACTTCTTTTTGCTGTGCTGCTGTGAGCTGATCAAATGTTTTCATCGTTTTCCTCCTTTTTTAGAAACACAAAAAGAGCCGCATCCCGATAAGGGACGTGGCTCAATGCACGCGGTACCACCCTGGTTGAAGACATTGTCTTCCGCTCATTCGATAACGGTTTCCCGTCCTTTGCTACTAACGTTCACAAAGAAAGCTCGGGGAGGTAATTCGCGTTTGCCTGTGTGCCGGCTCGCACCTTCCGCCGGCTCTCTGAAACAGGGAGACAACCGCTACTGGATTCCCGTCAAAGCTTATGATGTATGAAGATTGTCCGCTACTTTTCTAAGCAGTCCTGTCAGGGTTTTCTGCTCCTCTTTTGTCATGCCCGTAATCAATTCCGTTTCCCCTTTGTGAAACTCGGGGTAGAGTTCTTCGATCGCTTGTTTGCCGGATTCAGTAATTGTGACAAAAACAAGTCGCCGATCTCTGGTATCGATGCTTTTGGAGCAAAAGCCCTTTTTTTCGAGCGTTTTGGTCACGTTGCTTGCTGTAGCTGTTGAAATGCCTGACAGCTCAGCGATTTTTCTCGTTTCGAGTTTGCCCCATACCCATAGATCGTAAAGAATGGAGAAAGCGGTCCAAGATAATTTGTAAGAAGAAAGAACCTCAGTCTCCATTTTGACACGGAGCCTTTGCGCAGACCGATACAGATTCGTCGCGATCGAAATGGCTTCCAGGTTGAGTGACTCAACGGGCATTTGTCTAAGCTTGCTGAGTGTGTCATGCTCTTCTTTGCGAAGCTGCTGCTGTGTATTGAAACGTACCATTTATCAGGCCTGCCTTAAATTATCAGAATCATTAGCTATGAAATGAATTGTAGCAGAGACGATGGTGAACTTCAAGCCTATATTTTTCAGTTGAATAAAAAAAGCCAAAAGAACACCACAATAAAGAAAAATCCGCTAACGAGGGGTGCAGTTGTGCAAAAATATGTTCAAGGCGTGTATAGACACGATCCGTTTCATCTGTTTTCGACAGAGCATGCAGTGACACTAGGCTTGATCGGCGTGCTTGCCATCCTATTGTTTCTGTTCCGCCGGTCAGTGAAGCAGCCTGCATTCAGTCAATTTCTGCGCTATTTATTTGTGTTTCTTTTGCTTGCTTCACAAATTGGTTACCAAATTTGGATGATCGCCACGGGCAGGTGGTCGGTGCGGACTTCTCTGCCTCTTCAGTTGAGTGACCTGTCTGTGTATTTATCAGCGATTATGCTGGTGACAAAGAGCAGAAAGCTGTTTGTGTTTTTGTATTTTGTCGGTATAGGAAGCTCGCTTCAGGCGCTTCTGACCCCAGATCTTGGTATGTTTTCATTTCCGCATGTACGATATATTCTCTTTTTTATTTCGCACGGGTCCGTATTTCTATCCTGTTTGCTTATGGCAGTAATTGGCGCGTACAGACTCAGACAGCGCTCTTTATGGGTGACTGTTTTGATTGTCAATCTGTACGGAGGGATCATTTATCTGGTTGACCGCTGGCTGAATGCGAATTATATGTATTTAACGAAAAAGCCGGGCGGCTCTTCACTTTTGGATGTTCTCGGGCCTTGGCCATGGTATATCGCCTCAGCTGAAGCGATTGCAATCGCGAGCTTTTTCATTCTTTATTGGCTTTATCGCATGTTCAAAAAATAATAGCCTTTTTGTTGTATAGCACATTCTATTAAAAAAAATATTGGAGAATGGTGTTTAATTTTCTGAAAAAGGGAATGTAACTTGTACAACACAAAGGGAGATGAATACCATTGAAGAAAGATGAATTTATGCATATCGTATCATGCGCAGATGATAATTATGCTCGTCATTTAGGTGGGATGTTCGTTTCTTTATTGACAAACATGGACCAGAATAGAAAAGTAAAGCTATATGTGATTGATGGGGGAATTGAGCCTGATAACAAAAAAAGGCTGGAAGAAACGACATTGAAGTTCGGCGTGCCGATTGAGTTCTTAGAAGTGGATGCCAACCAGTATGAACATGCTGTGGAAAGCAGCCACATTACAAAAGCGGCGTATTACCGCATTTCGATTCCTGACTTAATTAAGGATGAGAGCATTAAGCGGATGATTTATGTCGATTGTGATGCACTTGTCCTTGAGGATATTTCGAAACTATGGGACTTGGACATCGCTCCATACACCGTTGCTGCTGTGGAAGATGCGGGGCAGCATGAACGTTTGAAAGAAATGAATATCACGGACACAGGAAAGTATTTTAACTCAGGTATTATGATTATTGATATGGAACCTTGGAGAAAGCAAAACATCACAGAAAAAGTTCTCAACTTTATCAATGAAAACGGTTCTGAAGATTTTCTTGTGTTACATGACCAAGATGCGCTGAACGCGATCTTATATGATAAGTGGTATGAGCTTCATCCGCGCTGGAACGCTCAAACATACATCATGTTAAAACTGAAAACACCACCGACACTGTTAGGGCGGAAGCAATATAATGAAACGAGAGAAGACCCGGCAATCGTCCACTTCTGCGGCGGAGAAAAGCCTTGGAACTCCAATACCAAGCATCCGTACCGCGATGAGTATTTCCATTACATGTCCTATACGAAGTGGAATACGATCGGGAGCCCGGCCATCAACCAATAATCTATATATGAAAAAAACGCTTTTGAGATCATCAAAAGCGTTTTTTTGTTTGTCAGCGCGCCACTGACCGATGATAAAACCGCTCAATATGCATGGCGATGTAGCACAATTCTTTTTCAGGAAACTCAAAGCCATACTCCTTTTTTACAAATGTGCCGATGCTTTTGGCGCATAGGAAAGCATCCTTGAATCTTTCTTTAATGATGGCAATCATCTCTGAATCCAGCTCGTAAATGGTTTCGCCTGCTTTGATATGCTGAATGGCAAAGCGCAAATGGGTTACGAGCCTTTCATAAGAAATGGTATCCTCCACAATGTTGATCGACAGCTGGGTTTCAATAATGTTGATAATGTCACGGATCATCGTTGTTATATCAAGTGTCTGTGTCATGTCGCCGGCGTTGTTTCTGGCTGTGTGAATATGCATGGCGATATTGCCGATTTCATCCTCAGGAATCTCAATGCCCAGCTTCTCTTTAATCAGCGCTCTAGCCCACATGCCGATTTGGAATTCCTTCGGATAAAGAACTTTGATCTCATTCAGCAGCGGATTTTTGATGACCATTCCGTTGCTCAGGCGTTCAATCGCAAATGAGAGGTGGTCTGAAAACGCGACGTGAATCCGTTCATTGATTTTGATGTTCAGTTCTTGTTCAGCATGGGAAATAATTTGCTCGGAGATTTGAATATGGTCTTCCGGCAACGTTTCTAAAATCTCTTCGAATTGTTTATAGTCAGGTGTATCTTTTCTGACGAATGTTTTTTCTATTTTAGACGGATCGACAATATCATTTTTCCTTTTATCGAACGCAATTCCTGCACCCAAGAGAATCTTCTCTTCATTTTGATCCTTTACGACGATTGCATTATGATTTAAGATTCTTTTAATTTTCATAGCTTTTTTCCTTTCATCCCCCGTTTTATGAATGAAATCGAATAAATCCAGTTATTCTGTCTCTTCTTTAAACCCGAGAAACAATGTAGCTATAAAAGCAGAGACGGCCGCGATCAAAAAACCGATCATATAATGAACAAAATTCGCAACGCCAAATGGCAGCACGATTGAAATCATCGGGATGCCGGTCAGTCCGTAGGAATTCGAGACGACGTGTGCCCCAACTACATACGCCCCGCCGAGAGCACCGCCAATAGCGGCTCCGATAAAGGGGCGGATCAGCTTCACATTTACCCCGAACACAATCGGCTCCACAATGCCTAAAAACGCGGTAAGGGAAGCGGGGAGCGCGATTTTCTTCAGGCTGGACTGCTTCGTTTTGAAAAAAACCGCCAGTCCCGCTCCGCCTTGCGCCACATTCGCCATTGACCATATCGGCACCAAAAAGTTTACACCCACATGAGGGTCGGCAAGCAAAGTCGCTTCAATCGCATAAAAGCTATGATGCAAGCCTGATAGAACGATAGTGGAATAGATGCCCCCGAAAAGTGCTCCGGCAGCAATGCCTGCGTGGTGATAAATGTATTCAATCGATTGCGATATGACCTGGCCGATAATAACTGCGGCGGGGTTCATCACAATCAGCGCGAGACACCCTGTCACCATCACAGTGATAAAGGGAATGATCACGACATCAAGTGACTTGGGCACAATCGTTTTTAAAAGCTTCTCAATTTTGCTCATGATATAAACGGAGAGAAGAATCGGTATAATGGCGCCCTGATAGCCCATCAATGGAATATGCAGCCCCCATATGTCCAAGGAAGCGGGGGTTTTGCTGCCGAGCATGGATGGATCAAGCAAATCAGGATGAGTCAGAAGCCCTCCTATCAATGCCCCTAAAAATGGGTTGCTGCCAAATTGTCTGGCGGCACTAAAGCCAACCAAAATCGGCAGCAGAATAAATGCGGTGCTGGATACGAGATCCAGCATTTTGATCCACGGGCTGTCGGCAGAGAACCAGTGAAAAACCTGAATCATGCCGATCAGCCCCATGAGCAACCCGTTTGCTGTTATCGCCGGGATAATCGGCATGAAAATATCGGACAGCGTTTTAGCAAATGTTGTGACGGGGTTCAGTTTGCGGCTGGCATGTTTCTCTTGAACAGCCTCTTCAGAAGGCGATGCCTCCCACACACAAACGACTTCTTTATAAATTTTGTTGACGACACCTGCCCCAAAAATAATTTGGAACAGGCCATATCTGAAAAAGGTGCCCTGCACACCTTGCAGATTTTCAATAGCACGTATGTCGATTTTCGTTTCATCCTTGACTTCGAAACGAAGACGAGTTGTACAGTGGCTGATGCTGTTAATGTTGTTTTTTCCTCCTGCGAGGAGCAATAATTCTTTCGCAATCTCTTTTTGCAAACAATAAAAACCTCCTCTGCTGAAGAAAAGTCGGCTTGTTCATCGTATCAAATGAAAAGTTGACAATCAAAATGAAAAAAGTGAGAAAAACTATAAATCATGCAGAGCCATCAAAAAATGCCCTCGTCGGGTGACGGGGCATTACGAAACATATAAAGCAGAAATGTCCATGGCACCGTTACGAGCCCAACACGAAAAGAAGAGTTAAAATACCTTTCTTTTTCTAGGCACTAATACTCCCTTTGCATCGTTGGGTCTTGCCTGCTTGCCAGTCACAATCCCGCATTATGCAGTTGATATCTGTAATAACGTTCATTTTATGCTGTTCACAGCAGGATAGCAATAGTATGAAAAGCCTGTGAAACAAATGGGAAAAAGGTTGCGTACACAATGTAACAGATGAAAAAACCTTTAAGACGAGCATTACGCCTTAAAGGTTTTTCAATTATTTCTTCGGCTTAACGGCGTTCAGCCGTTTTTGCAGCTTTGTTTTTTCATGGGATGTTTTTAATTGATTTACTGCGGACTGAGCGGCTGTTTTTGATTTTTTTGTCTTGTCTTTTTCCGCTTTTTTCACTTTGGCTTTGGCTGTTTCGACTTTCTTGGCTTCAGCTGCCGCCACTTTTTTCTTCACTTTATCTAACCGTTTTTGCAATGACGTTTTGTCTTTTCCGGACTGAAGTTCATTGACGGCTTTTTGGGCTTTTGCCGCGTTTGCGTCAGTTGATTTCTTTTCCGCTGCGGCGACTGATTGCTGCGCCTTTTTTACATTGCTGCTTTTCACTTTGTTGAGACGCTTCTGCAGGGACGTTTTTTCTGAGCCTGCCGGAAGCTTGCTGACTGCCGATTGAGCGCTGCTGACATCTGTTTTCTTTTTGCTTTTTTCCGCTTTGGCGACTTTGTCCTTTGCTTGCTTTGATGCGATATAGCGCTTGACCTGATCTAAGCGTTTTTGCAGGTTCTTTTTATCCGTACCGTTCGGCAGTTTGTTGATTGCGGCTTGTGCTGTATCAACGGTTTGCTTGGTTTTATACTTTTCTGCCTTTGCCACTTTGTCCTTCGCGTCTTTTACATTTCTGTATGCCTGAACGTTATCTAGTCTTTTTTGCAAAGCTTTTTTTGCGTTGGAATCTGGCAGCTGGCTGACGAGCTTTCTCGCTTTGTCAATATCGGCTTGTGCCTTTGTCTGTTCAGCTTTTTTGACCGCTTGCTCAGCAGCCGCGTACGCTTTATCTGCCTGCTGGGCTTTATACTGGATCAGGCCATAGCCGAATTGCTGATCGCGCCCCATCATTCCGAGATCAACGATGTTTTTCTGCATGAGGGCGCGAAGCTGCACGTTCGTGTTACCAGGATCACGCTGTTTTAATAAAGCAAACATGGCAGCGGCGTGCGGTGTCGCTTGGGATGTGCCGCTTCCCGTCGCGTAATATTGATGTAAATACGTGCTCGTGATGTCTGTTCCCGGTGCTGAAAATTCAACTTCATTTCCTGTTGTCGAAAAGGATGCGAGCTGATTGTGTTGATCTGTTGCTGACACTGCAACGACACTGCTGTATGCCGCAGGGTAATTTACTGGCTTTCCGTTTCCGTCATTTCCGCTTGCGGCAACGAGCAGTACGCCTTTTTCATATGCTTTGTCCATGGCGTCATGAAGAATCTGGCTGTCTGAAGACGTGCCAAGGCTCATATTGACGATATCCATCCCATTCGCTATCGACCAGTCGATCCCTTTGAGAAGGCCTTGAAGATCTCCCGAGCCGTTCTGATCAAGCGCTTTAACCGCATATATTTGTGCTTCCGGTGCGACGCCGTCAATTCCGTAGCCGTTATGCTTAGCGCCGATAATCCCGGCGACATGCGTTCCGTGGCCGTTATCGTCTTTGTAAGAAGAGGTGTAACTGACAGCTGAGTACCCGCCGGAAATCGACAGGTCGTCGTGGGGGGAGATCCCGCTGTCGATGACAGCGATTTTGACGTTTTTCCCTGTCAGCCCTTCCTTCCAAGCTTGTTTGACCTGAATCGGTTCAAGGTTCCATTGTTCGAAGTTGTCAGAGGTGTCGGCGTCCTCTGACAGTATTTTGAGGTCTGTATTGTCCGCTGCGGTGAACGTGACATTGTTTTCGACATACAAAATATCAGGGTCCTGTTTGAATTCTTTTACTGTCTTTTGATCTGCTTTGACCGCTACCGCCGGAAGATGCTTATACTGCTGCTCAACCTCAGCATCACTGTCTAGTACAGTTTCTTTGCCGTCTTTGTTTTTATAGACCACAATGATTTCATTCTGGCTGCTGTTTTCTGCATGTGCAAGTGGCCCTAGGGCGAGAAAACTGAAAAACAGAGTGGCTGATACAACAAGTTTGCAAAACGTGTTTTTCATAGTTCTTCTCCTTTTTCTATGATGTTTGATATATATATCGGAGGATAATGTGATTTTGATAGTAAGAAGGAAAAATTTTTTCATTGATAGGATGGCTCAGAAGAATTCAGATTTTTTCCGCAGGAAGAGGAAATTTTCCACATGAATTTGTAAGCGTTTTCAAAATAAGATAAAGAAAACATTGCAAAGGTTGTTCACAAAGCAATGAGAAAAGGGGGCTTTTCAGATGAGCGCGTTCACTCGGGTGATGGAAGAAAAAATCATGCCTGTCGCTGGGAAAATTGCCGGACAGCGGCATCTCAGCGCATTGCGTGACGGAATTGTTTTGACCATGCCGCTGATTATTATCGGTTCAGTCTTTTTGATTTTAACCAGCCTGCCGATTCCCGGTTATGCTGATTTTATGGCAAGTGTGTTTGGAGAACAGTGGGCGGATAAGCTCGGCTATCCTGTCAATGCTTCATTCGATATTATGGCAATGATTGCGGCTTTCGGGATCGCCTATCGTCTGGCGGAAAGCTACGGTGTTGATGCGCTGTCGGCCGGAGCGATTTCAATTGCAGCCTTCTTATTGGCAACGCCGTTTGAGGTGCCTTTTACGCCGGATGGCTCAACAGAATCAATCATGGTCGGAGGCGGAATTCCCATCACATTGCTCGGCAGCAAGGGACTGTTTGTCGCCATGATCATCGCCTTGTTTTCAACTGAAGTCTATCGGTACATCATTCAAAAAAATATTGTGTTTAACATGCCTGATGGCGTGCCGCCGGCAGTAAGCAAATCATTTGTCGCGCTGATTCCCGGCTTTATCATCGTATTTCTTATATGGCTGGCGCGTCTTTTGGTTGAAATGACGCCTTTTGAAAGCCTGCACAATGTCGTCGGAGACCTGCTCGGCACACCGCTTTCCATCCTTGGCGGTAGCCTCGGCGGGAGTCTGATTGCTGAATTCGTGCAAATGCTGCTTTGGTCGTGCGGCATTCACGGCGCTTCGATCATCGGCGGTATTATGGCGCCGATTTGGTATGGCGCCATGGATGCAAACCGTCTCGCGTTTCAAGCGGGCGAGGCGCTGCCGAGTATTTTTACGACTCAGTTTTTTCAAATTTGGATTAATGTCGGCGGAAGCGGGGCGACGCTGGCACTTGTACTCACTATGCTTGTGCGGTCCCGGAGCAAACAGATGAAGCAGCTCGGCCGCTTAGGCATCGGGCCCGCGCTCTTTAACATCAACGAGCCGATCATTTTCGGCATGCCGATTGTGATGAACCCGCTCCTTATCGTTCCGTTCATTATAGCCCCGCTCCTCACCATTACCGCCACTTATATTGGCATGAGCACCGGACTGGTGGCAAGGCCCGCCGGGATTGCCGTGCCATGGACCATGCCGCCGATCATTTCAGGGTACCTGGCGACAGGCGGAAAAGTATCGGGCGCCGTCATGCAGCTGGTGAACCTGCTCATTACATGTGCTCTCTACTATCCGTTTTTTAGAATTTGGGATCATCAAAAATGGAAGGAAGAGAGTGCGGTTGAATCCGGGGATAAAAATATGTCTTGATGTAATGTTATAGATCATCAGCTGTTAAAGGGCTGATGATCTTCTTTCAACTATAGGTGAATGTTAGAATATGTAAAGGAGGTACGCATGCTAGAATACATATGGTTAGATGACGAATCACCAATCTTAAAACAACTACCAGTTGAATATACATCAGCTGCTATTTTATTTTCTCCTTTTATTCAAATGCCGGAAGGGTGGGAAAAAGCTAAGAGAAAAAATGAGTATGAGCATATTTATCCGAATGATCAAGAAGTAAGAGAAAAAGGAAAAGCAGTTACATGGAAAGAAATCATGTCTTCATGCGGATTCCAAACACATGCAGAGCTGGGGCTGGCTTTGAAGACATCGATATTTGCTTTAAGGGATGAGTACGCGAGAGAGGATTTAGCTGAACGTTTACATGCGAACTTAAAAGGAGATCTCTTTTATCCTAGTGAGGACCATATTTCAAATTTTCATATTCCCGGTTTGGTAAAAGTGCTTCGTTACAACGGGTCCAATCGGTTTTATTACTCAGAACCAATTGTGGAAAACAGCGGCTTTCTGGACACAACTGAGGCTAACTTGCGGATGGTTCTTGATGAAGCCGCCGCAGAGCTCATGTTGACTGATGAGAAAATGGATTTTGTGTTTATGAGTGTATACGACTCATTCATAAATGTTTTTCTTGCGAAAGATGAAAAGATTCATGACATGGTTCAGGGTATGGGCTGGGAAGCCATGTTTTGCGATGAATCAACGTATATCAGTTGGTATAGATAAACAAAGAACGTACATGAAAAATGTACGTTCTTTGATTTTTACCGCTGAAAGAACTCAATCCACTCGCCGTCAGGGCCTTCGATATAAAAATAACGATACCCGTTTGGAAGTGTTGTAATCTCTTCGTCGATAAATTTCGCATTCATTCTTTCCGCTTTTGTATATTCGGCCGCGATGTCATCAGTCAGCAGGGCAATGTGATGCACTTTACCTTCGGCGGGAAGCTCGCTGCTGTAGCCTTGAATCAGTTCGATTTCTGTTTCCGGACCATCTTCAAAGCCAAGAAAAGCAAGCTCGATAATACCGTTCGTATGAGTGATGCGGTCTTTCAATTTCATGCCGAGAACCTCTTCATAAAATGAAATAGACGCGTTAATATCTCTTACCATAATGCCTGTATGGTCAATTCGTTTTGCCATGCTGTTCCTCCTAGAAACTCTTTTTGTCTATCGTAGAAAAACCTTTCCTTTCTGTCAATGCAGACATCTTGGCGTTTTGTGGTACGATAAGAAAAAGCAAACAGAAAGAGGACGAACATATATGAAGCTACTCACCCTAAAGAAAGCACACGCTGCAAAAATCAAAAAAGGCTATCCGCTCATCGAAAAGGAAGCCCTCACCGGCAGTGCGGGGCACGTCAAAGAAGGCGACCTCGTTGATGTCATGTCTGAAAGCGGCGAGTTTCTCGCAAGGGGCTATTACGGCCTGCAAAATAAAGGGGTCGGCTGGACGCTCACACGCAATAAAAATGAACATATCGACCAAACATTTTTCCTCAGCAAATTAACAAAAGCGGTACAAGCGCGTGCAAGTCTTTTCGCGGCGCCTGATACAACGGCTTTCCGAATCTTCAACGGGGAGGGCGACGGCATCGGCGGCGTCACTGTTGATTATTATGACGGGTACCTGCTGCTCCAATGGTACAGCAAAGGCATTTACACCTTTAAAGAAACGCTGATTGCCGCTCTGGATGAACTGGATATTGAATATAAAGCGATTTACGAAAAGAAACGCTTCGATACGGCTGGACAATATGTCGAGGATGATGACTTCGTGAAGGGAGAAAGAGGCGAGTTCCCGCTCATCATTCAAGAAAACGGGATACAATACGCGGTTGATTTAAACGAAGGCGCTATGACAGGCATCTTTTTAGATCAAAGACATGTGCGCAAAGCGATCAGAGACCGCTATGCCAGTGGAAAAAACGTCTTAAACACGTTTTCTTATACAGGTGCGTTCTCAGTGGCGGCAGCGCTTGGCGGAGCGGAGAAAACAACAAGCGTGGACGTGGCAAATCGAAGCCTGGCCAAAACGATCGAGCAATTCAGCGTGAACAAGCTGGATTACGAGGCGCACGATATTAAAGTGATGGATGTTTTTAAATACTTCTCATATGCGGCGAAAAAGGATCTGCGCTTTGATCTAATTGTTCTCGACCCGCCATCCTTTGCCCGCACAAAAAAACGCACCTTCAGCGCGGCCAAGGATTATAAAAATCTGCTGAAGGAAACGATCGCCATTACAGCCGACAAGGGCATCATTGTCGCCTCTACAAACAGCAGCGCCTTCGGAATGAAGAAATTCAAAGGCTTTATCGATGCCGCGTTCAAAGAAACAAATGAAAGCTATACGATTATAGAGGAATTTACATTGCCGGAGGACTTCAAAACGATATCGGCATATCCAGAAGGCAATTACTTAAAAGTTGTCTTTCTGCAGAAAAAATAAAAAGAGAAAAGCTGCCCGGTTCAGGGGCAGCTTTTTATGTAGAAATGATCTGCTGGACGCGTCCGATACGGCCATCTTCAAGACGGACTTTAATGCCGTGCGGATGATAGCTAGATTTCGTTAAAATATCCTTCACTGTACCTCGCGTCAGTTTTCCTGTTTTTTGATCCGCTTTCAATACAATATCGACCTGTAATCCTTTAGAAATGCTGCTCCGTTCTTGCCCGTTCATAGCACACTTCCTTCCTTTTTATTCATTATAGTCGTTATGGTTTAAAAGTAACAGCCGTCTGATGAAGCGAATGCTTATTTTTTTCTGCTTTTATTAAATATAATGTCAGCCCTGCGCCTGCTATGCTAAGAATGGCGAAGAGCAGATAGACTGCGAAAATGGAAACGTAGTCAAAAATGTATCCGCCAACAAACGTACAGAACCAGTTGCCGAATCCGTTGCCGATGGCGGCGTACATGGTTAGCGCTGTCGCCTCCACGTGGCTTGGGGTAATTTTTTTGACGTATTGCAGCGCCGCCGGAATAAATAAACCAATGGAAACGCCCTGGAGACATACCGTCGCATAAATAATCCATAACGAAGGCTCTGTGAAGTAAAGCATCCATCTGAATAATGAAACGCCGCCTGACAGCATAATGACAGTGAGCAATCCCATTTTATCTATGAATTTCTGTGCAAACCTCATAAACGGAATCTCTGAGATCACTCCGATAAAAAATAAAAGGCCAATGGCGGAAAGAGACGCGCCGCTTTTGTCGAGAAACAGACTGAAGTATGTATTGTTCGCTAAATTTGGTGCAAATGACGTAAAGGTGATGATCATAAAGATGAGGAAAGGTTTGTTGCTGATCAGCTCCCGGAACCCTTTGCGGATATTGATCTTTGTTTTGGTTTTCTGCTGTCCCGGCATTTGTGAGGCCAATATGGCTGCCATGCACAGAAAGGCACAGCCAAAGATAAAAATGACGTGAATGGGGTACAGCTGATTCGTCACCTGTCCCATGACAAACACCGCAATGCCGAAGCCGAGAGAACCAAACAGGCGGATTCCGCCGTAGTTTCCGTTTGTTTGTTGTGTGTAGCGTAAAGAAATGCTGTCTGACAATGGAATGATAGTGCTCTGAAAGGCTGCAAAACAGGCCGCAACCAGAATAAACAGCGGAAAGCTTTCAAATAAGATATAGCCGAGCCCGATTACACCCGTTACTGATGTGCAAACCGCAAGCAGGCTTTTTGTTTTTTGCGTATAATCGCTCAGCATACCCCAAAACGGCTGGAAAAAGATCATCACAATCGGGCCGAGTGACATAATCAAGCCGACTTGTGAGCCGCTTACATGCTGTTCCTTTGTTAAATACATGCTGAGCAGCGGAATGATACTGCCTGTGCCCAGGAAAGCAAACAAATAAAATCCTTTTAACGCTGCGTAGTGCCGTTTCACCTGCAAGTTGTGCATGGGGGTGCCTCCTTTGGTATCCACAAATTACATTATATTGTAATTTCTCAGCTTTTCAATGGAAGGAGACATAAAAAAAAACTGCCCTTGCCAGGACAGTTTTTTCTTACATAAATGAAAGTAAAAACGGCGCCGCGCAAAGCGTCATAATCGCAGCTAAGATCATCGACACACTGGAAATCGTGCCGGACACAGAGCTGAGCTCAAATGCTTTAGACGTTCCCGCTCCATGTGCGCTTGTGCCGAGAAGCACGCCTCGCGCAATTTCGTTATCAATGCGGAAATAGCGGATGACTATCGGGCCGATGACGGTGCCGAACAAAGCGGTCAAAATGACAAATATGGCTGTGACCGCAGGCATTCCGCCAATCATTTCAGATACGTTCATGGCGATCGGCGTTGTCACTGATCTTGGAACGAGGCTGTCAATCAAGCCAGTTCCGAGGTGAAGCCATTTCGCAATAAGAGCTGTAGAAATAATCGCGATGCATGAGCCGAAGGCGACGTTCAAAATAATTTCCACTGCGTATTTCTTTAAAACAGGGAAATATTTATAAAGCGGGATCGCAAATGCCACGGTAGCCGGCTGAAGCATATCGGTCAGCACTTCACCGCCGAGATTATATGTCTCGTACGGGACATTCACCAGCAGCAGCAGACCGACTAACACAGCGGGCGTCACCAATAGCGGCGACGTATAGACTCGCGGAAAACGCGAATATACTTTTTTTGCTCCTAAATACACCAAAACCGTTAATAACAAACTTACAATTCCGATGAACACGTATGTTTTTTCTCCTTTCTTTTTGCAATAAGTTGTGTAAGCGTTCCTGTGGACACCATCACGACAAACGTGCTGATGATGACAACAAGCAAAATGCTGACACCGAATTTTGACATAATGTCTCCGTATTCAATCACTCCGACGGCAGACGGGATAAAAAATAAAAGCAGCTCCCCAAGAAGCCACGCCGCGCCAAGCTCTATCCATTCAAGCTTGATGATGTTAAAGTGTAATAATGTGAAAAGAATCACAATCCCAATTATACTGCCGGGAATATTTATATGAAGAAGGGCTGTCACCCAATTGATCAGCCGAGCGAATATAAATAACAGAGCGATTTGAATAACGGTAAGCAACAGTTTTTTCATTTTGATGCCTCCCTTATATTCATATTGTACATGAGGTTACGCTATAGGTAAAATATATATTAAGCATAATAAGTATTCCTTTTGTCTATAGAAAGGGTGAAACAAATGGACATTCGCCATTTAACATATTTTCTGGAGGTCGCCCGTCTGAAAAGTTTTACGAAGGCGTCTCAATCACTTTATGTTTCTCAGCCGACGATATCGAAAATGATCAAAAATTTAGAAGCGGAGCTTGGGATCGAGCTTTTTTACCGAAATGGCAGGCAGGTGGAGCTGACGGACGCCGGTCATAGCATGTATGTACAGGCGCAGGAAATTATTAAATCATTTCAAAACCTGACATCCGAGTTAAATGATATTATGGAGGTCAAGAAAGGGCATGTGCGAATCGGGCTGCCGCCGATGATCGGATCAGGATTTTTCCCGCGAGTGCTCGGCGATTTTCGGGAAAATTATCCGAATGTGACCTTTCAGCTCGTTGAGGACGGCTCTATCAAAGTCCAAGAAGGCGTTGGAGACGGTTCTCTTGACATTGGCGTTGTTGTTCTTCCCGCAAACGAAGACATTTTTCATTCATTTACGATCGTAAAAGAAACATTAATGCTTGTCGTACACCCTTCCCACCGGCTGGCGGGTGAGAAAGAGAGCCGATTACAGGATTTGAAGGAAGAGCCTTTTATTTTCTTCAGGGAGGATTTTGTTCTCCATAATCGAATTATGATGGAATGTATCAAGGCCGGATTCAGACCTCATATCATTTACGAAACCTCACAATGGGATTTTATCAGTGAGATGGTGTCAGCCAACCTGGGGATCGGACTTTTGCCGGAACGCATATGTCTCGGCCTTGACCCGGAAAAGGTCAAAGTCATTCCGCTTGTCGATCCGGTCATCCCTTGGCATCTTGCGATTATATGGAGAAAGGACCGCTATTTGTCCTTTGCGGCAAGAGCCTGGCTTGAACATACGAAATCGTATTTATGGGATCCGAAAAAAAGAGAGAGTAAAGGATGATGCTAACATGGATGCACAATCAGCAGCAAAACGACTAACAGCCGTCCGGAAGCATAGCCCTCTGGTGCACAGCATAACAAACAATGTGGTGACGAATTTTACAGCGAACGGTCTGCTCGCCCTCGGGGCATCTCCCGTAATGGCTTATGCGAAAGAAGAGGTTGCCGATATGGCGAAAATCGCGGGCGCGCTCATTTTAAATATTGGAACGCTAAGCAAGGAAACCGTCGAAGCTATGATCATTGCGGGTAAATCAGCGAATGAACATGGCGTACCCGTCATTCTTGATCCCGTGGGGGCTGGTGCCACACCGTTCCGCACTGAATCGGCGCGTGAGATTATACGTGAGGTGCGCCTCTCTGCAATCAGAGGAAATGCCGCTGAAATTGCACATACCGTGGGTGTTGCGGATTGGATGATTAAAGGAGTCGATGCCGGTGAAGGCGGAGGCGACACTGTCCGTCTGGCTCAACAGGCGGCGCAAAAACTGAACACGGTCATTGCGATTACTGGGGAAGTCGACGTAATTGCCGACGCATCTAACGTATACACTCTTCATAACGGCCACAAGCTGCTGACGAAGGTGACAGGCGCCGGATGTCTTCTGACTTCAGTAGTCGGTGCGTTTTGTGCAGTGGAAAAAAATCCGTTATTCGCTGCCATCGCTGCGATTTCCTCATATAGTGTTGCGGCTCAGCTTGCCGCGCAGCAGACAGCTGACAAAGGTCCGGGGAGCTTTCAGATTGAATTGCTGAACAAGCTGTCTTCTGTCTCTGAACAAGATGTATCAGAGTTAGCGACAATAGAAAGGGTGACAGTCTCATGACACGTATTTCTCGGGAAATGATGAAAGAGCTATTATCTGTTTACTTTATTATGGGTTCAAACAATACAAAAGCCGATCCTCTGGCAGTTGTACAAAACGCATTAAAAGGCGGTGCCACTCTGTACCAGTTTCGCGAAAAGGGCGAAGGCGCACTGACAGGGGAGGAACGGATTGACTTCGCCGCAAAGGTTCAGGCGGCATGCCGTGAAGCCGGAGTCCCTTTCATTGTCAATGATGATGTGGAGCTGGCACTGAAGCTGAAGGCAGACGGTGTGCACATCGGCCAAGAGGATGCGAAAGCAAAAGAGGTACGCGACGCCATTGGCGATATGATCCTTGGCGTGTCCGCCCATACGATGTCTGAGGTAAAGCAAGCCGAGGAAGATGGAGCAGATTATGTCGGTCTCGGGCCGATCTACCCGACGGAAACGAAAAAGGATACAAGAGCTGTGCAGGGTGTGTCTCTCATTGAAGCGGTGAGACGTCAAGGCATCAGCATCCCGATTGTCGGCATCGGCGGTATCACAATAGAAAATGCCGGTCCTGTAATTGAAGCGGGGGCTGACGGTGTCAGTATGATCAGCGCTATCAGTCTGACGGAAGATCCGGAAGAAGCCGCACGCAAATTTTACGATGTTATTCACACATATAAGACCGGCCGATAACCCGATTTTGCTTTCAAGAGGCTGTCCTGTAAAGGGCAGCCTTTTTGCTGTTTTGCCAAGGTTTTCAGACCTTCAAATTTTCATTGACAAAGATCGGGAACTGGCTATGATTATGATATATAATGATAATCATTTTCAATTATAGGAGGAACATGATGGCTCGGGTGCTGGCACTTATATTACTCAGCTTGTTGATATTTTTCGGTTCAGCGGCGCATGCGGAAAATGATCCAATTGCTTCCCTGCTTGAATTAAACAAGCAAATGATTAAATCAGTACAAGATGGAGATATAGAGTCCGCACAGCAAACATTTGAGACCTTCAAAACGGTGTGGAAAAAGGAAGAACCATCTATTAAGAAGGAAAATCTTTCTTCCCACAGCAAAATGGACTCGAATATCGCTATGATTTCTCTTTCTTTCATTAATCAAGACGCGAACAAACTCGAAACACAGCTTGAAGAGCTTTCTTCTCACTTAGAAACCTACCAGCAGGCTGTTGTGCTGAAAAAGACATCCTCGGGTCAATCAAGGACGTCCTTAACAGCCTATATTCAAAGCTTAAAAGAAACAAAACAATTGATAGAAAAAGACCAGCTGGATGAGGCGTCAGCCGCTATCGACAACTTAATCACATCTTGGCTGGCCGTAGAAGGAGACGTCGTATCCCAATCCAAAGAAGCCTATACCACATCGGAGGAAAATCTGGCACTCATGAAGGCTGAAATCGGCAGCCATCCCGATGAGGTATTAAAGCAAATTGACGAAATGATTCAATTGCTTGAGCCGATTGCTTCGAGCAGCTACAGCTGGTGGGACGCGGCATTGATCCCAATTCGAGAAGGAATGGAGGCGCTGCTTGTCATCGGGGCGCTTTTGACCATGACAAAAAAAGCCCGTGTCACCCGTTCTTCTGCTTGGATCTGGGGCGGCGCGTCAGCCGGCATGTTTGTTTCCTTAGCAGCCGGAATCGGCGTCACCCTCCTGTTCTCCTCGAAGGTATTCGGAGAAAACAATTTCTTGCTAGGCGGAATCACCGGTGTGCTGTCCGCTGTCATGCTTTTGTATGTCGGGGTGTGGCTGCATAGGAACGCCTCGATGGACAAGTGGAGAGAAAAAATCAATATCCAGAAATCACAGGCGCTGAAAAAACGAAGCCTGCTTTCCTTTGCGCTCATTGCATTTCTGGCAGTCGTGAGGGAGGGGCTCGAAACAGTCATCTTTTTCATCGGCCTTGTTGGAAAGCTCTCTCTCCCTGAGCTGATCGGCGGGACAGCCGCGGGCCTTGTCGTTCTCATCATTGTCGGTATTCTTATGATAAAGCTCGGAATGCGTATTCCATTGAAGCCGTTTTTTCTGCTGTCAATGGCGGTTGTCCTGTATATGTGCGTGAAATTTCTTGGAACAGGCGTTCACAGCCTGCAACTCGCGGGGATTCTTCCGTCTGACGCAGAAAGCTGGCTTCCGTCTGTATCCGTTCTCGGAATCTACCCGTCCGTGTACAGTACGATTCCGCAATTGCTAATTTTACTATTTTTACTGATTGCGCTTGTCTCAGAAGCGGCAAAACATTTTACAAATGGAAAGGAACTGACAAAATGAATATCACAAAGATTGCTGTAACAGCCGGATGCATCCTTGCACTGTGTGCAGGATGCGGAGCCAATGACACTTCGTCAACTAAAGAAAAAGCTTCATCTGAAAAAAGCGGAGTAAGCAAAGAGATCACGGCTTCGGTCAATAAAATGGAGAACATGATTTCCGAGCTGAATGAATCAGCAGAAAAAGCCAATCAAAAAGAGATTCAAAAGAAGGGGAAAGAATTAAACAGCTACTGGCTTTCTTTTGAAAATGATATTCGCAGCGACTATCCGTTCGAATACACAGAAATCGAAAAGCACCTTCAGCCTATCTATACAGAAGCGCAAAAAGCCAAACCGAATACAGACAAAATCAAGACAGAATCCGAGTCACTGAAAGCGTCCTTAGAAGACCTGACAGAAGCGAAGAAGAGCAGCAAAAAGGCAAGCGATCAGCTGGCAAAAGCGGCAGATGAATATAAAGAATACGTCAAAGAGCAGAGTGATGAGCTTGTGAAGGCGACTGAAGCATTTACAGCTGCCGTGAAGGCCGGCGATATTGAAAAATCAAAGACGTTATATGCGAAAGCGCGTGTCTATTACGAGAGAATTGAACCGATTGCGGAAAGCCTCGGAGATCTTGACCCGAAAATTGATGCCCGTGAAAACGATGTAGAAGAAGGGGACAAGTGGACAGGGTTCCACAAGCTTGAGAAAGCCATTTGGAAGGATAAACATATTTCCGGGGAAAAGGCGACGGCTGACCAGCTTGTCAAGGATGTAAAAGAGCTTGATGGTTCGATTGAATCATTGACATTAACGCCAGAACAAATTGTGGCGGGTGCGATGGAGCTTCTGAACGAAGCAGGTATTTCTAAAATTACGGGTGAAGAGGAGCGCTACTCACGAATCGATTTAGTCGATCTTATGGCAAATGTTGAAGGCTCTGAGGCCGTGTATCAAACTGTGAAAAGCGCGCTCGTAAAAGACCACTCTGACCTGACGGAAAAGCTGGATACCGAATTCAGTGAATTTGAAGTTTTAATGGCAAAATACAAAACAAATGATCAGGCCTATACGTCTTATGATAAATTAAGTGAAGATCAAATCAGAGAGCTGAGCACAAAGCTGACGACTCTTTCTGAAACCATGTCGAAGATTGCGAATGTGCTATAAAAGGAGTTTTGTAACAGCATGAGCGATGAACAAAAAAAGCCAGAACAAATTCACAGACGGGACATTTTAAAATGGGGAGCGATGGCTGGGGCGGCCGTGGCGATTGGCGCCAGCGGCCTCGGCGGTCTTGCTCCGCTTGTTCAGACCGCGGCTAAGTCATCGAAGAAGGACGAAAAAGAGGATGACCAGATTGTGCCATTTTACGGAAAGCATCAGGCCGGAATCACCACTGCCCATCAGACGTACGTGTATTTTGCCGCGCTTGATGTGACGGCGAAGGAGAAAAGCGATATCATCACGTTATTCAGAAACTGGACCAGCCTGACACACATGCTGACGTCAGGCAAAAAAATGTCGAGCGACCAGAAGAATCAATACCTGCCGCCGCAGGATACAGGTGAATCGGCTGATTTACCGCCTTCCAACTTAACGGTTACATTTGGCTTCGGGCCTGACTTTTTCGAAAAAGATGGGAAGGATCGCTTCGGACTGAAAAGCAAGAAACCGAAACACCTTGCTGCCCTTCCGGCTATGCCGAATGACAATCTAGATGCGAAGCAGGGAGGCGGAGACATCTGCATCCAAGTATGCGCAGATGATGAACAGGTGGCGTTTCACGCGCTGCGAAACCTATTGAATCAAGCGGTGGGCACCTGTGAAGTCCGCCTGATAAACAAAGGCTTTTTAAGCGGAGGCAAAAAAGGAGAAACGCCGCGCAATCTATTTGGGTTTAAAGATGGAACAGGAAACCAAAGCACCAAGGATGACACCTTGATGAATTCGATCGTGTGGATTCAGTCCGGCGAGCCTGACTGGATGACCGGCGGAACTTATATGGCTTTTCGGAAAATCAAAATGTTCCTTGAAATTTGGGACCGCTCTTCCCTGAAGGATCAAGAGGATACTTTCGGCCGCAGAAAAAGCTCAGGGGCACCTTTTGGCCAAAAAAAAGAAACAGACCCTGTCAAGCTGAATCAAATCCCGTCAAATTCGCACGTCAGTCTTGCGAAATCTACGGGGAAACAGATTTTGCGAAGAGCCTTTTCTTATACAGAAGGCATTGACTCAAAAACCGGCTATATGGATGCAGGTCTCCTGTTTATCAGCTTTCAAAAAAATCCCGACAATCAGTTCATCCCCATGCTGAAGGCACTTTCGGCAAAGGATGCGTTAAATGAATATACGCAAACGATTGGTTCTGCTTTATATGCAATCCCCGGCGGGTGCAAAAAAGGAGAATATATTGCTCAGCGGTTGCTTGAATCGTAAAGAGAAGCCATGCAGGCTTCTTTTTTAAAAAAACAGTTGTAACTTTTATTGTTACAGTTTAAAATCAACCTATACGAAAGGAGACAATCATGACCGTACAGATAAAAGTTTATTCAGATTACGTCTGCCCATTTTGTTTCATTGGAAAAGCCGCTTTTGAAGAGGCGATAAAAGGAAAGGATGTTGAAGTCGAGTGGATGCCGTTTGAATTGCGTCCAAGTCCTTCACCGCAGCTTGATCCTGTAAACGATCCTTCCAAGAAATATATGTGGCAAACCTCGATCAGACCGATGGCGGAAAAATTGGGAGTCGACATCAAATTTCCAAACGTCTCGCCTCACCCATATACAGATTTGGCTTTTGAAGGCTTTCACTTTGCCAAAGAATACAACAAAGGACATGCATACAATACCCGTGTATTTGCAGCATTTTTCCAAGAGGGCCAAAACATCGGAGAGATTGAAATCTTGACGAAGCTGGCCGAGGAAGTCGGCTTAGACGGAGCATTGTTCAAAGCTGCACTGGAAGCAAGAACATATCAGGATGTGCAGCGGCAAGCTCTGAAGCACGCCTATGAAGAAGCTGACATTACAGCCGTACCAACCTTTGTCATCGGCGACACCGTGATTCCAGGAGCAGCCGGCAAGGAAGTATTTGAAAACGCGATTTCTCAGGAACAACAGAAAACGTAACCTAAGAAAGCTCTCTAAACAAAAATCTGTTTAGAGAGCCTTTTTTAATCCTGATCCATATGAATCCCGGTATGTGCCTTCACCTGTATTTCCGCAAATGTATCTTCATGAGCAGTTTTATCAGAAGACAGAAGCGTTCCAAGCCACGCACCGAGGAAACCTAGCGGAATCGAAATGATGCCCGGATTAGAAAGCGGGATGAGCGGCTCGCCTACAAAAATAGCACCTCCGGCCGGGTCCCACACGCTCGGGCTCATCGACACGAGGACAAGAGCACTGATCAGCCCAGTCAGGCTGCCCCATAATGCGCCTGAGGCATTAAATCTTTTCCAAAACACAGTAAACACAATCAGCGGAAGGTTTGCGCTGGCGGCAACGGCAAATGCCAATGCGACAAGAAATGCAACATTTAAGGATTGTGCAAAAATCGCAAGAATGATAGACAGCACTGACACGGCAACAGATGCCCATCTAGCCGCTTTCATCTGTTCTTTCTCAGTTGCTTCTCCTTTTCTGATAATCTGGCTGTAGATATCATGGGCAAACGCTGAAGCGGCAGAAAGCACCAAGCCTGTCACCACTGCCAAAATCGTGGCAAAGGCGATGGCTGATACAAACGCGAACAGGAAATCCCCTCCGAGTGCTTTTGCCAGAAGCGGCGCCGCCATGTTTCCCGCTGGATCGGCCGCTGTAATCGCGTCAAAACCGACAAACGCGGCCGCGCCAAATCCGAGAAATACCGTCATAATGTAAAACACACCGATGATCCACGTTGCTGAAACAACCGATGCCCGGGCAGTTTTGGCATCCTTAACTGTATAAAAGCGAATTAAGATGTGCGGAAGGCCGGCGGTCCCCAGCACAAGTGCCAAATTCAACGACAGGGTTTCAAGCGGGACCTTGTATTTGTTGCCTGGATTTAAAAAATCAGCGCCAAGCGGAGTAGCCGTTTTCATGTGCTCAAACATTGTATTGAGGTTAAAACCGAATTTAGAAAATACAATGATTGAGATGACGAGGGTGCCGGCCATCAGCAAAACGGCTTTAATAATCTGAACCCAGCTCGTCGCGATCATTCCGCCGAACACGACATAAATGGTCATGAGCACTCCGACAATCAGAACGGCCGCGGTATAATCGAGCCCAAGCAGCAGTTTAATCAGCGCCCCTGCTCCCACGAGCTGAGCGATCATATAAAAGGTAGAGATGGCGATGGTATTGAGAGCGGCGACACCGCGGATCTTCTTTTCTTTAAAACGCGCCGCAATCATGTCCGCCATCGTATACTTTCCGAGATTCCGAAGCGGCTCCGCCACGATATAGAGGACAACGAGATAAGCGACAAGAAAACCGATGCTGTAAAAAAATCCATCGAAACCATATAATGCAATCATTCCGGCAATGCCGAGGAACGACGCGGCAGACATATAGTCGCCGGCAATTGCCAGTCCATTCTGAACACCGGTGAGCCCGCCGCCGGCCGTATAAAACTCACTCGTCGTTTTCGTCTGTTTCGCGGCAAAATACGTAATCACAAGCGTTAGTCCGACAATCGCTACAAATAACAGAAACGCTGTCAGGTTCATGTCTGTTCACCCTTTAGCTCTTCTTTTAAAGCGTTTACAAATTGGTCGTAACGAGCTGCCTTTCGGGAATACACCGTACTGAGTGTCCAGGTCATAGCGAATTGAGCGATGGCAAACAGCCAAGCCCATGAAACAGCACCGACTGCCGGAGTATTCAAAAAGGTGAAATAAGACGTTAAAACAGGGAGTGAAAAATAAAAGACAAAAAAGAAAATCGCAGTTGGAACAACAAAGGCCTGTTTCTGCTTCAAAAAGGCTTGAAAAGACGGAGATCCAGCAATCTTTTGGTAATCAGCTTGCGATCTGTACATGGCTTTCCTCCTTATTATCCTGCTGAAAAATAAGCATAAAGGTACACCAATAGGTATGTACAGAAAGTCTGATTTATTCTTCGGGATCATAAAGGGGATGAAAAAAGCAGGAAACGTGAAGATTAGACGCGGGGGTTATAAAACGGGCGAAGGTTTTCCAGCTGTTTGCTTTCAAAACCTCACCAAATGCAGCTTATGCAAAGCTGCCCTTTTTTCTAAAGTCCGGTTTTATGCTCGCATCACCTCTTTATGACAATGCATGTGCCAAGAGGTGACCGCATCACCAGCTGTCTGTCATATTTTAGGCTGAAACACCGTTTGTCCTCAAAATCCCACAGTATATAAGCTATCGAATAGAGGAAATGGTGAAAACTCAGATCAGATGATAGAAAAGCCAGAGGTAAAAGATCCGCCTGTCCGGATTAGTCTTGGCGGACGGCCTTTTTGTGATTGGTTTTTCTCATCGCTGTTTCAGATTCTAAAAACTGCCTCACATCATGAATGCCCAATCCAATGGATCTAGCTTCTTGAATCAACATATGCCAATCTTTGTCCAAATCTTTTTTAACTTGAGTTTTCATAGTAACCTCCAATTGTATAAAATGTTTTCCTGCAACATCCAGGCAATAAAAGGCAAGCCGGTGTGATGATGAGGCGAGTACAACAAATTTCACACATAGTTGCTCGGTGTTCACAAACTGAAGGAAGAATCACCTACCTATTCCCTAAAAAAATGACTAATATAACCAATGGGCCTTATTTATAATAATAAACAATTAAATACTGACTGGATAGTATGTAAATGAAAATAAATCGTATTGCCTATTAAATATGACCCCTCCACAACCGAATAGCATACCTTTGGAAAGAAATAAATACCGCAAAAGATTGATCCGGTGTAAGATAAGGGTAATCATACGGCTGGAGAAAAATATGAAAAAAAACAAATTTCAAATTAAAAGAGAGCAAACATTTGAAAGGTTTATAGAGGCTGGCCTGAATTTATTGATTGACCGAGCATATGACCCTGTGTCTGTGGAAGAAATCAGCAGAGCTGCCGGGTACAGTAAAGGCGCATTTTATGTTCATTTTGACAACATGGAAGACTTCCTGCAGCATATCTTCGAAAATCATCAAATGAAAAAACAGATTATCATCGGCTACCTGGATGAAATCGAGCGGACATCTGCGAAACCGCTGACTCTTCATGACGCTGCAAAACATGCCGCAGAGCTGCTGTATTCTTACTACAAAAATAAACCATCGTGGGACATCACCTCGTTTGCAATGAATATGCCGACCTTTAAAGTTGTCCAAAAATGCAAGGCTTATGTGGGGCTGTACGAATTGTGGGTGGAAGAAAATACGTCATATATTAATTGGCTGAAGGAGAGAAAGCTGGTTGACGACAGTATTGATCCGGAATATACGGCTAAAATAATATGTGCGGTGCTTGACGGAATCATCAAACAATCGCGTGTATTGGGCCATCCGGCCACATTCCGCAGCTTTTTTGACGCGCTTTCCGTTTTTGTTTCTTTTAACCGCGAATACGCAAAGCTAAGAAATTTGAAAAGTTTTTCAGAAAGCGAGGAACATCAGTGAAGTATAGAGAATTGATTATGTATATCATTATGGGGGTTTTCACGACAATCGTGAATATCGCCAGCTTTTATATATTGGTAGAGATCATGAATGTGGATTATAAAGCTGCAACAGTAGCTGCTTGGATTTTGTCTGTGCTGTTTGCTTACATAACAAATAAAATATATGTGTTTCAGCAGAAAACAGATGACCTGCAAAGCCTGCTGAAAGAGCTCACTGCCTTTTTCAGCGTCCGGGTGCTGTCCCTCGGAATAGACCTTGGCATGATGATCCTCCTTGTGGGACAGTTCCATACCAATGAAACGCTGGCCAAAATACTCGATAATGCGGTAATTGTTGTCGTCAACTATGTCGCAAGCAAATGGCTCGTTTTTAAAAAGACAAAAGAAGAAGGGGTATGACAGGGGCGGCAGCATATGATCTTCCGTTTTCGTTACAGAAAGACCGGGAAACAAAAAATAAAAACCATGAAAGGTGATGCACATGCGGGAAGAATTGAAGGGGATATTTGCAAGTGTATTCGGAGAAAAAGAGGGATTGCGTTTTTTTTTCGCACCGGGAAGAGTGAATCTGATTGGAGAACATACGGATTATAACGGCGGGCACGTGTTTCCGTGCGCGCTGACAATGGGTACATATGCTGCTGTTGCAGAAAGAAATGACGGGCTGGTCAGGATGTATTCGGACAACTTTCAGGAAGCCGGCATAAAGGAATGCAGTCTTGACGGCATCCGTTATCAAAAAGAAGACGACTGGGCCAATTATCCGAAAGGCGTCATATATGAATTTCAACAAAGGGGCTATTCGATTCCGAATGGCTTTGACATCGTGTTTTCAGGGAATATTCCAAACGGGGCAGGGCTCTCGTCTTCCGCTTCCATTGAGCTGCTGATGGCGGTCGTGCTCCAAAGCTATTTTCATCCTCAACTCGATGCGCTGGAGCTTGTCAAAATGGCACAGCATGCGGAAAACACATTTATCGGGGTCAATTGCGGAATTATGGATCAATTCGCAATCGGAATGGGGAAAGAACATCATGCGATGCTTCTGAACTGCGATACGCTGGACTATGAATATAGCAAACTCGATGTCTCCGGGCTTGCGCTGGTTATTGCGAACACGAACAAAAAAAGGACATTGGCGGACTCAAGCTATAATGCGAGACGCCAAGAGTGCAGCGACGCATTGCTGGATCTGCAAAAGGAGCTCGACATTACATCACTTGGCGACATCAAGCCTTCTGTTTTCGACGCATGCTCTGACCTGATCCGAAATGAAACGAACAGACGCCGCGCAAAGCACGCCGTATATGAAAACCACCGCGCCATCAAGACAGCCGACATGTTTAAAGAAAACAACATTCGCGAAATCGGGCGGTTAATGAAGGAATCCCACCTTTCATTAAAGGATGATTATGAGGTGACATGTCCGGAACTTGATGAGCTCGTATTTGCGGCGTGGGAGCAAGAAGGAGTGATCGGCTCAAGAATGACGGGAGCGGGATTCGGCGGCTGCACGATCAGTATTGTAAAGGATGAGTTTGTTGATGACTTTATCCAAAAGGTTGGAGATAGGTATCAAGAAAAAACAGGCCTCAAAGCTGATTTTTATGTCGCTGATATTGGTGAGGGAGCGAGAGAACTAAAGGGGGAATGACACATGAGCATTTTTGAACATCTGGAACAGCTGATCGAGTATGGGCTGGAACGAAAACTGATATCGATCTGGGATCAGGAATATACGAGAAACCGACTTTATGAAGTGCTGGACATCAAACATCCCCAGCCGGTCTCAAGCACACCTATTAAGCAGAGCCAACGTCTTCCTGACTTGCTTTCTCCTATTTACGAGTGGGCGGCAGAAACCGGCCGCATAGAAGCAAATACAGACACCTATCGAGATTTGCTCAGTGCGAAGCTGATGGGCTGTTTTGTCCCGCCTCCCTCTGAGGTCATCCGCAAGTTTGAAGAGACAAAGGCGTTATACGGACCGAAACAGGCGACAAAAGAGTTTTATCAATATGCAGAGGATGTCTATTATATTAGGTCGGACAGAATCGCTAAAAACGTTCATTGGACGGTGCCGACCGAATATGGCGAGCTGGAAATAACAATCAACCTGTCAAAGCCCGAAAAGGATCCGAAAGCGATTGCGGCTGCCAAAGAACAGACGCAGACGAATTATCCGCCTTGTGTGCTTTGTAAGGAAAATGTCGGCTTTGAGGGAAGTGTGAACCATCCGGCCCGGCAGAATCACAGAATCATTCCTGTTATTCTCAGAGACGAGCAATGGTATTTGCAATTCTCGCCATATGTGTATTATCCGGAGCATTGCATCGTTTTAAAGGGTGAGCATGAACCGATGGAGATCAGCAAAAAAACGTTTGAAAGACTGCTCTCATTCCTCGGGCAATATCCGCATTATTTTATCGGATCAAACGCAGACCTGCCGATTGTCGGGGGCAGCATCCTAAGCCACGACCATTTTCAAGGCGGGGCGCACGATTTTCCGATGGCGCGTGCCGAAATGGAGGAGAGATATGAATTGATGGGTCATCCCGGTGTGTCGCTGGGCTTAGTGAAATGGCCAATGTCTGTGCTCAGGCTCCAGGGGGACGATCCAGATAGAGTCGCTGACGCAGCGGACCATATATTCCGTACATGGCAGCAATATTCTGATGAAAAAGCCGGCATAGCCGCCTTTACAGGGGATACGCCGCACAATACGGTCACGCCGATTGCAAGACGCAGGGGAGGCTCGTATGAACTCGACATCGTGCTGAGAAACAATCGGACGGATGAGGAGCATCCATTAGGAATCTTTCATCCTCATCAAGAGGTTCATCATATCAAAAAAGAAAATATCGGTTTGATTGAGGTCATGGGCTTAGCGATATTGCCGGGCCGTTTACAGGAAGAAATGAAAGCAACGGAAGCGGCAATGTGCTCTGCTGATCCGAAAACAGCATTAGAAGAAAATGAGCTGACCGCTAAACATAAAGATTGGGCTCTTCGTCTGATGGAAAGAAGAACCATAACAAAAGGGAATGCGGAACAGGTCATAAAAGAAGAGCTTGGTCATGTATTCGCACGCATTCTTGAACATGCCGGCGTATTTAAACAGACACCCGAAGGAAAACAGGCCTTCAACAGGTTTATCCATTGTTTAGGCGTCAAACAAGGAAAAAGCCTCAACCGTTAAGGGAAGAGGCTTTTTCCTATTAAAAAAGAGCCCAAAACGCTCACGCTTTGGGCTCTGTTGTTTCTATCCTCTTTTTCTTGCTAAGAGGCTTACGAGAAAGACAACAATTGCTGAACCGATAATCGCCGGGATAATGGCAAATCCGGCAAGATGCGGTCCCCATGTTCCAAGCAGCCCGTGCCCGATCCAGGCACCAATAAGACCTGCGATCATCGACCCGATAATTCCTCCGGGCATATCTCCTTTTACAAACAGGCTACCAACCCATCCGATAATAATAGCTACGATAAGTGAAATTATGAAACTCATCATGCAACACATCCTATTTTAGATTTATTTGCTTATATCATTCCTCCTTTTTGTATAGGATAAACAATTGAATGTGCTAATCAAAAAGAGGGAACAGTTCAGAGCATATCGCCGCTCTATTGAGCCTTTTCTTTCAATATGCATTGCGTTAAAATGGTAATCGTGTGAAAAGATGCTAGCCAAGGAAAAATTAATTCCCTTGTAGAAAGTTTAACAAAATGAAATTTTTGATTGACCTAGGTTTTTTATTGTGGTAAACCTTTATTTGTCAGAAATAGTTCTTCATCTTCTTTCTTTACTTATATGCGGAAATAACTAGAAACTTTTCATATTAAGCGATAGATGTGAATAAAGTTGGAGCAAATTTTGTCGATTTTATGACATTTAAGCGAAAATGGGATGAAGTTTATAAAAAAATAAAGCTAATAAGTGAAGTTTTTGATAGCATAACAAAGTAGAGAAAAGATTTTGAGGAAGTATGCACTTCAGATTTATTACATCAATAGGAAGGATGGTGATCTTCTTGTTCAGAGCATTAAAACCGTTACTTGTATTAGCGCTGTTAACTGTGGTTTTTGTCCTTGGGGGATGCAGCAATGCTTCAGTACTAGATCCGAAAGGGCCTGTGGCTGATCAGCAAAGTGATTTAATCCTGTTATCTATCGGATTTATGCTGTTTATCGTCGGGGTCGTCTTTGTTCTTTTTACCATTATTTTAGTAAAATACCGCGACCGTAAAGGCAAAGATAATGGATCTTATAACCCAGAAATTCATGGTAACACGTTCTTAGAAGTAGTCTGGACAGTGATCCCAATTTTAATCGTCATCGCACTTTCTGTGCCAACCGTACAGACGATATATTCGTTAGAAAAAGCTCCTGAAGCAACAAAGGATAAAGAGCCTCTTGTTGTTTATGCTACTTCGGTAGACTGGAAATGGGTATTCAGCTACCCTGAACAGGATATTGAAACGGTCAACTACTTAAACATTCCTGTCGACCGCCCGATCTTGTTTAAAATCTCATCTGCAGATTCAATGGCTTCGCTATGGATTCCTCAGCTTGGAGGACAAAAATACGCGATGGCTGGAATGCTGATGGATCAATACTTACAGGCTGATGAAGTGGGAACTTATGAAGGCCGCAACGCGAACTTCACAGGTGAACATTTTGCCGACCAAGAGTTTGATGTGAATGCTGTAACAGAAAAAGACTTTAACAGCTGGGTGAAAAAGACTCAAAATGAGGCTCCTAAGTTGACAAAAGAGAAGTATGATCAATTGATGCTTCCTGAAAATGTGGACGAATTAACGTTCTCTTCTACTCACTTAAAATACGTTGATCACGGACAAGACGCAGAATACGCGATGGAGGCCCGCAAACGCCTTGGCTACCAAGCCGTTTCACCGCACTCTAAAACAGATCCGTTTGAAAACGTAAAGGAAAATGAATTTAAGAAGTCTGATGATACAGAAGAATGATATTGATCAGGAAAGGAGGAAGCCCGCATGAAATTTAAATGGGATGAATTTTTTGTAACAGGTGACCCATTAATTCTGGGCGCACAAGTTTCCATTGCACTATCTACCATCGCCATCATTGTTGTACTGACCTACTTCAAGAAATGGAAATGGCTCTGGTCTGAATGGATAACAACTGTTGACCACAAAAAACTCGGAATCATGTATATTATATCTGCTGTAATTATGTTATTCCGCGGCGGTGTCGACGGTTTGATGATGCGTGCCCAGCTAGCGCTTCCGAATAACAGTTTTTTAGACTCAAACCACTATAATGAAATTTTTACGACTCACGGTACGATCATGATCATCTTCATGGCGATGCCGTTTTTAATCGGTCTTATTAACGTTGTTGTACCTCTTCAAATCGGTGCTCGCGACGTTGCATTTCCTTACTTGAACAACCTGAGTTTCTGGACGTTCTTCGTAGGGGCTATGCTTTTCAATATTTCTTTCGTTATCGGAGGTTCTCCGAACGCAGGCTGGACAAGTTACATGCCGCTTGCAAGTAACGACATGAGCCCTGGACCGGGTGAGAACTACTACCTCCTCGGACTTCAGATTGCCGGGATCGGTACCCTGATGACAGGGATCAACTTTATGGTCACAATCTTAAAAATGAGAACAAAAGGCATGACACTGATGCGTATGCCAATGTTCACATGGACAACACTGATCACAATGGTTATTATCGTGTTTGCTTTCCCTGTGCTTACAGTAGCTTTAGCACTCTTATCATTTGATCGTTTGTTCGGCGCTCACTTTTTCACACTGGAAGCAGGCGGTATGCCGATGCTTTGGGCCAACCTGTTCTGGATTTGGGGACATCCTGAAGTATATATCGTTATTCTTCCGGCGTTCGGTATTTTCTCAGAAATCATCTCAAGCTTTGCAAGAAAACAATTGTTTGGTTACAAAGCGATGGTTGGTTCGATTATCGCCATCTCCGTATTGAGTTTCTTAGTTTGGACTCACCACTTCTTCACAATGGGGAACAGTGCGTCCGTTAACTCATTCTTCTCAATTACGACAATGGCAATCTCGATTCCGACCGGGGTTAAAATCTTTAACTGGCTCTTTACCATGTATAAAGGCCGAATCAGCTTTACAACGCCTATGCTGTGGGCGCTTGCATTCATTCCTAACTTCGTTATCGGCGGGGTTACAGGGGTTATGCTTGCGATGGCAGCAGCGGATTATCAATACCATAATACGTACTTCCTGGTATCTCACTTCCACTACGTGCTGATCGCGGGTACTGTATTTGCTTGTTTCGCAGGATTTATTTTCTGGTATCCAAAAATGTTCGGCCACAAACTGAACGAAAAAATCGGAAAATGGTTCTTCTGGATCTTTATGATCGGGTTCAATATTTGTTTCTTCCCGCAATATTTCTTGGGGCTTCAAGGTATGCCTCGCCGTATTTACACATACGGACCGAATGATGGCTGGACAACATTGAACTTTATTTCAACAGTCGGAGCTTTCATGATGGGTGTAGGATTCTTAATCCTTTGCTATAACATCTACTACAGCTTCCGTTACTCTACTCGTGAAATCAGCGGAGATTCATGGGGTGTGGGACGTACGCTTGATTGGGCGACTTCATCTGCGATTCCGCCGCACTACAACTTTGCGGTGCTTCCTGAAGTCAAATCCCAAGATGCATTCCTGCACATGAAAGAAGAAAAAACTGAATTATACCCTGAAAGCAAATTCAAGAAAATCCATATGCCAAGCAACTCAGGCAGACCGTTCTTTATGTCTGTTGCCTTTGGTATCGCAGGCTTTGGACTTGTCTTTGAATGGTACTGGATGGGCGTAGTCGGATTAATCGGAGTCCTGCTCTGCATGGTGCTGCGTTCATTCGAATACGACAATGGCTACTACGTTAGTGTTGATGAAATAAAAGAGACGGAAAGAAAGATTTCCGAATAAGGAGGCGTGAGTTATGGAACATGCAGAACACGGCAATTCTAACGCGCCTATGGAATATCAATCTGAAACCGGCAGACTTAATATTCTCGGGTTTTGGATCTTTTTAGGGGCAGAAATTGTGTTGTTCTCAACACTATTTGCAACCTTCTTCGTTCTTCAAAACAGAACAGCAGGAGGTGTCTTACCGGACGAACTGTTTGAAGTGAATCTGGTAATGATTATGACGTTCTTGCTGCTTATCAGCAGCTTTACCTGCGGGATCGCTGTTCATGAAATGCGCCGCGGAAGTTTAAAAGGCGTCGTCATTTGGACAATTATCACTCTTCTTCTCGGCGCCGGCTTCGTCGGTTGTGAGATCAACGAGTTTGTCCATTATGTACATGAAGGAGCATCTCTCGGTACAAGTGCGTTCTGGTCTGGATTCTTTGTTTTACTTGGAACTCACGGAACTCACGTAACAATCGGTATTTTCTGGATTGCAGGCATTCTGATTCAGTTGAAGAAACGCGGCTTAACTCCGCAAACTTCATCTAAAATCTTTATCTCAAGCTTGTACTGGCACTTCTTAGATGTTGTATGGATTTTCATCTTTACAGGTGTCTATCTCATGGGATTGGGGGGTCTGTAAAATGGCAAACAAATCTGCTGAACACAGTCACTTTCCATGGAAGCACATTGTAGGTTTTGCACTTTCTATTGTTTTGACCCTGCTGGCTCTATGGGTTGCAGTGTATACTGAATTGAGTCCATCAGCAAAACTTTGGATCATTTTCGGCTTCGCCTTCATTCAGGCGGCGCTCCAGCTCCTCATGTTCATGCACATGACAGAGAGCGAAAACGGCGGTATCCAAGTCGGAAACACGCTGTTCGGATTCTTCGGCGCGATCGTTATCGTGCTTGGATCCATCTGGATTTTCGCGGCTCACTATCATCACGGTGACCACATGGATGGAAATCCTCCTGGAGGCGCTGAACACTCAGAGCACTCAGGCCACAACGAATAAGCAAAAAACCCTCTTCGTCCAGAAGAGGGTTTTTTTGCTGTTTCAGCTGCTGTTTCAGCTGCTGCTTCGCTTTCTGCGAAGATAAGGAAGGCCATAAATGATAAAAGCCGCAATATGAGCGACAATGACGTTGACGGCAAACAGGATAATCATGAGAGTGTGTCCGAGTGGAGAAAGGCTTTCTGTTGCGTAAAAGAAGAAGAATACCCACATTAAAATAATTGGCGGAATAGCAGAGAGTGCGACTTTTTTGTTATCGAGCCATATAAAGAGGGGAGTAGCACTGGCAACCAATAAATAAGCAAAAAACATGTCCATCATACCCGTCTCCTTTCATTTTGTGACAGCGTTTACAAAAATGAAGTAGAGGAAATGAATTGTGTCTGTTTTGTGGTTGTTTTGTGAACGTTTTGTTACAATTATTATACCATGTTTTCCAGAAATTGATACAGGTAATTGTGGAAATGGTCTGGCACTATTGCCTTATTTTTTATCGCCTATCCGCTAGGAGAATGTATGGAAACCGAGAGAATGGAGCAGTTTGTTTACTTCTGCCTTGGTTTTCTAGCAACTTGCTGTACGAAAGGAACCTTCAATAAATACATATTTAATAAGAGACTGCATGCATGACCCTTTAGAAATAGGGGTTTTTTCATTTGAAAAGTTTTGTGTCAATCGAAACATTTCGGTTTATGATACGTCATATTTCGTGTAGCTGAAAAAGCGCCACAACTGCGCGCAAAAAACAAAAAAGGAAACGAGCTTCACGTGTCATCTTGAACGTGGTTCATGTATAATAAACATTAGTGATTTTCCGATGAAAATGTAAGGCGGGATAGAATGAGTCGATATAAGAAACAGCAAAGCCCCTTTTATCAGGGGGATTTGATTTTTATATTTGGTGTGTTTTTTATCATAAGTGTAGTATCAATTTATGCTGCCGGTCAGTTTGGGCAGTATGGGAATACGGATTGGATACAGCAAATTGTGTTTTATTTTTTGGGCGCTGTTGCTATTACAGTTCTTCTGTACTTTGATTTAGAACAGCTTGAAAAATTAAGTTTATATATTTTTATCATTGGTATTTTATCTTTGATTATTCTTAAAATCAGTCCTGAGTCCATAGCACCTGTTATTAAAGGCGCAAAAAGCTGGTTTAGGATTGGAAAGATAACTATACAGCCGTCAGAGTTCATGAAGGTTGGTTTGATTATGATGATTGCGTCAGTCATTGGAAAGGCCAATCCTAAAGGGGTTCGGACGCTCAGGGATGATATTCACCTTTTATTAAAAATTGCGGGTGTAGCTGTTATCCCTGTTGGTCTTATCCTGATGCAAGATGCTGGGACGGCAGGAATATGTATGTTTATCGTTCTTGTAATGATTTTTATGTCAGGGATAAATTGGAAGCTGATCACGATCATTGCCGGTTCAGGTATTCTATTTATTTCACTCATTTTATTAGTCATGATTAATTTTCCTGACGTTGCTAAATCAGTTGGGATACAGGATTATCAAATTAAGCGGGTCACTTCTTGGGTTTCTGATTCAAGTGAGACGCAGGAAGATGCAAATAGCAGCTGGCAGGTTGATCAAGCTATCATGGCTATAGGATCTGGTGGCATTATAGGAAATGGTATTTCTGATTTGAAGGTTTATGTTCCGGAAAGTACGACTGACTTCATCTTTTCTATAATAGGTGAATCATTTGGCTTTTTAGGCTGTGCCTTTGTTGTTATCATGTTCTTCTTCTTAATCTATAGACTTGTCGTTTTGATTGACAAGATCCATCCATTCAACCGTTTTGCTTCATTCTTTTGCGTAGGTTATACGGCGTTAATTGTTATCCACACATTCCAGAATATCGGGATGAATATCGGTATTATGCCTGTTACCGGGATTCCGCTGCTGTTTGTCAGCTATGGGGGAAGCTCGACGCTTGCCACGTTAATTGGTTTCGGTATTGTGTATAATGCGAGTGTTCAGCTGACGAGATACAGAAGTTATTTGTTTAATTCATAAAATGCAGACAGCCTTTAAGGGCTGTCTCTTTTTTTGTAGAGCATTTCACTTTTGAGTTCGCTTTTTTTCGGATATGATAAAAACAGATAAGGAGGTTCTTGTGATGAACAACACAATTGAAACCATTTTAAACCATCGGTCGATCCGATCATTTACTGATCAGCTTTTGACAGCTGAGGAAATTGATACATTAGTGAAAAGCGCGCAGGCTGCGCCTACGTCCAGCTATGTGCAGGCTTATTCGATTATCGGTGTTTCCGATCCGGAGAAAAAACGTGAGCTGTCTGTGCTTGCGGGGAATCAGCCTTATGTTGAACATAACGGTCACTTTTTTGTGTTTTGCGCGGACTTGTACCGTCATCAAAAACTGGCTGAAGAAAAAGGCGAACATATCTCTGAGCTGCTGGAAAATACGGAAATGTTTATGGTCAGTTTAATTGATGCTGCGCTTGCGGCTCAAAATATGAGCATCGCCGCAGAATCAATGGGGCTTGGCATATGTTATATCGGAGGCATTCGGAATGAACTGGACAAGGTGACAGAGGTGCTGCAAACGCCTGACCATGTGCTCCCGCTTTTTGGCCTGGCTGTAGGACATCCTGCCAACCCATCCGGCAAAAAACCGAGATTGCCGAAGCAGGCTGTATATCATGAAAATACCTATAACGTGAATGACGAGGATTTTCGTAAACATATGAGTGCATATGACAAAACCATTTCTGATTATTATAGAGAAAGAACAAATGGTCAGCGGGTGGAAACGTGGTCTGATCAAATTCTGAACTTTATGAAGCAGAAACCGCGTACGTACTTAAATGAATATGTGAAAGAAAAAGGCTTTAATAAGAACTAAATGTGAAACCTCTCCGCTGGCGGAGAGGTTTTTATGTTTCACGTGTAACATATTCCGACAAATAGAGACAAGTTGACACAAATAAATGACGATTGATCGGGAGACACTGATGAACAGTGTGAGCGGCTTAGAAGAAAAAATAATGGATCAGTGATACGATGAGGACGAGGTGGTAGGGATGTTATCATTAAGTATATTAGATCAATCTCCGGTGTCCGAGGGAAGCTCGGCAGAAACGGCATTACGGGAAACCGTTGAGCTTGCCCAGGCGGCTGAGGGTCTTGGATATAAGAGATTTTGGGTTTCAGAGCATCACTTTTCAAAGCGCCTGGCAGGGTCCAGTCCAGAGGTGCTGATCAGCCACATTGCGGCGAAAACGAACCGGATCAGGGTGGGGTCAGGCGGTGTTATGCTGCCGCACTACAGTGCCTATAAAGTAGCGGAGAATTTTCGTGTGCTGGAAGGCTTGACGCCGGGAAGAATTGATCTCGGCCTAGGCAGAGCGCCGGGAGGAATGCCGATTGCATCTTGGGCGCTCAATGACGGCGGAAAGCGCAATGCTGATCAGTACCCGCAGCAAATCAAGGAACTGACGATGTATTTGCATGATTTGGCGGATGACAAACACCGTTTTCCGAATCTGACGGCTGCGCCTCATATATCCAGCGCACCGGATGTGTGGCTGCTCGGTTCATCCGGAGAAAGTGCCTTGCTTGCCGCTGAATCGGGTGCCGGCTATATGTTTGCCCACTTTATTAATGGCGAGGGCGGAGAGGATACGGTCAGACAATATAAGAGACGATTTAAGCCAACTGTGTTAGGAGAAACGCCTCGGGCGGCAGTTGCTGTTTTTGTTCTATGTGCGGATACAGAGGAGAAAGCGGAACAGCTTGCTGCGGTGCTTGATTTTACTCTCTTGGCGGGGGAGCAGGGCATTCCTTTAGAAGGCGTTCCTGATTATGAAGCTGTCCGGAACAATACGTACTCTCCTTATGAACAAAGACGAATTGCTGATAACAGAAATCGAATGATTGTCGGTACGAAAAAACAGGTCAAGGACCAGCTGATGTCCTTGAGTAAGGCTTATGATACAGAGGAAATCATGGCGGTAACCATTACGAATCGATTTGAGGATAAACTTCATTCTTATCGCCTTTTACAGGAGGCGTTTGCCGAGGCATGAAGCCGTTAAAGCCTGTATGGAAAAGCCCCGCCGATGTTTCTCGGCAGGGCTGCTTTTTATTCAACAGTAAAAGGCTCTTCGGTCAGAACTTGACTTGATTTTCCTTTGTTGGCTGCATAGGCGAGCATATAATATTCACCGGCTGGAAGTGTTGTACCCCCATTAATCGTGCCGTCCCAGTCAAAGTACTGGTAGCCTTTATCTTGATGTTTATAAATACCTGCTTGGCCTGCAAAGTCAAGGTTGCTGTCATAGACAAGGAATGCCAGCTCTTCCGCTCCCGCAGGAAGGTAGGTTTCAATTTCATAGGTGCCTTGCTTAGAGCCCTCATTAACTGATACAGACGTTACCCTCGGATAATCCGGCTCTTTAACGATCAGCAATGTAGGTACCTTGGCGACGGTTTTTCCGCCTTCTCTTACGATGACAGTTCCTTCATAGGTGCCTGCTTTTGTTTTCTTTGTATTGACCTTTACTGTTGCAGTGGCTTTTCCGGTTTTATGAGCCGGAATCACAACACGGCTTGTGCCGGATGTGGAAATACCGCTTCCGTTGAATGAGTATTCCAGGGTGTATGACTTCCTAATGGAAGATTGATTTTCAATTGTAAAGGTTTTTTTCTTCGTTTCGTTTCCTTTTTCCTTCAAAAATGTGCCGTACGAGTAGCTTCCCGGTGAGACGAATGAGTCGGCTTTGATCGCGTTCATGATTCTTGCGCTGCCTGCGCCCTGGGCATTATGCGGATATACTTCTCCATCGCCATCCTTTAATGTGACAGCGGTATTCATGATGGCAGCTTTGATCTGTTCTACGCTCCATTTCGGTTTAGCTTGTTTGATGACGGCAACTGCTCCGGCGATATGAGGTGATGCCATGCTCGTTCCTTGTTTTGACCCGTAGCCATATGGGCTGTCAGGATCATGTGTTGGAATGGTGCTGACGATATTGACGCCTGGCGCGGAAATATCCGGCTTAATCATCCACGTATCCATCACAGGACCGCGGGATGAGAAATCGGCAACCTGTTCACCGAGCGCTTTTGAGACCGTCAACTTGAATGTTGCTTTTGTCTCGCCAGCTTTCATGGCGCTGATGAGCTTTTCACCGTCTTCTAATGAAAGCTTAATCGTTGGCACAGACATGCCAGGCACATTGGCTTCAATTTCCCCAGCTAAATTGTTATACACAACCATGCCGATGGCGCCTGCTTTTTTGGCGTTGTCTGCTTTATCCACAAAAGCAATGCTGCCCCGTTTGACGAGTGCCACTTTGCCTTTCAGATCTTTTCCTTCAAAGTCCTTTTCTTCGCCGAGACCAGCGTCGACAAGCTCGACCTCTTTATTGTGAAGCCCCTTAACGTCATCTTCTTTGTCATAGCCCATGACTTTTGCTGAAGAGTAAGAGCCAAATGAGACAGCGTATTCATTGAGCGGAAGCTGCGTTGCACCGACAGAAATCGCTTCTCTGGATGTGCCAGGCGATCCGACGGTCCAGCCATTCGGTCCGCTGTTGCCATTTGATGTAACGGCGACAACGCCCTCTGACATGGCCCAATCAAGCGCTGTGCTCGTCGCCCAGTCCGGGTTGTTTAATGAGTTTCCGAGAGACAGGTTCATCACATCTGCTCCGTCCTGTACAGCACGTTCCACGCCTGCAATGACGTTTTCTGTTGTGCCGCTTCCTCCCGGTCCGAGAACGCGGTAAGCGAGAAGTGTTGCATCAGGAGCTACGCCTTTAATCGTACCGTTCGCAGCGACAGTTCCGGCCACGTGTGTTCCGTGGTCAGTGGCTTCGCCTCTCGGATCGCCCGTTGGTGTTTCTTTCGGATCGTAATCATTGTCTACAAAATCGTATCCTTTATATTGTCCGAAGTTTTTTTTCAGATCAGGGTGATTGTACTCAACCCCTGTATCAATAACAGCGACTTTGACGCCTTTCCCAGTGTAGCCTAAATCCCAAGCGTCGTTTGCTCCGATATATGGCGCGCTGTCATCCATTTGCGGAGATACAGCGTCCTCGGAGATGGTGACATCTTTCTCCTTTATATTGTCTGTTTTGTAAGTGACGTTCGGGTACACAGCTTTAACGTCATCTACTGCTAGGAGTTTTGGAATTTCATTAGCTGGGAGCTTCATAGAAAATCCAGAGAAAACCTGCTCATATTCCCTTTTTACTTTTCCGTTTTTCACCGCTTTCACAGCTTTGTTTTTTGCTTTTGAGCGGGCGTTTTTGAGCTTGCTTTTCGTTTGGTTTACTCCCGCTTCCTTCGCCTCTGCCAAGGATTTTTCTTTTAATTCCACAATCACCGTTGTTTGTTTGCTTGTTGTCATGTCAATATCACCGAATACCTTGGCTTTTTCCAGGTCTGCCGATCCTTTTGAAGAAACCGGTGCTGCCTGTACCCCTGTCATTCCTGTGGATAACGTAAAGAATAAAACAAGACCTAGAAGCAGAAAGCGAATAATCCCGTTTTTCAATGTGTTTCCCCCTTTGAGTTAAGAAAAAATGTTGAAGATCTAGTATATATTTCTTGAAAATTCAAAAAAATCCTTGTGTCATTTGGACCATTTATTGGATTTTGGTTGTGTATAAGGAAGGAGTTATACACAGAACCCTGTGTATAAGTGAATAAAGCTGTGTATATATATAGTTGGGAATATATGTTCTTATACAAAATATAGATGGGGTTTGTGGACATGTGGATATCTCTTGTGATTAAGTTGTTCTTATCTTTGGGATAACTTGTGTATAAACTTTTTAAAGCGGTTCTCCAATTTTCATTTCATTTCTTTCAGCTTTCAACAAAACTTCTAAAAACTAGTTGGTTTTTTCACTCATATTGTGACAAAGAATTCTCTTTCCACGGTCTATCATAGAGTCATGAGTTTTGCTAGAGCTGCTAGTTTGCGAGAAAAGAAATCGGCCGTCTTTTCCTGTGAGCTGCGGCTGAAAAAACGGGCTGCTAAAAAGGCTGCCTGCCAAAAAGAAGCGGAGGGATGTTTTCTATGAAACGTTTGCTTGTATCTTTACGGGTGTGGATGGTCTTTTTGATGAACTGGGTGGCGCCGGACCGAAAACATGCGGCTGCCGCTATTTATTCGGCTCAGCGTACATATCAAAGAAAAGCGGCGGTGCAAGCCGCAGGACTGGTTTCGTTTTATGAATGGCGGATGGCTGTGAATGACGAAGAAAAACAGAAAGCGAAAGCCGCCGCTCTCTATAAAAGAAGATGTCTGCAAGCCTTCAAGGAATCGCCAAAGCAGGAGAGGGCCGGCCCGCATCTTTACATGGCGGTCAAAAGGAGGTAAAATCCCAGTCATAAAAGCTAATTGGCGGGAGAGAGAGCCTCTTGAAAATCTATAAAGTATTAAACAACAATGCGGCTTTAATTAAAGAGGATGATCAGGAAAAAATTGTGATGGGACCGGGAATCGCTTTTCAAAAAAAGAAAAATGATCTTATCCCTATGAATAAAGTAGAAAAGATATTTGTCGTGCACGACGAGAATGAAAAGTTTAAACAAATCCTGCAAACGCTGCCGGAGGAGCATATTGATATAGCTGAGGATATCATCAGCTATGCGGAAGGGGAGCTCGCGGCGCCGCTGAGCGACCATATTCATATCGCGCTTTCTGACCATTTGTCCTTTGCGATCGAAAGGATTCAAAATGGGCTGCTTGTGCAAAATAAATTATTGCATGAGATAAAGGCGCTCTATAAAAAAGAATACGAGATCGGCCTGTGGGCGATCGGTCATGTAAAAGAGACATTGGGCGTGTCTCTGCCTGAAGATGAAGCGGGTTATATTGCCCTTCACATCCATACGGCAAAGATGGATGCGGAGAGTATGTATTCAGCGCTGAAGCATACGACGATGATAAAAGAAATGATAGAGAAAATAGAAAACTATTTTAATCGAAAGGTGGATGAGAATAGCATTTCCTATCAACGCCTTGTCACGCATTTGCGATACGCGGTCAGCCGGTTGGAATCAAATGAAGCGTTTCATGTCATGGACGAAGAGATGCTTTATTTCATCCAAAAAAAGTATTCATTTGCCTATCAATGTGCGCTGGAGCTGGCGGAGTTTCTGAAAAATGAATATCAATTACATTTGCCGGAGTCCGAGGCCGGCTATATCACGCTGCATGTCCAGCGTCTTCAAGATCTCTCGGAATAACCGCTTTGACTTGCAGGGAGTGATCTCTGGAAGTTTTTTTATTTATCGGCATTCAGCGTGTGATACATCCAGCCCATCATCACAATTCCTGCGGCCAGATTGCCGAGCGTAACAGGAATTAAGTTTCTGACTGCTCCCGCCAGTGTGACTGTATCAGGGTGATCAATCATAAGTGAGATCGCAAATGTGCACATATTGGCAATGCTGTGTTCGAAACCGGAAATAAAAAAGCAGAAAACGAAAAGCATCATGGCAAACAGCTTTGCTCCTTCTCCTTTGAGAGACATCGGAATGAAAAAAGCGAGACATACAAGCCAATTGCACAGCATTCCTCGGAAAAAGAGCTCTGACGCCGGCGGCTCCATCTTATGCTCTGCCAATTGAATCAAAAAGGAATGGGATGCCCCCTCGAAAAGCCCGGTTGCGCTGATAAGAATCGCAAATAAAACGGCTCCGATCAAATTGCCGATATAGCTGAAAGCCCACAGATACACGGTATCGCGCCAGCGGATTCTTTTCCGGAGTGCGGTATAAGTGAAATAAAAGGTGTTGCCGGTGAATAAATCCCCGCCTCCGTATGCAATTAATACAATAGCAGCTCCAAATGTCACAGCGGCAGCCGGTAAGGCAAACGGTGAGTCGGCAATAGAGAAATAGCTGCCTGTTTTGCTTGCGGCTGTAATGCCAAAACCGATAAACATGCTGGCCAAAATGGATCTGAGCAAATAACGGATTTTGCTTGAAACGAATATGTCTTGTTTTCTTAAAGCATACTGTTCAACCTTTTGCAATGCTTGGGTTTCCATTGTCTTTTCCTGCTTTCTTTGATAGATGAGCATAGTATAGCATGATATTGTGAAGTATTTCACAAATAATTTTTACGAATTTTTGTCTACATGATCTATCAAACTTTTTAACTAAAAAACAGTTGACGAAAACGCTGTCATGTTTTATGATGAAAGCGTATTCTCAATCTGAATAAGCGGGATTGTGACTGGTAAAGCAGGCAAGACCTAAAATTTGCGTAAATGAAAAAGGATCGCTGTGTCCTTTTCGTTGGCGAATTTTAGGTCTTTTTTGTTTATAAAAGGGGGAGAAGAAGATGGATTACAAAGAGACTGCAAAACGCCTCATTGAGCTTCTCGGGGGAAAAGAAAACATTATCAGCGCGGCTCATTGTGCGACAAGACTGCGTTTAGTGATTAAGGATGAATCAAAGATAGATCAAGCACAAGTAGAAGAGCTTGAAGGCGTCAAAGGCGCTTTTAGCAGTTCAGGCCAATACCAGATTATTTTTGGAACAGGCCTTGTCAATAAAGTGTATGATGCTTTTTCTAAGGAAGCCGATGTAGAGCGTGAAGAACATGTGAATCACCAGGATGCTGCTAAAGAGAAACTGAATCCTGCGGCGAGATTTGCGAAAACGCTTTCGAATATTTTTGTTCCGATCATTCCAGCCATCGTAGCCAGCGGCCTGTTAATGGGGTTATTGGGAATGATCAATGCCTTTCATTGGATGAGTAAGGACTCTGCGCTGCTGCAGCTCCTTGATATGTTTTCAAGCGCGGCATTCATCTTCCTGCCGATTTTGATCGGGGTCAGCGCTTCAAAAGAGTTTGGAAGCAATCCGTATTTAGGAGCGGTCATCGGGGGAATCATGATACACCCGACGCTTTTGAATCCATGGGGTTTGGCGGAAGCGTCACCTGATTATATGCATCTTTTCGGGGTTGATATCGCGCTTCTCGGTTATCAGGGAACCGTCATCCCTGTCCTGCTGGCAGTTTACGTCATGAGCAAGGTAGAGAAATGGACAAGAAAAGTGGTTCCGCATGCGGTCGATTTGCTGGTTACGCCTTTTGTTACTGTCATTGTCACCGGGTTTGTCGCATTTATTGCCATCGGCCCTTTAGGAAGAGCGCTTGGCTCCGGTATTACTGTTGCTTTAACATATGTGTATGATCATGCCGGTTTTGTCGCAGGCCTTCTTTTTGGAGGCACCTATTCACTGATCGTCCTCACAGGTGTTCATCACAGCTTCCATGCGATTGAGGCGGGGCTTATTTCAGATCTTGGCAGGAACTATTTATTGCCGATTTGGTCTATGGCAAATGTCGCCCAAGGCGGGGCCGGCCTTGCCGTCTTCTTTTTAGCGAAAAAGGCAAAAACGAAGGAAATCGCTCTTCCGGCGGCATTTTCTGCTTTTCTTGGCATTACTGAGCCCGTCATTTTCGGGGTAAACCTTCGCTACCGGAAGCCGTTTATCGCCGCGATGATTGGAGGCGCGTTGGGCGGCGCGTATGTCGTCTTTACACATGTTGCTGCAAACGCTTACGGGTTAACAGGCATTCCGATGATCGCCATTGCAGCACCGTTTGGATTTGGAAATCTAGTAAACTATATGATTGGAATGGTTATTGCAGCAGTATCAGCGTTCATTGCGGCGTTTGTCATGAAAATTAACGAAGATGAGGAGAGGAAATAATGACAGCACATGATCAGGAGCTGCGTCGCCGGGCTTATGAAGAAGTTGTGAAAAAAGAACATATTGCTGACAGCGATCCGCACCGCCAGCACTTTCACATCATGCCCCCGGTTGGTTTGCTGAATGATCCAAATGGCGTGGTGTATTGGAAGGGAGTCTATCATTTGTTTTTTCAGTGGCAGCCGTTTCAGACGGGGCACGGGGCAAAGTTTTGGGGGCATTATACGACATGCGATTTTGTGAGCTGGAAGCGGGAAGAGATTGCGCTGGCTCCGAGTGATTGGTTTGATAAAAACGGCTGCTACTCGGGCAGCGCTGTTGTCAAGGATGACCGGCTCTATTTGTTTTACACAGGAAATGTCAGGGACCAGGATGGGAATCGGGAAACGTATCAGTGCCTTGCTGTATCGGACGATGGGCTGACCTTTGAGAAAAAAGGTGTCGTGGCCCGTCTTCCTGAAGGCTATACAGCTCATTTTCGTGATCCGAAGGTGTGGGAGCATGAAGGAAAATGGTATATGGTGATCGGTGCGCAAACCGAGAACATGAAGGGCCAAGCTGTTTTGTTTACTTCCGATAACTTGACAGAGTGGACGTTTCTCGGCCCGATAACAGGTGCCGGCCTCAACGGACTGAATGATTTCGGATATATGTGGGAGTGCCCTGACCTGTTTTCTCTTCAAGGCTCCGACGTGCTGATTGTCTCGCCCCAAGGACTTGAAGCTGACGGCTATCGTTATCAAAATGTGTATCAATCTGGATATTTTGTAGGCCAGCTTGATTATGAAAAAACGGGGCTGATGCATGCTGCGTTTACGGAGCTTGATCAAGGCTTTGATTTTTACGCGCCGCAGACACTTGAAGACGATCAGGGGCGCCGGATACTGTTTGCGTGGATGGCTGTACCTGATCAGGATGAGAAGTATCATCCGACGAAAGATTATCACTGGATTCACTGTATGACGCTGCCGAGACAGCTGACGCTATCAGGGGAGAAGCTGATACAGCAGCCGCTTCCTGAGCTGAAAGCGATGCGGAAAAATGGGCAGGAAGTTCAAATCAACATGTATGGATCGTCTGGTACGCTGCCAGTTGAAAATCCTGAAAGAGCTGAAATTTTGATTGAAGACATTGATACGGAGTCTGGTTTTGAAATCAATATCCGCGCCACTGCCACATTCTCTTACCGGAAGGAAGAGGGGCTTATCACACTAGAGCGCACAAGCTTTGACGGTACAAAAACAGAAGCGAGACATTGCCGCATCAGCAATCTGCACACAGTGCACATGTTTATCGACGCGTCATCAGTGGAAGTCTTTATCAATCATGGGGAAGAGGTATTCAGCGCAAGATATTTTCCTTTCCCGGGAAATGATCAAGTGACTGCGAGATCAAACGGAAGATCTGAAATGAAAGTCGGAATTTGGACACTTATGTAGAAAATCCTTCTTTTTTCTTATGTGAAATCTGTGCCATCTGTGCTATTCTTCAACGATAACCTACATTTTTTTCTGTAAAAGGAGTTGTTTTCTTGAATATACATGAACAGAAGATAACACCGGAATGTTTAGAAAAGGCTGCGGACCAAGTTGAGGATAAGCGGGAAGAATATAAGGATGTGCTGCTTCAGCTGAAAAAAATGCTACGGGGAACAACACCGCATAGTGAAGCGGCAGAAACCCTTTCACGGGCATATGAACAAATGAAGGAATATGCACTTTTTGTTCAATCCATAGAGATATTTTTGAGGTCATCTGCAAACAATTTAAAGACCAAATAAACAGGCTGCCGATGTGATCGGCAGTTTTTTCTGTGAAAAGTCTCCGAGAATATAAAAAAAGGCTGCCTCTCTGGAAGGCAGCCGATTTTGTTTATGATTGTTTATTCAGGCGCAAAGCAGAATGCTTCGTAGGTCCGACATACTGATTCAGCGGGAAGGACTCTTGAATCGCAGCAGTAATAAATTCTTTCGCCGCGTAAATTGCTTCTTTGACTTCCGCGCCTTTCGCGAGTTCTGCCGTCACCGCTGCGGAGAACGTACAGCCGGCGCCATGTGTATAAGGCGTATCAATCATTTCGCTTTCAAGGACTTCCGCTGTTTCTCCGTCATATAGAACGTCTACAGCTTTTTCGTGCTTCAGCTTGCCTCCGCCTGTAATCACAACATATTGAGCGCCGAGGGCGTGGATTTTTTTCGCGGCTTCTTTCATGTCTTCAATCGTTTTTAATTCGCCCATGCCGCTGAGCTGGCTGGCTTCGAACAGGTTTGGCGTAATCACGGTAGCGAGCGGTGCCAATTGTTCACGCAGGGCTTGCGCGTGCTCCGGATAAAGAACCTCATTTGCCCCTTTGCACACCATAACCGGATCAATCACGACGTTTTGCAGTTGTTTTTCTTTGATCGTTTTCGCCGCAAGCTCGATAATCTCAACGGTTGGCAGCATTCCCGTTTTCATGGCGTCCACACCAATGCCGTCTACAATCGTTGCGAGCTGTGCGCGAATCGTGTCTGGATCGATCGGAAAGACTTGATGATCCCAGCTGTTGTTCGGGTCCATTGCAACGATCACCGTTAAGGCTGTCATCCCATATACGTTTTTTTCTTGAAATGTTTTTAAATCAGCTTGAATTCCCGCGCCGCCGCTGGAATCGGAGCCGGCAATCGTGAGTGCTTTATGCATAGACATGTGTTGAACCTCCATCAATGTTTTATATCTCATTATAGTTAGATTTTCTGCTTATCACAATACGAAAGGTTTATAGGAATCAATTGACAGTTTCAGGGTGATTTCGTACAATGCTACATAAGAAAACTAGGTAGGGGTTTTGTCATGTTAAATCGTGAGCTGATTAAAGGCAGCACTGTGATATTGGTATTAACGCTCCTGAATGAGAGGCCGATGTATGGCTATGAGCTTGTAAAAGAGATGGGAAGCCGCAGCGATAATGAACTGCAGATGAAAGAGGGAACATTGTATCCTTCCCTTCATAAACTTGAACGGCAAGGATATATTTCTTCATATTGGGAGAAGCAGGAGAAAGGCCCGGATCGTAAGTATTATCGGATTACAGAAGACGGCAGAGAGATCCTGGCAGAGCGCACAAAGGAATGGAGCGTGTTTTCAGCTATGATGGACCGAATGCTGAAGCGGGGCGGACAGAATGGATAAAGAGACTTATATATATAAAGTGAAAAACGGGCTTAAAGGGGTTTCTGATAGTGAAGCGATGATCGAAGAGATCGAAAACCATATTGAACACCACTTGTTTCACTCCATTCAAGAGGGGAAGAGTGAGGCAGAAGCCATGGAATGTTTGCTTCGGGAATTTGGCACACCGGATGAGATTGTATCATCCTTTCAGAAAGAACAGCCTGTATCCGCCCGTACGTTTTTATTATTCCATCTATTCTGCAATAGTGCTTTATTTGCAGCAGGTATTACCATTACAGTATTGCATGCATGGTTAGAATCTCCCTTTGTTCATGCAGTGTGGAAAGGCATTTCTGTTTCTGTGTGGCTGATTTTAGCTGCTTATATTCTCTATTGGGTGCTGATTGGGTACCAAGGCGTTAGGGAGTTCGGTCAACGCGGTGAACGGCTTGTTTTACATACGATTCTTATTTCTATGGTGCCGAACGTTATTTTTATGTTTGTTTTTCTGTTTGATCTAGTTCCTGCTGCGCTGTTTCAATCCTTGCTGACACCTTGGTTTATAGGGGCGTGTGCTTGTGCTACGCTGTTATTTCCGGCGTGCGGGCGAATAGGCTGTTATTTTGGCAGGCGCCAGCTTGCCTGATTTTTTAGGTATGTACATAGAAATTCTATGTAATGAAGGGGGATTGTCATGAGACTCGGCTCTTGTTTATATGGTTTTGTTATTCATGTGGCTGTATTTTTGTTTGTGGGTGCATCCATGCTTTTGGTTATGGCCATGTCCGTACCGCTTGTTTTTTTGCTCGATAGGATGCCAGATGTTGTTTTTACTGCTGGTGCAATCGTTTTTCTATTATTATTCTATTCTATTGGCTGGTTTTGGGCACTCTGGATTGCTTGCCACCAACGCATGCGGCTGTTTGATGTTCAATTGGGATCCTTTGTTTTGCTGGCCTTGTTGATTGGTTTGTTCTTGTCAGATGGAACGAGTGTTTCTGAAATTGTGAGAGATTGGGACGATGCAGGCTGTGCTTTTGTTCCGCCGGCATTCACTTTTTTGTGCCTTTCTTACGCATTGGTGCTGCTGCCGGTCTATCAATCTAAGCTATGGCATCTCTTCCTGCCGAATGGCGTCCGCCTGAAAGATGTCGTTCGTGTATGTGGAGAGCTGATGCTGATTATGGTGCTTCTGGTAGGCGTCACTTTGCTGTTTCTGTAGTTTCCATTTCACAGTTCGGTAGGATATTCCCACTGATCTCCCGTCCAATATATGTTTTAATAGTACATGACTATGAAAATGAGAAGGAGAGCATCATGAAGATTTCTATCGTAATTGTGACCTATAATCGGATTCCGGCTTTGTGCGAGTTGTTGGAGTCGATTTCACAGCAGACTATGAAGCCGTATGAAGTCATTATTGTCAATGATGCCGGGGAGTCGGTTGAGCAGGCCAAAGCACTGTATCCGGAGCTGCCGATTGCTGTGATTGATTTAGAAAAGAACTCAGGCCATGTGGAAGCGAGAAATGTGGGTGTCAAAGAGGTATCAGGCGACTGTATCATGCTTTGTGATGATGATGATTTCTTCACGCCGGGCCATCTGGAAAGAATGGCGAAGGAAATGGAAACGGCAGATTTCGTTCATTCTGATGCCGAAATTGTGTCGTTTGAAGAGAGGGAAGGGACAAGATATCCGATTTCGCGGAAGTTATTTGCGTATACCGCTGATTATGAGGATATGAGAGTGTTCTCGACCTACGTGCCGTCGGGCAGCATGTACAGACGTTTCCTGCACGATGAGATCGGGTATTTCGATGCTGATGTGCATAATTATTGGGACTGGGATTTTTACTTGCGTGCAGCGAAGGATTACCGGATCAAGCGTGTGCCTTGTGCCAGTGTGATATATGCATTCAGTGACGCGGGAGACAATCAGTCCGCAGACCTTGGCGCCAAGCGGAAGCAATATTTGGATCGTTTAAGTGAGAAGCACGGACTAGGGGAACTGCCGACGAAAAACTTTGCCGTCCTGCTTGAAGAGCCTGACATGAAGAGGCGGGAAGCACAAAGTGAGATTGTTTGGGATGGCAAACCTGTCTATTCCAGACTTCATCGTTCGTAAGGAGGTTTGCATCTTGAAACAGCTTTTGCAGGACAGCTGGTGGGAACAGCTGAAGGAAGAGTTTGAAAAACCGTATTATCTAGAGCTGAGAGAAATGCTGAAGCGGGAATACATGGAGGAGACGATCTATCCGGACAGCCGCGATATCTTTAATGCGCTGCACTACACGCCGTACGATGATGTCAAGGTGGTTATTCTCGGTCAAGATCCGTATCACGGGCCTGGACAGGCTCAAGGCTTAAGCTTCTCCGTAAAGCCGGGTGTGAAGCAGCCGCCTTCATTGAAAAATATTTTTCTTGAGCTTCAGGATGATATCGGCTGCAGCATACCGAATCACGGGTCGCTCGTCAGCTGGGCGAAGCAGGGGGTTCTTTTGCTGAATACCGTGCTCACAGTGCGGCGCGGACAGGCGAATTCCCATAAGGGAAAAGGCTGGGAGCAGCTGACTGACCGGATAATTGACGTGCTAAATGAAAGAGAGCGGCCGATTATTTTTATACTGTGGGGCCGGCATGCCCAAATGAAAAAAGAACGGATCGACACGTCCAAGCATTTTATTATTGAATCGACGCATCCCAGCCCGTTTTCAGCAAGAAACGGATTTTTTGGCAGCAAGCCATTTTCGCGGGCAAATGCCTACTTGGAGAAAATGGGGGAGGCTCCGATTGATTGGTGTATAAAGGATTTATAAAAAGCGCAGATGACCTGCGCTTTTTTATTTGAGTATTTTCCGTATCAAACGCAGGCCGTTTTTGGATGATGGATAACGGAAAGCGAAGTCGAAGCGGTTCGTTTGCTTGACGACGCTTTTTTTGTGCGTAAATGTGTTAAAACTGTCAAATCCGTGATAGCTGCCGATTCCGCTTTTTCCCACGCCGCCGAATGGCAAATACGGTGTCGCGACATGCATCAACGTATCGTTGACACAGCCGCCGCCAAACGACAGGTTTTCTATTATCTCTCGTTCAATTGTTTGGTTTGTTGTAAACACATACAGGGCAAGCGGCTTGGGACGCGACTTGACTTTCTCAATGACTTCATCGATGCCGCGATATGCAAACAGCGGAAGAATGGGTCCGAAAATTTCCTCTTGCATCACTGGGGAATCATCTGTGACCTGATCGAGAATGGTCGGCGCTATTTTGTGGTGCCGGTGGTCTGCTTGGCCGCCGATTAGCGCGACGCCGTCTTTCAGAAAGCTCAGCAGCCGCTGATAATGGCGTTCACTGACGATTTTGCCATAAGACGGATTCAGTTCGGGCTGCAGTCCGTAAAACTCACCAATGACACGCTTCATTTCTTCCGTAAGCTCTGTTTTGATGTCTTCGTGAACGAGCAAGTAATCCGGTGCGATGCAGGTTTGGCCCGCATTTGTAAATTTCCCAAAAACGATGCGTTTGGCGGCAAGCTTGATGTCAGCATCTTTATGGACGATGCAGGGACTTTTTCCTCCGAGCTCTAAGGTGACGGGAATTAATTGTTTGGCCGCCGCTTCCATGACAACTTTTCCTACGGCCACGCTTCCAGTAAAAAATATGTAGTCAAACGGCTGCTGTAATAGAGCTGTGCTGATGTCCGGCCCGCCTTCCGCCAAAGCGACATAATCACCCGGAAAAACGTCACGGATGAGAGCGGAAAGAACAGCCGAAACAGCTGGCGTATATTCTGAGGGTTTGAGAACGACCGTGTTTCCGGCCGCAATGGCTCCGATCAGCGGAGAAAGCGCCAGCTGCAGGGGATAATTCCATGGCGCAATCACCAAGACGGTGCCATACGGCTCGGGGAAAATAACACTTTTGGAACCGATATGGGTCAATGGCGTTTTGACTCTTTTCGGCTTGGCCCATTTTTTCAGCCGTTTCATCACAAAGCTGATTTCCTCAAGAACAATGCCGATTTCCGTTGTGTACGCTTCTTGTTCAGATTTGTGAAGATCCTGATAGAGAGCGGCTGTGATGTCCGCTTCATACGCTTTGATGGTGTGTTTCAGCTTTTTTAAGACGTCCAGTCTTGAGTCAATTGATTTTGTATGCCCTGCCGCGAAAAATGCTTGATGGCTGCTGACAATCGAGGGGATGCTGTTCATAATCTCTCTCCTTCCTGCAGGTTATGGTGATTCATTATGTGAAAATTGGCTTCTGTTTGTCAAATGCGAGATTCCTGTCAGAAAAAATAACAAACTCATATCTGCGTTTGCGGCAGGAATTTGATAAAATGCAGGGAGACTACATTTTATTTTTGGAGGATTTTTTATGAACATTCATATATCCGCTTTGATTCAGAAGATGGAAGAGGAATTGAAGAAAGCAAAGACGGCCGAACATGATGAGGAGCTGAAGCGCCACGTGGCCGTCGTCCGTTCTTTGTGCGACGTCGTGCTGGATCAGCCGGAGACGGGGAGCACGCCGCGCATTCAGCCGAGTGTTACGGCAAGTCCGTCGGCGCCGCCTTCAACAGACCAGCTGCTGATGGAAAAAATGATGGGCAGCGCCGGATTAAACAAGTATCGGAAGCAGGAAAAAGATAAGCAGGAAGAGGATGGAAACGGAGAGTCTTTATTTGATTTTTAATCAGAAAGGTTGAGCTTACGTGAAATTGGTTCTTGGCGCTCTGCAATGGGCAGCGTTTATGATTGCCGCGGCGATTGTTGTTCCGGTGGCGGTTGCCCAATCGTTTCATCTGGATCATTCAGATTCTGCACGGCTGATTCAAAGCACTTTTTTTGTATTGGGAATTGCCGCAGTTATTCAGTGTTTGAAAGGGCACCGGCTGCCTATAAATGAAAGCCCTGCCGGCTTGTGGTGGGGAGTGTACACAATCTACGGCGGCCTGACCGGAACGGTGTTTGCGACATATGGCGAAACACTGCGCGGCTTGCAGGGGGCGCTTCTTGTAAGCGCTGTATGTTTCTTTTTGTTAAGTGTCTTTAAGGTCATTGATCGGCTTGCTGCCTTGTTTACTCCGGTTGTGACAGGGGTCTATTTGCTGCTGCTCGTCATGCAGCTGAGCCAGCCGATTATAAAAGGGCTTCTTGGCATCGGCTATTTAAAAGACAGCGTGGATGGTCTTGTATTTGGCCTGGCGCTGGTTGTCGTCGCCGCGGCTTTTATCATGTCAAATTCTAATATCGTTTTTTTAAAGCAATATTCTATTTTATTGGCTCTTTTCGGCGGATGGGTGCTGTTTGCGGCTGCGGGTGTTGCAAAACCGATCGAATGGCCAGATCGGCTGTTTCAGCTGCCATCTCTGTTGCCGTTCGGTGCCCCATTATTTAACAGCGGCCTAGCCATCACATCGGTTTTTATTACGATTCTGCTGATCGTTAACATGCTGGCAAGTATGAAGGTTGTGGACATTGCGGTGAAAAAATTCGGGAAACAGACGGATGGGAAGCGTCATGAGCGCCATGCCGGATTTGCGGCTTCATTCAGTCATTTGCTGAGCGGTTTGTCTGGAGCCATTGCACCGGTTCCGATTTCGGGAGCGGCGGGTTTTATTGAAACAACCAAGATGTCTTCTAAAAAGCCGTTTGTTCTCGGCAGTATGCTGGTCGTTTTCATCAGCGTGATTCCGTTTTTTATGAATGCGTTTGCGAGCCTGCCGTCACCCGTTGGGTTTGCGGTAAACTTTGTTGTGTTTTCTGCAATGGTTGGTTTGGCGTTTGCTGAATTTGATTCCTATGAGACATCAGAGCTGAAAAGAGTGCGGGCTGTGATCGGCATTTCACTGCTTACAGGTGTCGGCATTATGTTTGTGCCAGGAAGTGCATTAAAGGATATGCATCCGGTGTTTATTTCTCTGTTAAGCAATGGGCTTGTCTTAGGGACGCTTGCTGCAATAGCGATGGATCAGTTTCAGCTATGGCGCAGGAGAAAATCCGACAATCTCGTGTCATCGGAGAACAAACATTGAATTTTTATACAGGTGCGATATGATAATTGATAGGAGTTTAACGAAAAGGCGGGAGAGAATAGATGAAAGTATTTATCATATTAGGCGCTATTAATGCCATGCTTGCCGTGGGACTCGGGGCATTTGGCGCACACGGATTAGAAGGGAAAATTCCTGATAAATATCTTCAGGTTTGGCACACAGGCGTGCAGTATCATATGTATCACGCGCTGGGACTTTTTGTTGTCGCGTTTCTCGCTGATAAATTATCCGGCATCGGCAGTGTCACAACAGCCGGCTGGCTGATGTTTGCGGGGATTGTGCTGTTTTCCGGAAGCTTATACATCCTCAGCGTGACGCAAATTTCCATTCTTGGCGCAATCACGCCGCTCGGCGGTGTGGCATTCATTATTTCTTGGATCATGATCGTTGTCGCAGCTGTCAAATATCTATAAAGAAAAAAGCCAATCTCTCATATCATGAGGATTGGCTTTTTTTTTCTTTATCTTGGTGAATAGGATGACATCGAGTATGGGTACGTGTATGCAATTTCTTCATCAAAGGTGACGTAATCAAGATAGATCGTCAGCAGAAGGTAGCGGGTTCCTGTTTTCGGATCGCTGATAATAATGTGATCCCGGCCCGCCGCCTCGATGACGCCGCGGAAAATCTTTGATCCCCACTCCTTGCTGTTTTCAAATGTCATATAGATGGTAGCCGTTTTTCCCCTGTTCAGGCGCAGTATATTCTCGATGTATGATTCCTCGACAGGCAGCATGCCGGGAATGTTTTGGCCGCCCGATGGTGTCTGCCCCGATGGAATTTGAAATCCGCCGCCCTGGCCTTGCTGCTGAGTAGGGAATCCGAAGCCTTGCTGCCCCTGCTGCATGGGCATTTGCTGCATTTGTCCCATCGTCTGCATTTGCGGACCTTGCATTGGGCCTTGCATTTGCAGGCCTTGCCCTTGAGGCTGCGGATACGGATTTGCGCCAAATTGAGGAGAATACCCCTGCATATCATATCCCTGCATTTGCTGATATTGGTTTTTTTTCGGTTTCATATCGTTCCTCCTTTTTATGAAAACCATTCAGAACATGTTCCTGATGTATAAATAAACGCTCCGAGATGACTCACCCCCGATGACAAACGATCTTAGTCGCTAGTGCGATTTTTATCTCTTTCACCTTATGAGGCCAAAGCTTGGAATATGCTGAAAAAAAGAACAGTGAGCGTGCCGATTTCTCTGGCCGATCACTGTTTTTTCAATCGATGTACACAATCTTTTCGCATATTAGTCTGTCTTCCTAGCGCAACTTGCGCTTAAGCAACATAAGATAACGTTAGTTTCAGATGTGAAAATTCAAGGAGGAGGTGTAGGATTTGCCGAAAGTCTCAGTGATAATGACGAGCTATAACAAAAGCGATTATGTGGCAAAGTCCATTTCAAGCATACTCTCACAAACTTTTTCTGATTTTGAATTGTTTATTATGGATGACAATTCAAATGAAGAGACGCTGAATGAAATACGTCCCTTTTTGAATGATAACCGTGTGCATTTCTATCAAAGCGATATATCTGGAGTGAAGGAAAGAACGGAAAAAACGAGATACGCGGCGCTGATCAATCAAGCGATTGAGATGGCGGAGGGTGAGTATATCACCTATGCGACGGATGACAACATCTATATGCCGGATCGGCTGTTAAAGATGGTGCGTGAACTCGATGATCACCCGGAAAAGGCTGTGATCTACTCAAGTTCGAAAACCTATCATTTAAACGAGAATCAAGACATTGTAAAAGAAACCGTCAGGCCCGCCAGTCAAGTAACGTGGAACGCCCCGTGCGCAATTGACCATTGCTCGGTGATGCACAGGTATACGGTGCTTGAGAAGGTGAAGGAGGCGTTTGGCTCTTATTGGGATGAAAGCCCGGCGTTTTATCGGATCGGTGATGCCCGGTTCTTTTGGAGAGTCAATCATTTTTATCCGTTTTACCCGCTGGCCGAGGAGCTTGATCTGAACTATATTACAGACCAATCCATTCATTTTCAGCTGTTTGAGTCAGAAAAAAACGAGTTCGTACGGAATCTTCCTCCGCAACGCAACTGCCGCGAACTGCGTGAATCATTAAGAAAGCTTGGAATGGGGTGAGAGTTTGTCGGCCTATTTAAGCAATTATTGGGTGCTGTACCGGAAGTATGCGGAGCTTTTTGACAGGCTTCGCTACAAGGGGATTCCGCTCGGGCTTATCAGTAATTTTTACCAATACATCAGCCCTGAGCTGAGAGTGATGATGGAAGAAGAACCGGAATTATTCGGACCTGCGGAGCAGCATATCGATGAAGGTCAGATTCAGACGTTCTTTGAGGAGAAAAAACAGAGCATTGCCAAAACAAATGACGCGCCCGTTAAGGGAAAAGTGATCTTGCATTTTGATCACCTTCGTTTTGTAAACGATAATTACTACCAATTTGATCCTGAGAAAACTGCTGTTTTGGCAAGATGGAGTAAGCCAAATTATTGCGATTTGCCTGTGATCAGCAAGCCTGAAGTGGCCGCTTCTTGTGAAAAAGGCGATCCGAAGCCGTATCTTGAAAAGGCTTTTTCAATTCTTTCGGCTTATGATGACCACCCGGCATTCGGTGATCAAGCATTTCGAGAGCGGCTTTTCAAGGATATTCCTTTGTTCATGGAGGCCATTGACACAGTAGATGCTTTATTCACGAAAGAGAACATTTCTGCCGTTGTTGTTGGAACGACAGAAGACATTTACAGCAGGGTGCTCGCTCTGACATGTGAAAGGAGAGGGGCCGTGAGTTTCTGCCTTCAGCATGGAGCGCTGATGGGAGATGAAGCCTTCTTGCCCGTTTTTACAACCTATCAGGCTGTTTTTGGCGCGTATGAAGCTGGCTGGTATCAACAAAGAGGCTGCAAACCAGAACAGATTCTCATAACGGGACATCCCCGCTTTGACGACATTTTCAACAGGACACCTATGGACATGTCAGTATTTTATCGAAAGCTGGCCTTTCACCCGTCTAAAAAAATCGTTTTGATCGCGACACAGCCCTTCTCGGAAGAATTTTATTCAAGTGTGTTAGATGAGCTTTCCACGCAAAAACAGCTGCAAATTATCATTAAACCTCACCCTTGGGAAATCGGAAAAAACAAGCTGGATATATATCATGCGGCGGCAAAAAAACATAAAGCATGCAGAATCATCAAAAAAGAGATGGATCTGTACGATATCCTGGCGTATGCTGACGCCGCTGTAACGCAAACCTCAACGGTGGGTCTTGAGGCCATGCTGTTTCAAAAACCCGCACTAATCGGAAAATCGACCGGAAACCGCACGTACCCGTATTACGAGTCTCTTGGCGATTTTATATTTGAAAAGCCGGAGGAATTAGCGCATACCCTGATTGAGGTTCTTCGAAATCCTGCCATGTATCAAAGGGCAGAAGCGGCGCGTCAGTCATTTACGGCTTCCAATTACCCTGTTACTGAGTCGACACTCGCCTTGTTTTCGGCACTGGAAACGAAAACAGGGGTTGATTACAGGCGGAATCATTCTGAATAACATTGCCGCGTTTGTCAGAGCTGATCACGCCGTCTGTTCATAATGAAGGCCGGCATGCCTGGCATGTATATGTCCTGCAAGCCAATGGAAAGCAGGCCGGTGTCACTCGGAATGAAGTGTTTACGGCTTTAAAGGATGAATACAATATCGGCACACAGTGTTCATGTTATCCCAGTGCATATTCCTCCGTATGATCAAAAGCAATTTGGGTTTAAGGAAACAGACTACCCGCGCGCCATGAATAATTACAAACGTACCCTGTCACTCCAGCTGTATCCATCAATGTCTGACGAAGATGTCAACGGCGTGATTGAGGCCGTGCGGGACACCGCAAAAGGGGCTGGTTAGGTGTATACGATAAAAGAGAATGTTTCCCAAGAGGCAATCATGGAATTTCTCCAAAGCAAACAGATGACGCTTGACGGATCGTATCAATTTTCGCTCGGCCTGTTTGAAAACAGTCAGCTTCAAGGCGTGATGCTGTATGAAGACGCCCTTTGGGAAAGCAAAATGCTTCAGAAAAAAGTCATGAACGTAAAGCTTCTCGCGGCCAACAGCACAGGGCAGCTAAAACAGCTGTTTCAGGCCCTGTATTCTGTTCGGCAAATGGATGAAACAGATTTTGTGTTTGTGCGTGTACCGGCAGAGGATATTGGAGCAGTACATGTCATTCAGCAGCAGCCGTCCTCTTATTTTGTCGGCAGTTTGCTTAAACTGGTGAACACGCCGTCTCCATATGAAAAAACGCCGCCATTTTTTGAACTGGTTCAGCCTGAACCTGGAGACACCGAAGAGATTTGCCAGTTAGCCAGCGACGCATTTGCGAAAAGCAGATATTTTCACGATCCTTTTCTTAGCCGTGAGGCGGCGAACAAAATCTTTCAAGAGTGGACACGAAACAATCTGTCGGGGAGAGCAGATATCAATATTGCTGCTAAATATAATGGAGAGATGATTGGCTACCTGCAAGGTTTATCAAAAGGTGATGAGTATGTGCTTGATTTGATGGCTGTGAAGCCGGGGTATGAAGGCAAGCGTGTCGCGTTTCATTTATTGGCGCATCTCATAGAACAACCGGAGACATTGAAGCATAAAACGGTAACAGCGGGGACGCAGCTTCATAATGTAAGAGCGATCCGCCTATATGAAAGAATGGGATTTACCGCTGTTCAATCGTATTATAATTACCACATTTGGCCGGGCAAGAAGGCGAAATAATGGCGGGTTTTCAGATCACGAACAAAACTGTCGGCAAGCACGCTCCCGTTTTTAATAGTTTCGAGACAGGAATTAATCATGACGGAAAATGGGATCAGGCCTTTGCACGGATTGATGCCGTGGCGGAAGCGGGTGCGGATATCATTAAATTTGTTATTCAAATGTTTTAAGTCAACAAAACGGCGGCCGGAAGACTATCACTTGGTCTCAGTCCTCTATCAAAAAGCAGGCGAGCGCCCTGTTGTCTCGGCTGCAGAGTGAATCGGCCTGCCGTCGTAAATGGAAAAGGACTGAACCGGGTATCACCCATCCATTATGATTTGCTTGATGATAAGATATAAAAATGCATGTAAGGAAGTGTTAATGTGAAAGGTGTCATTTTAGCCGGAGGAAACGGCTCACGCCTTATGCCCTTAACCAAAGCCGTCAACAAGCATTTGCTTCCTGTAGGCCCTTATCCGATGATTTACTGGTCGATAATGAAGCTCGAGGAAGCCGGAATTAAAGAGATTTTACTTATCAGCCAAAAAGAGCACATGCCTCAGTTTTATAAGCTGCTGGGAAGCGGAGAGGAGCTTGGCGTCTCCGTCACTTATCAAGTGCAGCCCGCCGCCTCTGGAATTTCAGATGGGTTATCGTATGCAAAACGCTTTACTGGAAAGAACCCTTTCATTTTATTATTAGGTGATAATATATTTGAAGATTCATTAAAGCCTTATACGGAGCGATTTCAACAGCAGGGAAAAGGGGCGAAGGTGCTTCTGAAAGAAGTGGATGATCCAGAACGTTTTGGAATTGCTGAGATTGATGAGAAAAACAAACAAATTCGATCCATTATTGAAAAGCCTGCAAATCCGCCGACCAACCTTTGTGTAACCGGCATTTACATGTATGATGCAGAAGTGTTTTCGTATATTGAACAAATATCACCATCAAAGCGCGGCGAGCTGGAAATCACTGATGTAAATAATTTATACATTGAAAACAGCAAGCTGACGTATGATGTGTTATCGGGCTGGTGGGTCGATGCAGGAACACACGAATCGCTTTATCTCGCCTCCCGGCTGGTACATCAGGCTTTACAGAAAGGACAGGACGAATAGCTATGGCAAAATCATATCTCATTACAGGCGGGGCCGGATTCATAGGGCTCACGTTTACAAAGCTCATGCTGAAGGAAACGGATGCGCGCATTACCGTTTTAGATAAATTAACGTATGCCAGCCACCCGCAGGAAATCGAAAAACTAAAGGGAAACAGCCGTTTTCGGTTTGTAAAAGGGGATATCAGCATTCAAGAGGATATCGACCGGGCGTTTGACGAGACCTATGACGCCGTGATTCATTTCGCCGCGGAATCGCATGTAGACAGAAGCATCTCCCAAGCGGAGCCGTTTATCACAACGAATGTCATGGGCACATACCGTCTGGCTGAGGCAGTCTTACAAGGAAAAGCCAAAAAGCTGATTCATATTTCAACAGACGAGGTGTACGGGGATTTAGAAGCGAATGATCCCGCATTTACGGAAACAACGCCGCTTTCTCCTAACAACCCTTATTCCGCGAGCAAAGCGAGCTCTGACCTACTTGTGCTATCGTATGTGAAAACGCACAAGCTGCCGGCTATTATAACACGCTGCAGCAACAATTACGGCCCATATCAGCATAGTGAAAAAATGATCCCAACGATTATCCGCCATGCAAAACAAGGCTTGCCGGTTCCGCTCTACGGTGACGGGCTTCAGATCAGAGACTGGCTTTTTGCAGAGGACCATTGCCGCGCCATCAAGCTGATTTTAGAAAAAGGAACCGACGGTGAGGTGTATAATATCGGCGGCGGAAATGAACGCACGAATAAAGAGCTGGCGAGTATCATCATGAAACATTTGGGCTGTGAGGAATTGTTTGCTCACGTCGAAGACCGAAAAGGGCATGACCGGCGCTACGCGATCAATGCGTCAAAGCTGAAAAATGAGCTTGGATGGCGGCAGGAAGTGCCGTTTGAAGAAGGTATTGCGCGTACGATTCGCTGGTATACAGACAATGACCGATGAGAAGGTGATCCGATTGACAAAGGTATTGGTGACCGGTGCGAGCGGACAGCTTGGCTTGGAGCTGTGCCGGCAGCTGAAGCAAGCCGGATATGAGGTCATTGCGTTAACAAAGCAGATGATGAACATCGCCGATCAGCGTTCTGTACGGCATTCGTTCGGGCATTATCAGCCGGATATCGTGGTCAATACCGCCGCGTTTACGTCCGTTGACAAATGCGAGACGGAGCTGGATAAAGCATACTTGATCAACGGTATTGGCCCTTACTACACAGCGCTGGAGTCATCCCGCATCGGAGCGCAATATGTTCATATCAGCACGGATTATGTGTTTGACGGGAAGGGGACCCAGCCATACAGGGAAGACGACCACCTCGACCCGAACACCATCTACGGCAAAAGTAAAAAACTCGGAGAAGAGCTGATCCAGTTAGCAAGAACAGACAGCACGATCATCAGAACATCGTGGGTGTACGGACAAAGCGGCAGCAATTTTGTTCATACGATGCTGAAGCTCGCTGAAACAAAACAAGAGCTGCGGGTTGTGAACGATCAAATCGGCTCGCCGACCTATACGAAGGATTTGGCGGAAGCGGTCATCAAGCTGTTCAGCCATCCGCCGGGCATCTACCATGTCAGCAATTCAGGCATATGCAGCTGGTATGAGTTTGCAAAGGCTATTATGGAAGAAAGCGGGCTGAACACAACGATTACACCTGTAACGACAGAAGAATATGGGAATTCGACACCCCGGCCGGCTTACTCTGTGCTGAGCCACAGGGCTATTGAAGAAGCCGGCATACGACCGCGTCATTGGCGTGACGCTTTACGGGAATATTTGCAGGAAAGGAGCAGTGCTTGTGATTGAAGGAGTCAAGGTGAAGAAACTGACAAAGCATTGTGATGACAGAGGTTTTTTTGCTGAACTGGTTCGCGATGATGAGAACCTCCTTGAGCATTTTGGGCAGGCGTCTTGGTCCAAAAGCTATCCGGGTGTGATCAAAGCGTTTCATTATCACGAGAAGCAGGACGATCTCTGGTTCTTCCCGACCGGCCACGCTCAGGTTGTCCTTTACGACCTGCGGGAGGATTCAGAAACAAAAGGAGAAACCGATGTCTATTATATGGGAGAAGACAACCCGATGCTGTTGTTGATTCCAAAAGGCGTCGCTCACGGATACAGAGTGCTGGGCGAAACGCCACTGACAATTATCTATTTTACAACAACCTCGTATAACCCTGATCAGCCCGATGAAAAAAGAATTCCATGGAATGATGAGACAATCGGTTTTAACTGGAATACCGAATTTAAATAGATCATAGAGCAGCTATCCATCGAAGATCATCAGGCATCTTCGACTTTTTTTGTCCTGTTTTGTTATCGGGACAAAAGATAGAAAAAATAGGCGCATATTTTACTAGATACAGGTCGAAAACAGTCTATTAGAATCTTGTGAAAATGGGATGAATTTATTATTTTCATTTAAGTGTTAATATTCCTAAAAAAGCATTTACTTCCATGGAAATTGGTGATAGATTAATTTTTAAGAAAAAGAATTGGTAATTCGCGAATTACGGGTTAAATGCTTTTTCTGCAGAGGACGCTCTGGCCAAATTCAACAGTGATTTGAGGGGGAAATTGTCATGTTAAAAAGAACTTCATTCGTATCTTCATTTTTCATCAGTTCAGCTGTCTTGCTATCAATCTTGCTTCCTTCAGGCCAAGCTCATGCGCAGTCTGCAACAATTGAGGCAAAAACGATAAACAGTACAAAAGAATGGACAACTTCAGATATTGAAGTGACTTATAAACCAAACGCAGTGCTTTCTCTGGGAGCAGTTGAGTTTCAATTTCCTGACGGATTCCACGCGACAACAAGAGATTCTGTAAATGGAAGAACACTGAAAGAAACACAGATTTTAAACGATGGAAAAACGGTCAGACTCCCGCTTACGCTTGATTTGTTAGGCGCAACCGAATTTGACCTCGTGATGGTGCGCAAAACGCTTCCGCGCGCAGGCACTTACACGATTAAAGGCGATGTAGTAAACGGTTTGGGAATCGGCAGTTTAAATGCTGAAACGCAGCTGGTGATTGACCCTCGTTAATAGGAATAGAAATGATCAGGGGCTGATGTGGTATCAGCCTCTTTTTTGTATGTTTTAAAAACTGGTACGAATCTTGCATGTAGATAAGGTGAACCCAGTGAAGAAAGGAATTGATCTATTTCAGTTTTTAAAAGCGCTTACATTTTCCTGAAGATAAAATAATGATGAGGTGAAAAACATGTCAGAAAAACAAATCACAAAGGATGAAGAAAAAGAAGCTCTCAATTTATTTCTGTCTACGCAAGCGATCATAAAGGAAGCCCTGCGGAAACTGGGCTATCCGAGCGGAATGTATGAATTAATGAAAGAGCCGATGAGAATGCTCACTGTACGAATTCCGGTGAAAATGGATAACGGCAGCGTGAAAGTCTTTACGGGCTATCGTTCACAGCACAATGACGCGGTCGGCCCGACAAAAGGGGGCGTGCGTTTTCATCCCGAAGTGAATGAAGAGGAAGTAAAGGCATTATCGATTTGGATGACGCTCAAATGCGGCATCACGAATTTGCCATACGGCGGCGGAAAGGGCGGCATTATTTGTGATCCGCGGACGATGTCATTTGGAGAATTGGAACGGCTGAGCCGGGGGTATGTCCGCGCCATCAGCCAGTTAGTCGGCCCCACAAAGGATATTCCCGCTCCCGATGTGTACACCAATTCGCAAATTATGGCGTGGATGATGGATGAATACAGCCGGCTTCGGGAATTCGATTCTCCGGGTTTTATCACAGGAAAACCGCTCGTTTTAGGCGGATCACAGGGCCGGGAAACAGCAACAGCACAAGGCGTAACCATTTGTATAGAAGAAGCCGTTAAGAAAAAAGGAATCAAGCTGCAAAACGCGCGCATCGTCATACAGGGCTTTGGGAACGCCGGCAGTTTTCTGGCTAAATTTATGCATGATGCCGGCGCAAAGGTTATCGGTATTTCGGATGCCCACGGCGGTCTGTACAACCCGGATGGCCTCGATATTCCTTATTTGCTCGATAAGCGGGACAGTTTCGGAATGGTCACCAATTTATTTACAGATGTCATTACAAATGAAGAGCTGCTCGAACAAGAATGCGATATTTTAGTGCCTGCGGCTATCTCAAATCAAATCACAGCCAAAAATGCCCATAACATTAAGGCCTCAATTGTGGTCGAAGCGGCTAACGGGCCGACGACAATCGACGCGACAAAGATTTTGAATGAAAAAGGGGTACTCCTGGTGCCCGATATACTGGCGAGTGCAGGCGGTGTAACGGTTTCTTATTTTGAATGGGTTCAAAACAACCAAGGGTATTATTGGGCAGAAGAAGAGGTTGCGGAAAAGCTGAGAAACGTGATGGTCAATTCATTTGAAACGATTTATCAGACTGCGGCCACACACAAAGTCGATATGCGCTTGGCGGCTTACATGACGGGCATCAGAAAGTCTGCAGAGGCGTCTCAATTCCGCGGGTGGGTTTAGGTGGGGATAATACCTCCCTTCTCCTGCAAAAACATTTTGCTTTTTTTGTTTGCGTATGGATGAAAATCGCAAAGTGATTTTGCACTTTCTATTCATAGAAGGCAATATGTTTAGATTTCTGACAAATTTCTCTGCGATTCTGCAAGTTTTTTTGTGAAAAGGTGAAGCACTGGTACGAATCTTGCTTTTATCTTTATGAGAAGACATATTACATAACGAGGGGGACTACATATGACCGTTTCATATGCGCACGAACCATTTACTGATTTTAAGGAAGCGAAGCATAAAACAGCCTTTCAAGAATCACTGGCCTTTGTAAATACTCAGCTCGGCAAGCATTATCCGCTTGTCATTAATGGAGAAAAGATCGAAACGGATCGCAAAATTGTTTCGATTAATCCGGCCAATAAAGAAGAAGTGATCGGCTACGCCTCAACGGCTAATCAAGAGCTTGCTGAAAAAGCGATGCAATCGGCGTTACAGGCATTTGAATCGTGGAAAAAACAAAGACCGGAGCATCGCGCGAATATCCTTTTTAAAGCTGCGGCTATTTTACGCAGAAGAAAGCATGAATTTTCAAGCTATCTCGTAAAGGAAGCGGGAAAACCTTGGAAGGAAGCAGATGCTGACACAGCGGAAGCTATAGACTTTTTAGAATACTACGCGCGCCAAATCGTAAAGCTGAAGGACGGGGCTCCGGTAAAGAGCCGGGCAGGCGAGCATAATCAATATCATTATGAAGCGCTTGGCGTCGGCATTGTCATTTCGCCATTTAATTTCCCGCTCGCCATTATGGCAGGAACGGCTGCGGCTGCGATTGTCACGGGGAATACAATTCTGCTGAAGCCGGCAGATGCTGCGCCAGTCGTGGCCGCTAAATTTGTCGAGGTGATGGAGGAAGCGGGTTTGCCAAACGGCGTTCTCAATTACATTCCGGGAGATGGAGCCGAAATTGGCGATTTCTTAGTTGAACACCCTAAAACAAGATTTGTATCATTTACAGGCTCCCGTGCTGTCGGCTGCCGAATTTATGAGCGTGCCGCAAAAGTGCAGCCGGGCCAAAAATGGCTGAAACGCGTGATTGCTGAAATGGGCGGGAAAGATACAGTGCTTGTCGACAAAGATGCTGATTTGGATCTTGCTGCCTCTTCTATCGTTTACTCCGCATTCGGGTACTCAGGGCAAAAATGTTCAGCGGGCTCCCGTGCAGTGATTCATCAGGATGTCTATGATGAAGTCGTAGAAAAAGCAGTTGCGCTGACCAAAACGCTGACAGTCGGAAGTCCGGAAGATCCTGATACGTATATGGGACCTGTCATTCATGAAGCATCCTATAATAAGGTCATGCGCTATATTGAAATCGGCAAGTCTGAAGGCAAGCTTTTGACCGGCGGAGAAGGTGATGATTCTAAAGGCTACTTTATTCAGCCGACGATCTTTGCAGATGTTGATGAACATGCACGCCTCATGCAGGAAGAAATCTTCGGGCCGGTTGCTGCCATCTGCAAAGCGCGTGATTTCGACCATATGCTTGAGATTGCAAATAACACAGACTACGGACTGACAGGCGCTCTGCTGACAAAAAACCGTGCGCACATTGAGCGGGCTCGCGAGGATTTTCATGTCGGAAACTTATACTTTAACAGAGGCTGTACCGGAGCTATTGTCGGCTATCAGCCATTCGGCGGATTTAATATGTCTGGAACAGACTCAAAAGCAGGAGGTCCGGATTATTTAATTCTTCATATGCAGGCGAAAACAACATCCGAAGCGTATTAATTGAGAAAACGGAAATAGTGCGATTGTGTTTAGATCGCACTATTTACATTTTGGGATGAGGGGGATGATGTATGCTCTATACAAAAATCAGTCACATGATGCCGGCTGAACGGATTGAGGCACTGACAAAGTCTCTGGTCAGCCTCAGCAGTGTGAATGGCACCATCGGGGAAGGGACGAAAGCTGATTTTATCAAAGAAGTCATCATGAGCTATCCTTATTTTCAGGAACATCCTTGCCATGTATGGGAGCAGGCTATACCTAACGACCCGTACAACCGGAAAAATATGTTTGCGTTTGTGAAAGGCAGCGGGGAAAGCCGAAATACCGTCATTTATCACGCCCACTTGGATACAGTGGGAATTGAAGATTTTGGACCGCTAAAGGATATCGCTTTTGATTCTGAAAAATTGGCTGAGTATTTCTCCAGCTATGCTTTTGATGAAGACGTTCAGCGGGACGCCAAGTCGGGTGAATGGGTGTTCGGCAGAGGCTCTGTCGACATGCAAAGCGGCATCGCAGTGCATTTGTCCAATCTCCTGCACTTTTCAGAGAACCGCGAAGCATTGCCGGGAAATCTATTATTTATGGCAAATCCGGATGAAGAAAGTCAGCATGCCGGTATTCTCGCCAGTATTTCTGAGCTGAACCGATTAAAAAAGGAGAAACAGATTCAGTATCTGGCTGCTATTAATACCGATTTCATTACGCCGCTATACGATGGTGATTCAACAAGATATATTTACACCGGAGCCGCGGGAAAGCTGCTGCCTTGCTTTTATATATCAGGCCGGGAAGTGCATGTCGGAGATACGCTTGCTGGCATCGATCCAAATCTCATTTCTTCTGAAATCACAAGCCGCATCCACAACAATATTCATTTAGCAGAAAAGATTGAAGGCGAATTGGTTCTGCCCCCATCCTGCTTGTACCAGCGTGATAACAAGGAATCCTATAACGTCCAAACCGCCGTCAGCAGCTATTTGTATTTCAATTATTTTATATATGAAAAAACAGCAAAGGAAGTCATGGACCAGCTTACCCAAGTCGCTGAGGAGGCGTGCCGGAACACAAAACAAAAATTATCTGATTATTATGAAGAATATCTAAAGCGAACAAATCTTCCAAAGAGACATTTGTCTTGGGATATTCAAGTCTTCAGTCTGGATCAGTACATGGAAAAGCTAAGAAGCCGCGGTATCGATCCTGAGCAGTGTATAGAGCAAGCATTCAAAGCCAATGAGCATCTTGAACTGCGCATGAGATGTTTTAATGCAGTTGAAGAACTCCAAAAACTTGATCCCGATCAGGGCGCAAAAGTCATTCTGTTTTATGCTCCTCCTTATTTACCGCATAACTATTTAAAAGAAGAAAGCACAAGAGACCAGCTATTGCAGCATGTGATCAAAGAAGCGGTGGACAAAACCGCCAAAACGACAGGTGAAACCTTTGTTTTCAAAAAGTTTTTCCCTTACTTGGCAGACGGCAGCTTTTTGTCGCTGCACGAAACCGATGACGAAATTGATTCCTTTATCAGAAACTTCCCGGGGTGGGAGATGATTGGAACCATTCCGTTCAAAGACATACGGAAACTGAACATTCCTTCCATTAACATGGGGGTATACGGCAAAGATGGACATAAATGGACTGAAAGAGTATACAAGCCGTACACATTTCATATATTGCCTGATCTGATACAGCAGACCACTGTTCACCTTTTGCAAAGCTATCGGATGAATATCAGCACAAAAGAGCCGAAGGGAGAAGGATGATGCAGGATCATAAAAATGAATTGCAGCGCAGTATGAAAAGCCGGCATTTGTTTATGATTGCCTTGGGCGGCGTCATCGGCACCGGGCTGTTTTTAGGTTCCGGCTTTACGATCAGCCAGGCGGGGCCGCTCGGAGCGATTGTTGCCTATATGATTGGCGGGTTTTTAATGTATCTAGTCATGCTTTGTTTAGGGGAGCTGGCTGTTGCCATGCCGGTCGCCGGATCGTTTCAAGCTTATGCTGCAAAGTTTTTGGGGCCGTCGACAGGTTTTATGATCGGCTGGCTGTATTGGTTCAGCTGGGCGAATACAGTCGGCTTGGAGCTAACGTCAGCGGGCATTTTGATGCAAAGATGGCTGCCCTCCGTGCCAATCTGGATATGGTGCCTCGTTTTCGGTATCATCATCTTTTTAATTAATGTGCTGTCAGTCAGAAGCTTTGCGGAAATGGAATTTTGGTTTTCGAGCATCAAAGTGACAGCGATCATATTATTTATCGTGATCGGCGGGTGCGCTGTGTTTGGCTTGATTGATTTTAAAGGCGGCCAGGAAACGCCTTTTCTATCTCATTTCATGACCGATAAAGGACTGTTTCCAAATGGTGTGCTGGCTGTTATGTTTACGCTGGTTATGGTCAATTTCTCATTTCAGGGGACGGAGCTGGTCGGAATTGCGGCAGGGGAGAGTGAAAGTCCGGAAAAGACACTGCCGAAGTCCATTCGAAATGTCATCTGGCGAACGCTGTTTTTCTTTGTGCTGGCCATGTTCGTCTTGGTCGCCATTCTTCCGTACGAAACAGCGGGGGTGATTGAAAGTCCGTTTGTAGCGGTGCTTGATCAAATCGGCATCCCGTTTGCGGCTGATATGATGAACTTTGTCATATTAACGGCGATTTTATCTGTTGCCAATTCTGGTTTATATGCAGCCTCGCGCATGATGTGGTCGCTTTCAACAAACAAAATGGGCCCGGCTCTTTTAACCAGACTGACCAAAAAAGGGGTGCCGATTAATGCCCTGCTGATTACGATTGGGATTTCCGGCTGTTCGCTGCTGACTAGTGTCATGGCTGCAGAAACCGTGTATTTATGGTGTATATCAATCTCAGGCATGGTGACAGTTGTCGCGTGGATGTCCATTTGCGCCTCGCAATTTTTCTTTCGCAGGCGGTTCCTCGCTGAAGGCGGGAACGTGAACGACCTGGAATTCAGAACTCCTCTTTATCCGTTGGTGCCGATTCTTGGGTTTGTATTATACGGATGCATATTGATAAGCCTTATTTTCATCCCAGATCAAAGAATCGGCTTGTACTGCGGTGTACCACTCATTATTTTCTGCTATGCGTACTATCATCTGAGCATCAAGAAACGCTTACAAAAAGAACCGCTGAAAAAAGAGCAAACAGAAGCGCAATAGAAAAAGCTCTCCGGGAGGCCGGAGAGCTTTTTATGCGTTACGTCTGACAAGAAACACATAGGACAATATCGCGAGCACATCAAAGCCAAATATACTCAGCGCCATCGGCCACGCGCTTTCTTCCCCGGCAACACCGACGAGCGGAGCGGCAATGGCCCCTCCGATAAAGGGCAGAAGCCCAAGGAGCGCCGCGGCGCTGCCCGCCCCTTTTTCCTGCTTTTGCATCGCCAGCGTAAAACCTGTCGTTGTGACGATACCGACACTGGAGACGATAATAAATAAAGATGCGCAGACAGCGAACAGCCCGAGGTCAAAAGTGAACGACAAAAGAAGTGCGGCGCTTCCGATGATGGAGATCAATAGACCAGAGATGAACAGCTTGCGCTCATCAACATTTTTGGCCAGCCGCCCCGTCATCTGTGTAGCCGCAATAATGCCCGCCCCGTTGATGGCAAACAGCATGCTGAACATCTGGGCCGACACACCGTATATGTTTTGCAGGACAAATGGCGAACCGGAAATATAAGCAAACATGCCGGTCATGATAAAGGCCTGGCTGAAAGCAAAACCCATAAACGCCCGGTCGGCAAGCAAGTGCCGAAATGTAGCCAGCGTCTCCCGGAGTCCGCCCTTTGTCCGTTTTTCAGGAGGCAGTGATTCAGGCAATGCGGTAAGAACCGCGACAAAAATAAGACACCCGATCCCGGCCAGCACGATAAACACGGTTGACCAGTCAGTAAATTGAAGGATGAATCCTCCCGTAATCGGGGCTAAAATTGGCGCCGCACCGTTTACGAGCATTAACAATGAGAAAAAAGCGGTCAGGTCTTTGCCTGAGTACATATCGCGGGCAGTGGCGCGGGCGATGACAATCCCCGCCGCTCCGGTAAAGCCCTGGATAAACCTCATGATAATTAAAAACGCGACAGAAGGGCTGAACGCGCATAATAAGGATGAGAGTGTATAAAGCACCATTGATATGATCAGCGGTTTCCGGCGCCCTTTCATATCACTGAGCGGTCCGACGATAATCTGTCCGAGCGCAAGCCCGAGCAGACAGAACGTTAAGCTCAGCTGTGCGAGTGACGCGGTCGTATGCAGGTCGGCAGCGACTTGGGGAAGAGCAGGCAGATACATATCAAGCGACAGCGGCCCGAATGACGCCAGCGTGCCGAGAATGAATACCATGCCGAGCCTGAAACGCGCGGCTGTTGAATAACCTTGATTCATCACATGACCCACCTTAACAAATGATCCTATTACTATAGCATATCCCAGGATATGTTTTTATTTTATTTTAAAATTGAAACAATAAATCTCTTATTCATATTCGAATGTAAATAATAAAAAGAAATTCATTTTCGTTCGAATTGTAAATTGTAAATAAAGGATGCTAAACTATAATTCAACTTTATATTTAAAAGATTCCGGAAGAGGTGTTAAGGGAGAATGAAGAGTAAACAAAACAATCACAGCAAATCAAAACATCATTTTCCGCTATTTCTTGCGTTGGCTTTAACAATGGGCGTATTTGCGGCTGGATCTGAAGAGCTTGTCATTTCACCGCTGCTGCCTGATTTAGCAGATGCCTTCAACTCAGATGTCAGCGTGCTTGCGCTATCTATCAGTATATATGGGATTATGATTTTTATCGGTGCCCCGCTGCTGGTTCCTTTAGGGGATAAATACTCGAGAGAACTGAGTTTAATGTTGGGACTTGTGATCTTTATTATAGGAACCGTGATATGCGCTTTGGCACACAATATCTTTTTCTTCTTTTTAGGCCGGGCGCTTTCAGGATTGGCAGCAGGTGCATTTGTCCCAACCGCTTACGCAGTTGTCGGGGATCGTGTCCCGTATACATATCGAGGCAAAGTGATGGGACTGATCGTATCAAGCTGGTCGCTTGCACTGATTTTCGGTGTGCCGATCGGATCATTTATAGGCGGCGTCTTACATTGGAGATGGACGTTCTGGATTTTCGCCTTGATGGGTGCGCTTGTTGTTTTGCTCATTCTATTTGAAATGCGCCGCCATAACGATAATAAAAACAGCAGCCTCGAGGAAAAAGAGGAGCCGGCGGGGACATTTCGAGACGCGCTTAAAGTGCCGCGTGTTCCCGTTTATATCATAATCACCTTTTGCAATATGATTGGCTTTTACGGTATGTATTCGTTTTTAGGCTCTTACCTTCAGGACGTTTTTGCTGGAGGTAATACGGCTGCCGGCTTATTTATCATGATTTATGGCATCGGATTTTCCATGAGCGTCATTACTGGTAAGATTGCCGACCGTATTGGAAAAATGCGCTCTCTGGTCATTGCGCTGGCGGTCATCAGCGTTCTGCTGGCTTGTATCGCGTATGCGCCTGCATCAATGCCTCTGCTCATCATCAGTCTATTCATCTGGGGATTAATGCAGAGCTTGACGGTGACGCTGCTCAGCACCATTTTGAGTGATTGCTCAGAGCGTCATCGCGGGAAAATTATGGCGTTTTACAGCCTCGCCTCGAATCTTGCCGTGACGTTGGGTTCTGCTTTGATGGGACCGGTATACGTGGGATATGGTTATACAGCTGTCGGGTTCATATGTGCAGGCATTACAGTACTGGGATTGGGACTCAGTATTTTTGCCTACAGAAAGTACGGCATTCATGATCAGAAAGCGGATCATTCATTATATCAATAAACAAAGCTTCTAAATTCCTATAAATAAGCGATGTATAAAACCCTATTTTTAGGGTTTTTTCGTTTGTATAGGGATATTTATCAATATTTCCAAATAATGTTGACAGTCTTATCTCCGCTGGATAAAATTTACTTAAAATTTAAAAGATTGGTTGGTGCTCATGATTATATTGGATAATAGCATTCAGACAAAAAACAAAGCTTATTCAATATCAAAACTGATTACAGTCAACACGCTCGGCCCAGAAGGGACAAGCAGTGAGTACGCAGCAAAACATTTCATCTCCAATTTTACTCTTCTCCAGGGGCTAAACAGTAAATTATCTTTGCATGATACATTTGAATCATGCATCGAAAGGACTCTTCAAAGCCCGCTGGAATACACCATCGTTCCACATGCTTACGACGGCATTAAGCATTTCTACATGAGGCCGGATTTGCAGCTTTTGCAAATCTTCAGGTGCGATACACCGATGTACGGCCTGGCAGTCCGTCCTGATTTCACATTCAGCGACGACATGCTTGACACATCTGTTATTGTTTCACATCCATCACCTATCAATTTAATAAAATATTTTACCCGCAAAGACGTTAGGTTTGAGCTGGTCAATTCAACCAGCGCCGCAGCAAAAAAAGTAAAAGAAGGTCTTTCAGACATTGCTTTAACCAATGAACTGGCAAGGCAAAAATACGGGCTCAAATTTGTTAAGACCTTTAAAAGCATTCCTATGAGCTGGTCATTATTCGGAAAAGGAGACGTTGAGTATGAAAACTGAACAAGATTTGAAGGAGATTTATTTCCCGACACCAAAATTAATAGAGTGGGAGAACGGAGTGAGACAGTATTCCACCGTCCGCGGCGATACTGAAGTGCTAATGTCTTACGTTCCGCCGCATACTAACGTTGAACCGCATCAGCATCAGGAAGTCCAAATCGGCATGGTCGTTTCAGGCGAGCTATCCATGACTGTCGGAGATGTCACAAAAAAAATGACAGCCTTGGAATCGGCATATATCGCGCCGCCGCATGTGCCTCATGGAGCAAGAAATGAAACAGACCAAGAAGTCATTGCCATTGATATTAAACGGTATAAAGCTGATGAAACATATACAAGTCCTGAAGATTATTTTTTGAATATTTTTAAAACAAGAGATTTAATGCCCGGAATGGAAGTCACGTTCTTTGTTGAGGATTGGATAGAAATTATGTTGGCTAAGATTCCTGGAAACGGCGGCGAAATGCCTTTCCATAAACATCGCAATGAACAAATCGGCATCTGCATCGGCGGCGGATATGATATGACCGTTGAAGGCTGCACAGTGGATATGACATTCGGCACTGCCTATTTCTGCGAACCTCGTGAAGACCATGGCGCCATCAACCGTTCTGAAAAAGAATCTCAATCCATTAACATCTTCTTTCCGCCGCGCTATAACAGATCAAAGACGAAAAAGGTAAAGGCGGATGAATCATAATGAACCTCATCGATAAAACCGTCCTTATAACAGGAGGCGCATCAGGCATTGGCTATGCCGCGGTTCAAGCTTTTTTGAACCAGCAGGCAAATGTGGTTGTGGCGGATATTGATGCAGCACAGGGAGAAGCGATGGTCCGGCAAGAAAATCATGACCGGCTGCACTTTGTGCAAACAGACATCACGGACGAAGCGGCCTGCCAGCATGCTGTTCAATCGGCAATCGATACATTCGGAGGATTAGACATTTTAATTAATAATGCGGGGATCGAAATCGTCGCGCCTATTCATGAGATGGAGCTGAGCGATTGGAATAAGGTGCTCCAAGTCAATCTGACGGGCATGTTTTTAATGAGCAAGCACGCACTCAAGCATATGCTGGCTGCCGGCAAGGGCAATATCATTAATACGTGCTCTGTCGGCGGAGTCGTGGCATGGCCTGATATCCCGGCATATAACGCTAGCAAAGGCGGCGTGTTGCAGCTGACAAGGTCAATGGCTGTTGATTACGCCAAACATCAAATCCGCGTTAACTGTGTATGTCCGGGAATTATCGATACGCCGTTAAATGAGAAATCCTTTATTGAAAATAATGAAGGCACACTTGAAGAAATCAAGAAAGAAAAGGCGAAGGTGAATCCGATGCTAAAACTCGGAAAACCTGAAGAAATAGCAAACGTGATGCTGTTTTTAGCCTCTGATTTATCAAGTTACATGACCGGAAGCGCCATCACCGCAGACGGAGGATATACCGCACAATAGAGAGAGAAGGAGTGTTTTACATATGGAGAGAAAAACAGTTTTGGTTATCGCTGATCTAGGAGGCTGCCCGCCGCACATGTTTTATCAAAGCGCTGCTGAAAAATATAACCTGGTCAGCTTTATTCCAAGGCCATTTGCCATTACAGCTTCCCATGCGGCGCTTATTGAAAAATACTCGGTCGCGGTCATAAAGGATAAAGATTATTTTCAGAGCATCGCAGATTTTGAGCATCCCGATTCCATTTACTGGGCGCATGAGGATCATGACAAACCCGAAGAAGAGGTAGTCGAGCAAATCGTCAAGGTTGCTGAAATGTTTGGAGCGGAAGCCATCACAACAAACAATGAATTATTCATCGCTCCGATGGCGAAAGCCTGTGAACGACTCGGCTTAAGAGGAGCTGGTGTACAAGCTGCCGAAAATGCCAGAGATAAAAATAAAATGAGGGCAGCGTTTAATAAAGCCGGGGTCAAAACAATCAAAAACAAACGGGTCACAACCCTTGAAGATTTCCGCGCCGCGCTGAAAGAGATCGGTACACCGCTCATCTTAAAACCGACTTATTTGGCGAGTTCAATCGGCGTGACGCTGATTACGGACACCAACACAGCAGAAGCTGAGTTTAACCGAGTCAATGACTATCTGAAATCCATTAATGTGCCAAAGGCGGTTACGTTTGAAGCCCCGTTTATTGCGGAGGAGTTTTTACAGGGAGAATACCCGGACTGGTATCAAACCGAGGGATACTCCGACTATATCAGCATAGAAGGGATCATGGCAGACGGAGAATATGTTCCAGTCGCGATTCATGACAAAACACCGCAAATCGGATTTACAGAAACGTCGCATATTACGCCGTCCATCTTGGATGATGAAGCGAAAAAGATCATTATTGAAGCGGCCAGAAAGGCAAATGAAGGGCTTGGCCTGGAAAACTGTGCGACACATACAGAAATCAAGTTAATGAAAAATAGAGAAGCCGGTTTAATAGAGTCTGCGGCCAGGTTCGCCGGATGGAATATGATTCCGAATATTAAAAAGGTCTTCGGCGTCGACATGGCGCAATTATTGTTAGATGTTCTCTGTTTCGGAAAAGACGCCGATCTTCCGGATGGATTGCTGGAACAAGAGCCTTGCTATATTGCCGACTGTCATTTGTACCCGGAGCATTTCAAACAAAACGGGCAGCTTCCTGAAGCGGCGGAGGATATGATCATTGAATCCATCAGCATTCCGGACGGGCTGCTGAAGGGAGATACGGAACTTGTTTCTTTCTCGGCTGCGGCACCAGGTACGTCTGTTGATTTGAGCCTGTTTGAAGCCTTCAATTCCATTGCCTCATTTGAACTGAAAGGCAGCAATTCACAGGATGTAGCCGATTCCATTAAACAAATCCAGCAGCATGCGAAGTTGACTGCGAAGTATGTGCTGCCGGTATGAAACAGTTAAAGCCAAATTCTAAATACTTGCTTTACGGGCAGGCGCTTTCGTTTATGGGAGACTATTGTGTTCTCCCGGCCCTGCTCATTTTGTCTACATATTATCACGATTATTGGGTGACGTCGGGAGTCATCGCGGTCAGAAGCATTCCGATGGTGTTTCAGCCATTTTTGGGGGTGCTCGTTGACCGATTGGACAGAATTAAAATTATGCTGTGGACAGATGTCATCAGGGGCGTCATCTTTTTGGGGCTCACCTTTCTCCCAAAAGGCGAGTATCCGCTGATTTTTCTTGCTCTGCTGTTTGTCTCTTACGGGAGCGGCGTGTTTTTTAATCCGGCGCGTCTCGCGGTCATGTCTTCATTGGAATCAGACATTAAAACGATCAATACCTTATTCGCTAAAGCCACAACCATTTCTATCATTGTCGGGGCGGCCGCCGGAGGGTTATTCCTGTTAGCCGGGTCTGTAGAGATGGCTGTTGCCTTTAACGGTGTGACATATCTGGTTTCGGCATTTTTTATCAGGCGAATTAAGCTGCAATTTGTCCCGATTCAGTCTGAAAATGTAAAAGAGGCCTTTCAGTCTTTTAAAGAAGGGCTGAAGGAAATCAAAACCAATTCATTCGTGTTAAACGCCATGTTTACGATGATTACGATGGCGATGCTCTGGGGGATCGTGTACAGCTATTTTCCGATTGTCAGCCGCTTTTTGGGTGACGGGGAGATCGGCAACTTTATCCTTACCTTCTGCATCGGCTTCGGCGGTTTCATCGGAGCGGCGCTTGTCAGCAAATGGGGCTTTAACAACAATAAAGGCTTGATGTACTTTACCATTTTATCAATCGTCTCACTGGCACTGTTTTTATTCACGCCCATTTTCGCTGTATCTGTCATTAGCGCCATCCTCTTTTTCATCGCCATGGAATATGGGGAAGTGCTTGCAAAGGTTAAAGTTCAGGAAAACGCGGCGAACCAGATTCAAGGGCGTATTTTTTCGGTGGCTGAAGCGTCCATTGGCTTGTGCATTTCGGTTGGTTCCATGCTTATCAACGTGTTAGAGGCTCCTGTCATCATGGGGCTGATTGTCATCATGGTAAGCGGTTTGTTTTGGCATACGAAGCTGGTGAACAAGTCTTTTTTGGAACGGGATAAAAAAACTGAGCAAATTCACTTATAAGGAGTCTTTCAGATGGAAATAACACCGTCCGACGTCATCAAGACACTTCCAAGGCAAGAATTTTCTCTCGTTTTTCAAAAGGTAAAAGAAATGGAAAAAACGGGGGCGCAAGTCATTAATCTCGGACAGGGGAACCCTGACCTTCCTACTCCGCCGCATATCGTGCAGGCATTGCAGGAGGCGGCTGTGAACCCTTCTTTTCACGGGTACGGGCCATTCAGAGGTTATCCCTTCCTAAAGGAAGCGATTGCCGCTTACTATAAAAGAGAATACGGAGTGACAATCAATCCTGAAACAGAAGTGGCGCTCTTCGGCGGAGGAAAAGCAGGCTTGTATGTTTTAACACAGTGCCTGCTCAATCCGGGAGATATCGCTCTGGTCCCGAACCCAGGCTATCCTGAATATCTTTCGGGTATTACAATGGCAAGAGCAGAGCTGCACGAAATGCCGCTGCACGCAGAAAACGGCTATCTGCCTGAGTTTGAGAAAATAGATCCCGCTGTGTTACAAAAAGCGAAACTGATGTTTTTGAACTATCCGAATAACCCGACGGGAGCTGTGGTGGATGCGGCTTTTTATGCAAAAGCGGCCGCATTTGCAAAAGAGCACCAGATTCATCTGATTCATGACTTTGCGTACGGCGCATTTGAGTTTGATAAAAAACCGGCCAGCTTCCTGCAGGCGGAGGATGCAAGAACTGTGGGCGCAGAGCTTTATTCATTTTCAAAAACATTTAACATGGCCGGCTGGAGAATGGCGTTTGCCGTCGGGAATGAAAAGATTATACAAGCGGTCAATGAATTTCAGGATCACGTCTTTGTCGGCATGTTTGGCGGTCTGCAGCAGGCCGCCAGTGCGGCGCTATCAGGAGATCAGGACCAAACAGATCGCTTGAAACGCATCTATGCGGAACGGATTGACTTTTTTACGGAGCTATGTGAAAAAGAACTGGGCTGGAAGATAGAAAAACCAAGAGGAACATTTTATGTATGGGCTGAAATTCCAAAAATGTTTGAGTCTTCTCACCAATTCGCTGACTACTTGCTGGAGCAGGCCCATGTTGTCGTAACACCGGGAGAGATTTTCGGCAGCAACGGAAAACGGCATGTCAGAATATCAATGGTATCGAAGCAGGAGGATCTGCGTGAATTTGTCATGCGGATTCAAAAGCTGAACCTGCCGTTTTCCTCATTACAAGAAGTATCCCGCTAAAAAGCGGGATTTTTTATATGCTTTTCATGCTGCCGCCGTCAGCGGAAATTTGCTGTCCTGTGATATAGGAGGCCTCCTCAGAGGCGAGAAACGCGGCGAGCGCTGCGGTTTCTTCGGCTGATCCGACCCGTTTCATCGGAATCCCGGAAGCAATCTGTTCTTCTGCTTCTTGTTTGGATATTCTGTTCTTTTTCATCACATTCTCCACAAATTGATGATAACGGTCTGTCGCGATAAAACCAGGATTCAGGCAGTTGACTGTAATGTTGTGAGGAGCAAGCTGAATGGAAATATTTTTACTGGCGTTAATTAAAGCGGCATTCATCATACTGTTTGTAAACATATTGGCGCCGGGTTCTTTCCACAGATTTCCGACAATGTTGATGATTCTGCCAAACTCGTTTTGTTTCATCAGTGAGGCAGCACGCTTGATAGCGTCAATGTAGGCAACGGTTTTCTGTGTGAACGTGGCCGTCATATCCTCTATATTGCAGTTATCAAATGTGTCAGGCGCGCCGCCCGGAATATTATTAATCAGAACATCAAGGCGTCCGCATTGAGATTCGATTTTTTGAAAAACGTCGGCTCTCGTTTGTTGGTCAGACATATCACCCGCAAGGACAATGATGCTCGCTTCAGGATGCTTGGCCAATATGTCTTCTTTGACTGATTCAATATTGTCCAAGTTTCGCGAATTAATGACGATGGAAAAATGGTGGTCTGCTAGCTTCAGAGCGATTGCTTTTCCAATCCCTTGACTGGCTCCCATAATAAATGCGGTTCGTTTTGACAAATAACTGCACCCCTTTGAAAAAATTGGATTATTATCTACATCGTAAGAAAAAACAGAGAGAATAGCAAATTTTATTTAAATTCTGATAAAGGAGAATCGAAAAACTCCCACCGTTTGCGGCGGGAGGAGATATTATACATATAGGAATTGAGGAAGTGTATCAAGCGAAAGGCGGTTGCCTACAAAGAACGAGCCAAATTCGCCGTAGCGCGCGCTGACTTCGTCAAAACGCATTTCGTATACAAGCTTTTTGAATTGAAGCACATCATCACTGAACAGCGTAACGCCCCATTCGTAATCATCAAAGCCGACTGAACCTGTGATGATCTGTTTCACTTTGCCAGCATAGCTGCGTCCGATTAAGCCGTGGCTTCTCATTAAGTTTCTTCGTTCTTCCATAGAAAGCATGTACCAGTTGTCATTGCCGGATCTTCTTTTATCCATTGGATAGAAGCATACATATTTTGATTCCGGCAGTTCAGGGTAAAGGCGCGCACGTACATGCGGATTTTCATACGGGTCGCCGTCGCCGCTCGCCAAATAGTTGCTCAGTTCAACAACTGACACGTAGGAGTAAGCCGGAATGGTGAACTCAGCAAGTCTTGATTTGTTGAATTCGAGCTCAATTTCATTTAATTCTTCCATTGTAGGGCGAAGAATCATCAGCATAAAATCAGCTTTTTGGCCGACGATGCTGTAAAGGGTTTGCGAGCCTTTCCCTTCTTTTTGGGCGACTCCCCATTTTTCAAGCAATCCTGTAAATTCATGAATGATAGACTGGCGCTCATCACTGGACAGGAGCTTCCAGGAAGTCCAGTCCATTGTGCGGAAATCATGAAGCGCATACCAGCCGTCCAGCGTTTTTGCCGCTTCATTTGTCATTTGCTGTTCACTCATTTATCTTCACTCCTATTATCTTTTCGTTATTGCCTTCACTATATCATAGTTTATCCGATTCTACTGTGGAGAAACCTTGAACATCCGATTCGTATATCTCCTCAAAAATAAGAGAACATATAAGGAAAGAATCAGTTGCTTAAATTAGTTAGAAAAATAAGATTTTTTGATGAAAGCGCTATAATAAAAGTTGGCTGTTTGAATTTCACTGGAAGAAGAGTATGCTAGTAAAAGAAAGCGTTTTTGTAACTTTTTGAGGAGGTTTTATTGTGGCAGATTTATTTTCAACAGTGCAAGAAAAAGTAGCTGGAAAAGGCGTTAAAATTGTATTTCCTGAAGGCTTGGACGAACGTATTTTAGTTGCGGTCAGCAAGCTTGCAGACAATAAAGTGCTGAATCCGATTGTGATCGGCAATGAAAATGAGATCCAAGCAAAAGCAAAAGAACTGAATGTGACGCTTGACGGCGTTGATATTTATGATCCTCATACATATGAAGGCATGGAAGATCTTGTACAGGCATTCGTGGAACGCCGTAAAGGCAAAGCAACAGAAGAACAGGCTCGAAAAGCGCTCTTAGACGAGAACTACTTCGGCACAATGCTTGTGTACAAAGGCCTGGCTGCCGGTCTTGTGAGCGGAGCGGCTCATTCAACTGCCGACACTGTCCGTCCGGCTCTTCAAATCATCAAAACAAAAGAAGGCGTGAAAAAGACTTCCGGCGTCTTCATCATGGCACGCGGCGATGAGCAGTACGTATTCGCGGATTGCGCGATCAACATTGCGCCTGACAGCCAAGATCTTGCGGAAATCGCGATCGAAAGCGCCAATACGGCAAAAATGTTCGACATCGATCCTCGCGTAGCAATGCTCAGCTTCTCTACAAAAGGCTCAGCAAAATCTGATGAAACAGAAAAAGTAGCGGATGCTGTGAAAATCGCGAAAGAAAAAGCGCCTGAATTAACGCTTGACGGCGAATTCCAATTTGATGCTGCGTTCGTTCCATCTGTAGCTGAGAAAAAAGCACCGGACTCCGAGATCAAAGGAGACGCGAACGTATTCGTATTCCCAAGCTTGGAAGCAGGAAACATCGGCTACAAAATTGCTCAGCGTTTAGGCAACTTTGAAGCTGTAGGACCAATCCTGCAAGGCTTAAATATGCCTGTTAACGATCTTTCAAGAGGTTGTAACGCTGAAGATGTTTACAATCTCGCATTAATTACAGCGGCACAAGCACTGTAAGGAAAGCGATAGCAGCTCTCTCGCAGAGGGCTGCTTTTTTTGCGCCTTCTTTACCAGGGCAGATGATATGAGTAAAATAAAGAAAACTGATCATCATCATAAATCTTATTCATGACAGGGGTGGGGCCTTTGTATTACGACGTGCTGAAAACCTTTATCGCGGTGGTGGAAGAAAAAAACTTCACAAAAGCAGCAGAAAAGCTGATGATTTCCCAGCCCAGCGTCAGTCTGCATATCAAAAATCTTGAAAAAGAATTTCAAACAGCTCTGCTGAATCGGTCGCCGAAGCATTTTACGACAACACCGACAGGGGACATTCTGTATCAAAGGGCAAAGCAAATGGTATTTCTCTACGAGCAGGCCAAGGCTGAAATTTACGCGCATCATCATTATGTAAAAGGTGAATTGAAAATAGCCGCCAGCTTTACAATCGGAGAGTATATTCTTCCGCCGCTCCTTGCCCAGCTGCAAAAGCTGTATCCTGAGCTGAATCTGGACGTCATGATTGGCAATACAAAAGAAGTAAGCGAACGTGTCCGAATGCTTCAGGCTGATATCGGGCTGATTGAAGGGCATACCGACGAGAACGAACTGGACATTGAACCGTTCATGGAGGATGAAATGTGCATCGCAGCACCGAACCAGCATCCGCTTGCCGGAAAAAGAGATATTTCAATCAGCGATTTGCAAAATGAAGCGTGGGTGACAAGGGAAAAAGGCTCCGGCACAAGGGAATATCTCGATCATGTGCTGAGCTCGAACGGACTGCGGCCAAAGTCGATGTTCACCATCAGCAGCAATCAAGGTGTAAAAGAAGCGGTAATCAGCGGCATGGGTTTATCGGTCTTATCAAGAAGCGTGCTGCATAAGGATTTGATTCACCGCGACATTTCAATTCTCCACATTAAAGATTTCTCATTAAAGCGCAAGCTGTCTTATATTCATTCTCCTCTCATGGAGAATACAAAAAATAAAGAAATTTTCATTACGATGCTGAAAAGCAATTTTCAATCATCACGGCTGAAATGATATAATAGTTTTCGTTCATAAGCCTAACATGAAAGGGTTTTACATAGATGGCAAACCAACCGATTGATTTACTGATGCAGCCGACATGGAGAGTCATTGACCAATCCAGTCTCGGCCCTTTATTTGATGCGAAGCAATCCTTCGCTATGGATGATACGCTGTGCGCGTCTGTAGGAAAGGGCGTGTCGCCGGCGACAGCACGCTCTTGGGTGCACCACGACACGATTGTCCTCGGTATTCAGGATACACGCCTCCCGTTTTTGCAGGACGGCATTGCCCTGCTGGAAAATGAGGGATACCGTGTCATCGTACGCAATTCCGGCGGTCTGGCTGTTGTTTTGGATGAAGGCGTTTTAAATATTTCTCTCATATTCGAGGACCAAAAGAAGGGCATCGATATAGACAGAGGATACGAAGCAATGGTTGAGCTGATGAAACGGATGCTCAAGCCGTATGGTGCAGAGATTGAAGCCTATGAAATTGAGGGCTCCTATTGTCCAGGCAGCTATGATCTCAGCATTGACGGCAAAAAGTTCGCCGGCATTTCTCAACGACGTCTTCGCGGCGGGGCAGCCGTTCAAATTTATCTCTGTGCAGATAAAAGCGGCAGCGAGAGGGCGGATCTGATCAGACGATTCTATCAAGCCGCCCTGAAGGATAAACAGAACGACAAAAAAGGCATCTACCCGGATATACATCCGGAAACCATGGCATCGTTAAGTGAGCTTCTGCATACCGATATCTCCGTACAGGACTTAATGCTCGCTTTGCTTACGGAATTAAAAGCGTTAAGCACTCACCTCTACTCAGCCGGACTGTCCATTGACGAGGAATTGGAATTTGAGAAAAACCTTGTCCGGATGACAGAACGGAATGAAAAGGTGTTTGGATAAACGTCACTTGCATGTCAGCTGATACGGCTGGCATGCTTTTTTTTTCGCTATCATCTTGTCTTTAGATAAATCTTTCTTATAAACAGAAAACAATTACAGCAAAAAAAGCGATAAAATAACAGCAGCATCTGCATACAAAGGGGAGAGGCAAATGAAAGGTAATGTTTACAGCTTGTTTGTGCTGGTCGCGGCTTTTTTCTGGGGAACAACCGGCACCGTTCAGGCGCTGGCTCCAGAAAGCGCCACTCCGCTGGCATTTGGAGCGGTCAGATTATTGATAGGAGGCAGCGCCATGCTTCTTGTGGTCTGGATCAGCCGTGAGCTTCACGTAAAAAATTGGTCATGGCCGCCCGTGTTTTTAGCAGCGATTTGTATGGCCTGTTATCAGCCGCTTTTTTTCACCGCCGTAAAAGAAACAGGGATTGCGGTCGGGACAGTGATTGCCATCGGCAGTGCGCCTATTATTGCTGGGAGCTTAGAGTGGGCCGTTTTAAAAAAACGGCCGCGAAATTCCTGGTGGATTGCAACTGTATTTGCTTTGGCGGGATGCTGGCTCCTGTTTTCAGACGGCTCCAATGTTCGGGTTGATGTGTCAGGGGTTCTCATGGCGATTGGAGCGGGTGCTTCTTTTGCGGGTTATACCTTGATCAGTAAATCAATGATGAAAACACAGCCGCCGAGAGCGACCTCAGCTGTTGTCTTCATGCTCAGCGCCATATTGCTGACGCCGCTACTGTGGCAGTCGGATCTCTCTTGGATGCTGACCCCAAAAGGATGGGGAACGAGCCTTTACATCGGGTTCATTGCGACATGCGCGGCCTACTTTTTGTTTGCAAAAGGGCTCACCGGAGTGCCGGCTTCGGCAGCAGTTACACTGTCCTTGGCTGAGCCGCTGACCGCCTCATTGCTGGGCGTGTTTTTCATAGGTGAAATGCTTTCTCTTTCCTCATGGCTCGGCATCGTGCTGATGATGTTAGGGCTTCTGGTCATTTCAGGAGCGCCTCGCAAGCAAAAGACAGCTGATGCGGCTCATGTGTCTTAATAGATTAGCATAAGCTTGTGCTCATTTTACAAGACTAACGGAGCCGCCGCAAAAACAGAAAATCCTCTTTTCCAAAAGGAAAAGGGGATTTTTTTAAGCTATTCCGCCATTTTTTCTAAATTTCCGTTCCGGTCCATTTTGAAGGACGGAGAGGCATGTTCGTCTTCTTCGAATAAAACTAGTTTTCTTGCTCTATTCATGATTTTTACCAAGGTTTCATAATCTTCTTGGATCGTTTTTTGATCTTTTTCAAGTTTTTGAACGTCTGCTTCCAGCTGTTCTATTTTGCTTTGTAATTCTTGATTTTCTTTCTTTAAACGCTCATTTTCCATTTTAAAAGCTGAGGATTGCTCATGATTGCCTTCGTAATTCTGCAGGAATCTGATGACATCACCCATCGTCATATCAGGCGCAGACGTTTGAGGAGACAATAAGTGTGATAGACTAGCTAACTCTTCCTTAAAGCTTTCATCCACAAAAGGCATGTGCTCGCCTGACATCAAAACCTGCTTCTCATTTTCGGCAGTCGGGGTTTCAGGCTTTACCTGCTCCTCCTGCACTGCAGTTTCTTGAATTGTTTCAGGATCAACAGCAGGAGGCTGATATAACAGTCTTTTCTTCGCAGGCTGCCCGTTTCCGAGAGCTCTCATGCGCTGTTTTCGCTGCTTTTTTGCAAGCTGAAGCGCTTTTTCATATTGGTGGCGCACTACCGCGTTCCATCTGAATCCGCAGGCTGCGGACGTCCGATTTAATTTATCGCCGACCTCTTCAAAGGCATTCAGCTGAGTGCTGCCTTCTCTTACATGCCGAAGCACAGTTTCGGCTAAAAGCAAATCATTTTCTTCTGACCAAGCGTCCTGTCGCTGTTTTGTCATTTATCTCAACTCCCATTTTTCTTTTCATGATATTAGAATGTCCAGAATGGAAAATATTTATACAAGTTGGCTGAAAGAATAGGAGATACGGAGGCTGGAGCGGCTTGCAGGAACAGTCGAATCCTTGTACAATGAAGAGCGATGTGATTTTTTTGATAAAGCGATTTTAGGTTTAAAACATAGATGAACATAGAAATGAAGGGAAGCGTACGTCATGGCTAATGAATTTCGAGTGTGTGATGATTGCCAAGCCACTAATATCAAAACATTGCTGCCGCGGTTAAAAGAAGTAGACCCGGATGCAAAGGTTGAGATAGGGTGTCAATCTTATTGCGGGCCCGGACGGAAAAAATCGTTTGCTTTTGTGAACAATCGCCCGCTGTCAGCTCCGACAGAGGATGAGCTGATTGACAAAGTAAAAAAGAAATTAAAAAAGTAAAACATATTTTTTCATAGCCTCGGCCCTCTGGTCAGGCTTTTTTGCTTCACATGATGTGTTTTTCGGAAAGATGGAACAAATCGCCGGACAAATTCAAGGATGTTTTCAAAGAATAGAGTCGATATAATAGAAACACGGCTAAAAAAAAGAGGGAATGACGATGGCGTATCCAAATGGAAAATTATCAGAAGAAAAAGTGTTTAAAGATCCGGTGCACCGCTATGTTCATGTGCGGGACAAGCTGATATGGGATCTGATCGGAACCCGCGAATTTCAGCGTCTCCGCAGAATCAAGCAGCTCGGCACGACGTATTTGACGTTCCATGGCGCTGAGCACAGCCGGTTCAACCATTCTCTTGGTGTCTACGAAATTGTCAGGAGAATGGTTGATGATGTCTTTAAAGGCCGTCCTGAATGGGATGACAGTGAGCGCGAACTCTGTTTGTCCGCGGCGCTGCTTCATGATCTCGGGCACGGGCCGTTCTCGCATTCATTTGAGAAAGTCTTTCATCTTGACCACGAAGATTTTACAAGAGATATCATTTTGGGAGACACAGAGGTTAACCAGGTGCTCAGAAAGGTGAGCCCGCGTTTCCCGCAGGATGTTGCTGAAGTCATTGCCAAAACATATAAAAACAAACAAGTGGTCAGCCTGATTTCGAGTCAGATTGACGCGGACCGCATGGATTATCTGCAGCGCGACGCTTACTATACAGGCGTCAGCTACGGCCATTTTGACATGGAGCGGATTCTCCGGGTAATGCGCCCTCGTGAGGATCAGATCGTCATTAAACAAAGCGGAATGCACGCTGTAGAAGACTATATCATGAGCCGCTACCAAATGTACTGGCAGGTCTATTTCCACCCTGTGACGAGAAGCGCGGAGGTTATTTTAACGAAGATTCTCCACAGAGCGAAGCAGCTTCATGATGAAGGTTATGTGTTCACTCATGCTCCGGTTCATTTTTATTCTATTTTTGAAGGGAAACTGACGCTGGAGGATTATTTGAAGCTGGATGAATCTATTATTTTGTATTACTTCCAGGCCTGGGAGGATGAAGAAGACCCGATTTTATCCGATTTGTGCCGCAGATTCATTAACCGCCAGCTGTTCCAATACGTTGAATTTAATCCGAATGAAGAGATGTCGGCCTATTTTGAGCTGACCTCATTATTCAAAGAGGCTGAAATCGATCCGAGCTATTATTTGGTCGTGGATTCTTCTTCAGATCTGCCATACGACTTTTACCGTCCAGGAGAGGAAGAGGAGCGTTTGCCGATCCATCTCTTGACGCAAAACGGTCAAATTAAAGAGCTGTCCAGACAGTCGGCTATTGTGGAATCTATCTCCGGAAAGCGGCGGACGGACCATAAGCTGTACTATCCGAAGGACCTGATTTGTGACGGCTCTGAACACCCGGAAGCGAAAATGAAAATCCGGCAGCTGCTGGGACTGACATAGAAATTGGTAAAGAAGGAAAAAGGAGATGTCGGGAATTTGTTGAAAGAACATGCAAAACTGATGAAGGTGTTCTCGGATTCTGGAGAAATCATCGGGCGAAAGAAGCTGCAAAAAATGATTTATATTGCGAAGAAAATGCAGTTTCCTTTCTATGAGAAATATGATTTTCATTTTTACGGGCCGTATTCGGAGGAACTGACGCTCCAAATTGAAGAGCTGTGCAACCTTGGATTCCTGCATGAGGTAAAGGAAAAAAAGGGCGGCTACTTTCAATACCGTTATTCGCTGACAGAGACGGGCTCCGCGTTTTTAGACCACGCCGATCTTGATATGCCTGATATCAAGCGCTATATTGACAGTGTAAACAGCCGTTCATCACGGTTTTTAGAGCTGGTCTCCACGATTCTATACTTTGACGGGCTTGGGGCCGAGGAAAAGAAAGAAAAAGTATTTACAATCAAAAGCAAGCAAAAGTATACCAATGAAGAATATGACGAAGCGCTTCAATACATAGAAGAGCTGAAGCAGATGTGTTAACCATAACAAGCAAAAGAAACGAAACGTTTCTTTTGCTTTTTTTATTGACAAATCCTGCTAATGGATCTATTGTGGATAATAGTTATCCATAATGAACCAGGGGGGAGCATAATGAAAATGAAATCGGGAATGGAGCAGGGAGTTTCTGTACTGCTGTTACTGTCACGGCTGCCCGTGCAGGCCTCTTTAACATCAGAGGCGATCAGCCAGCGCTTGCACATGTCTCCGTCTTATCTGAAAAAGCTGATGAGAACTTTGGTGCAGGCTGGTTTGGCAGAATCTATACCAGGAACGAAGGGTGGCTTTACGATAACGAAGCCTTTGACGGAGATTACCCTCTATGATGTCTATCTAGCTGTTGAAGGAAGAGGTTCCATGTATCAAGGGAAAGGTCTTTTGCCATCTGTATTTGAGAGCGGAGATCCCTGTGTGCTGGAAACGGTAATGGGGGAGATTGAGCATAAATGGGCTTCGCTCATGAAGGAAGAAACCTTACAGGGTGTCATGAACAGAATCGGGGAGCTTTATGACCTCAAAAAAATCGATGATTGGGTACATCATCAGCTGAAAGGGCAATGGCAATGAAAAACAGCGGGCCTTTACATCAATCAGGATCAACAGGCATCTCAGTGTTAATCGTGCTCGCTCTCGGTTTTCTCATGGCTACGCTTGATGTGACCGTGGTGAATGTTGCTATTGCTGATATGAAAAACGCTCTTTCCCTTTCACTTTCAGGTGTGACGTGGGTTGTAGACGGGTACATGCTTACATTTGCTTCGCTTCTGCTTGCCGGCGGCGCGCTGGCTGATCGTTACGGCTCAAAGAAGATTTATATGCTGGGTTTGGCCGTTTTTGTTCTTGCCTCTTGTCTATGCGCTGTAGCAGCAAATGGCCAAATGCTTATCGCAGGCCGTCTATTGCAGGGACTTGGCGCGGCTTTGTTTATGCCGAGTTCACTCAGCCTTTTGGCTGCCTCTTACCCCGATGAACGGGTGCGGGCCAAAATGTTTGGCTTGTGGGCCGCTCTCGTCTCCGCCGCCTCCGGACTGGGGCCTTTTATCGGCGGTGTTCTGGTGAATGCGGCAGGGTGGCAGAGTATTTTTCTGATCAATGTGCCGTTAGGGGTTGCGGCGCTTATTTGTGCCTATCGAACGCTCAGCAGTATCCCGGGAAAAGGCAGCCGGGTGAATATCACAGGGCATTTGCTTGGAATGGCGGCTCTCGGATTTCTTTCATTTGCGCTGATACAGGGCGCTTCAATAGGCTGGAGTTCGCCCTCCATTCTCGGTGCTTTCGCGGCGGCCGTTTTGGCGTTTGTGCTTTTTATTCTGAGAGAGATTTTTTCAGCAACATCTATTCTGCCTGCGTCATTATATAAAAACGGACGTTTCTCGGCAGCGCAGTTCGTTGGGTTTTTGCTGAATTTTGCTCTTTTCGGCGGCATGTTTATGCTCAGTCTATTTTTGCAGGAAGCAAGAGGCGCAAGTTCCTTTTTAGCTGGAGTTGAACTATTGCCGATGATGGCAGTCTTTGTGGTCGGTAATCTGCTGTTTGCCCGGCTGGCGAACCGTTTTGAAGCGGGGCTTCTTATGTTTGTTTCAATGGCTGTCAGCTGCATCATGGCATTGCTGCTATTTGTCATGGTTTCTCCGGATTTGCCTTACTGGCAGCTTGCGGTTCTGACATCTGCCATGAATCTTGGTGTTGGCATTACGGTTCCTGCCATGACGGCTGTTATTATGAAGACAGCGGGACAGGAGCATGCAAATATCGCAGGAGCAGCTTTAAATGCCAACCGGCAAATCGGGGCATTGGTTGGCGTGGCGGTTTCCGGAATGGTCATTCATCTGTCCGCCACTTGGTACGCCGGAGCTGGGTTTACGTTTTTGATGATGGGCGCGGCATACAGTCTTGCCGCATTCCTTGTGTGGCGGTTTCTGACTTTTCATAAAGAAACATCCGCTTCTGCATCATCTTAAAATCGTCCATTGTCTTTTCAAGGAATTTATAGTAAGATATATGAAATTATTGAAACAGGCACTGATAAGGACATGAGATGCTTTTTACGGTTTCCAGAGAGGGAAGGACCAGCTGAAATCTTCCTAACGCAGAGAAAGCAGCTTACCGCCTTTGAGCCGTATCGGGGAAATCAAGTATCTGATACCGTCATGCTGCGTTACAGCACCGAGCCGACGAACATGTATGTTTGTTGGGAATTTGGGTGGAACCACGAATATTAACACATTCGTCCCTTGCGAGGGATGGATGTGTTTTTTTATATGAGTCAATAAATGCGATGAAAAGGACATGAATGATATTTACGGTTTTCAGAGAGGGAAGAAAAGGTGCGAGCTTCCCAGCTTAGGAATATCATTTACCGCCTTGGAGCAGCGTTGGGGAACAGTCAGTATCCAATGCCGTTTATGCTGCGTTACAGCACCGAGCCGATGAACATGAACGTTCGTTGGGAACTTGGGTGGAACCACGGGTTTAATCACACACTCGTCCCTTACAGAGGGACGGGTGTGTTTTTTTATATAAATATAGAAATGCGATGAAAAGGACATGAATGATATTTACGGTTTTCAGAGAGGGAAGGAAAGGTGCGAGCTTCCCAGCTTAGGGATATCATTTACCGCCTTGGAGCAGTATTGGGGAACAATCAGTATCCAATGCCGTTTATGCTGCGTTATAGCACCGAGCCGATGAACATAAGTGTTCGTTGGGAACTTGGGTGGAACCACGGGTTAATCACACACTCGTCCCTTACAGAGGGACGGGTGTGTTTTTTTATATACAAAAATTAATAAGGAGTGTTTGAAATGAGTAAACATGTAAGTATTCAGCTTCCGGACGGACAGGTAAAGGAATATCCGAAAGGCACTACAGTCAAAGAGGTGGCTGCCTCCATCAGCTCCAGTCTGGAAAAGAAAGCAGCAGCGGGACAGGTTAATGGCCGGCTCGTTGATGTCAGCTTTAAGCTGGAGGAAGATGCTGAGCTTTCAATTATCACACTGGATTCTCCAGAAGGCTTACAGGTGCTTCGCCATACATCAGCGCATGTGCTGGCTCAGGCAGTGAAACGGCTGTACGGCGAAGTGTCCTTGGGAATAGGGCCTGTCATTGAAGACGGATTTTATTATGATATGAAGCTTGATCGGAGTCTGACTTCCGGAGATGTAGAGGCCATCGAAAAAGAGATGAAGCATATTATAAACGAAAATATGAATATCAAGCGAATAGAGGTTTCTTACGAGGAGGCTGAAGCGCTTTTTGCAGGAAAAGGCGAGCCGTTTAAGCTGGAGATTTTGAAAGACATTCCGCGCGGCGAGAACATTACGCTGTATCAGCAGGGAGAATTTGTTGACCTGTGCCGTGGGCCGCATCTTCCTTCAACAGGAATGATCAAGGCGTTCAAATTAACACGGGTGTCAGGTGCTTATTGGCGAGGAGACAGCCAAAATGAAGTCCTTCAGCGGGTGTACGGTATTGCGTTTCAAAAGAAAAAAGATCTTGAGGCGCATCTGCATATGCTGGAAGAAGCAGCGAAACGGGATCACCGCAAGCTGGGAAAACAATTAGAGCTGTTTATGTTCTCGGAAGAAGCGCCGGGAATGCCGTTTTATTTGCCAAAAGGGCAGATTGTCCGCAATGAGCTGGAACGCTTTTCGCGTGAGCTGCAAACAAATGCCGGCTACGCCGAGGTGCGTACGCCGTTTATGATGAATCAGCGGTTATGGGAGCAGTCGGGGCACTGGGACCACTATCGCGACAATATGTATTTTTCAGAAGTAGATCATACTGCATTTGCAATGAAGCCGATGAACTGCCCCGGCCATATGCTCATCTTTAAAAACAGCCTGTACTCTTATCGGGATCTGCCGATTCGTATGGCGGAGTTCGGCCAGGTGCACCGCCATGAATACAGCGGTGCTCTAAACGGAATGCTCCGCGTCCGGACGTTCTGCCAGGATGACGCACATATCTTTGTTCGGGAAGATCAAATCGAGAGTGAAATCAAAGAGGCCATTCGGCTGATTGACGAGGTATACCGCACATTCGGTTTCGAGTATACGGTTGAACTTTCCACTCGCCCTGAGGATTCATCAGGTGAAGACAGCGTGTGGGAAATGTCTGAAAACGCCTTGAAACACGTCCTTGAGGACCTGGATCTTCCTTATGAAGTAAACGCAGGGGATGGAGCGTTTTACGGAGCGAAAATCGATTTTCATATTAAAGACGCTCTGAAACGGAGCCACCAATGCGCCACAATCCAGCTTGATTTTCAAATGCCTGAAAAATTCGATTTAACATATATAAATGAGCACAATGAAAAGGTTCGTCCCGTCGTCATTCACAGGGCGGTATTCGGCTCAATTGACCGTTTCTTCGGCATTTTGATCGAGCATTTTGGCGGAGCTTTCCCAGTCTGGCTTGCGCCGACGCAGGTCCACATTATACCGGTTTCTCACGTTCATATGGACTACTGCAAAAAAGTGCAGAGTGAGCTAAAGCGGCTCGGGATAAGGGCCAATATTGATGAACGCAATGAAAAGCTTGGCTACAAAATCAGAGAATCACAGATGCAGAAAATCCCGTACATGCTGGTGCTTGGGGATCAGGAAGTGAATGAAAAGGCGGTAAACGTCCGTCAGTTCGGACATCAGAAGAGTGAACAAGTTCCTTTTCAGGTATTTAAAGAGAATATTGTCAAACAGGTGAAAAATCGAAGCATGTAGGAGAAAAGTTGCGAATTCGCTGTTTGCTTTTTTGACTTTCCCTGTCTGGTATCAGTAAAATAATAAGTAAATCATATCGTTCGTATGTTATGAATGCATCTCGAAATGGGGAAATCTACATGGACCATGACAAACTGGAAGCAAATTTGCTGGATCACGCACTTACAAAATATTTGAAAAGCACGAAGCAATTAGATGAAGCCACCGTTCCAAAACACGTGAATAATGTAAGAGGATTTATTCTGCGGATCATATACAGACATGGGAGCTGCACCATAAAGGATATTCTGAAGGAGGTCACACTGTCTCCCTCTGCCACCACAACCGCTCTGAATCACTTAGAGCAGGAAGGGTTTATTAAGAGATCCAGAAATAACAATGACCGCCGCACCGTATGGATTACGCTTTCTGAATCGGGGCAGGCAGCGGCTCTTCAAATGATCCAAAACCGCCAGCAGCTGATTGACGGCATGTTTGAACGTTTAACTGCCGAAGAGAAGGCATCGTTTTTAGCCATTATTGAAAAAATGACGAAATAGAGATGAAAAAGCCGGCTTGCGAAGCGCCGGCTTTAAAAAAGATTATTCCATATCGCTGAGGCGTTTGCCTGCGACCGCGTAATGGTCTTTTCTCATTTCTTCTATAAAGACAACAATTTTTTCTTCAGAGGCACCGGTCGTTTCTTTCACGGCTTCTGTTACTTTCTCAACTAGATTGCGTTTCTGCTCGTCTGTACGGCCTTCAAGCATTTTGACGGTTACGTATGGCATAGGTGTGAGTCCTCCTTTATATCGTTTTCCTCTCTTTAGGAAAAGAGGCTTCTTATAGTATACTGAATAAAGTAAATTCTTGCATTTTTAGAAAGAGGGATCATTTCACTTGGACCGTTTTTTATATTATCCGTTGTCTCTAATGCCATATCTGGTCATTACTTTAATTGTTTCGTTTACAATGCATGAGCTCGCTCACGCCTATGTCGCATATAAATTTGGTGACAATACGGCGAAAAGAGAAGGAAGACTGACGCTGAATCCTATCAAACACCTTGATCCGTTCGGAACCATTTTGATCCTGGTGGCCGGCTTTGGATGGGCTCGCCCTGTTCCCGTCAATCGCCGTTTCTTTAAGAAACCTCGTTTGGCCGGCGTACTCGTATCCATTGCCGGGCCGATCAGTAACCTGATTCTTGCGTTTATCGGCTTCTCTTTGTTAGTGTTGATGCATGCTTACGGAATGGAATTGCTTGCGGCATTCAGTACAGGACTGGATCAGTTCTTTTCAATCTGGATACAGCTGAACCTCGTTCTGTTTTTATTTAATCTGCTGCCGCTGCCGCCGCTCGATGGCTATCGTATTATTGAAGATCTCGTCCCGCCGGGGGCGCGTGTTAAGATGACGCAAGCGGAAAGCTACGGCTTTATCGTCTTTTTGGTACTGTTTGTGACACCGCTCGGATCCTACGTGCTTTGGCCACTGCTAAATGCCGGAAGAGATCGGATTTTACAGCTGTTTTCAGCGATATTTCAACCGCTTTTGTAGGAGGTAGAACTCATGGAAGAAAAAAAGAAAAAATCAATCGGGTTTAATATTATCAAAAGTGATCCGACAGACGGACACGGCGGATTCGGCGTAGGGGCACTCAGCCTTGATAACATTTCCCCTGTATTCGTCGATGTAGAGGAAAAAGAAGCGTTCGTTGACATCGGCGCGATGCACGCCCGCAGCGTCGTTGAAAAAGGAATTAAATTTCTGCCTAATAAAGAAGAAGTTCCAAACGGCAAACCATACTGGCTTGTATGGGTGACGATTGACAGAAGAGAAGAGGGCCCTTATTACGCAGGGGTAACAGCCTGTGAAATGACGGTCGACAGAAGCATCAGAAGAGGCTACAAATCGCTGCCGGAGCATGTGAATCTGATGGATAAATCGATGAAACGGAACATTATCATTGATCAAATGGATGACAGCTCGAAGCGAGTGCTTGGCGAATTTCTGAAAAACCATGACCAAGGCCTGTGGGAACGCTCTTCTGATGAATTGAAAAAAGGACTGCTTCCAGAAGAAAATTAGTTTGTGAACTTTCTGTGAACTTTTAGAAAATTTGAATTATTTTCTGTGAACATTGAGTAAACTGGTGATACAGAAATAGGACATGGAAAATCCCGAGCCGAACCAAGACTCGGGGTTTTTCATTTTTTTTTGGCAGATAGGAGAGATATCATGTTTCAAACCATGAGGATTGGTGATTGGGTCATTGAAGCGGACGTGGAGGAAACGAGAAGGCAGTATGCAAAAGATATTAAGGATATGTGCGAATGTCTTCTTTGTGAAAATTACCGGGAAGTAATGAAAACACTGCCGCGTGAGAAGGCGCAAATGTTTGAGGATTTAGGTCTTCAGCCGTTTGTTTGTACCGATATTAATGAATTTGGACAGGAGGGTGACCGTCATCTTTATGTGGCCAGCTATTTTATTGTCGGACGTATTATAGAAGGGAAAAAAGAATGGGATCCGGACCGTAACTGGTATATATCATTTGAAGTGCCGAGAGATGACCACTTTATCCCCGAAGGATTCCCGAAACCGGTTCTCCAGCTTGACTGCGTGACGCTGCTCCCATGGATAATCGAAGAACCATATTAAATAACCCGGCATTCTAGCAGCCGGGTTATTTTTTACTGATTCCGTCCCAGCCATTTGTCCCACCACTTTTTCGGGGAGGCGGGCTTTTCCTTGACTGGATGCTGGTCTTTTGTTTGTTTGACAGGCTCTGAACCGTAGCACACATTCGCTGGCTCTGTGCCTTTCACAAAATACGTGTAATGCTTGGCTGCGCAGCCGGGGCCGGAGGAGTAGCCTGTTGCCGGATCGATGTAGACGCCGGTCACGCCTTTTGGCGGTTTAAAGGCCGTTTCGGGTTCTCCTTTGAGCGCATCCTCCATAAACTCCGCCCAAATGGTTTTGGCATAGTTTTTTTCTTCGACTGAGTCGATGGTGCTGTTTTTGTCATAGCCCGTCCACACACCCGCAGCCAGCTTCGGATTGAAGCCGATCATCCAGCTGTCCGCGCTTGTTGTGCCTGATTTTCCCGCATAGGTTCTAGTCAGGCGGTCCGTGATTGTCCGTCCTGTCACGGATGTATAGCCGTTTAAATCGGTATCAAACATGCCTGTCATCATGTTAGCGGTCACAAAGGCAGCTTTTTCATCAAGCACTTGTTTATGCTGATTCGGGCTTTCGTACAGTACATGGCCGGCCGCATCAGTTACCCTCGTGATAAAGGTTGGTTCAATTTGCTTCCCGCCATTTGCAAGCATAGCGTAAGCATTGACCATCTCAATCGGGCGCACCGGTTCCGTGCCGAGGGCCAAGGATGGCAGCGCTTGGAGCTGCGCGGTGATGCCAAATTCCTTTGCCGCCTGAACGAGCTTGTTCATCCCGAGAAAGAGATGGGTCTTCACAGCGTAAATGTTGTCAGACAGCGCCAGCGCCTGAAGAAGCGTAATCGGTTTGTTTGCGTAATAACCGTTATAGTTGCTTGGAGAATAGGTTTCTCCCTTTGCGTCTATTTGAAACTCGGTTTCTTCGCTTTTCATCAGTGTCACTGGCGTAAACCCGCTCTGGATCGCTTTATAATACAGTAACGGTTTGATTGTCGAAGCGGGCTGGCGTTTCGCCTGTGTCGTCCTGTCAAATGGGCTTTTTTGATAATCTCTACCGCCGACTTGAGCGAGAACATGTCCTGTGCGTGGATCAATGGCTGAAAATCCGACTTGAATGTCAGAACCGGCGTTAACCGTTTCGGTAATGGTTTCCTCGGCAATGCGCTGAAGCCGTTTATTTACGGTTGTATACACATTTAACCCGCTCGTTTCAATTTGCTCCCGCGTCATGCCGAGTTTTTTTTCCAAATCTCTCATCGCATTATCATAGAAATAAGGCGCTTTTCTGCTGATGGCGTGTTTATTCAACGGCTGATAGGAAAGAGGCTCTTTGATCAGCTCGTCCGCTTTTTTGCGGCTGATCATCCGCTGCTTTTCCATCATCCGCACAATTGTTTTTTGGCGATCCTTAGCCTTTGTTTCATTGACATAAGGCGAATAGCCGGAAGGGCCTTTCGGAATACCGGCCAAAAGCGCCGCCTCCGCATCTGTCAGGTTTTTGGCATGCTTGCCGAAATAGAGGCGGGATGCGGCTTCAATGCCATAGGCGCCGTGTCCGTAGTAAATCGTATTTAAATAGCCTTCTAATATCTCGTCCTTAGAATAGTTTTGTTCCAGACGGATTGTATAGAACGCTTCATTCCATTTGCGTTTCCACGTTTTGTCGTGTTCAAGATACAGGTTTCTCGCGTATTGCTGAGTGATGGTGCTGGCGCCCTGAACCTTGGCCAGCGCTTTTAAGTCGGCCAGCGCCGCACCGGCCATGCGTTTATAATCAAAGCCATGGTGATCATAGAAGTTCTGGTCTTCAATTGCCACCGTCGCTTTTACAATCGTCGGATTCATGTCCTTTAAGGGGACCCAATAGCGTTTTTCGCCATAGTTCGTCTCCCCGAGTTTAGAGCCGTCACTTGCAAATAAAATCGTGGATTGCGGCACTTGAACTGAGGGAGCGCCCTGGTATTTAGCTATCAAAATGACAGTCATAAACACAGCAGCTGCCGCTAAGCACGCGAAAGCCCCAAGAAAGATAAAGGCGCGAACGGTTTTGAGCGTCAGTCTCAGCCGTTTATTTGTCATTGCATCCACAATGGTTCCCCCTTTTTTTATGTTTCTACTATTATGAGAAAAAAAGATTGTTTTTAAACATCGCATACAGGACGCATCTTTACTTTTTCCCCGCCATCCTCTATACTTTTTCCTTAGGTGAAAATGCGATTTCAACCGGGAATAAAAGCTGAAAAGACGCTTACAATAAATGAAATACAGCCTTGAAAGGGAGATGACAATTGAGCGAACTTTGGTACACAGAGAAGCAGACGAAAAACTTTGGCATTACATTGAAGGTTAATCAAACATTACATACAGAACAAACTGAGTTTCAGCATTTAGAAATGGTGGAAACAGAAGAGTTCGGCAACATGCTGTTTTTGGACGGTATGGTCATGACGTCAGAAAAAGACGAATTCGTTTATCACGAAATGGTGGCGCATGTGCCATTGTTTACGCACCCGAATCCTGAGCATGTGCTGGTTGTCGGCGGCGGTGACGGCGGCGTCATCAGAGAGATTCTGAAGCATCCGAGCGTGAAAAAAGCGACACTTGTTGATATTGACGGCAAGGTCATCGAATACTCTAAAAAGTTTCTTCCTTCTATTGCAGGAAAACTTGACGATCCGCGTGTTGACGTGCAAGTGGATGACGGATTTATGCACATTGCGAAATCTGAAAATCAATATGACGTCATTATGGTAGATTCAACTGAACCAGTCGGACCTGCTGTTAACCTGTTTACAAAAGGGTTCTATGCCGGAATCGCGAAGGCGCTGAAAGAAGACGGCATTTTCGTCGCTCAGACGGACAACCCATGGTTCACACCGGAATTAATCACAAATGTACAGCGTGACGTGAAGGAAATCTTCCCGATTACAAAGCTGTATACGGCGAACATTCCGACATACCCAAGCGGTTTGTGGACATTTACAATCGGTTCGAAAAAATATGATCCGCTTGAAGTGGAAGACAGCCGTTTCTTTGACATTGACACGAAATATTACACAAAAGATCTTCATAAAGCGGCGTTTGTTCTGCCGAAATTTGTGAGTGACCTGATTAAATAATGAATGTATGGCGCAGGAGCGAATCTTGCGCTTTTTTACAGGAAAGCGAGGGTTTTATAGATGAGATTTGATGAAGCTTATTCAGGAAAAGTATTTATCGCGAGCCGTCCAGAGTGGGAAGAGGCGGACGCCATCCTTTATGGCATGCCGATGGACTGGACAGTGAGCTATCGTCCGGGATCACGCTTCGGCCCGGGAAGAATCCGCGAAGTGTCAATCGGCCTTGAAGAATACAGTCCGTATCTGGACCGTGATCTGGCCGACCTGAACTTCTTTGACGCCGGCGACATTCCGCTGCCATTCGGCAACCCGCAAAAAAGTCTTGATATGATTGAAGAATATGTGGGCAGCATTTTAGAAAAAGGGAAATTCCCAATGGGCATGGGCGGGGAGCACCTCGTGTCATGGCCTGTCATTAAAGCGATGTACAAGAAATACCCAGACCTGGCGATTATCCATTTTGACGCACATACAGATCTTCGCGTTGATTATGAGGGAGAACCGCTTTCTCACTCCACGCCGATCCGCAAAGCGGCAGAATTGATCGGACCGCAAAATGTGTATTCATTCGGAATTCGTTCCGGCATGAAAGAAGAGTTCGAATGGGCAAAGGAAAACGGCATGCACATCTCTAAGTTTGAAGTGCTTGAACCGCTGAAAGAGGTACTTCCGAAGCTGGCAGGCCGTCCGGTATATGTCACAATCGACATTGATGTATTAGACCCTGCACACGCACCGGGAACAGGAACTGTTGACGCCGGCGGCATCACGTCTAAAGAACTGCTTGCATCGGTCCATGAAATCGCGCGCTCAGAAGTAAATGTGAAGGGCGCTGACTTAGTGGAAGTCGCACCAGTGTACGATCACTCAGAACAAACGGCAAACACAGCCAGCAAAATCATCCGTGAAATGCTGCTTGGGTTTGTGAAATAAGAGAAACATCCAGACTCTTGTCTGGATGTTTTTTGTTCCCGTGCTTTGCAAACATCTTATTCAAGGGTCAAGACAGCATGGATGGGGAGACTGGAAAGAGGGGACAAAAAAACCGCCGATGAAGGCGGTTTATCTTAAATCATTCCTCGCTGAGCAACTTCCATTTGATGTGCAGGTGCAGTTGCAATACTTGTTGCGACAAACACTGTGCTTAGGGCCAGACAAGAGAGTAATATTTTAGACTTCAATTTCATACAATTTCACTCCTCCTTGAATAAGCTGTCTTACTTGTTCCACCTTCAGAAAATACGCGGAAGCTTTTTGAAAATTTTCACGTCCATGATAATATTTTGCCACATCAAGCGCAAAATCTTCAAGATCAGCATACATCATTTTACTTTCGAGAAAATCGAAGAATGTTTGAATTGCCTCTTCATCCGGGCCAGATAAGTATAAAGATTTCAAAAATTCAAACTCTGATAAGTAAATGATATCTCCGGCCTCTTTAGAATAAGCAATTCCTTTACTATGATATTCATGAGCTTTATCCATTTTTCCTAATTTATAATGAATTTGTGTAATCAAAAAATAAGCTTGGGGCAGAGAAGGAAGAATGTTAGCTTCTTCAAAAACGGATATGGCTCTTTTGAAATATGTGATTGCTGACTCATACTGCTCTTGGCTGTTTTTGCAAAGCCCAATGTTGTACAGCGTTCTTCCCATTAATTGGGGCTGTTTTTCGGATTCAGCCATTGTATAAGCTTTTTTGAAATGTGATATGGCGTCCTCATATTGCTTGAGATCTAAGAAGTTGGTAGCAAACAAAGAATGGCATTGAAGCAATCTAATATTATATGCCGTGTGCTCTTTGTATATTTCATATGCCTGCCGTGCATAGTCCATGGAAAAATACGTTTGTTTCATATAGTAATAAGATTCAGACATTTTAAAGAAAAACTCAGCTTTTTCTATTCGATCCTTTACAAAAATCAGCTTGCTTTCGGCTTTTTTGAAAAATTTAATAGCAGACAAGTACTCCCGCTGGTCCAGTTCGTACATGCCCCTGAAAAAATTAAAGTAATAATCAAGGACTCCGGTTAAACGAGCCTGTTTTTTATCAATTTCAAGCAGCAAATCGGACAGTCGCGGCTGTTCCTCTATCCGCATTTTTTCTAACGGTTCAAGATACTCAAGCATCAGATTGTGCCGGAATTCCATCAGTGAATAATACAAATGAAGATCCTGGTCTTCTTCTATTTGAGCCAGCTCTTGTTTGATTTCTCTTCGTAAGTATTCCGCATCCGGTATGCTGAATCGGCGTATGTACATGTACCATTCATTAATCTTTTCTCCCACAGAAGAAGAAGATATAACACTTGTCACCTTTGAAAATCCCTCCCTTCACCATTCTATATATGTCATATTTTATCATTTTCATTCAGATCAAAAGCGCAAAAAAACCGCAATTTTTTTTTCGTTACACCGCATGGTGGCCGGAATTTCTTCAAAAACAGCTTTTACCCTCGGCTGTTTGTACAAGCAAACACATTCAATTTCCATATTCTGTTGTATCTGCGTGAGCAGTGTATGTCTGAAAAGGAAGTGATGAAATGAGGAAAAACAAGCTTTCCTTTAAAGAAAAAGCAGAAGCTACACAAGATTGTTTGTGTTTTTGTGAGGAAGAAGTCAGCCGTGAAGCCATGTTTCAAGCGCCGATAGAATTGCCCGAGGGGTTTGTTGTTGATCCGGCTGAGGCTGTTGCAAACGTCACATGGAATGCAGACAGCCTTTCTTGTGTCAGTGAACGCTGTTTAATTCAAACGGGGCCTGAGCCTGATGAGGTCGGTGTTCAATTTGCAGTCCGCCTGCAGGGAACCGTCACGCTTCTTGTTAGTGTCTCACCTGTGCGAAATCAATATGGACAAGGGGAGGGGGCTATTTCTGTCATTCACAATGTAGAGATCGATCAAGTTGTCTATTATTCTGATGAACCGGATGATTGTCCGGATGTCAGTGACATTACGATCGAGAACCTTGTTGTCGTCCCGCCATTTTACGGCAGTCCTTTATCGGTGACGGGAACGATTGTGCTTGTACCGGGACCGGAGCCTGTTTATGCGTTTACAGCGAATCCAGATGATCAGTCGGTTTCTGTGATTGATACCAATACTCATACCGTGGTGACAACGATTGCTCTTCCGTACGAGCCGACAGGTATTGAGATGACCCCGGATAAAAGCTCTGTGTTTGTCTTGCATTTTAACAATAATATGATTTCTGTCATCGATTATGACACATTGACTGTTACTGCATCCATACTGCTAGATCAGCCGCCTGAAACAATTAAATTTGGGCCTGAGCACGATTTCGCTTATGTTCTCGCCGGTAATGCCATTTATGTGATCAGAATAGAAACTTCAACTGTAGAAAGGTCTATTCCTGTTGAAGGGTATGATATTGCAATTGATCCTAATGGGTTGTTCGCCTATGTTCTTGATTTTGGTTTAGTGCAAAAAGTGGATTTATCTACCGGTGACGTTACAGGAACGATTGAACGAGAGCTTATTGTCAATTCTATAGAAACAAAGCCGCCGGAGCGGTATGCCTATGTATTAGAACAAGATCACTTCTTAAATTATTTGACGATTATTGATTTAGATACGTTTACGATCAGTAGCACCCAAGAGCTGGAGTATGAGGGTGAGTATCAAATGTTTAAGAGCGGTTCAGGATTGTATTTGTTTGATGGTTTCACTCACAATCTATATTCCGTCAGTCCAAGTGGTGCAGGCGTAATAGGAAATCTTCCGCAATCGGCAAGAGATTTTGCGTTTACCCCGAATGGCGAATTTCTGTATGCAACTCGTTTTATAGAGCAAAGCATCATTGTTTACAACACGGATGACTATTCTGTGGAAACTGTCATATCGCTTGGCGTTTCACCGAGTGACATTGCGATTTAACCAATTGTATATTGTGCCTTTCTAAAAGGGATGTGAAATCATGAAAAAGAATGACCTTTCTGCTTTACAGGAAAATTGTTTCTGTTTTTGTGATGAAGAAGATAGCCGTGAAGCACCATTTCAAGTTCCTATTGAAGTGCCGCTAGGTTTTACTGTTGATCCGGCTGAGGCAGTTGGGAATGTGACGTGGAATACTGATAATCTTGCATGTATCAGTGAACCTTGTATAACCGAGGCAGGGGTTGTTTATGGCATTCGCCTTCAAGGTACGATTGAATTATTGGTTAGTGTTGAACCCGTACGAAATGAATATGGACAGGGAGAGGCAGCAATCTCAGAGGTTCATACAGCGGAACTTGATCAAATTGTTTATTATTCCGGACAGGCAGAGGACTGTCCGGATCTGAGCCAAGTCACAGTAGAAAATATAGTGATTGTTCCACCTTTTTACGGAAATCCACTGACCGTAACGGGAACAATCATTCTAGTGCCGGAGCAGGAGAAACGTTCTTACGTGTTTACTGCCAATACTGGAGACAGCACGGTTTCAGTTATTGATGCAGAATTAAACACTGTTGTAAAAACGATTCCATTTTCTGCTGTCCCGACTAATTTAGGCGTTACTTTTGATAAAGCATACACGTACGTCCTTCATGGGAATACAAACCTTGTCTCAGTAATTGATAACAACACACTAACGATTATAAATACCATTACTGTTGGAGGAGGGCCTAGAAAGATTGAATTTGATGCAACAGACGAGTTCGCGTATGTGATGGCCGCTGGCTCTATTTATATAATTAACATGGCTTTCCAAACGGTGATTAATGTCTTCCCAGTACCTGGTGCCTCAGATTTTGCCCTAGATCCAAATGGACAGTTTGTCTATATCGCCAATACGAGTGGATGGTCGGTTGATCAATATGATGTGAATACAGGCCAGTTGGTAGCAAGTATTATTAATACATTTGAATATCCAAGCTTAATTCAAACCCCTTACGCTGGTAATTTTGCTTACGTGATGAATAATGAACTGTGGCCGAAAAATGTAACAGAAATCAGTTTGTCACCATTAAGCAGGGGAGGCGACTTTGACCGCCTATTTGACACCCTGAGGACGATTGTATTTTCTGCGGATAGCACTAGAGCTTACTTTTTAGAGACTTATAGTGAACCGTTTCTCATTGACAATTTACATGTCGTTGATACCGCTACACAAAGTATCATTGCAAACGTATCATTTCCTAATGCCTTTGATTTAACAGTCACACCCGACAATCAATACATTTACGCGGCACAGCCCGGCGACAATGCAGTGACCGTGTACCGCACGAGTGATTATACAGCCGTGACGGTCATTCCGGTTGGCGCGGGTCCGTCTGCGATTGCGATGTAGCTTACTTCACAGGTCGAGAGAAGCGGATCTGCGATAAGAGAATTGTTTATAAATAAAAGATCCGATCTGCTGGATGGCAGCTAAGATGATCAGAAACAGCAGTTCACTTATAGTAAAACTGAACATCCACCATATCCCGGCTCCTGTCAGCACACCCACAAGCACTTTTCTGAACAGGCTGCCATGCTGGAATAGCTGCAGCAAGTACGTTCTCATATAAAACAATAAGTACAAAATTAGTAACACTGCTAGCCCCATTGTAACGGCAGGGGGCGTGTGAAAGCTGAAGGGAACGGCTTTAACGATTTCGAACATGCAGCCGAAAACGATGACCTGATATAATACAGCAGCCATCACATATGATTGTCGGATGCCCCTATAGCTGTCGCGCAGCAATTTTACATCGCCGGCATAACGGCTGCACAGCTTGCGATGCTGAAAGTCACAGCAGCTTTGATGAGACTGTGTGAGTTTCTGAAAAGCTGCTGTCATGTTTTTGACAGATTGCGTCACATAGTGAAGATAGAGAAAGGCTGGCAGCATTAGTACGGAAGCGGCACAAGCCAACAGCCCAAGGCGGGCAGCGTCATTTTTAATCAGCTGTACATATCGGCCTGCGGCTTCGGCACCTGAGTCAAACCAGCCGAAGGAATAAGCCGCCATGGCCGCAAGCAGCAATAATAAAGTAAAGACAGTGCTTTTTTTCATTGCCTCATCACTTCTTTCTGGGGTACATGAATGACTGCTTTGTTAGAAGAAACCATTGCTTCAATGAGAGCCAAAAAATCATGAGAATTCATCTGCTGAATGGTGCGGTAAAGGCCGAGAAACGAGCAATCATACTGTTCACACTCTGCCGCCCATTCAAAGCATTTACGGACGTAATCACTGTCATAGATGATCGCGTTGACGAAAGAATCCTTGCCGTATTCAAGCCAGGCTTCGGTACGGTTTTTCTGCTGCGTGATATAGTAAGATGCTACATCAATGTATGCGGAAGAATGTGCCCCTTTACTGTGAAGGATCAAAAAGCCGCCATCCTCTGATAAGTGAACATCCGCTGATAGGCTTTGGATATTCAAGCGGTACGTTTGCCGGATCTCTTGAAAAAACGGCGATTCCATGTGAAACAGGATGCGAGAGGCAATGTCCCAGTACAGCTTCAATGTCAAAAGTCCGTTTTCTCCTGGGAGCGCCCCGATTTGTATTCCGGTCCAAGTGTCTTCCGGCTGCTCCTCATCACCCTTTACGACTTTTTGTGAGAGGGGAGGGCATGCAGGAATGATTTTTCTGTCAGAGCGGCTGCCAGAGCGATTTTCCAGCCTGAGCTGAGAAGGCAAAAGAGTTTCCGCATCTTCTGTGCCGCCGATCAGAAATAGCGTCATCTGATGGGGCTGGTAGGCGGCCGCATAGGCTTCCTGCAGATCACAGACCGTTAGAGCCTCAATGTCTTTTTTTCTGCCCGCGGGGAAGACTGCGGCTGGTGAGGCAGGAGACAGCATCTGGATTAGCTGATAATGGTAATGAAGCTGGTGGTTAAGAAGCGCCGTTTCTATTTCACTTGTAATCACGGCTTTTTCCTGAGCAATGATCTGCTCATCAAACGAGTGGTTCCATAAAGCGTCAAGCAGGATTGGAATGGTTTGTCTAAGCCGATCCGGCAATGAGGTAAACATGAAATTTGTATCAGTGTAAGTAGTGAATGCATTCAACAGCGCTCCGTGTTCAAAAAAATCACTATACAGATTGCGGCCGTTATGCCAAAAGAGGAGGTGTTCTAAAAAGTGCGCTGTGCCATATGGCAGCAGCCTGCCGCCGGTTTCTGACTGTAAGCGGACATCCCGGCTTCCAAAGCCGGTTTTGACATTGCACAGTCTTAAATGGGCGCGGGGGAATTGTAACCTAAATATTTTCATTCCGTTGTCTGCGTATCTGATATCGGTTCGTTCATCCAGCTGTTGAAAAAAGGCTTCCTTTTCCATATCTCTCATCCCCTTACTACATGAGCTCCGATATATGTAAGTTTCTTGATGAATTGCAGCAAATCAAGGCAAGTGACCGCTGAGATGCTGTACAGCAAGTCTTCTTTTTTGCAAGAGAAACGGCGCAGGATTCCCATATAGGCTAAGAGCCCTTCAGGAGAATCAAATTGCAGCAGGATTTCATTGATTAAAAATTGCTTTGCCTTGTTTAATTCGGGTTCATCCGTGTGAAAACCTGATACAGCTTCCAATATTCTTGGAGGAATCTCGTTTTCATAAATCTGGTCGGTGCATAGGGAAACAAGCAGCATATTGCTCATGATGTCATAGCGGGTGATCACATGGTAAACAGCCAAATCTTTTTCGCGAAAATGCCGAAATAAAGCGGAATGGCCGTACTTGCCGAGCAATCCGTCTATCAGCTGGATGGCTAAATAATCGCGGATATCTTTCATGTCTCCGCAGTCAAAGCCAAGTGTCATAACGGACGGTCCCGCTGTACTGCGTGTCTCTGTTTCAAAAATATGCTGATTCACAGGTTTTCTTACAGCAGACACGGCGGACGCCTTTGAGGCATGTCCCTGAACATCACATGACTGTATATTTCCTAATATGTTCAGCTGTTTCTGCTGAGAAAATAAATCAGCGATAAATTCCGACGCATCCAGAAAACGTTTAGGATGCACAGCTATTAGCTTTTCTTTTCGGCCAAACATAGCAGTGCCATACATCGGGTTTCCAAAGGCTTCTTCCGCCAGACGGGCTGCTGAATAGGAGAACGGGTCAGCGAATTTCTTTTCCATTTTCAGCAGCAGTTCGGCTTTTGCCTTTTCCGCTGCGCTGGCAGAAAGAGAAACCGGAAAAGAGGACATGTCAACAAAAGTGTTCAGAACGGTATCTGTTTGAAACCCCTCACCATATAACGGGTGAATCATGCGGGTCCCGTACGTTTTCAGCTGCTGGTCAAAAAAGAGATTTGCTGAATACATGAAGCGGCGGCCGGCGGCATAGCCGAAGGTGTCGATGATATTTTGCTTCTGGTGTGCAGCCGCGCCGTAAAAATAGATTGCTTCCTCCTCAGGTTCCGCCGCGCTTTCGATCGGCTTCAGAAAGCTCGCGGCGATCGAGATGGTTGAAAATTGATCAGTCGTCAGCAGGTTAACTTCCAAGCCGTTCTCTTTTTCCGCTTGTATCAAAGAAACCACCATCCTGTTTTTGCAGTAAATAGACAATGATCAGCCCGGCAATCGGAATGACTGCCAAGGAAATAACAGTGCCTGTTAAAGTTGCTAAAAAAAGAGGAATACAAAATACATAGGAACGGTATTTAGAGAAACCGCTCCAGAGCTGCTGCTCCGTTTGCCAGCTGAAGGACGGCTTTTTTTCATCTGAAATTAACCGAATATAAGCCCCCGCCAGCAGCAATTCCATACACTGCAAAAAAGTCAAAAGTGAAATCGGCCGGCCGCTGATCAAGCCCATTATCATGGCAATCAAAATAAACCCGCCGGCCAATAAACCGGAATAAAAGCGATATTTCGCCCAAAGCATCGTTCTGCGTTTAATCGGAAGCGTGATCAGCAGCATCCGGTCATTTTTTTCAAGAGAATACAATAAAGCAATCGGTGAGCAGATCAGCAGGAGAGCGCTAATTACGATATAGACGACATGCTGATCGGCAATGCCGGTGTTCATCATCTGAAACGAGAAGAAGCCGCTGAATGCCCCCATCACGATATAATTTAACAGCATCGCTTTAGAGGAAATAAACCGGTTCCATTCTCTTTTATAAAACGAAAATTCTGATGACCGCATAAAAGAATGCATCTTGCTCTGCTGCTGAGGCGCCTGCAAAAATGAAGGGAAGTCAATCGCAATAGCCCAGAGCATGTGAATCGTACATAGCGGGATCGTCACGGCAGGCATCAAAGCCGCACTGAAGCACACGCAGGTGAATACCGCCGCATGCAGCAGGAGTGCCGTTCTCCTTTTTTTAACGAAGAGATTGCTTAACAAAACGCCGAAAATAATTGAATAGACAGTAAAAAACGAAAATCTGCCGAGCCAATACAGGGTTTGTGCTCCTGACAGCGTTCCGTTTCCGAATAAGAACAGCGGTAATATGAAAAAGAAGAGCGTCCTTCTCAAGCAAGTATCAACAAACAAAACCACACTCTGAGCGAGCCAGAAGCTCCGGGAAGAGATCGGCAACAGACAGCTCAGCTTCATGTAGGATTCCTTCCATTGGGATGTAACAGAGAGAAATACCATGTATGCATTCATAAACAGAAGCGCGAGTGTGATGTATGTTTTTCCTAAAGTTGATTCATCAATGCCTGCCTGGCGAATCAGCCCGATTTCAAACAAGGCCAGAACGGCAAGCCCTGCGGTGATACGAATGGCGTCTTTTTTTCCTTGGCGGCCGTAAAGCTGCTTGAACAGCAATGACAGAATCGGAAACAGGTTATTCATGGCCGATCACCTCAAAAAATTCACGCCGAAGATCGGTCTCCTCTCCAATCGGAATGACCTTCCGGATCTGTTTGTGATGAAGGATGGCCGCATAATCACAAAATCTCTGCACCACATCGAGCAGATGGGAAGAAAACAAAATCGTTCCGCCTGCCTTGCAATACTCTTTCATTTTCTGATAGAAGACCTCTATTGACTCCACATCCAAGCCGACAAGCGGCTCATCCAAAATAAACAGGGGAGCCCCGAGCAATAGCCCAGTCATCAACACAACCTTTTGCCTGTTGCCGAGGGACAGCTCGGAAATTCTCCGGTTTGTGTATTGGGAAAAGTGAAATTCCTCTGCCAAACTGTTAAACTGCTGCTCTGAGAAATCTTTCTGATACAGAGAATGAACGAAAGAAACATAGTCCTTCGCCGTAATTTCTGTAAAAAGAAGCGGATAATCGGCAGCGAAGTAGCGGCGGATCTTCAGCTCATCTGATGTTTTCTGCGGCATGCCGGCGTTCGCTTCAATACCGCACAGCGTAAAGTGTCCGCTGAAATTGCGGTTAACCCCAGTCAGCGTATTGATCAGCGTTGTTTTTCCGGCGCCGTTTACCCCGAGCAGTCCGTAAACGGCGCCTTTTTCTAAATGTAAATCTACGTTTTCTAAGATAACGTTGTCTTGCTCGTACCACACGGATACATCGTGTATATCCAAAATGCTCATCGCGAGTCAGCCTTCCGCGCGCGCATACCGAAAATAATGGCGATGGCGATAGAAATCAGCGTAAACACATAATCGCTTTTTACGAAGTAGACGACCGCGCCGATGACAAAAATAATTGAAAGGATATACAGTAAAATTTTTCTTTGTGCTGGTGACAAATTGTTTCCCTCCTAAATAAGCTGGACCACATCTTCTAATTGTTCATTTTTGGCCCAGGAGCAGATGTTTTTTCTGTGGTATTTGTTGGAGTTCAGCCCTTTTAAGTAACAGCCTCCGCAATAGCCGCTGAACGGGCATTTGTCTTTCATGCAATGCTCGCTGAACCGCGGCGCCTGCGCTTTCCACAGTTTATGGACAAGAGGGGAGTCAAAGATGCTTTCATATGAATCATGAAATATATTTCCCAATGAAAATTCCTTCGGGAAGAGCGCGCACGGGCGTACTTCTCCGAATGGGCTGATCACAATCGATTTCCAGCCGGCGCCGCAGTTCGCCGCGCGTTTTCTTTCATACGGAATGATCGGGATCAAATCTTTAAATTCATCAATGACATTTTGCTCATACTCCATAAATTTGCGGTGCTGTTCGGCATCTTTCGTCGGATGGACAATATCTCTGCCTCTTCCGAAATCATCAACCCAATTGTAAGAGAACGCTTTCGCACCGAGATCGCGCACCTTTTGGGCCATGTCGTGGATTTCCCACATGTTTTTTTCGAAAACCGACATGGCGACTCTGACAAAAATACCATGATCACTCAACAATTTTATCGTTTTACAGGTTTGGGCAAAAGAGCCTTTTCTCCCTCTAAATGAATCATGCACGTCGGACTGTACGCTATCCAGTGATATGCCAACGATGATTTTTTGCTTATAGGCTTTTAACATCTCCAGGCTTTCTTTTCGCATCAGCGTTCCGTTGGTTAAGACGGCGACCTTTTTGAATTTCTTTAACACATATTCAAGAATTTCATTGGCGTTCGGATGAACGAAAATTTCGCCGCCTGTGATTTCACACGTTAAAACGCCGTTGTCATACAGCATATCAGCTGTTTTCTTAAATTGATCAACGGATACGGTGCCGAGCGCTTCCGGCGAGCTTTCTAAATAGCAGTGAGCGCACTTTAAATTGCAGCGGTGTGTCAGCTCAAAGGTGGCATGCAGCGGCATTGGAAATTCATTGCTTCCGCTGGTGGCGATTTTGTGAAAGCGTGCCCGGTTTTCAAGCTGAATGACCTGCTTATTCAAAAGCATGCTGAGCATGTCATAGTACCAGTCCTTATGGTCTTCCGGCGACTCATCATACTTTGCGCATTGCTCTTCTAAAATCTGTTCAGCCGTTTTTTGACCGTCCATCAGCATACAAAGCTCGTAAGCCGTTTTGTTGAGATCTAAGTATTCAAAATCAGAGATCGAGACGTTATCACGCAAGTAGTCAATTTCCAGCACACCGCCCTCAGGCAACTGGTGGACTCTTACACTTTCATTAATAAATGGAAACATCTGCTCTATAAACAAAATACCATCCCCTATACATATGATTCAAATGTAAAAATCATTGTGTATGTATAACCAAGATGTAGATTTTAGTTAAATTTTGTATTTTAGTTAAAAAGGGCATAGTAAATTACTATGCCCTTTTCCGGAGAACCTTATCCCCAGAGACCGAATAGACCTGTTGCACCGGCAATTTCAAAATCAGGGATAGGGCCGTCCACTAAACAAGCGGCTCCGATTGAGCATGTTGCACAACCTTTGTTTTCTACAATGACAGCTTTTTTCATAATTGAATCCTCCCTTTTTTTGTTTTTCTAGCAGATCTTTGATGTACTTTTATATTAAAACTATCAAATTACCAATTCAATACATATATTTTGAAGAAAATGTGAATTGTAAACGGTAGAATTCGGAAAAATGTAATATTTCCTCAAGGTAATTAGTGGTATGATTTTCTCTTCTATAAAGGAATTGCTTTTTCTGAGGTTTATCTTCAAATCTGATGAGCAATGATGGTAAGATAGAAGCAGTTGAAGTTTACAAACCGAATGATTATACTATTCAAGTCAAAGTGGAAAGATGAAAAGGACGTGTCAGAATGAAGCAAGAGACACCGATAACAATCCATGTGAAATCTGTAGTCGAGGATGACGGAAACGAAGAAGTGATCGAATTCCGCACCACCGGATTTTACTATGTGAAACAGAATAAAGTGTATCTATCTTATTATGAAGAACACGACTTAGGCAAAGTGAAAACGATTGTGAAAGTAAGCGAAGGCGAAGTGCTTGTCATGAGATCAGGCGCTGTCAAAATGAACCAGCGTTTCGTACCTGGAGCTTCCACAATCGCCAAATATAAAATGTCATTTGGTGAGCTTGAGCTGAAAACGAGCACAAAATCGATTCAATCTGATCTCGGCGAAGAACAAGGCCGTATCAGTATCGCATATGATATGCATGTCGGAGACGAGCAGCAGCATTTACATAATATGACGATTACGTATGAGGGAGGAACTCACGCATGAACATTGCGGAACAAATGAAGGACGTGCTGAAAGAGGAAATTAAAGCAGCCGTTCTGAAAGCGGGACTGGCTGAAGAAAGCCAGATTCCTAACGTCGTTTTAGAAACACCGAAGGATAAAACACACGGCGATTATTCAACAAATATGGCGATGCAGCTTGCGAGAATCGCAAAAAAAGCGCCGCGCCAAATCGCTGAGGAGATTGTCACTTCTTTTGATAAAGGAAAGGCTTCTATTGAAAAGCTTGATATCGCCGGTCCTGGTTTTATCAATTTCTATATGGACAATCAATATTTAACGAAGCTGATCCCATCTGTACTGGGAGCAGGGGAAGCATACGGGGAAACGAACATCGGAAACGGTGAACGAGTTCAGGTAGAATTCGTATCAGCGAATCCGACGGGAGACCTTCACCTCGGGCATGCGCGCGGTGCGGCTGTCGGCGATTCCTTGTGCAATGTGCTTGCAAAAGCGGGTTATGATGTGAGCCGCGAATATTACATTAACGATGCCGGAAACCAGATTAACAACCTGGCGCTTTCTGTGGAAGTCCGTTACTTTGAAGCGCTCGGATTGGAAAAACCGATGCCGGAGGACGGCTATCGCGGCGAGGATATCATTGCGATCGGAAAGCGTATCGCTGAGGAATACGGCGACCGTTTCGTCAACGAAGAAGAAAGCGAACGCCTTGCATTTTTCCGTGAGTATGGTTTGAAATACGAGCTGGAAAAGCTTCGCGTAGACTTGGAAAACTTCCGCGTGCCGTTTGACGTGTGGTATTCTGAAACCTCACTGTACCAAAACGGAAAAATTGATAAAGCGCTGGACGCGCTGCGTGAGAAAGGCCATGTCTATGAGGAAGACGGTGCGACATGGTTCCGTTCCACAACGTTCGGTGATGACAAAGACCGCGTACTGATCAAAAAGGACGGCACATACACATACCTGCTTCCTGATATTGCATACCATAAGGACAAGCTTGACCGCGGCTTTGATAAGCTGGTCAATGTATGGGGCGCCGACCATCACGGCTACATCCCGCGTATGAAAGCGGCAATCGAAGCGCTTGGCTATGAAAAAGGAACGTTGGAAGTAGAAATCATTCAGCTCGTGCACCTTTACAAAAACGGCGAGAAAATGAAAATGAGCAAACGGACGGGGAAAGCGGTAACGATGCGCGACCTGATTGACGAAGTTGGCTTGGATGCCGTACGTTATTTCTTCGCGATGCGCAGCGCTGACACGCATATGGATTTTGACTTGGATCTTGCTGTATCAACATCTAACGAAAACCCTGTGTATTATGCGCAATACGCACATGCCCGCATTTGCAGCATGCTTCGCCAAGGGGAAGAACAAGGACTCACACCGGCGGCGGATCTAGATTTCAGCCCTATTCAATCAGAAAAAGAATATGATCTGCTGAAAACAATTGGCGGCTTCCCAGAGGCAGTGGCGGAAGCGGCGGAAAAACGAATTCCGCACCGTGTGACGAATTATATTTATGACTTGGCTTCAGCTCTGCACAGCTTCTATAATGCGGAGAAAGTCATCGACCCTGAAAACGAAGAGAAAAGCCGTGCGCGCTTAGCTTTAATGAAAGCAACGCAAATCACGCTGAACAACGCGCTTCAATTGATCGGCGTATCGGCTCCTGAAAAAATGTAATCATGCTGAAAGGACAAAGCCAGAGGGCTTTGTCCTTTTTTTGTTACAGAATCGTGTGATATAGTTCACAAACTTCTTCACCGAGTTTTTGTATGATAAGGCTGATTATTGAATCAGTGAAAGGGGCAAGCCGAATGATTAACCGTCAACACTTTCAATTATCGCTGCAGTCATTGAGCTTGGTGGCAGGGTTTATGGTTTGGGTGCTGATTTCGTCACTTATCTCCCAGATCACATTAGATATTCATTTGAGCAAAGGCGAAATTTCCTTGGTAACGGCCATACCTGTTATATTAGGTTCGCTTCTCCGCATTCCGTTGGGATATTTGACCAACAGATTTGGCGCGCGGATCATTTTTATGATCAGCTTTATATTGCTTTTATTCCCTGTATTTTGGATCAGTATTGCAGATTCTCTGTTTGATTTAATCGCGGGCGGTTTTTTCTTAGGGATTGGGGGAGCCGTTTTTTCCATTGGGGTTACATCTCTTCCGAAGTACTATCCTAAAGAAAAACATGGCGTTGTAAACGGTATATACGGCGCCGGGAATATCGGAACCGCGATCACTACATTTGCAGCTCCCGTGATTGCACAAGCGGCGGGGTGGAAAAGTACGGTGCAAATGTATATGGTCCTGTTGGCTTTATTTGCTTTGCTGCAATTTTTCTTCGGTGACCGGCATGAGAAGAAAGTGAAGGTGTCCGTAAAGACTCAAATCAAAGCTGTTTACCGAAATCATGTGCTGTGGTTCCTGAGTCTCTTTTATTTTATTACATTTGGCGCTTTTGTCGCGTTTACAATCTATCTGCCAAACTTTCTTGTTGAACAGTTTGATCTGAGTCCTGCGGATGCCGGGCTGAGGACGGCAGGTTTTATTGCTGTATCCACGCTGCTCAGGCCGGCGGGCGGGTGGCTGGCTGATAAAGTGAGTCCGCTCCGCATCCTGATGTTTATCTTTGCCGGCCTGACATTATCGGGCGTGATTCTGTCGTTTTCGCCGACGATCGGCATTTATGCCTTTGGGGCGCTAACGGTTGCGGTGTGCTCAGGGATTGGAAACGGGACGGTTTTTAAACTGGTTCCTTTCTATTTTTCTAAACAAGCGGGAATTGCCAACGGAGTTGTGTCTGCCATGGGCGGATTAGGCGGTTTTTTCCCTCCGCTGATCCTAGCGAGTGTATTTCAGGCGACGGGACAATACGCCATCGGATTTATGGCGCTTTCGGAAGTCGCGTTAGCAAGCTTTGTCATTGTCATATGGATGTATTGGCAGGAAAGAATGAAAACACATACAGAGAGAAGCGGGCACAGCGTAAACTGAAGGGCCGCCAGCGACTGGGGAATTCACGAGATTGTAAGTTTTTTCTGAAAAGCGCAAATGATTTCACGTTACAATAAATACACAACGTGACTTTTCTTCGAGGTGAGCTCATGAACTTTCTCTCTGTTCGAACATCTGATAAGGATCTTATTTCCAGTGATCTTCATCAATTGCTGGAATCCATCAGCACAAAAAGAAAAATCGAAAAACACACATACCTGTTTCGAGAAGGAATGGATGCAGAAGAGCTTTATCTGATTCAGTCAGGACTCATTGAAATCGGGAAACTGACGTCTGACGGCAAAGACCTGACGCTTAGAATCTGCCAAAAAAATGATATTGTCGGTGAATTAACACTTTTCACAGAAGAACCAAGATATATGCTCAGTGCAAAAGTGCTGGAGGATGGCGAAGTGCTTGTCATCAATAAAGGCAGACTTGAAAAGGAACTAATCCACAATGGTGCTTTGACATTTGAATTTATGAAATGGATGAGCACCCATTTGCGCAAAATTCAATCCAAAATCAGAGACCTTCTTCTTCATGGCAAAAAAGGGGCACTCTATTCCACCCTTATCCGCTTGTCAAACAGCTATGGAGTGAACCGGAGTGACGGCATTCTCATTAACATTGCCCTGACAAACCAGGATTTGGCGAAATTTTGCGCGGCGGCAAGAGAGAGCGTCAACCGCATACTGGGTGATCTCCGCAAACAAGGGGTTATTTCAATAGAGGAATCCGGAAAGATTGTACTGCATCAGCGGGACTATTTACGGTGTGAGATTGAATGCGAACATTGCCCGTTAGAGATTTGCAATATTGATTAAGTGGAAACAAGGACAGCAATATGTCCTTGTTTTTATCTTGTTAGCCAAATGCACATGATGGCGAAAAAGAAGCACGCATTGACGATTTCAAGAATGCCGATCGTTTGAACAGGCCACTTCTTTCCGTGAAAAAACCAAGCACGCAAACTGCTGGGGATAAAGGCGAGAACGGCCCAGCCCGCGCCGAAAGCTGCGGAAAGTAAGGGGAGGAGCAGGTGATAGACCCACGACCAGTAGGCAAATCCTCTATTATTCTTCTCCCGGATCACCGACTTCACATAAAATGAACTTCCGATAAAAAACAAAGCAGATTGTGCAAAAATAAACCATGCCCAGCCGTCAAGAGTTTCCGTCCCCAGCCAGCAGCTGGCGAATCCTCCTGCACAAAAGAAAAAGACGCCCGCAAAATCATTCAGCAGCGCTCGTTCATTTTTTCGCCGGGCATAATACACATGAATGAGAAACAGCGGCAGCAAAGAAAAGGCAAGCCAGATAAAAGACGGCTTATGGATGACAGCGGCAAGCAAAAAGCTGCAGGTTGGAACACTGTAATAAAATATCCACTTTTGATAGGCGTTGATTTGTTTCTTTTTTAATGCCAGCGTAACAGGATGAACAGCCAAATAAAGAAACAGCCAGCCTAAAAATAGGGGAATATGCCAAAGAACCGCTCCTCCCTTCACCGTACCGAGGCAAAATGGAATGAGCAGCATGGCCCAAGCGCCGTGCTGCTTCGGAATAAGCGCCTTCATCGAAACACTCCTTTCTTGTTTCATTATAAAAGCGACAATACCGACAATATGTGACATTCATCATTTCATCTGTGAAATACATCACTGCTGTCATGGATCGGCCGGGCTACACTAAAGCTATCCTTAGCACCACAGGAGGCTTCCCTATGAATCAGTGTGACTATTTATTTTTTTTGAAACAACTTCCTATGTTTAATGAAGTGCCTCTACCCATTGTCGAAACATTGCTGAATAACGGGACGTTTATCCGCGGGTCATGTGATCAGGATCCATCTTTTCTCCATTCTCAATCCATTTATATTGTATTAAAAGGCAGTATTCGTTTTATTGACAGCAGGCTGCCTGAAGGGTCGCAAACCGTTGCGCTGTGGGAAAAAGGCGATGTGTTTCCCGTCGATCAAAAAGGCGGGCTGTTCTTATCTCCATTCATTTCAGTCCGCACATCCGAAGACATTCTTATGCTCAATATCCCTTTTTACATATTAAAAAAAATCATGTCCTATTACCCGAAGCTGCAGATGAATTTTCTGGTGATGCTCCAGCAAAATGTCTTTTTCTCTTATGAGCTTTTTTTGCGTTATCTGCATAGATCTCAGGATGAAAACGCTGAACCCGATTCCTAAAAGGAGTCGGGTTTTTTGATCAGTCTTTCCATTCCTTCTTCTTCATGTGAACTTTCTGTGAAAAAAGGGGAGTGTGTGACATAGTTCACAAGGAAATATCCTGCCTCTGTATATAGTGAACTTAGAATACCTGACTCGGAAGGAGTGAAATACTCATGAAAAAAAAGAAAATGAGTCCGTTGTTTAGGAGATTAAACTATTTCTCTCCTATTGAGCATCAATCAAATAAACATAGTCAAACAACCTATGAAGATCGTGATTGGGAGAATGTATACAGAAACAGATGGCAGTACGATAAGGTCGTCCGCTCCACCCACGGCGTTAACTGCACAGGGTCCTGCAGCTGGAATATATACGTGAAAAACGGCATCGTCACGTGGGAAGGGCAAAACCTGAATTATCCGTCAACCGGATCGGATATGCCTGATTTCGAACCGAGAGGCTGTCCGCGAGGGGCCAGTTTTTCATGGTATATCTACAGCCCGCTCCGTGTGAAATATCCATACGTGCGCGGTGTGCTGATCAATTTGTGGCGTGAAGCATTGCAGGCTCATCAAAACCCTTTGGAAGCATGGAAATCGATTGTTGAAAATCCGGATAAAACGAAGTCCTATAAACAGGCGCGGGGAAAAGGCGGTTTTGTGCGCGCTGAATGGCCGGAGGTACTGAAGCTGATTTCAGCCTCTCTGCTCTATACAGTCATGAAATACGGGCCTGACCGGAATGTCGGGTTTTCCCCGATTCCGGCCATGTCCATGATCAGCCACGCGTCAGGCTCGCGGTTTATGTCTTTGATTGGCGGCCCTATGCTCAGTTTCTATGATTGGTATGCGGATCTTCCGCCGGCATCCCCGCAAATCTGGGGCGATCAGACAGACGTCCCGGAAAGCAGTGATTGGTACAACTCAGGCTATATCATCACATGGGGCTCCAATGTCCCGCTCACAAGGACGCCTGATGCGCACTTTTTGGCAGAAGCCCGCTATAAAGGGGCAAAAGTCATCTCAATCAGCCCGGATTTCGCGGAATCCTCAACATTTGCGGATGACTGGCTGAGCATTCGCCAAGGAACAGACGGCGCGCTTGCGATGGCGATGGGGCATGTGATCTTGCAGGAGTTTTACGTTAATCAGAAGACAGAGCGTTTCATAAAGTACGCAAAGCAATACACGGATTTCCCGTTCTTTGTCACTCTAACTAAAGAGGATGGCGTGTATACAGCCGGGCGTTTTCTTCATGCAAAGGACATCGGGCGGCAGACGGGGCATGATCAGTGGAAGCCTGCGGTGTGGAATGAACGTACAAGCGCATTCGCGATCCCGCAAGGAACAATGGGCTCCCGCTGGGACGGCCAAAAGAAATGGAACCTGCACATGATAGATGAAGAAACAGGCGAACCGATTGAACCTCGGCTCTCAGTGCACGGCATAGAGGACGAGATCGGCACGGTTCGAATCCCTTATTTCTCACATGAGGGAAACAGAGTGCTTGAGCGAGACCTGCCTATTAAAAAACTGGCCATGGACAATGAAGATGTGTATGTCACAACCGTGTTTGACTTGATTTTGGCTAACTACGGCGTGAATCGGGGGATCGGGGAGAAATCAGCCTGCTCGTATGACGATCCTGAACCGTTTACGCCAGCCTGGCAGGAGCAGGTGACAGGGATCAAAAAAGAAGCCGTCATTAAGATAGCTAGAGAGTTTGCCCAAAATGCGATCGATACAGACGGCCGATCCATGATTATTGTAGGGGCGGGGATCAACCACTGGTTCAACTCTGACACGATCTACCGGGCAGTATTAAATCTCGTATTACTGGTAGGCGCCCAAGGCGTAAACGGCGGAGGCTGGGCTCATTATGTCGGTCAGGAAAAACTCCGCCCTGCTGAAGGCTGGCAGACAATTGCAAATGCAAAGGACTGGGAGGGCGTGCCCAAGCTGCAAAACGGCACCTCATTTTTCTACTTTGCGACAGATCAGTGGCGCTACGAGGATCAGCCGGTCAGTGACTTGGCATCACCGATCGCTGGGTCATCCCGCTACAAGCATCACGCTGACTACAATGTGCTGGCAGCAAGACTCGGATGGCTTCCGTCTTATCCGACATTTGATAAAAACGGAATTGACCTGTACAAAGAAGCTGAAAAAGCGGGGGCAACAACACCTGAAGACGTTGGTGGGTACGTGGCCTCACAGCTTCAAGAGAAAAAGCTGAAATTCGCCATTGAAGATCCTGACAATGAAGTGAATTTCCCAAGAAATCTCTTTGTATGGCGGGCGAATCTGATTTCCAGTTCGGGAAAAGGACATGAATATTTTCTCAAGCATCTCTTGGGAACGACGAACGGCTTGATGAATGACGACAGCGACAGCATCCGTCCTGAAGAAATCAAATGGAGGGAGCAGGCTCCGGAAGGAAAGCTCGATTTGTTAATCAATCTTGATTTCCGAATGGCCGGTACCGCGCTGTATTCCGATATCGTGCTACCAGCGGCGACATGGTATGAAAAACACGATCTCAGCAGCACCGATATGCACCCGTTCATTCATCCTTTTGCTCCGGCGATCTCAGCTCCGTGGGAATCGAAGGCAGACTGGGATATTTTCAAGGCGCTGTCTAAAGCCGTTTCTGATCTGGCAGAAGAAGTCGATATGGACCCGGTGAAAGAAGTAGTCGCGACGCCGCTCCTTCACGACACCATGCAGGAATTGGCCCAGCCGTTCGGCAAAATCAATGACTGGAGCAAAGGCGAATGTGAAGCCGTTCCGGGGAAAACGATGCCGAACATTCAAGTCGTTGAAAGGGACTACAAGCAAATCTTTCATAAAATGACTGCGCTCGGCCCAAACGCCGCCTTAAAACCGAGCGGAACAAAAGGCATGAGCTGGTCGATAGCCGATGAATATGAATCACTCAAAAAGAGATTGGGAGAAATCACCTCGGACAGCGTTGCAAAGGGGTGTCCGAATATAAGTGAAGCAAAGCAGGCGGCAGAAGCAATTTTAACCCTATCGTCCACTTCTAATGGGAAAGTTGCCGTAAAAGCATGGGAATCGCTTGAAAACATCACAAACCTGGAGCTGAAAGACCTGGCGGAAGAACGGGAGGAAGAATGCTTTACGTTTGAACAAATTACAGCCCAGCCGAAAACGGTCATTACCTCTCCGGCATTTACCGGCTCTGAAAAAGGCGGGCGCAGGTATTCACCGTTTACGACGAACGTAGAAAAATTAATTCCGTGGCGAACACTGACAGGCAGACAATCCTATTATGTCGATCATGAACTGATGATGGAATTCGGGGAAACGATGGCGACCTTTAAACCGATCCTCCAGCATCGTCCGTTTCTAAGCAAGCGGCCTGATCAAGAGGGCAAAGAAATTGTCCTCAATTATTTGACGCCGCATAATAAATGGTCCGTGCACAGCATGTATTTTGATTCCTTGCCGATGCTTACGCTATTTCGCGGCGGGCCTACGGTATGGATGAATAAAGATGATGCGGGGGATGCGGATATCAAAGACAACGATTGGATTGAATGCTTTAACAGAAATGGGGTTGTCGTAGCGAGAGCGGTGCTGTCTCACCGGATACCAAAAGGAATGGCGTTTATGCATCATGCCCAAGACCGACATATCAACGTGCCCGGCACAAAACTGACCAATAACCGCGGAGGCACCCATAACAGTCCGACAAGAATTCACGTCAAGCCGACACAGATGATCGGCGGCTATGCCCAGCTCAGCTACGGCTTTAACTACTACGGACCTACGGGGAATCAGCGCGATCTGAATGTGGTCATCCGCAAGCTGAAGGAGGTCGATTGGCTTGAAGATTAAAGCGCAAATCGGAATGGTCATGAACTTAGATAAATGCATCGGCTGCCACACGTGCAGCGTAACCTGCAAAAACACATGGACAAATCGTTCCGGTGCCGAATATATGTATTTCAATAATGTAGAAACAAAGCCGGGTATCGGCTACCCGAAGCAATGGGAGGATCAGGACAAATATAAAGGCGGCTGGACTTTAAAAAAAGGAAAGCTCGAGCTGAAATCAGGCCCGAAAACCAACCGCCTTGCAAATCTTTTCTATAATCCGAATCAGCCAACCATTGATGATTACTACGAGCCTTGGAACTATGATTATGAAACGCTGACTAACAGTCCGCAGAAAAAACACCAGCCTGTAGCGCGGCCAAAATCGTCGCTGACGGGAGATTTTATGAATATTGAATGGGGGCCGAACTGGGAGGATGATCTGGCGGGCGGCCACATTACGGGGCTTGAAGATCCAAACGTTCAAAAGATGGAGGAGTCTATTAAAACGGAATTCGATGAAGTTTTTATGATGTATCTTCCGCGCATCTGCGAGCATTGCATCAACCCGGCGTGCGTGTCCTCTTGTCCATCCGGTGCCATGTACAAACGCGAGGAAGACGGTATTGTACTCGTGGATCAAAACGCATGCCGTTCATGGAGATACTGTGTTTCATCCTGCCCTTATAAAAAAGTATATTTTAACTGGCAAACGAACAAAGCCGAAAAATGCACACTCTGCTTTCCGCGTTTGGAGGCGGGACTGCCGACCATCTGCTCTGAGACATGCGTGGGGAGAATCCGTTATTTGGGCGTCATGCTGTATGACGCGGATAAGGTGGAGGAAGCGGCATCTGCTGAAAATGAAAAGGATCTCTATCATTCTCAATTAGAAGTGTTTCTTGATCCGAATGATCCCGAGGTTGCTAAACAAGCAAAAGAACAGGGCATCCCGACAGAATGGATAGAGGCTGCACAGCAATCGCCCATTTATAAGATGATCATCGAATGGAAGATTGCGCTGCCGCTTCATCCTGAGTACCGTACGCTGCCGATGGTTTGGTACATTCCACCTTTGAGCCCGATCATGAATGTTTTTGAAGGAGAGGGAAGCCGGCAAACAGCGGAAGACATTTTTCCGGCTATTGACCAAATGAGAATTCCGATTGACTATTTGGCGCAGCTATTAACGGCAGGTGATACAGATCATATTCGGTCGACATTAAAGAAAATGTCTGTCATGCGCCAGTATATGAGGGCGGTCCAGACGAATAAATCCATCGACCCGGCACTGATCTCCAGCGTCGGCTTAACAGCACAGCAAATTGAAGACATGTATCGGCTGCTTGCGATCGCCAAATATGATGACCGCTTTGTGATTCCGAGCAGCCACCGTGAAAACATTTCTGATTTATACACTGAACAAGGGAGCTGCGGCTTATCATTTTCCGGCGGCCCGGGCTCTTGTTTCTAACTTTTGATAAATGAGGTGTAAACAGATGAACACCACAGATCGGCAAATCGCATTCTCTGCTCTTTCCTGTCTTCTTTCGTATCCGGATGAAGAGTGGAAAGCTGAGCTTCCCGATTGGAAGGCTCTGATTCATGAAATTGGCAATCGGCAAATCCGTGAGAAGCTGCTGCGCTTTTTAGAGGCGTTAGCCTGTTTTTCACCAGAAGCGCTGATTGACCACTATGTCTATACGTTTGACTTCGGGAAAAAAACGAATATGTACGTCACTTACTTTCATTCAGGTGAGCAAAGAGAACGCGGCGTTGAATTGCTGCATTTAAAAAACACATACCAGCAATCAGGCTTCCTACAGACTGACAAAGAGCTGCCTGATTACCTGCCGCTTATGCTGGAATTTGCAGCGGTTGCGGAGATGGAAGCAGCGAGAAGCGTGTTTGAGAAATATAGGTCCAATGTGAGGGAACTGGCATCCCGCCTCGAAAAAAATAAGAGCATATATGCTGAGCTGCTGCACGTGCTGCTGGCCGCGCTGGAAAACATCGGCGTGTGTGAAAGCGTTGAAGGGGCTGTTCAGGCATGAGCGGGCAGATCCTGTGGGGCGTAATGCCATACATTGTTTTAACGATCTTTATCGGCGGCCATATTTACCGCTACCAGCATGACCAATTTGGCTGGACGGCGAAATCAAGCGAGCTGTTAGAAAAGAAAAAACTCGCGGCGGGCAGCATACTTTTTCACTGGGGCATGCTGTGCGTTATCGGCGGGCATCTAATGGGAATTTTGATGCCGGAAGCCTTGTACACCTCCATTGGCATTTCAGAGCATGTTTATCACAAAATGGCGATTGGCGCAGGCCTGCCGGCTGGGGTTGCGGCATGTACCGGACTTTTCATTCTGACGTACAGAAGGCTGTTTGACAAAAGAATCCGCAAAACCAGTTCGCCATCGGATATCCTTATTCTCATCCTGCTGCTGTTCATGATGTTGACAGGCGTTGCCGCCACGTTTCTCAACATTGATTCGAGAGGATTTGATTATCGGACAACAATCGGGCCGTGGTTCAGGGAGATCTTTTTGTTCAGGCCTGACGCCTCCTTGATGGAGAGTGTCCCCCTATGGTTTAAGCTTCATATCATGATAGGATACATCGTTTTTATCCTGTGGCCATTTACGAGATTAGTTCACGTGTTCAGTCTGCCGCTCAAGTATTTGACACGAAGCTATGTCGTGTATCGGAAACGCTTGTAAAAACCCCCCCCTCAAAGAGGGGGATTTTTTATGATAAATCGTTTGATGAAAAAATAAAAACATAAGATATTTTCTGCCAAGGTAATGGCTGGGCAGTCAGGAATCCTGTTATGTTTGTATTTGGACATAACATGTGAAAAAGGAGATTGAAGAATGAAGCTGATGTTACTCATTTTCACTGCTTGTCTTATGACAGGCGCCGGGGTCCTGACACTCAGACATTCTCACGTATTAACCGGCGGGACAGCCGGATTGTCACTAAGCCTGACATACTTGTCTCACTCCTCGTTTGCCATAATCTTCTTTCTGATCAATATCCCGTTTTATGTATTTTCTCTCATCAGAATGGGCGTCAAATTCACCCTATCCACTGTATTTGCAGTCGCAGCGCTGACTCTGTTTACAAGCGTTGATCACTGGCTGCCGTCTGTCTCTTTTTCACCGTTTGCCGGCGCGATTTGCGGCGGAGCATTAATCGGGTTCGGCCTGTCGCTCATGTTTTATCATCAGGCATCCCTTGGCGGTGCTAATATTCTCGCTTTATTTTTGCAAAAGCGCTATGGCTGGAATCCGGGTACGGTGAATTTCCTCTTCGATTTTGGCGTAGTGCTGGTCGGCATTGTCTCCGTCGGATTGCTGAAAGGGCTCTTCTCTTTAGTGTCGATTGCGGTCACGGGCCTGATCGTCAGCTTCTTCAAAAATAAAATCAAAAGCAGCTACTCCCTCAATCCGGCTTTGCTCCAGAACATCACACCCGGCCAAACACAGGAAGCATCATCATAAGCCTTTCCGCCCCGTGTGCGGAGAGGCTTTTTTCATAGAAAGGTTTAAAGGTTAGAAATAAGAGGAAATACGAAGGTAATCGGATCGGATTGGAGAGGGGACAAATGCTGAAAAGGAGACTGGAGTTTTTCTTTTTATATATCATGCTCATTGGGGCATACATCATATGGGTTTTTCCGGTTTCCAGACTTGAGTTTTACGGAGGATTGCTTTGCTATGCCGGTATTATTTTGTTCAGCATTTATTCGTTAATCCTTGAAAATCGAACATCACAGCACACGCTGTTATGGATACATATTCTTGTCTTTTTTCCGATCGCGGGCTACATGTTTTATCTGTTTTCCGGTCAGCTGTATGTAAAAGGAAAGCTGTTTAAAACAAAACGAATGTACAACAGGGAGAAGCTTCGGAAGCAGTTTGACATGGAGGAAACGCCTGAAGTGACCGGATTGAAGGACAATCAAGAAAGGTTTTTTACCTATTCCATCAGGGCTTCACATATGAATATCAACACGAAAAGCAAGGTAAAGGTTTTGAAAAACGGGGAAGAAACCTTTCCTGATATTTTCAAAGCAATGCGGAAAGCAAAATCTTATCTGCATATCGAATACTATATGTTCAAATCGGACATGCTTGGCCGCGGCATGATGGAGATTATGATGGAGAAGGCGCGTCAGGGTGTCGAGGTACGTTTTTTGTATGACGCTGCGGGCAGCATCAAATTGGCAAGTAGAGATATTATGAAAATGAGAAAAGCGGGTGTGGACATCATTCCTTTTTCTCCGCTGAAATACGGGTTCTTCAATCAGAAATTAAATTTTCGAAATCACCGTAAAATCGTGATCATAGACGGGAAAATTGGCTTTGTCGGCGGATTGAATGTCGGGAAGGAATATATCAGCAGAGACCCGGGCATCGGTTTTTGGAGAGACACTCATCTGCGGCTGGAAGGAGAAATTGTGCAAACGCTTCACGCTATCTTTATGCTGGATTGGGAATATGTCTCTAATGAAGTGTTAATTGATCAAAACGAATACAATACGCCAGTTCCCGTGGAGGGAGGAGGCATTTATCAAATCGTCGCGACAGGGCCTGACATGAAGGAGAGCATGAGTGACCTCTACTATGAAATGATCTCTACAGCGCAGAAATCTGTGTGGATTGCCACACCTTATTTTGTCCCAAATGAATCCATCCGCACGGCTTTGAAAGCCGCGGCGACAAAAGGGGTCCAGGTGCGGGTTATGGTGCCGGAGACGAATGACAGCTTTTTAACGCAATACGCGTCGAGATCGTATTTCCCTGAGCTGCTTCTAGAGGGGATTGAGGTATATTCATATCAAAAAGGCTTCATGCATCAAAAAGTGATAATCATTGACGGCGATATCGCCTCAGTCGGAACCGCAAACATGGATATGCGCAGCTTTCAGCTCAATTTTGAGGTGAATGTTTTTTTCACGGATGCCGAAGCAATCCGCACCCTAGAAGACCATTTCGAAGAGGATATGATGGAAAGTGAGAAACTTAGTCCTGTCGGTTTTTATAAAAGAGGAATGGCTGATCGGACAAAGGAGTCAGTTGCCCGACTCTTTTCAAGCGTTCTGTAAGAAAAAAGTAATACTGTCTTTTCATACAGCCCGTGTATAGTATAATTGAGAAATCTTATCAGTTATTGATGCATTGGGGGAAGATAGAGTGCTGCGGCAATTTTTTGCGTATTATAAACCATATAAAACATTGTTCTTTCTCGACTTTTTCTCGGCGATTGCAGGAGGCTTAATGGAGCTGAGTTTTCCTTTGATCGTCAACTATTTCATTGATACCTTGCTTCCGGGGAGAGACTGGGGCCTGATCATCGCGACCTCAATCGGATTGTTTGTCGTTTACGCGCTCAGCTCGGCTCTCCAATATGTCGTCACGTATTGGGGGCATATGCTCGGAATCAATATCGAAACCGATATGAGAAAATCGCTATTTGACCATCTGCAAAAGCTGTCCTTCAAATTTTACGACAACAACAAGACGGGAACGTTAATGTCGAAGCTGACGAACGATTTAATGTACATCGGCGAAGTCGCCCATCACGGTCCAGAAGATTTGTTCATCGCCATTATGACGATTCTCGGGGCGTTCGGGGTTATGCTGTTTATTAACTGGCAGCTGGCATTGCTGACGTTTATTATCATGCCGATTGTCATTTGGCTGGCGCTTTACTTCAACAAAAAAATGACCAAAGCGTTTACGACGCTGAACAAGGATATCGGAGACTTCAGCGCGCGGGTAGAAAATAATATCGGCGGCATCCGGCTCGTTCAGGCGTTCGGCAATGAATCGTTTGAAAAAGAGCGCTTTGCTGTCAACAATCAGCGGTTCCGGATCACTAAGCTGTCATCCTATAAAATTATGGCGAAAAACGGTTCCATCAGCTATATGCTGACACGGTTTGTCACGCTGTTTGTCCTCTTATGCGGAACATGGTTTGTGATTCGCGGCTCCTTGTCATACGGAGAATTTGTAGCGTTTGTGCTGTTAACTAATGTCCTGTTTCGGCCGATTGACAAAATTAACGCCATTATTGAAATGTATCCGAGGGGAATTGCCGGCTTTAAAAGCTACATGGAGCTGATGGAGACAGAGCCGGATATTCAGGATTCTCCTGAGGCGAGAGACGTTTCCGGGCTGAAAGGCGATATCCGCTATCAGCATGTTTCGTTTGGCTATGATGAGAATCAACATGTCCTTCATGACATTAACCTGACCATTCGGGCGGGGGAAACGGTAGCGTTTGTCGGACCGTCCGGAGCGGGGAAATCAACGCTTTGCAGTCTGCTTCCGCGCTTTTATGAAGCATCGGAGGGCGACATTACCATTGATGGCGTCAGCATTCAAGACATGACGCTGTCTTCCTTGCGCGAGCAGATTGGCGTTGTGCAGCAGGACGTTTTCTTATTCTCGGGCACACTGAGAGAGAATATTGCATATGGCCGTTTGGGCGCATCAGAAGAGGAAATCTGGCAAGCTGTAAAGCAGGCTCACTTAGAAGAACTTGTCAATAACATGCCGGATGGATTGGACACCGTCATCGGAGAGCGCGGCGTAAAGCTTTCCGGCGGGCAAAAGCAGCGCCTTTCAATTGCGAGGATGTTCTTGAAAAATCCATCTATCCTAATTCTCGATGAAGCAACTTCTGCTCTTGATACAGAAACAGAAGCGGCGATCCAAAAGGCGCTTCAAGAATTGTCGGCGGGGCGCACGACGCTGGTGATCGCCCACAGACTGGCGACGATAAAACATGCGGACAGAATTGTCGTCGTGACAAAAAACGGTATTGAGGAACAGGGGCGGCATCAGGAACTGATCGAAGCCAGCGGTATTTACAGCAGACTGCATCAAGCACAGTTTGGAGAGATGGTGCAGCAATAGGAGGAAAGGGTGATAACGGGTACAGTGAATTTTATCAGACCGTTGGTACTGTCATATTAGGACGGAACACATATGAACATATTAATATTCTCACACCCAATATTCCGTACGGGGAGCGTTTTACGGGAACGTCCGACACTATCATGATGAACACGTGATGCTTATCAGCGAAGACGTCAGGCATTCACGGCCGCTTAACATCTTTGAAAGAGGACGTCATCGACGATTTCAACATCACTGTTATTCCCGTTGTATTAGGGAGCGGATCCCGCTGTTTCATGAACAAAATACCGAAACAAAGCTGGGTTTACCGAACGATTTGGACAGGCGGCGCAGCTCCATCATAAACGAGCATAAGGAAAAGGATAGACATCACTGTCTATCCTTTTTTATGTAAGTTAGAGCGCTTCTCTCTCAGCGGGCTCGATCATATTCTGAAACTTTTCAACCAGCTGAGATGCTTTTGTCCCTTCAACCACAATCAGATATTCCTTTTCATTATGAGCCATGCGGAATGTCTCCAGCTCGATTAAGCTTTTGATTTTGCACATCGTTTTCTTTGAGTAAATATAAACCTCGTGGCTTCCGGAATGGCACATTTTATAAAGATGAATCAAATTTCTTAAAGTGAATGCCTGTGCGGCTACCTTTAGAGACTTGATGTTTTTCATGTTCTTTCTCCTCCATCGATTCTTGTCTTATATAGCGTATGTTCCCAATGTGTACAAACTGTAAACCTTTTTTTTTATACTTATGTTTTCCATTGCAGAGCGCCGCCGCCAATCCGTTTCACGCCGCGGATTGAGCTCAATTCATCCATCAGCCGGAGAAGCGCCTTGTCCTTCTGTTTCGCCTCGATCATGAAATCAATATTGGTTCCCCATTGCCTGAAGCGCTCCAAAAGCGGCAGCAAAAAGTTGGCATCTACATAATCCGCATGGCTGCGCACCGCTTGCTCCGACTTTGGGGAGGAAAGATGGACCTTCGGCTGCAATCCGATCCGCTGCCATGTGTTGATCATTCGCGGAAGTGCTTCATTCAGGTCCGCATGATCATCCGAGTTGGCGTAAAAATGGTGAAAATCAAAGACAAACGGAACATTCTCTAGCTCACAGACCTGAAGCGTCTCTTCCGTGGTATACGTCTTATCGTCATTTTCCAGCGTCATCCGCTGCTTGATCTCTTCCGGCAGCAGTTTTATGTTTTGATGAAATTGTTTCAGAGCGTTTTCTTTGTTTCCGTAAGCGCCGCCGATATGGATGTTGATAATCGAGCGGTCTGCAATCCCCATTGCTTCAAACATGCGGTAGTGATAAGCCATATCGGTTACTGCATTTTTTGTAATAGATTCCTTAGGGCTCGTAAACAAGGTAAATTGGTTAGGATGAAAGCTTGTGCGCAGATTGTATTTTTTCACAAGCTCCCCAATCTCACGGAACTCCTTGCGAAATGGCGTCACAAAGTCCCACATTACGTCAGGATGAGTGGCCAGCGGCACAATTGAGCTGGAAAAACGGTACAATGGAATATCGTGGCCGATGATGTAGTGAAGGGTTCTCATTGTATTGCGCAAGTTAGCTTTTGTCGCAGCCAAAAGGGCTTCTTTTCTCTCATCCTCGGACAGCTTTGAATAACGGGCGAATGTCAGTGTTTTGGCGGGAGACGCATCCCAAAGGCTCATCGCATTTGAGACGAACCCGAATCTGAAAATCATAGGAACTCTCCTTTATAAAAAATAAGATAATGCTTTACCGAGCCATTCCGCCGGGCGCTGCCTGAACGTGCGCTTTTTGAAATTTTCTGTTGTCAGCAGGTCCGACTTTTTAATATCCTCTTCAATCGTGGCATAGACTTCTTTTGTAAATGCAGCATCATCGATTTCAACGTTTACCTCTTCATTTAAAAACAGGCTTCGCTGATCAAAATTGGCTGTGCCGATTATGCTGAAGTGATCGTCAATGATCAAGGCTTTCACATGATAAAACCCTTGGTAAAAACGGTAGATGAGACAGCCGGCATCAAGCAGCTCCGAATAATATGTAAAAGCAGCCTCTCTGACCAGAGGGTGATCAGATTTCATGGGCACAATCAACGTAACGTCCACACCGTTTTTTCTTGCTTTGACCAAAGCCTGCTGAAGCGGTTTAGTCGGAATATAATAAGGCGTGCAAATCGTAATACGCTTTTTCGCCCTTGCGATATTTGCCAAATACGTTTTTTCAAGAGCATAGCCGTCAGTCGCATAAATCTTATGAGGGATATTCCCTTGCGGAAGTTCGGGCCAAACATCCGGACCGAGTTCGGCTGATCCGGTATTTCGTTTCAGGTCGGCTGTAAAAAGCGTTTGCAGATCGTGGACACCTTCGCCCGTCATACGCAGATGATAATCCTCCCAATTGCCGAACTTCGCCTTCTTGCCAAGGTATTCCTCCCCAATGTTAAACCCGCCGACATAGCCGACTTTTCCGTCTATCACAGCAATTTTCCGATGATTTCGTTTTTGTATATGAAAAAAGAAATAAGGGAAACGAGGCCGGTTCAGAAAATGAACGTGAACGCCGGCGTTTTTCATCGTCTCCAGCGCCGGTTTTTTAATTTTTTGGCTGCCCGACCAATCCAGAAGCAAATAAACCGAAACACCGGCCTGGGCTTTTGTTTTCAGCAGTGTAAACATATTGTGGCTGACCTCATCGTTTTTCATAATAAAAAACATCACGTGAACAGAAGAGACGGCATCGCGTATATCTTGCATCATCCGTTCAACAAGGTCAGCGCCGCAGTGAATTAATTCGATATCACTTTTCTTTTTTGAAAAAACAGGCTCGTACGCTCTCTTTCTGTAAGCGGCGCGGCCTATAAAGATATCCAGCAGGATTATAGCCAATAGTATGATGACAATAATGAGAATCACGAAAAATACCTTCATCCCGGCACTCCTTTCCGTAGTAGTAGATATTGTGCCCGAACAGCGGGAATTTAATTATTGACTGAACACTCATTCATTATTTATCATAAAGATAACCTTATACAGATTCTGGGGCAGGGGATCACGGTTTTCATCAGTAAAAAGGGGGAATTGGAATGAGCGGCTTTCTTATTGTCAATGCATTATTATTTCTGATTGTAACCGCTTACGCTGTTTATTTGTTTGTTTATTTGGTCAAAACAAGGGTTGCTTACATCAGGCTTGGCCAAAAGGAACAATTCGATAAGCGGATCAAGGAACGGCTTCAGGCCATATGGGTGAATGTATTCGGACAGAAAAAACTGCTCAAGGATAAGAAAAGCGGGATCATTCACGTCATGTTTTTCTACGGCTTTATATTGGTTCAGTTCGGAGCGATTGATTTTATCATCAAAGGGCTGGTCCCGGATCAAAATCTGCCGCTTGGCCCAATCTATCCCGCCTTCACTTTTTTTCAGGAAATCGTTACGTTTCTGATCTTAGTTGCGGTTGGCTGGGCATTTTACAGACGGTATATCGAAAAGCTCGTCAGGCTGAAACGAGGCTTTAAAGCTGGACTTGTTCTCATTTTTATCGGCGGTTTAATGCTAACGGTTTTACTAGGGAACGCAATGAATCTGATCTGGCATGATCACGGGCTTTCTTGGAGCGAGCCAATTGCCTCAGGAATCGCTTTTCTGCTTGGCGGCATCGGGGAGACGGGTGCTGCGGTGATTTTCTATATCGCATGGTGGATGCACCTCCTGTTTTTACTGAGCTTTTTAGTGTATGTGCCGCAGTCAAAGCACGCTCATTTAATTGCCGGTCCTGCCAACGTCTTTTTCAGCAGACTTGAAGCGTCCGGAAAGCTCGAAAAAATTGATTTCACTGACGAAACAAAAGAAAGCTACGGAGCAGGAAAAATTGAGGATTTCAGGCAGTCCCAGCTGATTGATCTGTATGCGTGTGTCGAGTGCGGCCGCTGTACCAATATGTGCCCTGCGACAGGCACCGGAAAAATGCTGTCGCCGATGGATTTAATTTTACGCCTCAGGGACCACCTCACAGAAAAAGGTGCTGCCGTCACTTCGCGCTCGCCATGGGTGCCGGCTGCAGCATTCAGCCATACGAGAGGGAACCAGCTGGCAGCGGCAGCCTCAGGGAGCGGATCGCGGGAAGCCGCCGCCGCGCTTGATTACAATCCGAGCTTGATCGGCGACGTCATTACCGAAGAAGAAATTTGGGCCTGCACCACTTGCCGAAACTGTGAGGATCAGTGCCCCGTCATGAACGAGCATGTTGATAAAATTATTGATCTCCGCCGCTATCTCGTGCTGACTGAAGGAAAAATGGACAGTGACGCACAGCGGGCAATGACGAGTATTGAGCGACAGGGCAATCCGTGGGGCCTCAACCGCAAGGAACGTGAAAATTGGCGCGACGCAGCTCCAGATGCCGAGATTCCGACAGTAAAAGAAGTAAAAAAAGAGGAAAAAGAATTCGAATACCTTTTCTGGGTCGGTTCCATGGGTTCGTACGACAACAGAAGCCAAAAGATCGCCATCTCCTTTGCTAGACTGCTGAACCAAGCAGGTGTGACCTTTGCGATCCTCGGCAACAAAGAAAAAAATTCAGGGGACACCCCGCGCCGCCTCGGAAATGAATTTTTATTTCAAGAACTGGCCGAAAAGAATATCTCAGAATTCGAAAAAAATAATGTGAAAAAAATCGTTACGATTGACCCGCACGCATACAATTTATTTAAAAACGAATATCCAGATTTCGGCTTTGAAGGCGAAGTATATCATCATACGGAAGTGCTGGCTGAACTGGTAAAGAGAGGGGAATTAAAACCGCAGCACCCAGTTCATGAAACGATCACCTTCCACGACTCGTGCTATTTGGGACGGTACAACGAAGTCTATGATCCGCCGAGAGAGATTCTAAAAGCCATTCCGGGCGTGCAGCTTATTGAAATGGAGAGAAACCGGGAAACCGGCATGTGCTGCGGAGCTGGCGGTGGCTTAATGTGGATGGAGGAAGAGTCAGGAAACAGGATTAATGTCGCCAGAACAGAGCAAGCGCTGGCAGTCAATCCGTCGGTAATCAGCTCCGGCTGTCCGTACTGCCTCACGATGCTTGGGGACGGCACAAAGGCAAAAGAAGCGGAAGATCGTGTCAAAACGTATGATGTCGCGGAGCTTCTGGCTCAATCTGTCTTGGGCGCTGATATGACAATGGGGGAAAAGCGATGAATTTTTCATTAACAGAAGAACACGAAATGATTCGGAAATTGGTTCGTGATTTTGCGAAGCATGAGGTTGCACCGACAGCGGCAGAACGTGACGAACAAGAACGCTTCGATCGTGACCTGTTTCGGGAAATGGCGGATTTAGGATTAACAGGGATTCCGTGGCCTGAAGCTTACGGCGGAATCGGAAGTGACTATCTGGCATACGTCATAGCGGTGGAGGAACTGTCAAAAGTCTGCGCCTCCACCGGCGTGACGCTTTCCGCCCATATATCGCTTTGCGGCTGGCCGCTGTTTGCATTTGGCACAGAAGAACAAAAGTCAGAATACTTAACACAGCTGGCGCTTGGGCAGAAAATCGGGGCTTTCGCTTTGACTGAAGCAGGCTCCGGTTCAGATGCCGGCGGGATGAAAACAACTGCTGAGCGAATCGGTGATGACTATGTATTAAACGGATCAAAAGTGTTTATCACAAACGGCGGCGCCGCTGATATTTATATTGTATTTGCAGTCACTGACGCTGAAAAAAAGAAAAAAGGCATTTCTGCTTTTATTGTTGAAAAGGATTTTGAAGGATTTTTGACAGGCAAGAAAGAAAAGAAACTAGGCATCCGTTCTTCTCCGACAACAGAAATCATCTTCGAAGACTGTGTCGTTCCCGCAGAAAATCTTCTCGGTGAAGAAGGAGAAGGCTTCAAAATCGCGATGAAGACGCTGGACGGGGGAAGAAACGGCATCGCGGCACAGGCTGTTGGCATCGCCCAGGGAGCGCTTGATGCGGCGCTTCAATACGCAAAAGAAAGAAAACAGTTCGGCAAATCGATCGCCGAGCAGCAGGGCATAGCTTTTAAACTTGCAGATATGGCGACAATGATAGAAGCTTCAAGGCTATTGACCTACCAAGCGGCATGGCTGGAATCGTCAGGCCTTCCGTATGGAAAAGCCTCCGCCATGTCCAAACTGCTGGCAGGGGATACGGCGATGAAGGTCACGACCGAAGCTGTACAGATTTTCGGCGGCTATGGCTATACGAAGGATTATCCGGTAGAACGCTATATGCGCGACGCGAAAATTACGCAAATCTACGAAGGCACCCAAGAAATTCAAAGGCTGGTTATCTCCAGAATGCTCGCAGAATAAGGCAAAATATCTATCAGTCGGATCACTCTTGTAAATTTATTTAAATTAACGCTGTTAAGGGTAGCATATTCTGTTTTATTTTGTTTATAATGAGAGGTATGGTTTGTATAAGAACGATACAATATCGCTTTCATTATTGATAAAACAGATACATATAAGTAATAGAAAGGGAGTGTCCGACCTTGGGTATCAAACAATATTCACAGGAACAGCTAAAGGAAATGGCTTTAGTTGAAATCGCTCACGAATTATTTGAAGATCATAAAAAACCAGTTCCTTTTCAGGAGCTTTTAAATGAAATTGCATCATTGCTCGGCGTGAAAAAAGAAGAGTTAGGAGACCGCGTCGCACAATTTTATACAGATTTAAACATTGACGGCCGTTTCTTGGCGCTCTCTGACCAGAATTGGGGTCTTCGCAGCTGGTATCCGTACGATCAGCTTGATGAAGAAACACAGCCGACAGTTAAGGCGAAAAAGAAAAAAGCCAAAAAAGCCGTCGAAGAAGATCTTGATCTTGATGAATTTGAAGTGGTTGACGAAGACGACCTCGATTTAGCTGAGGTTGAGGAAGAACTTGATCTCGATGCTGATGAGTTTGACGATATCGATGAAGACGACGATGACGAGCTCGAAATTGACGAGGATCTCATTGATGACGATGAAGAAGAAGAAGATGATGATGACTATGATGAAGGCGATGAGGATAAAAAATCGTAAAAGAATTTCATCCCCAAATCGATCTTGACTTTCATAGTCGAACTAGGTAGTATGTATTTTGGGCTCTTCAAAAACGAAGAGAGAACATAGAACGTTATGCTCCCTTTCAAGAAATTGAAAGGGAGCTTTCTTATTTTCACCCCTCATTTTTCTTATAAATCATTTAAAAGGCTAAATGATTTTTTATAAAACGGTACATTTTAAGAAATGTAGCTTAGAGCGAAGAGAGGAGCAAACGAAATGACGAAATATATTTTTGTAACTGGGGGAGTCGTATCCTCACTTGGAAAGGGTATTGTAGCAGCTTCATTAGGGCGTTTGCTGAAAAACCGCGGACTGAACGTCACAATTCAAAAATTCGACCCATACATCAACGTTGATCCGGGAACGATGAGCCCGTACCAGCACGGTGAAGTATTCGTAACAGATGACGGCGCTGAAACAGACTTAGATCTGGGGCACTATGAGCGTTTTATCGACATCAACCTGAATAAATTCAGCAACGTAACAACAGGAAAAATCTATTCAACAGTTCTTAAAAAAGAACGTCGCGGAGATTACCTCGGCGGAACAGTGCAGGTTATTCCGCACATCACAAACGAACTGAAAGACCGCGTATACCGTGCGGGTAAAGAAACAAACGCGGATGTCGTGATTACAGAAATCGGCGGTACTGTAGGAGACATCGAATCCCTGCCATTCCTTGAAGCCATCCGCCAAATGAAGAGTGACATCGGCCGTGAAAACGTGATGTACATCCACTGTACACTTGTGCCTTACATTAAAGCTGCCGGTGAACTGAAAACGAAACCGACACAGCACAGCGTAAAAGAATTAAGAAGCCTGGGCATTCAGCCAAACATTATCGTTGTTCGTACAGAAATGCCGATTTCTCAAGATATGAAGGACAAAATCGCTTTATTCTGCGACATCGATACAAAAGCGGTTATTGAATGTGAAGATGCGGACAACCTCTATGCCATTCCGCTTGAGCTTCAAAAACAAGGACTTGATAAGCTTGTTTGCGAGCACATGCAATTGGCATGCAAAGAGGCGGAAATGTCCGAGTGGAAAGAGCTTGTGAACAAGGTCAGCAACCTGTCTCAAACAATCACAATCGGACTTGTCGGAAAATATGTTGAGCTTCCTGACGCTTATATCTCTGTCGTTGAATCACTTCGTCACGCGGGCTACGCGTTTGACACAGATGTAAAAGTGAAATGGATTAACGCTGAGGAAGTAACAGAAAGCAACATCGGAGAGCTTACTAGCGGCACAGACGGTATTATCGTACCGGGCGGCTTCGGAGACCGCGGTGTTGAAGGTAAAATCATTGCGACACAATATGCGCGTGAAAACAACATTCCGTTCCTGGGCATTTGCTTAGGTATGCAGGTTGCATCTATTGAGTATGCCCGAAATGTATTAGGCTTAAAAGGCGCTCACTCTGCTGAGATTGATCCGTCAACTCAATACCCGATTATCGACCTTCTTCCTGAACAGAAGGATGTTGAAGATCTTGGAGGAACACTTCGCCTCGGCCTTTACCCTTGTAAGCTTGAAGAGGGCACGAAAGCATTTGAAGTGTATCAGGATGAAGTGGTGTACGAGCGTCACCGCCACCGTTATGAATTCAACAACGAATTCAGACAGCAAATGGAAGACCAAGGCTTCGTATTCTCAGGCACCAGCCCGGACGGACGCCTTGTTGAAATTATCGAGCTGAAAGACCATCCTTGGTTCGTGGCTTCTCAGTTCCACCCAGAGTTCAAGTCTAGACCGACAAGACCTCAGCCATTATTCAAAGGCTTTATCGGAGCGTCTGTTGAAGCTGCAAATCAGAAATAATAAAAAAAGACTTGCCGTTTGTCAAAAGCGGACAAGTCTTTTTTATTTGTTTCCGGCAAGATACAGCATGTACAATAAGTGATTATGCATACTCTTGCAGAATTTCTTTTAATGTAAATGATAGAGCATGGTAGACATACAATGCTGTCATTAATGAAGGGAAGCCATAGCGGGTGCCGTCTTCATCGGGAACAAGCGGCATTTTCAGCTTTGAATCAATATGCACATCGCAATATTGTTCGATTCCGGCGCTGTCTTTGGATGCCGGTGATATGCAGACGACCCCCGCGCCTTTTTCATAAAGCTCTTTCGCGAGCGCTTGTTCTTCATCTGTACCTGTCCCTGAGCAAAACATCAGCACCCTGTCGCTTTCTGTCACATCATCAGCGTTAGCGGGAAACGCTTTGACGGAAGGAAGCGGTTCTTTGCTTTCGGTTGCCTCATGTAAGATGCCCTGAAGCTCATTAGCCCCGTATATATAGATGGAATGCCCGCTGATCACCGCTTGAGCGAGCAATCGCGCCCCATCTTCAATCGCGTCAGATTCCTTATCCTGAATGCGGGAAAAAATACCTGTTAACTGTGTTGTAAATATTTTCAACATAAGTGAATCCTCCTTTATAACGTACAATAACAGTATACAACAAAAGAGAAAATGCTCAGAAAATGTCGTAAAGTAGACTATTATAATTAAAGGAAATAGGAAAATCAAACAGAATACATAAACTACTGCTTACTTTTGACGAAAATCATAATATTGGGGTGTAAAATGATGAATGAAAAAATTTTAATCGTTGATGATCAATACGGAATACGTATTTTGCTTAACGAAGTGTTCAATAAAGAGGGCTATCAGACATTTCAGGCTGCGAACGGCCTTCAAGCGCTTGATATCGTGACAAAAGAACGCCCGGACCTTGTCCTTCTGGATATGAAAATTCCGGGTATGGACGGAATCGAAATTTTAAAACGGATGAAGGTCATTGATGAAAACATACGCGTGATCATCATGACGGCTTACGGAGAACTCGATATGATCCAAGAATCAAAGGAACTGGGCGCATTGACGCACTTTGCGAAGCCGTTTGACATCGACGAAATCAGAGACGCCGTCAAAAAATATCTGCCCCTGAAGTCTAACTGACAAAAAGAAGAAACAATTGAATGAGGTCATTGTGTTGCCGATTTGTCGAAAAGTTGGTATTCTAGTTATGGAGAAAAAGCGATCTGTGTATTTACATATGACAGCAAATTATGGGTCATGCTAGGGTGGAAAGCTTTTTTCGCTAGAAGACAATCAGGCTACATAAGGAGGACATTCGACATGCCTTTAGTTTCAATGACGGAAATGTTGAATACAGCTAAAGAAAAAGGTTATGCTGTAGGACAATTTAACTTAAACAACCTTGAGTTTACTCAAGCGATTTTACAAGCAGCTGAAGAAGAAAAATCTCCAGTGATCCTTGGTGTTTCCGAAGGTGCGGGACGCTACATGGGCGGCTTCAAAACAGTCGTAGCTATGGTAAAAGCACTAATGGAAGAGTACAAAGTGACAGTTCCTGTTGCGATCCACTTAGACCACGGTTCAAGCTTTGAATCTTGTGCGAAAGCGATTCATGCAGGTTTCACATCTGTAATGATCGACGCTTCTCACCATCCATTTGAAGAAAACGTAGCAACAACTTCTAAAGTTGTTGAGCTTGCTCATTTCCACGGAGTATCTGTAGAAGCTGAGCTTGGAACAGTCGGCGGACAAGAAGACGACGTTATCGCTGAAGGCGTAATCTACGCTGATCCTAAAGAGTGCCAAGAGCTTGTTGAGCGCACTGGCATCGACTGCCTTGCACCTGCATTAGGTTCTGTTCACGGCCCTTACAAAGGTGAGCCAAACCTTGGTTTCAAAGAAATGGAAGAGATCGGAAAGTCTACTGGTCTTCCGCTCGTTCTTCACGGCGGTACTGGAATTCCGACTGCTGACATCAAAAAATCAATCTCACTTGGTACAGCTAAAATCAACGTAAATACTGAAAACCAAATTTCTTCTGCAAAAGCTGTTCGCGAAACATTGGCAGCTAAGCCTGACGAGTACGATCCACGTAAATACCTTGGACCTGCTCGCGAAGCGATTAAAGAAACTGTTATCGGTAAAATGCGTGAATTTGGTTCTTCAAACCAAGCTTAATTCAATTGGAACTTTTTATAGCCGCCTGACAGCTTGACAGGCGGTTTTCCGTCTATCTTTAGAAAGCGCAATCATATTCACAGTTCTGAAAATTCTTACTCTGGGAGGCTTTTGTAAATGTTATTTTTTATTGATACAGCCAATATCGATGAGATTAAAGAAGCGTATGAATTAGGAATCCTTGCCGGTGTAACAACGAATCCTAGTTTAGTAGCAAAAGAAGCTAACGTATCGTTCCATGACCGTCTTCGTGAAATCACAGAAGTTGTTCCGGGCTCTGTAAGTGCCGAGGTTATTTCTCTGAAAGCTGAGGAAATGATCGAGGAAGGAAAAGAACTGGCGAAAATCGCTCCGAACATCACGGTGAAAATCCCGATGACGGCTGACGGTTTAAAAGCCGTAAAAGCACTTACTGACTTAAACATTAAAACAAATGTTACATTGATCTTCAATGCAAACCAAGCGCTTCTTGCTGCAAGAGCGGGTGCTACCTATGTATCACCATTCTTGGGGCGCTTAGATGATATCGGCCATAACGGGCTTGACCTGATTTCAGAAGTTAAGCAGATTTTTGATATCCACGGGCTTGATACGCAAATCATTGCGGCGTCAATCCGCCATCCTCAGCATGTAACTGAAGCTGCATTAAGAGGGGCTCATATCGGCACAATGCCGCTTAAAGTCATTTATCAGCTGACAAAGCACCCGTTAACAGACAAAGGAATCGAACAGTTCCTGGCAGATTGGAACAAGTAATTTAAGCGGTGGCAAACAGAGTGTATGCCTGTTTGCCGCGGCCTTTGTTTTTCACCATCCTGATACAGCGGACCTTCAGATGCATGCCGCTTACAGAGCAGGAATCATTGGGCTGCAGAAGCTGATATCGGAATGAGGGTTGCGTGCTGCTTTTGCCGGATGACGAAGATGTCTCTATAGCCGGCGGGTCTCTGTCGATTTTTTGAAACCTATGCCCCCCGCAAAGCTTCGCTATTTTCTTCCTGATATTTTACAATGTATTGTATTCTTTCTCTTCGAATTGGCTAGATTTTGGACATGAGCTTTATTTGCAGAGACAGAATAAAATGCCATTTTATTTAGCTCCGCAGCTATCTTCTTATGGAAGGAGACTATCATGGAAAAGTTGAATATTGCCGGCGGTGACTCGTTAAACGGTACAGTACACATCAGCGGCGCTAAAAACAGTGCTGTTGCATTAATACCAGCAACCATTTTGGCAAATTCCGAGGTGACAATAGAAGGGCTTCCTGAGATTTCAGATATTGAAACGCTGCGTGACCTGTTACAGGAAATCGGCGGCAATGTGCATTTTGAGAATGGGGAAATGATTGTCGACCCCACATCAATGATCAGCATGCCGCTTCCTAACGGAAAAGTGAAAAAACTGCGCGCGTCTTATTATTTAATGGGGGCGATGCTCGGCCGCTTTAAACAGGCCGTCATCGGATTGCCTGGCGGCTGCCACCTGGGCCCCCGTCCGATTGACCAGCACATCAAGGGTTTCGAAGCGCTCGGAGCTGAAGTGACCAATGAACAGGGCGCGATTTATTTGCGCGCTGAAAGGCTGAGAGGCGCACGTATTTATTTAGATGTCGTAAGCGTCGGGGCAACGATTAACATTATGCTTGCGGCTGTTTTGGCAGAAGGAAAAACCATCATCGAAAACGCTGCGAAAGAGCCGGAGATTATTGATGTCGCGACATTGCTGACCAGCATGGGCGCAAAAATCAAAGGTGCTGGAACCAACGTCATCCGAATCGATGGCGTAAAGGAACTGCACGGCTGCAAACATACGATCATTCCGGACAGAATTGAAGCCGGAACATTTATGATTGCAGGAGCTGCGATGGGCAAAGAGGTCATCATTGATAATGTCATCCCGACTCACCTTGAGTCCTTAACAGCAAAACTGAGAGAAATGGGCTTTCACATTGAGACAAGCGACGACCAGCTGCTCATTGTCGGAGGGCAGAAAAATCTTAAGCCGGTTGATGTAAAAACCCTAGTATACCCGGGCTTTCCGACTGATTTGCAGCAGCCGATGACGGCGCTTTTGACGAGAGCAAAAGGGACAAGCGTCGTGACTGACACCATCTATTCTGCGAGATTCAAACATATTGATGAACTGAGACGAATGGGCGCTAATATGAAAGTAGAGGGCAGATCTGCAATCATTACGGGTCCTGTCGAGCTTCAAGGCGCTAAGGTGAAGGCAAGCGATCTGCGGGCCGGAGCCTGTTTAGTGGTTGCCGGGCTGATGGCCGACGGTGTCACAGAAATTACAGGTCTTGAGCATATTGATCGCGGATACAGCAGCCTAGAGAAGAAACTAGAGGGTTTGGGAGCCACAATCTGGCGCGAGAGAATGACTGATGAAGAGATAGAACAGATGCAAAATTCTTAATTGGTTATTTGCGAGAGGAGATCGTGTTGAGATGGAAAGAAGTTTATCAATGGAATTGGTTCGTGTGACTGAAGCTGCGGCATTAGCATCTGCAAGATGGATGGGCAGGGGAAAGAAAGACGAGGCTGATGAAGCGGCAACAAGCGCAATGAGAGACGTTTTTGATACAGTCCCGATGAAAGGAACTGTTGTGATCGGAGAAGGAGAAATGGACGAAGCGCCGATGCTTTATATTGGGGAAAAACTCGGAAACGGGTACGGTCCGCGCGTCGATGTCGCTGTTGATCCTCTCGAAGGCACAAACATCTTAGCAAGCGGCGGCTGGAACGCGCTGACTGTTATTGCAGTTGCTGACCACGGCACGCTTTTAAATGCTCCAGATATGTATATGCAGAAAATCGCGGTCGGTCCGGAAGCGGTGGGCTGCATTGATATTGAAGCTCCAGTCATTGATAACCTTAGAGCGGTAGCAAAAGCGAAAAACAAAGACGTCGAGGACGTCGTTGCTACCATTTTAAACCGCGATCGACACGAAAAAATCATTTCTGAGCTTCGTGAGGCCGGCGCCAGAATCAAACTGATCAATGATGGGGATGTCGCAGGCGCCATTAACACGGCTTTCGACCACACAGGCGTAGACATCCTGTTCGGATCAGGAGGAGCTCCTGAAGGCGTCCTATCTGCTGTCGCGTTAAAAGCGCTAGGCGGAGAAATTATCGGTAAACTTCTTCCGCAAAGCGAGGAAGAAATCATACGCTGCAACAAAATGGGACTTGATTTGAGCAAAGTGCTGCGTATGGAAGACCTTGTGAGAGGCGATGACGCTATTTTTGCGGCTACCGGCGTAACTGACGGGGAGCTGTTAAAAGGCGTTCAATTCAAAGGGTCTGTCGGCACGACTGAAAGCTTGGTCATCCGTGCGAAATCAGGCACCGTCCGTTTTGTTGACGGCAGACACAGCCTGAAGAAAAAACCAAATCTCGTAATCCGTCCATAACAAAGAGAAAAAGCGGGTGTTGACCCGCTTTTCTTTTGCAAATAAGAGACAACCCTATCAATTGCGTGTCAAAACCTTATTTCAGTTGAATAATTTTTTGAAATAAGGTAAAAATAAAGAGTGCTGCGATTTTTAACTGCGTAATTCCTTCTTTTAAGCACTAGGAAAGTTTCAATTTCTACCGCATCAGACGATATAAGTATTGATCTTCTCATGTTTTTGTCCTCGCTTCCTTCAAAACTCATTAAGACAATCCTTTTAACAAAAGCGCCGATCATGGGTGGAAGTGTTACCGATAGAAGTTCCTTTATGTTAAAAAAAGAATGTGCTTTGGCGGATGTTGTGCAAAAGCAGCAGATTACATGTGTAAAGTAAGATATTGACTATGAAAAGCGTGGTGTTTTTATGAAAGACGTATCTATTTCCTCTTTGGAAAATATGAAATTGAAAGAGCTATATGAACTTGCAAGACATTATAAAATCTCCTACTACAGCAAACTGACAAAAAAAGAACTGATTTTCGCTATTCTGAAAGCGAATGCAGAACAGGAAGATCTTTTGTTTATGGAAGGTGTTCTTGAGATCATCCAATCAGAGGGATTTGGCTTCCTGAGACCGATCAACTATTCTCCAAGCTCTGAAGACATTTACATCTCAGCTTCACAAATCCGCCGCTTCGATTTGCGGAATGGAGACAAAGTATCAGGTAAGGTTCGCCCGCCAAAAGAAAATGAGCGTTATTATGGACTTTTGCACGTTGAAGCAGTAAATGGAGATGATCCGGAATCCGCAAAAGAGCGTGTTCACTTCCCAGCCCTTACTCCACTTTATCCAGACCGCCATATGGTGCTCGAAACAAAACCGAATTTCTTGTCTACAAGAATTATGGACATGATGGCGCCGGTAGGCTTTGGCCAGCGCGGCTTGATTGTAGCGCCGCCGAAAGCCGGGAAAACGATGCTGCTGAAGGAAATCGCCAACAGCATTACAGCGAACCAGCCTGAAGCAGAGCTGATTGTCCTATTGATCGACGAAAGACCGGAAGAGGTTACGGACATTGAGCGTTCTGTTGCGGGGGATGTCGTCAGCTCAACGTTTGATGAAGTGCCGGAAAACCATATCAAAGTAGCCGAGCTTGTGCTTGAACGCGCTATGCGCCTCGTTGAGCACAAGAAAGACGTTATTATCCTGATGGACAGTATCACACGCCTTGCCCGTGCCTACAACCTAGTGATTCCGCCGAGCGGAAGAACACTGTCCGGAGGGATTGACCCGGCAGCGTTCCACCGTCCGAAGCGTTTCTTCGGGGCAGCGAGAAATATCGAAGAAGGCGGAAGCTTAACGATCCTCGCCACTGCTCTTGTTGATACAGGATCTCGTATGGATGATGTAATCTATGAAGAATTCAAGGGAACGGGCAACATGGAGCTTCATCTTGACCGCTCTCTGGCAGAACGCCGCATCTTCCCTGCAATCGATATTCGCCGTTCTGGAACGCGTAAGGAAGAGCTGCTTGTGCCTAAAGAGCATCTTGACCGTTTATGGTCTATCCGCAAAACGATGTCAGATTCGCCTGATTTCGCGGAAAAATTCATGAGAAAAATGAAAAAAACCAAAACAAACCAGGAATTTTTCGATATTCTCAATCAAGAATGGAAGCAAGCAAATCTATCATCAGCCAGACGATAAAATCTATTTGCAAAAGAAGTAAATCACTGATATAATTTTCTCATATGCGTTTCGGACATTGCTCCGAAATAATAACTCTGTTTCCACACGGGATTCAGGGCGGAAGGAGATGGATACAATGAAAGCAGGAATTCATCCTAATTTCAAAAAAGCAACAGTTAAATGCGCTTGCGGAAATGAATTTGAAACAGGCTCAGTAAAAGAAGAGGTACGCGTTGAGATTTGCTCTGAATGCCACCCATTCTACACTGGCCGTCAAAAATTCGCTTCTGCTGATGGTCGTGTTGATCGCTTTAATAAAAAATACGGTCTTAAGTAATAATAGATTTTTCAACAGGCAAGAAGCAGTTCTTGCCTGTTTTTTGTATGTCAAAAACACAGCTGACAGAGAGAGGGGAGCAGAGCCAATGTACATAATGAAGCAAAGCGGGTGGCTTGAGCTGATTTGCGGCAGTATGTTCTCGGGGAAATCTGAAGAGCTGATCAGAAGAGTGAAGAGAGCAACTTACGCCAAGCAGGAGGTCAGGGTCTTTAAACCTGTGATTGATAATCGATACAGCGAAGATGCTGTTGTCTCCCATAATGGAACATCTATGACGAGCTATGCCATTTCTTCGGCTGCGGACATTTGGGATCATATCAGTGAGAGCACGGATGTGATCGCAGTTGACGAGGTTCAATTCTTCGATCGGGGTATCATTGATGTTTTATCAGCACTTGCCGATAAAGGATATCGTGTGATCGCAGCAGGTCTTGATATGGATTTCAGAGGAGAGCCGTTCGGCGTTGTGCCGGATATTATGGCCATCGCTGAAAGTGTGACGAAGCTGCAGGCTGTCTGTTCCGTCTGCGGATCACCGGCAAGCAGAACACAGCGGCTCATTGACGGAAAGCCGGCTTCTTATGATGATCCGGTCATTCTGGTGGGTGCGTCTGAATCCTATGAAGCAAGATGCAGACACCACCACGAAGTTCCGGGAAAATCTAAAAACTAATGCAAAACATGGGTAAAAAGATAGAATGCACCGGCCGAAAAGCTGGTGTTTTTTTATATATTCTGACAACAATCAATTAAAAAATTTAAATAAGTGTATTAAAAAATTAAGTAATTTTCTTCCCTTGAATTTTGATTTTGACAGGCATAAAATAACTAACGTAATGTAAATAGTTTTGAGACATTGTTCGAATAATTGTCACAAAGTCGCATAAAGATCATGATCGGTTATTTTTAGATGAGTTATTACTTAACCTGGTTAACTATTTCAAGAAAGAAGGAGATTTGCTTGAATAACATAAAAAAAACTAAGGAAGGCCATTTAGAAACAACATTAAGAGGAAAAGAAGTTTTGTCTATTCCTACTTTAAACAAAGGTGTTGCTTTTACGTTAGAAGAAAGACAAGAACTTGGCTTAGAAGGACTTCTTCCGCCAACTGTACTTTCTCTTGATCAACAAGCAAAACGCGCATACGAGCAATTTAAAGCTCAGCCAGACCGCCTTCGTCAAAATGTTTACTTAAATGATCTTGCTAACCGCAATGAAGTTCTTTTCTATAAATTGCTGCAAAATCACCTGCGTGAAATGCTTCCTGTTGTATACACACCAACAGTTGGTGAAGCAATTCAAGAATACAGCCATGAATACAGAAGACCTCAAGGTATCTACTTGTCAATCGACAACATTGACGGTATTGAAAAGGCTTTTGAAAACCTTCATGCGACAGCAGGCGATATTGATCTTATCGTTGCAACTGACTCTGAAAGTATCCTTGGTATCGGTGACTGGGGAGTAGGCGGTATTAACATCGCTATCGGTAAATTGGCTGTTTACACTGCTGCAGCTGGTATTGACCCTAGCCGTGTTATTCCTGTAGTGCTTGATGTCGGTACAAACAACGAAAAACTTTTAAATGATCCTTTATACATTGGTAACCATCATGAACGTATCTCTGATGAACGTTACGAAGAATTCGTTGATGCGTATGTAAAAGCTGCGCTTAAATTCTTCCCTAAAGCGCTTCTTCACTGGGAAGACTTTGGTAACAAAAACGCGCGCAATATCATGAAAAAATACAACAACGAAATCCTGACATTCAACGATGATATTCAAGGTACAGGCGCAATTACACTAGCTGGTGTGCTTGCTGCTATGAAGAAAACAGGCGCTTCTATTAAAGATCAGCGTGTAGTTGTCTTCGGTGCAGGTTCAGCTGGTATCGGTATTGCTGACCAGATCCGTGACACAATGGTGCTTGCTGGATTATCTGAAGAAGAAGCAAACAAAGCGTTCTTCACACTTGATTACAGAGGCCTGTTAACAGACGATATGGAAGGCATCCTTGATTTCCAAAAACCTTACCTTCGCAGTGCAGCAGAAGTGAAAGACTGGAAACGCGATGAAAAAGGCCAAATTCCATTCGATGAAGTGGTTCGCCAAGCGAAACCAACGATCTTAATCGGAACTTCAGGGGTTTCAGGAGCGTTCACAGAGGAAATTGTGAAAGAGATGGCATCTCACGTAGACCGTCCGGTGATCATGCCGATGTCTAACCCGACTCACCTTGCAGAAGCTGTTCCTGAAGATCTGTTCAAATGGACTGACGGAAAAGTGCTTGTAGCAACAGGAAGCCCATTTGACAATGTAGAGTACAATGGCGTTTCTTATGAAATCGGACAATCTAACAACGCATTCGCATTCCCTGGTCTTGGCCTTGGTTCAATCGTAGCTGAAGCGCGTGTTATTACACCTGCTATGTTTGCTGCAACAGCTGATGCGATTGCTGAAATGGTTGATTTTGAAACACCTGGAGCTGGATTGCTTCCAAGCATCGACAAGCTTCAAGAAGTATCTATTCAAGTTGCCATTGCTGTAGCTGAAGCAGCGATTAAAGATGGCGTAGCAAATCGTCAGCCTGAAGATGTAAAACAAGCTGTTCTTGATGCAATGTGGACACCTGAATACAAAAAAGTCATCGCAAAATAATAAGCGTGTAATTTTTCTGTCCGAGGGAAAGCTTTGTATAAAGCTAAAGTATACGGACATAGGATTTGGAGGAGAATATTTTGAGCATCTTAGATATCTTAATCCTCCTGGCACCGATCTTCTTTGTTATCGTGCTGGGTTGGTTTGCAGGACATTTCGGAAGTTATGATGCCAAGTCAGCAAAAGGGGTAAGTACGTTAGTAACGAAATACGCACTTCCAGCTCACTTTATCGCTGGTATTTTGACAACTTCCAGAAGTGAATTTTTATCACAAGTTCCATTAATGGTTTCTTTACTTATCGGGATTGTTGGTTTCTATATCATCATTTTATTGGTTTGCAGATTTGTCTTTAAGTATGATTTAACGAACTCATCCGTGTTTTCTTTGAACTCTGCACAGCCGACATTCGCATTTATGGGTATTCCTGTATTGGGAAGCTTGTTCGGTGCGCAAGAGGTTGCGATTCCGATCGCTGTAACAGGTATCGTTGTTAACGCGATTCTTGATCCGCTTGCGATTATTATAGCTACAGTGGGTGAGTCTTCTAAGAAAAACGGAGAGAGCGGCGACAGTTTTTGGAAGATGACAGGGAAATCCATTCTGCATGGTCTTTCCGAGCCTCTTGCAGCAGCTCCTTTAATCAGTATGATTCTAGTGCTTTGCGGTGTCACTCTTCCTGAGCTGGGTGTTAAGATGCTTGATCAGCTTGGTAGTACAACATCTGGTGTTGCTCTCTTTGCTGTCGGTGTTACCGTTGGTATTCGTAAGATTAAACTCAGTCTGCCGGCTATCGGTATTGCGTTACTCAAAGTTGCGGTTCAGCCTGCGTTAATGTTCCTGATTGCTCTTGCAGTCGGACTTCCAGCTGACCAAACAACAAAAGCAATCCTTCTTGTTGCATTCCCTGGTTCTGCCGTTGCAGCCATGATTGCGACTCGTTTCGAGAAACAAGAGGAAGAAACTGCGACTGCGTTTGTGATCAGTGCGATTCTGTCATTGATTTCACTTCCAATTATTATTGCGCTTACTGCGTAATCAAAAAAGCTCCCTTTACGGGGAGCTTTTTTACTTTACGTTTGAAATTTAAACAGTGACAGCAGCGGTTTTTTTCTTGTTTTTATTTTTTCGGATGAAGCAGCAGTCTCAGGGGTCGGCTGAGCGGTGAATTCTTTCATTTGTGAGGTCATTGATTGCAGGTCGGCAAGAATGTCATCGATTTCTCTTCTGTGCTGCAGAAGCTGATAGGATACGCCTTCATCGGCTTTTTGTTTAAGCTGGCGTTCCAATTCCTCAATTCTTGCCAGCAGCCCGTTTTCTTCCTGTTTTTGCTGTAATAAGGTGTCCAGCTTTTGTTCGAGCTGTTCGATTCTTTTCTCTGTGTCACTGTTTGTTTTTTGGACAAGGAAGCCTGTGCGCTTCTTATTGCTCCGCGGCACATTAATATCCTGAAGCGCCGTGCCTTCAGAAATTTGTTTTTGAACAGATTTCAGGATTTGCACATCTTCAGCCGTAAACGAATAGTGTCCGAGCTCGTTCCGTTCAGCCGGAAGGTTCAGCTGCTTCACCCACCGCTGCACTGTTTTTGCGGAGACGCCGAGTTCACTTGCTACCATATTTGTATTCATGATCCCATACCTCCTTTTTAGCTAGGTATTCGACCATGGGGAGCGGTTCCCTTCCCATTAGACAAAACAAGAAAAGATTCGGCAAAGAAAGTGGGCATCCCCCTTTTTTCCTCAAAAACCATTATTGCTCATACAGCTCTAACGGAAGTTGATCGGGATCAAAAAAGAAGGTGAACCGCTTGCCTGTCAGCGGGTCTGTCCTAATCGGCTCTGTCTCGATTCCTTTTTCGTGAAGCTCCTGAACAGCCTGATCTAAGCTGCTGACCGTAAAGGCAAGATGTCGGAGCCCTGCACCTTCAGGCCGGGTTTGACGTGCGGGCGGATCAGGGAACGAAAACAGCTCAATGACGTACGAGCCGTTAAGCGACAAATCTAGCTTATAGGAGTCGCGCTCTTCTCGGTATGTTTCTTGTATCACCTGAAAACCGAGCTTATGTACGTAAAAAGCTTTCGACTTTTCATAATCCGAGCATATGATTGCAATATGATGTATAGATGTAAACAATACGATCCCTCCTCTTTTTCAGTATAGCAGAGGAGGCTTTTTTAACTGGGATTGAAATGCTTTTGACTGGCGATAGTCCCTATACTATAATGAGAATGTTACGCACAGGAAAACAGAGGTGAAGACCGTGTTAGACCGTTTAAAGTCAATCGAAGAACGATATGAAAAATTAAATGAGCTTTTAAGCGATCCAGAAGTTGTCAACGATCCCAAAAAGCTTAGAGAATATTCGAAAGAGCAATCTGATATACAAGAAACAGTTGACGTATATAGACAATACAGAGATGCGTCAGAACAGCTGGCTGATGCAAAAGCGATGCTTGAGGATAAGCTTGATGCTGAGATGCGCGACATGGTGAAGGAAGAGATTTCTGAACTCCAGAAAGAAACGGAAACACTGTCAGAACGTCTGAAGGTGCTCCTGATTCCGAAAGATCCTAATGATGATAAAAACGTTATCATGGAGATCCGCGGAGCGGCAGGCGGAGAGGAAGCCGCTTTATTTGCAGGCAACCTGTACAGAATGTATTCCCGCTATGCCGAGCTTCAAGGCTGGAAAACCGAGGTCATGGAAGCAAGTGTAACCGGAACGGGCGGCTACAAAGAGATCATCTTTATGATTACGGGCAGCGGCGCATATTCTAAGCTCAAGTATGAAAACGGCGCTCACCGTGTTCAGCGTGTTCCGGAAACAGAATCAGGCGGCCGTATCCATACATCTACTGCAACAGTAGCATGTCTTCCTGAGGCCGAAGAGGTAGAGGTTGACATTCATGAGAAGGATATCCGTGTTGATACGTTTGCTTCTAGCGGACCGGGCGGACAAAGCGTGAACACGACAATGTCTGCCGTTCGTCTGACGCATTTGCCGACAGGCGTTGTCGTATCATGTCAGGATGAAAAATCTCAAATCAAGAACAAAGAAAAAGCGATGAAGGTTCTCCGCGCCAGAATCTATGATAAATTTCAGCAGGAAGCACAGGCTGAATATGATCAGACACGGAAATCGGCTGTCGGATCAGGTGACCGCTCTGAGCGTATCCGCACATACAACTTCCCGCAAAACCGTGTGACGGATCACAGAATCGGCCTGACCATTCAAAAGCTTGATCAGATTCTTGAAGGAAAACTGGACGAAGTGGTTGAAGCACTGATCGTAGAAGATCAGGCAAGCAAGCTTCAGCAGGCGGATAGTTAAGATGAAGACAATATTTGAAGCCCTGAAATGGGCTTCTTCTTATTTAACGGAAGCGGGAAGAGAAGAAAATGCAGCTGAGCTGCTTTTGCTTTATGATACCGGAATGGATAGAAGCAAGCTGCTCGCCAGCTTACAGGAACCGATCGGCGAAGATGAACTGTATCGCTTTGAACGCCACGTCGATATGCACAAAGAGGGCGTACCGGTTCAGTACATTATCGGAAGAGAGTTTTTTTACGGCCGTGAATTTATAGTAAATGATGACGTGCTGATCCCGCGCCCGGAAACGGAAGAGGTTGTCTACCATCTTCTTGAGAAATATAGAAGTGTCTTTTCTGAAGGAGAACAGCTCGATGTGGTAGATGTCGGCACGGGAAGCGGCGCAATAGCCGTCACGCTTGCACTGGAAAACAAAAACTTTTCTGTCTCAGCGATTGATATCTCCAAAGAAGCGCTGGACGTTGCTTCAGCCAACGCTGAAAAGCTCGGAGCGGAGGTGCATTTTCTTCAAGGCGACCTGCTTGAACCCTTTATTAAGGCAGGAAAAAAAGCTGATATTATCGTCTCAAACCCTCCGTATATTTCTGAAGAAGAAATGGCCGATTTATCTGAGATTGTCCGTTTCCATGAACCTTTGCATGCTCTCACTGACGGCGGAAACGGGCTGAAATTTTATAAGCGGTTTATGGAAGCCATTCCGCTGGTGATGAAGAATACCGCGCTTGTCGTCTTTGAAATCGGGTGGAAGCAGGGCGCAGCTGTAAAAGAGCTGATTCTGCATGCGTTTAAGGATGCGGAAGTTGAAGTCCTGAAGGATATTAACGGAAAAGACAGAACCATATGCGCGGTAATTCATAAGAATAAATAAGCAGCTTGCTGGTGAGTTGAGATAAGAACGGGACCATCAAGCTGTTTTAACACCAGCAAAGGGGATGTAAAAGATGAAAAAGGCCCTGACAGCAGGAATTTTACTTATTGCCATTGAAAGTATGGTGGGTTCGATTTTTGCGCATGCGATTTCTTATGAATTCATTTTCGGCATTGCATCTCTTGTTTTGATCGGGCTTGCCATTGTGACATCGGGTTTGGCTGTAAGCGGAAGCGACCAGCGGGCAAATTATCATTCAGAAACCAAAGAAGGCCGGACAGCCCGTTTGAAAATATCAGCTGCTTTCTTTGTTGCTGCCATACCTTCTATTCTATGTTATCTATTGACCGTTTTGATCTAATGAAAAAGGAAGCCCTTAAGAGGCTTCCTTTTTTTGCAGCAAAACAGAATCCCATATCCAGTAGACAACAGCTGTTAATACAGCGAAGATGTAAAAAGCTGTATTTTGAAGAAGGGATTGCCCGGAAGGCTGCAGCACGCCAAAGATGATCGCGTTGGCGATAAACGCCGCGGCAAGATAATACAGCAAGTACAAAGGGCTGAACCGTTTCGGCTTTTTATTCATCATGATTTGAAGCGGCAGCGCGAATAGTAGGTAAGGAAATAAGAAATAAAAGGCCATCGTTACGAGAGCAGCTATAATAAAGGAATGAATGTAAATAATCGAATAAAGAACTGACATCGTGAACGCTGACAGCAGCACTGTGTAATGATATTTCATTTTAAACCTCCTAAAACACTATCGTACCATAAATTAGATTCAAAGCTTGCTAGATTTTTTTGCCGCTGCAGGTTTACTCCATACGTTCCTTGTCCATAATAGGGCTAGATACAAAGCACGGAGAGGAACGGTGGGGACCGATGAAAAAAACAGTTATCATTTGTATATATATGTTTCTTTTATTATCTGGGGCACTCGTAGGGTTGGCGAAAGAAGAGACGGCACAGCAATCTGAAAATGAGCCGGTTGTCATTCCGGACGAGGCGATTCGCCTGAGAATATTGGCAAACAGCGATCGTGACGAGGACCAAGAATTAAAGCGTCGTATCAGAGACGCCGTCAATAAAGAAATCACAACATGGGTTAAGGATATTACTTCTATTGAAGAAGCGCGGCGTTTGATCCGCTCAAAGCTGCCTGAGATCAAGGAAATTGCAAAAGAAACCATGGAAAAAGAAGGCGCCAGCCAATCGATATCTGTTGATTTTGACAAAATCTCATTTCCGACAAAGCTTTACGGCAGCATGGTATATCCTGCTGGAGAATACGAAGCCATCCTGATCACGCTTGGTAACGGTGAAGGCGCGAATTGGTGGTGTGTATTATTCCCGCCGCTCTGCTTTCTTGATTTTTCAAACGGAGAAGCCGTAAAAGAACAAGAAGATAAAGAAGCCTCAAAAAAACAAACGGAAAAAGCTCTTGAGGACTTAACAGCCAAAGCGGAAAAAGCTGAAAAAGAAGATGAGAAAGAGAAAGAAGACGATACAGAAGTGAAATTCTTCGTTGTAGAATGGTTTTCCGATCTTTTTTCTTAATCACCAGGTCTAAAAATAGATTTGCCTCATAGATTGGAAGAAAGAACGCTGAAAACGGGGTGAACGAATGTTTTATCAACTGCGGGTGGCAAGGGAAAAGGACGGAGACATACTTGAGGAATTTTTAAAACAGGCCAAAACGAATCATGAGGGCGTAAGGGAAGGGTTCACGCAGTTTCTGATGCTGGAGGACAGCGAGAAGAACATAGCCGGCTGTCTAGGTATCGAAAAAATCAGCTGCGATCAAGCCCTGCTTCGCTCACTTGTGATATCGGACAAGCTTCACCAAGGTCATATTGTGTCGCTCTTTCAAAGCATGGAGGTGCTTTGTGAAAAGCATGAGATCAAAACGGTATATTTGGTAGCCAATCAGCATTCTTCAGCTGATTTCCTGGGGGCGATGGGATTTGAACGGGCGGAGAGTGTGCCGGAAGAGCTGTTTGCCTCGGATCATTTCTGTGAATCAAGGCAAGCGGAAGGGGCCGTCTTAATGAAAAAAGCATCTGGATAAGTGAGATTTATGCACAAACTTATCCACTTCTTTATATGCGTTGTCCACAATTTGTGGATAACGCTTGTTTTATTACAGGACATCTTTTATACTTTCAAAAGGATTACACGCGTAAAACGATCGTTTTATTGTTGTGAATAAGGAGTTTGGTCAGAAATGAAAACGAAAAGATGGTTTGTGGATGTAACTGGGGAGTTATCCACAAATGATCCACAAATTACACAAGCAGCCGCTTTGCTCCGAGAAAATGAGGTTGTCGCCTTTCCAACAGAAACTGTATATGGTCTCGGCGCAAATGCGAAAAGCACAGATGCTGTCAAAAAAATATATGAAGCGAAAGGGCGGCCGAGTGATAATCCCCTGATTGTCCACATTGCGGATATCAGCCAGCTTGACGGCTTAACCGGTCCGGCGCCAGAAAAAGCGAAAATATTAATGAAGCGCTTTTGGCCAGGGGCGCTTACACTTATTTTACCTTGTACACCTGGTGCGCTGTCACCCCGTGTAACCGCAGGACTGGATACAGTGGCCGTCAGAATGCCTGATCATCCTCTGGCTCTGGCACTCATCCGTGCCGCGGGTCTCCCGATTGCAGCGCCGAGTGCTAATTTATCGGGCAAACCAAGCCCGACAAAGGCTGAACACGTGGCTCACGACTTGGAGGGCCGCATAGCGGGAATAATGGATGGGGGAGCTACTGGAATCGGTGTCGAATCAACCGTACTTTCATGTGCAGGAGACATTCCTGTGCTCCTTCGTCCGGGCGGCATTACAAAAGAACAAATAGAAGCTGAAATCGGACCGATTCTTGTGGATAAAGGGCTTGCCGATCAAAATGAGAAGCCGATTTCTCCGGGAATGAAATATACACATTACGCGCCGTCAGCGCCGCTTGTTATTTCTGAAGGCAGCCCTGAGCGCATTCAAACGCTCATTCAAGAATATCAGCGGGGCGGAAAACGGGTCGGCGTCCTGACGACAGAAGAAAACGCAGATTTTTATTCAGCTGACTATGTGAAGAGCTGCGGCAGAAGAGATCAGCTTGAAACAGTCGCGGCAGCTCTTTATGATGCTCTGCGCAGTTTTGATGAAGAGAAGGTTGATTTTATTATTGCAGAATCGTTTCCTGACACAGGCGTCGGACTTGCTATTATGAACAGGCTGATGAAAGCAGCCGGAGGAAGAGTGATTCGCTGATACAGTCAGAAGTTCTAACCCTTTTTGGACATGCATAGGCTAAAAAAGCGGGCGTGTCCAAGGGGGTTATGTATGTGATGTCGGAAATGTTTATAGGCGAACTGATTACCTTAAGCATCATGGCGTTTGCTTTAGGAATGGATGCTTTTTCTGTGGGCCTGGGAATGGGTATGGTCAAACTCAGAAAAAAGCAGATATTCTATATTGGATTCATTATCGGTCTCTTTCACGTCATCATGCCTCTCGGAGGGATGGCGGCGGGAACTATGCTGTCAGGGCTCCTCGGTATGGTAGCTGTATATATCGGGGGTTCACTGCTGTTTGTTCTCGGTGTTCAAATGGTGATCGCATCTTTTAAACAGTCAGAAGAACGTTTGATGTCGCCGGCTGGGCCTGGCTTATTGTTATTTGCAGTCGGCGTCAGCCTCGATAGTTTCTCCGTCGGTCTGAGCCTAGGAATATATGGCTCGCACCCGCTTCTCACCATTACCCTGTTTGGGCTTTTCAGCATGATGTTGACTTGGCTGGGCCTGCTGATCGGAAAACAAGTGCAGTCCTGGCTCGGCTCATACAGTGAAGCGCTCGGAGGAACCATATTAATCGTATTTGGCCTCAAGCTGCTTTTGCCAATTTAATATACCAATAAAAGAAACGATGTCGCCGTTTCTTTTTTCTTCATATATAATAGAAAAAACAAGGGGTGACTGACATGAACATCATTTTTGTCTGTACTGGAAATACGTGCCGCAGTCCAATGGCTGAGGCGCTTTTTAAATCAATCGCTGAAACGGAAGGGCTGGATGTCAGCGTCCGCTCGGCAGGCGTATTTGCCTCACCTAACGGAAAAGCGTCGCCTCACGCGGTCGAAGCGCTTTTTGAAAAACGCATTGCCCTTAATCATGTTTCTTCGCCATTAACTGAAGAACATATGGAATCGGCAGATTTGGTTCTGGCAATGACCCACCAGCACAAACAGGTCATCGTCAGCCAATTCGAACGTTATCGTGATAAAGTGTTTACGCTAAAAGAATACGTGACAGGCAGCCGAGGCGATATTATAGACCCGTTTGGCGGCACCATTGAGATCTATAAAAAAACGAGAGATGAGCTTGAAGCGCTTCTTCAGCAGCTTGCAGAACAATTGAAAAATGACGGTAAATAACTTGTCAGAGAATCTGCAAACAGGTCATTTGCAAATCCTGCGTGAAGGAGTAGAATATAGTGAAAAGCACATCGATATGGTGTGAATCAAAGAGCGGACAGGCTGCGCGGTCAACAAAGCGGGCGGGCCGCATTACATACGCTGGGAGGAAAAGCTGATGAAAGTAGCCATAGCATCGGATCATGGCGGCGTCCATATTCGAAACGAAATCAAAGAACTAATGGACGAATTGCAAATTGAGTATATTGATATGGGCTGTGACTGCGGCAGCGGATCTGTCGATTATCCGGACTACGCTTTTCCGGTGGCCGAGAAAGTAGTAAGCGGTGAAGTGGACAGAGGGATTTTAATTTGCGGGACAGGCATTGGCATGAGTATTTCCGCCAATAAAGTCAAAGGCATCCGCTGTGCGCTGGCACATGATACATTCAGTGCAAAGGCGACGAGAGAACATAATGATACAAATATCCTCGCGATGGGCGAACGCGTGATTGGACCCGGTCTGGCACGGGAAATTGCGAAAATCTGGCTGACCACTGAATTTACTGGCGGAAGACATCAGACCCGCATCGGAAAAATCTCGGACTATGAAGAGAAAAACCTGTAGGGGTGCTGTTCTATGAGTGAGATCACACAAACATGGAAGACGATGCTGTCAGAGTTTCAGGACAAAGCGGGATTGAGAGAAAATCAGATATTTGTCCTTGGGTGCAGCACAAGTGAAGTGGCCGGCAGCCATATCGGCACATCAGGCAGTACAGACATCGCGGCAAGCATCTACAGCGGACTTGCAGAGCTGAAGGAACAAACGGGAATCCATCTGGCGTTTCAATGCTGCGAGCATTTAAACAGAGCGCTTGTAGTGGAGGAAGAAACGGCCGAGCTGTTTAGGCTTCCGGCCGTTTCCGCAGTGCCTGTGCCAAAAGCCGGCGGGGCGATGGCTTCTTATGCGTTTAAGCAGATGAAGTCTCCTGTTCTGGTAGAAACCATTCAGGCAGATGCCGGAATAGATATAGGCGACACGTTTATCGGCATGCACTTAAAGCCGGTAGCTGTTCCTGTACGCATCTCTCAGAACAGTCTCGGTGCAGCCCATGTGACATTGGCGCGGACACGGCCAAAGCTGATCGGCGGAATGCGGGCAGTTTATGAGTGTGAATGAGAAAGGACTGCATGGGCCAGTCTTTTCTTTAATTTGCGCGGCTAAAATAAATTCCGAACTTTAAATTAAATTTAAGTAATAAATATTCGTTTTTGCCAATAAAATTTTTGTTTTTTTGAAAATAATCTTTTACATGGGGCTAAAAAACCATGTACAATAGTGGTGGTAAAAACAAAGAACAGGATACGGATAGGAGAGGATCTCGCTGATGAAACATTTACCTGCGCAAGACGAACAGGTGTTTAACGCCATTAAAAATGAGCGTGAACGCCAACAGACGAAAATCGAATTGATTGCTTCTGAAAACTTTGTAAGTGAAGCGGTTATGGAAGCACAAGGTTCTGTTTTAACAAACAAATACGCTGAAGGATATCCTGGCAAACGCTATTATGGCGGATGTGAGCACGTCGATGTCGTTGAAGATATCGCTCGTGACCGCGCGAAGGAAATCTTTGGAGCGGAGCATGTAAACGTTCAGCCTCATTCAGGCGCACAAGCAAACATGGCTGTCTATTTCACGATTTTGGAACAAGGCGATACTGTACTTGGGATGAACCTCTCCCACGGCGGTCATTTAACACACGGAAGTCCAGTTAACTTCAGCGGTGTTCAATATAACTTTGTTGAGTACGGCGTAGATAAAGAAACTCAACATATTGATTACGATGACGTGCGTGAAAAAGCCCTCGCTCACAAGCCTAAGCTAATTGTGGCAGGAGCAAGTGCGTATCCTCGTACAATTGACTTTAAGAAATTCCGTGAAATTGCTGATGAAGTCGGCGCTTACTTTATGGTGGATATGGCGCATATCGCAGGACTTGTTGCGGCAGGCCTCCATCCAAACCCGGTTCCTTACGCTGATTTCGTTACAACAACGACACATAAAACACTTCGCGGACCTCGCGGCGGTATGATCCTTTGCCGTGAAGAGTTCGGAAAGAAAATTGATAAGTCCATCTTCCCTGGCATTCAAGGCGGCCCGCTGATGCATGTAATTGCCGCAAAAGCTGTTTCATTCGGCGAAGTATTGCGTGATGATTTCAAAACGTACGCACAAAACGTGATTTCAAATGCAAAGCGTCTTGCAGAATCATTAACAAAAGAGGGCATTCAGCTCGTTTCAGGCGGAACTGACAACCACCTCATCCTGGTTGATCTTCGTTCTCTCGGACTGACAGGTAAGGTTGCAGAGCATGTGCTTGATGAAATCGGGATTACATCAAACAAAAACGCGATTCCATACGATCCTGAAAAACCGTTCGTAACAAGCGGTATCCGTCTCGGAACAGCTGCTGTGACAAGCCGCGGTTTTGACGGAGAGGCATTGGATGAAGTCGGTGCCATCATTGCGCTTGCATTGAAAAACCACGAAGATGAAGGAAAACTTGAAGAAGCAAGACAGCGCGTAGCTGCTCTGACTGGCAAGTTCCCTCTATATAAAGAATTAGATTACTAAGATTGAAAAACCCGCTCGGGCTTATGCCCGGCGGGTTTTTTGACGATGTTCTTGAAACTCAATGTCTTTTTTTGTAGAATCAATAGAAGTGTGAAATTGTCGATGGGACAATAAAAAAGGAGCTGAAACACAGTATGGGAAAGGTTTATGTATTTGATCATCCTTTAATTCAGCACAAGCTGACATATATTCGGAATGTAGAGACAGGCACGAAGGATTTTAGAGAGCTTGTAGACGAAGTAGCCACGCTTATGGCGTTTGAAATTACCCGTGATCTCCCTCTAGAGGAAGTGGATATCAACACACCGGTTCAGGCTGCAAAATCGAAAGTCATCTCAGGGAAAAAACTGGGGGTAGTTCCTATTCTCAGAGCAGGTTTAGGAATGGTTGAAGGCATCTTAAAACTGATCCCTGCTGCAAAAGTGGGACATGTCGGTCTGTACCGTGATCCTGAAACCTTAAAACCCGTGGAATACTATGTGAAGCTTCCTTCTGACGTGGAAGAGCGTGAATTCATCGTGGTTGACCCGATGCTAGCTACAGGCGGTTCCGCAGTTGAAGCGATTAACAGCCTCAAAAAACGCGGTGCGAAAAACATCCGTTTCATGTGTCTCGTAGCTGCTCCTGAAGGTGTGGAAGAATTGCAGAAGCATCATTCTGACGTGGATATTTACATAGCGGCGCTTGATGAAAAATTAAATGAAAAAGGTTATATTGTTCCGGGTCTCGGAGATGCAGGAGACCGTATGTTCGGAACAAAATAAAAAAGAAAACCCGCCAACGGGTTTTCTTTTTTATTATCCAGTTTTTTGCTATTCGGTGAATCTCTATACAATTATAGGTGAAAATGTGAACATTCTGTGGAGGCTTACAGTATAAAAAGTTTTTTAACTTTAAACAGATTGACACATGTTAGGGGCTATTGTATGCTAAACGAGGGTATTATGAGAAGGTTTTCATAGCTTTCATTATAGTCCTCATCCCCAATGTAAATCCTCCCAGAAAACCCGTTTTATGAGGATTTATTCAAGCGAATGAAACAGCATCCCTGCAAGGCTTGCGGATGAATGATTTTTTCGAACAGGCCCGTTTTGCCGGACAAAAAAGGTCTTCTACTAGGGTTAACCGCTGATTTTGCCGTATCCAAGAAATACATTATTTTTTCATCAGGAGACAGATAGTTGATGGACGATCCCAAGCTACAATTTAGCAGACAACGAAAATATCTATTGTTCATTTTAGCAGCGTATGTACTGGGTTATGGTTTAACAGCGTATAAAACCGTTTTTTTAGGCCTTATTCTGGGAACTGTTTTCAGTTTGTTTAATTTTTTACTGCTCGTCAGAAGAATGAATGCTTTTGACAGGGCCGTTGCGAAAGGCAAGTCCATACGATCCCTTGGGAGCGCAGCGCGGTGGTGCAATGCGATTCTTGCTGCGGCTGTTGCCTATAAATATCCCGAGCATTTTCATATGGCAAGCACAGTTATTGGATTAATGACAATTTATCCTGTCATTATGATAGATTCTTTTATCCAGCTTAAACGTTCATCAATGGAAGAGAGGTGAAAACCCTTTGAATCATGAATACAGAACTATTGAATTACTAGGTCTTACTTTTAATCTGACAAACATTCTGATGATTACTGTGGCGAGTGTGATCGTGTTATTGATTGCCATCCTTACCACAAGAACGCTTTCGATCCGTCCGGGAAAAGCCCAGAACTTTATGGAATGGATTGTTGATTTTGTCCGCAATATTATCGGCAGTACAATGGATTTGAAAACAGGGGCTAACTTCTTGGCACTTGGTGTCACATTGCTGATGTACATATTTGTGTCGAATATGCTGGGGCTGCCGTTCTCTGTGACAATCGGACATGAGCTCTGGTGGAAATCTCCGACAGCCGATCCTGCCATTACATTAACGCTTGCCGTAATGGTTGTCGCTTTAACCCATTATTATGGTGTGAAGATGAAAGGGCTCAAGGAATATTCCAAGGAGTATTTGAGACCTGTTCCGTTCATGCTCCCGATGAAAATCATAGAAGAGTTTGCAAATACGCTGACTCTCGGTTTGCGGCTTTATGGTAACATCTTCGCCGGTGAGATTCTTCTCGGCCTGCTTGCGGGATTAGCGACAAGCTTCTATTCGCAAAGCGTGGTTCTCGGACTTGTCGGTACAATCGGCGCCATTCTGCCGATGCTGGCATGGCAGGCATTCAGTTTATTTATAGGTGCCATCCAGGCGTTTATCTTTACGATGCTGACGATGGTGTACATGTCTCATAAAATCAGTAATGATCATTAAAACATTATATCCAAACGGATAACATTTTAAAGGAGGAACTTTTTCATGAATTTAATAGCAGCTGCGATTGCAATTGGTTTAGGCGCACTTGGTGCAGGTATTGGTAACGGTTTGATTGTTTCACGTACGGTAGAGGGGATTGCCCGTCAGCCGGAGGCAGGTAAAGAACTTAGAACTCTTATGTTCATGGGTATCGCATTAGTTGAGGCCCTTCCTATTATCGCTGTCGTTATCGCATTCTTAGCGTTCTTTGGCTAAGCATAAAAGCCTTATATGAACTAAAAATGGCGAAGATCATTCCAAGAGAACCTTCGCCATTGCTTTATGTCTGATAAGCATCCCGCCTTGCCGGCTGAAAAGAGACAAGTGCGGCTGCTGGATCAGCAAAGAAAAACCTGCAGAAGGGAGTTGCCGTAGTAGATGTCTCAATTACCACTTGAACTAGGACTGTCGTTTAACGGCGGAGATATCCTGTTCCAACTGTTAGCTATGTTAATTTTATTAGCGCTTCTGAAGAAATACGCTTTAGGGCCGCTATTAAACATAATGAAACAGCGTGAAGATCATATCGCTGGAGAAATTACGTCTGCTGAAGAAAAAAATAAAGAAGCGCAGCAGCTGATTGATGAGCAGCGCGCTCTGTTAAAAGAAGCAAGACAGGAATCCCAAACGCTTATCGAAAATGCGAAGAAACTGGGAGAGAACCAAAAAGAAGAGATTATTCAGGCTGCGCGTGCAGAATCTGAACGTCTGAAAGAAGCAGCCAGAACTGAAATCGTGAAGGAAAAAGAACAGGCGGTTTCTGCTCTCCGTGAGCAAGTAGCGTCTCTTTCTGTCATGATTGCGTCGAAAGTAATCGAAAAAGAACTGGATGAACAAGCTCAAGAGAAATTGATCCAGGACTATCTTAAAGAGGTAGGAGAAAGCCGATGAGTGGATCAGCTGTCTCTAAACGATATGCATCAGCTCTTTTCGATATTGCCAATGAGTCCTCTCAGCTCAATCAGGTAGAAGAAGAGCTAAAAGTTGTAAAAGAAGTATTTCAAAATGAAAAAGCGCTAAATGATGTGTTAAACCATCCGAAGGTGCCGGGCACAAAGAAAAAAGAGCTCATCCAAAATGCTTTTGGATCTTTATCACAGTCCGTGCTCCATACGATTTTTCTTTTGATTGACCGTCATCGGGCAACAATTGTGCCTGATCTCACAGATGAGTTTGTGAAACTCGCAAATGAGGCCCGTCAAACAGAAGACGCAATTGTATATTCAGTTAAACCACTGACGGATGCGGAAATTTCTTCATTATCACAAGTGTTTGCAAAAAAAGCCGGAGTCGCTTCACTGAGAATCAGAAATGAAGTGCAGACGGATTTAATAGGCGGCATTAAAGTCCGCATTGGAAACCGGATTTTTGACGGCAGCGTAAGCGGAAAGCTTCATCGCATTGAACGTCAACTTGCCGGGGAAAATCGATAGAAGGGGTGAAACCTAAGTGAGCATCAAAGCTGAAGAGATTAGCACGCTGATAAAACAGCAAATACAAAATTATCAATCTGAAATTGAAGTTCATGACGTAGGTACAGTCATCCAAGTCGGTGACGGTATTGCTCGTGTACACGGTCTTGACAACTGTATGGCCGGTGAACTTGTTGAGTTTTCAAACGGCGTTTTGGGTATGGCTCAAAACCTTGAAGAATCAAACGTAGGTATCGTTATCTTAGGACCTTACACAGAGATCCGTGAAGGGGACGAAGTAAAAAGAACAGGCCGCATCATGGAGGTTCCTGTCGGTGAAGAGTTAATCGGCCGTATTGTGAACCCGTTAGGTCAGCCGGTAGACGGTCTTGGCCCGATCCTCACAAGCAAAACACGTCCGATCGAAAGCCAGGCACCTGGTGTTATGGACCGTAAATCCGTTCATGAACCGCTTCAAACTGGTATTAAAGCAATTGATGCACTGATTCCAATCGGCCGCGGCCAGCGTGAGCTGATCATCGGTGACCGTCAAACAGGTAAAACATCTGTTGCGATCGATTCGATCTTAAACCAAAAAGGCCAAGACATGATCTGCGTTTATGTAGCGATCGGTCAAAAAGAATCTACAGTCCGCGGCGTAGTTGAAACATTGCGTAAGCACGGCGCGCTTGATTATACAATTGTCGTAACGGCGTCTGCGTCACAGCCGGCACCGCTTCTGTACCTTGCTCCGTATGCAGGGGTTACAATGGCAGAAGAATTTATGTACAATGGCAAGCACGTTCTTGTTGTATACGATGATCTTTCTAAACAAGCGGCTGCTTATCGTGAGCTGTCCTTGCTTCTTCGCCGTCCGCCAGGCCGTGAAGCGTTCCCGGGGGATGTATTCTATCTTCATTCCCGTCTGCTTGAGCGTGCAGCAAAGCTTAGCGACGCGAAAGGCGCAGGATCAATTACAGCTCTGCCGTTCGTAGAAACTCAAGCCGGAGATATCTCAGCGTATATCCCGACAAACGTTATTTCCATCACTGACGGACAGATCTTCCTGCAATCTGATTTGTTCTTCTCAGGCGTACGCCCAGCGATCAACGCCGGATTGTCTGTATCACGTGTCGGCGGTTCCGCGCAAATCAAAGCGATGAAAAAAGTATCAGGAACATTGCGTCTTGATCTTGCATCATACCGTGAGCTGGAAGCATTCGCTCAATTCGGATCTGACCTCGACCAAGCGACTCAGGCGAAACTGAACCGCGGTGCGCGTACAGTTGAAGTGCTGAAGCAGGATCTGAACAAGCCGCTTCCGGTTGAAAAACAGGTAGCCATTCTTTATGCGCTGACAAAAGGATATCTTGATGATATTCCTGTAGCGGACATCAGACGTTTTGAAGAAGAGTACTACATGTACCTTGACCAAAACCATAAAGAACTGCTTGACGGAATTGCAAAAACAGGGAACCTTCCTGCTGATGAAGACTTCGCAGCTGCAATCGAAGGCTTCAAACGCACATTTGCACCAAGCAACTAACTCGAATGCTGATGAGAGAAAAAGGTTCTCTTTTTCTCTCTTTTTACGCAAATGAAGAGAAAAGGTGGTGAAATCTTTGGCCTCATTACGCGATATTAAGTCAAGGATCACGTCAACGAAAAAAACGAGCCAGATTACAAAAGCCATGCAGATGGTATCTGCAGCTAAGCTGAATCGTGCTGAAAACAACGCAAAATCATTTGTGCCATATATGGATAAGATCCAAGAGGTTGTATCAAATGTCGGAAAAGTATCCGGCAGCGCGAAACATCCGATGCTTCTCAGCAGAGAAGTGAAAAAGACGGCATACCTCGTCATTACATCTGACCGCGGTCTTGCTGGCGCTTTTAACAGTTCGGTTTTACGAAGTGCTTATCAGGCCATTCAAGAACGTCATCAGTCTAAGGATGAGTATGCAGTGATCGTTATCGGACGAGTGGGCCGTGATTTCTTTAAAAAACGCGATATTCCGATCATTTCCGAGTTAACAGGACTTGGAGACGAAGTGTCGTTTTCAGAAATTAAGGACCTTGCCCGTCAAACGATTCAAATGTTTATAGATGGTGCATTTGATGAATTGCATCTTGTATATAACCATTATGTCAGCGCCATTTCTCAAGAAGTGACGGAGAAAAAACTTCTGCCGCTATCTGATTTGGGCGGCGGCGGAAAAAGAACGGCGTCTTATGAATTTGAACCGTCTGAAGAGGAGGTTCTGGAGGTTTTGCTTCCTCAATACGCAGAAAGCTTAATCTTCGGTGCGCTTCTTGACAGTAAAGCAAGTGAACATGCTGCGAGAATGACGGCGATGAAAAACGCGACAGACAATGCGAAGGATCTTATCGATTCACTTTCGCTTTCTTACAACCGCGCTCGCCAAGCAGCGATCACGCAAGAAATTACGGAAATTGTCGGCGGAGCAGCCGCTTTAGAATAGAAAGATTTTGTCAGGAGGGATAGCGATGAAGAAAGGACGCGTTAGCCAGGTATTAGGGCCAGTTGTCGACGTACGTTTTGAAGATGGTCACTTACCTGAAATATATAATGCGATTAAAATTTCACAGCCGGCTGGAAGTGAAAACGAAGTAGGTATTGATTTGACGCTTGAGGTCGCTCTTCATTTAGGCGATGACACAGTCCGTACAATCGCAATGGCATCTACGGATGGTGTGCAGCGCGGAATGGAAGCTGTCGATACGGGAGCGCCGATTTCAGTTCCGGTTGGTAATGTGACACTCGGCCGTGTATTTAACGTACTCGGAGAAAATATTGATTTAAATGAGCCGGTTCCTGCGGATGCGAAGAAGGATCCGATTCACAGACAGGCTCCTTCATTTGATCAGCTTTCAACAGAAGTTGAAATCCTTGAAACAGGAATTAAAGTTGTTGACTTGCTTGCTCCATACATCAAGGGCGGTAAGATCGGATTGTTCGGCGGTGCCGGTGTAGGTAAAACCGTATTAATCCAGGAATTGATCAACAACATCGCGCAAGAGCACGGCGGTATCTCTGTATTCGCCGGCGTAGGAGAGCGTACTCGTGAAGGGAACGACCTTTTCTACGAGATGAGCGATTCAGGCGTAATCAACAAAACAGCCATGGTATTCGGACAAATGAACGAGCCGCCGGGCGCACGTATGCGTGTTGCACTGACAGGTCTTACAATGGCTGAGCATTTCCGTGATGAGCAAGGACAGGACGTACTGTTCTTCATCGATAACATCTTCCGTTTCACACAAGCGGGTTCAGAGGTTTCTGCCCTTCTCGGCCGTATGCCTTCTGCGGTTGGTTATCAGCCGACGCTTGCAACTGAAATGGGTCAGCTTCAAGAGCGTATCACGTCTACAAACGTTGGGTCCGTTACATCTATTCAGGCGATCTACGTGCCTGCCGATGACTACACTGACCCGGCGCCGGCAACGACGTTCGCTCACTTGGATGCGACAACAAACCTTGAGCGTAAGTTAACTGAAATGGGTATCTACCCTGCGGTTGATCCGTTGGCTTCTACATCACGCGCCCTTGCTCCAGAAATTGTCGGAGAAGAGCATTATGCGGTTGCCCGTGAAGTTCAATCAACGCTTCAGCGTTACAAAGAGCTTCAGGATATCATTGCGATTCTCGGTATGGATGAATTGAGTGACGAAGATAAACTTATCGTTCAACGCGCACGCCGCATTCAGTTCTTCCTTTCTCAAAACTTCCACGTGGCTGAACAGTTCACTGGCCAAAAAGGTTCTTACGTGCCTGTAAAAGAAACGGTTCAAGGTTTCAAAGAAATCTTAGCCGGCAAATACGACCATCTTCCTGAAGATGCGTTCCGTCTTGTAGGCCGTATCGAAGAAGTTATTGAGAAAGCAAAAGAAATGGGTGTAGAAGTTTAAACTGGTCCTAGGAGGGTAAAAGCATGAAGACCGTTCAAGTCAATATCGTTACTCCCGACGGCCCAGTATACGATGCGAATATCGAAATGGTGAGTGTGAGAGCCGAAAGCGGCGATCTCGGTATTTTGCCAGGTCATATTCCAACCGTGGCTCCTCTTAAAATCGGTGCTGTTCGTCTGAAAAAAGACGGACAGACTGAATTGGTTGCCGTCAGCGGCGGATTTATAGAAGTCCGTCCTGATCAGGTGACCATCCTTGCCCAAACTGCTGAGACAGCGGAAGGCATCGATAAAGAGCGCGCTGAAGCTGCACGTCAGCGGGCGCAGGAGCGTTTGAATTCTCAATCAGATGATACTGACATTCGTCGGGCTGAGCTTGCATTACAGCGGGCTTTGAACAGATTGGATGTAGCAGGGAAATAATAAAAAATCCTTCTCTTAATGAGAAGGATTTTTTTTATGACTGCACAAGAGAATCAAACAGTGACAGCAGCGGCTGACTCTCTTTTTGACGCAAGTATAACCTGTCACAGCAATTCACGGTATGCCATGATTTACGGTTTCTTCTAAAGCCCATTGTATAAGCCCCGTCTGTATACGGATAAGGCTTTACGATCCATTCAGCATCTTCGTGGTGGGCAATCACACAATCTATAAGATAAACACTGATCATCTTCTCGAATTCTTCAATAGGAAGATTCCAATCAGCAAGCAAAAGCTCTTGTATACTTTGAAAATAAAGATTTTCAAGCTCTTCTAGGCTTTCTCTCGTATGGGTGAGAGAAATGTTATAAAACTGACACAATTCATTCAGTTCTTCAATCTGTGACTGTCTATAATCATAATAGAATGCAATTGCTTCCCATTCCTGCTCAAATACAGGCAAGTCCTCACCATATTGCTTTTCAGGCTGAAAAAAAGAATGATTCATAATTGCCAGCTCCTTTCCAAAAAAGTATACCATGCAAAAGAGCCGCTGTTTAAGCGGAGATTAGCCCTAGTTTTGGATGAATATTCCGTTCTGTATAAAATGTATCATCTTTATCTCTTCTTCTTATATAATAAGAAAGGGTATAAAGCGGAGAATGGATGAAAGGAGTGCGGATAGATGAGCGTATTGGGACAGCAGGCTGCAATTGGCATTATCGTTCACTTGATTTTTATCGCGGTTACTTGGTGGGCGCTGCAAGCCGTCAATATTGATCCGTTAATCAGAAAAGGCAAAGTCGTGCAGGCAAGACTCCTGATGATTTTGCTGACCATTGCAATCGGAACGACTGTCGGAAACTTCTTTTTAGATTACCTTAATTATTCACAGCAGCTTCCCTATTTATTTTGATAGGTTTTGATTGCCGAAAACATGGGAATGGCTGGGGAAGCGGGTTAAAATGCTTCCTGGAATAACGCGAGTTTTGACGAAGATTTCCACGTATGGCGCCCCTTGCCTCCGGTAAAACTGGAGATTAGGGGGAGAGACCATAATGAAGAAAAAACAAGTAAGCCATGCTATTATTGTATCTGTTGTGTTAAGCTTCGTCATTGCTGTTTTCCATACGATTCATGCGAGTGAGTTAACGCCATTAGCTCAAATTGCACAGGGAATGGAACGCCAGAATGTGTCAATTGATAAGTGGACATTGCATGCAAAACAAAATATGTCTCTGAACGAAAAAGAATTTTATAAAAAAGTGCAACGTTTAAAATCAGAGTATCGTCAATATAATTGGGCACTTGCACAGGAAGATTCAATAGTAAAGGCCATTGGCACGTATACTGACAAAAAAAATCATACTTCTTTTAAACTGCAGCTTGTCACAACCCTCAAAAAACACAACCCAACTTCGTATTTATTATATGAGCAAATGAGTCTTGAGACACCGATTAGCTGGAATGATACATATGAACAGTTTGAACGGCAGGCACTCGGGATATTCCAAGAAAAAGTAGTTATTTTTACTTGTCTAAATGGTCACTTAGATGATAATATGAATATTGTTTTGCAAAAAAAAGCAAATCAGTTATTAAATGAATTTCAAGCAAGATCTGTTGAACATGTAGTCGAGCCAAGTTTCGTTTCTATTTCTGCGTATACAGATGAGTGGAAAGAGTCTATCATGACCTCAAAACATAAAATGAATTTGCAAATTGCACTTAGAAGTGCAGGAATGGGCGGAAAACATATCGTTACGGTTGGCACACCAATCGTTACGACTGAATATTAATATAGAGAATTTAGGGACGCGGAGGGGAATACCTTGGAAAAAATCATCGTCCGCGGCGGTCAAAAGTTAAACGGCACAGTCAAAGTTGAAGGCGCTAAAAATGCTGTTTTACCAGTTATCGCTGCATCTTTATTAGCAAGTGAAGAAAAAAGCGTAATTTGTGATGTACCTACGCTCTCCGATGTATATACAATTAATGAAGTGTTGCGTCATTTAGGAGCAGATGTGCATTTTGAGAATAATGAAGTCACTGTAGATGCTTCATACGCTTTGCAAACTGAAGCACCTTTTGAATATGTGCGTAAAATGCGTGCGTCTGTGCTTGTCATGGGACCGCTTCTAGCGCGTACAGGTCATGCAAGAGTAGCGCTTCCGGGCGGATGCGCAATTGGATCTAGACCAATAGACCAGCATTTAAAAGGTTTTGAAGCAATGGGCGCAGAAATTAAAGTCGGTAATGGCTTCATTGAAGCTGAAGTAAAAGGCCGTCTGCAAGGCGCAAAGATCTATCTGGATTTCCCAAGTGTGGGAGCAACAGAAAACCTGATTATGGCAGCTGCTTTAGCTGAAGGAACAACAACGCTTGAGAACGTGGCGAAAGAGCCTGAAATCGTTGATTTAGCAAACTATATCAACGGCATGGGCGGAAAAATCCGCGGAGCGGGCACCGGCACCATCAAAATTGAAGGAGTCGATAAGCTTCACGGCGTAAGACACCATATTATACCTGACCGTATTGAAGCGGGCACATTTATGGTTGCCGCTGCAATCACTGAAGGAAATGTTTTAGTTAAAGGAGCAGTACCTGAACATCTCACTTCTTTAATCGCAAAAATGGAAGAAATGGGTGTTACGATTAAGGATGAAGGAGAAGGCCTTCGTGTAATCGGTCCGAAAGAATTGAAACCGATTGACATTAAAACAATGCCTCATCCGGGATTCCCGACTGATATGCAATCACAAATGATGGCGCTTCTGCTTCGTGCAAGCGGCACAAGCATGATTACAGAAACTGTTTTTGAAAACCGTTTTATGCACGCGGAAGAATTCCGCCGTATGAATGGTGATATCAAGATTGAAGGACGTTCTGTGATTATTAACGGCCCTGTACAGCTTCAAGGAGCTGAAGTTGCAGCTACTGACTTGCGTGCAGGCGCAGCGTTGATTCTTGCGGGGTTAGTGGCTGAAGGTCATACACGTGTTACTGAACTGAAACACTTAGACCGCGGTTATGTTGATTTCCATCAGAAGCTTGCCGGTCTTGGCGCAGACATCGAACGTGTAAACGATGAGTCTGCTTCTGAGCAAGAAAGCAAAGAAGTAGTCTCAGACTTAAACGCATAAAGGATTAAAAATCAGTATGTCAATCTGGCATACTGGTTTTTTATTTTTAGTGTATTATCATCATTATGCGCAAAATAGCAAAAAAGAATACGTAAATGACAAATAAAGTTTCTGTCCAAAAGGAGAGTCATATTAGCTTGTCCCTGCCCATAGACTAGACTAGAGTCGAATCCCGAGCAGGAGGCAGCTAAATATGAAACAATTCGCAATCACACTATCCATACTATGTGCATTGATTCTCTTGGTCCCCACACTCTTAGTGATTCCGTTTCAGCATAATAAGGAAGCGGGGGCCAGAGGAGAATCAGGAAAGACAGCAGTCAATACGATACAAGAATCTAAAGGAGCGGAAACATTGAAAGCTTCGCCTGTTTCTATCCCAGTCTATCGAACCGCCAATCAATCCGTAGAAGATATTCCGCTTGAAGAGTATGTCATCGGAGTCGTCGCCTCCGAAATGCCGGCTACCTTTGAACCTGAAGCGCTGAAGGCTCAGGCTCTCGCCGCAAGAACGTTTATTGTCAGGCTGATGGTCTCAAATTCCGCAGTAGAGGCCCCTAAAGGCTCGCTGGTCGATGATACTCAGATGTTCCAGGTGTACAAAAGCAAACCGGAGCTGAAGAAACAGTGGGGCGCGGATTATGAAGCAAAGCTGAAAAGAATCACAGATGCGGTTGCCAGTACGCAAGGCAAAATCTTAACGTACAACAACCAGCCGATTGAAGCCTCCTTTTTCTCCACAAGCAACGGTTATACAGAAAATGCGGAAGCATATTGGACAAGTGCCATTCCTTATTTAAAAAGCGTCAAAAGCTCTTGGGATAAAAAATCTCCGAAGTATAAGGCCACCAGAACCTTTACAGTGGCACAATTTGAACAAAAGCTTGGCGTCCAGCTGAATGGGTCAAATACTGTCGGAGAGATCACCGGAGAAACACCGGGCCATCAGGTGGCAACAGCCGTCATTAACGGCAAGAAGCTGAAAGGAAGGGACATACGCGAAAAGCTTGGCCTTAATTCAGCTGATTTTGAATGGAAACGAAATGGAGACACCATTACCATTACCACGAAAGGCTTTGGCCACGGTGTGGGAATGAGCCAGTATGGAGCTAATTTTATGGCCAAAGAGGGCAAAACAGTTGATGAGATTGTGAAGTATTATTATCAAGGAACACAGATTTCAACCGCTGATTCGTTTTTGAATAAATATATGGCGAAGAAATAAAAGGACGCTTCATAAAGCGTCTTTTTTGCCGTTTATAAGCGCATATTCTGTTCCTAAGCCCTTTTTATTTAAAAGCGGCTAAAGACCGCCTAAAGGCCTTCTGCGTATTTTATAGTCTATATGAGGATGAGGGAATCAGTTCCTTTTTCATATTTGCTGGCACTGAGCTTGTGGTAAAGAAATCCACATTGATCGACTGACTTCGACAGACTCATATAACGAAAGGCGAAAGGCTGACAATCATGATTTTTCATCCTGCTGTTAGGCGGAAATCACTAATAAAAACAAAGATTTCTATGCAAAAGTAAACAGAGGCAATGGGGAAGCCCGCCCTATTTATTTCTCTGTTTTTGTCGATTACGATTAGTTATGTTCAGCGTTGAACATCTGCACGCAGAAACAAACTTGAAAAGGGGCAAGAACATGAAAAAAAGATTTTCACTGATCATGATGACAGGATTGCTATTTGGACTGACGTCACCTGCTTTTGCTGCTGAAAAAACAGAACCGAAGGCTGAAGCTCCGGCAAGCGTGGCGGTTTTGCTTGATGCCAGCGGAAGCATGGCGAAAAGAATAGACGGTGTATCTAAATTTAATTCAGCCAAAAAAGAAATTTCAAAGTTTGCAAGCTCACTGCCTGCAGACACTCAAGTGAAAATGAGTGTGTTTGGTTCAGAAGGAAACAATAAGAATTCCGGAAAAGTTCAATCATGCGAAGCGATTCGCAACGTATACGGCTTCCAAAGCTTTAACGAACAGAGCTTCCTCAATTCTCTTAACACAATCGGGCCGACTGGCTGGACACCGATCGCAAAAGCGCTGAACGAGGCGAAATCTTCTTTCGATCAGCTTGATGCAAAAGGAGAAAAAGTCGTTTATCTGCTAACAGACGGTGAGGAAACATGCGGCGGCAACCCGATCAAAACAGCAAGAGAACTTCATAAAGACAACATCACAGTAAATGTAATTGGATTTGACTATAAAGAAGGGTATAAAGGCCAGCTGAACGCAATTGCGAAAGTAGGCGGCGGTGAATACTTCCCTGCTTATACTCAAAAAGATGTTGAGAAAATTTTCACTCAGCAATCTCTGATGTTATCTAAATAAGAACAAAGAAGAGGCTGAAAGGTCAGCCTCTTTTTTGTTTTTAACAAAACGTTCAAAAGTAAGCAGCTGCCCGCCTGTAGCATAGTAGCAGATTTCAGCTTTTCTCTTCTGATCACGGAGAAAAAAGAATGAACGGTGTCACATTCTTTCTATATTTTTTGGGTGGAAATGGCTAAAAACGATTGAGGTTCCCACCGATTTTGAATAGAGAGTAAAAGGGAGATAAAAGGCAGCTTGCCCTATATCAATTTGAGGTTTCATATTCTAGCATTAAGAAGAATCCAACAAGACGTTGGAAAATATGATAAAGAAAGGAAGTTGAACATGAAAAAATTACTGACTGCAAGTATGATTGGACTGTTGACTGTCTCCATTGCGTCCCCGTCTTTTGCCGCTGAGAAAAAAGTCGACACGAATGTAGCTGTCCTGTTTGATGGAAGCGGAAGTATGGTTCAAAAAACAGGAGGAGAACGAAAGATAGACATTGCCAAAAAATCTGTAAAGTCTTTTGCCGAGCTGCTTCCTGAGGATACAAATCTGATGCTTCGTGTCTTTGGACATGCCGGAAACAATAAACTTTCCGGAAAGGCTCTTTCATGCAGCACAACAGAAACGATTTACGGCCTCCATCCATATGAAGGAACGCTCTTTGACCATTCATTAAGCGGCATCAAACCGACCGGCTGGACGCCAATTGCCAAAGCGCTTTCTGATACTAGAAAAGAATTTGAAGCGTTTGATGCAGACGGGAAAAACGTGGTGTATTTAATTACTGACGGCGAAGAAACATGCGGCGGAAATCCTGCTGATGAAATTGAAAAGCTTCGTGAAGCAAATGTAGATACGATTGTAAACATTATCGGCTTCAACTTTGATGTGAAAGGAAACGCGGAAATGAAACAGGCGGCTGTTGCTGGAGGCGGAGAATATATTTCAGCAGACAGTGCGGAAGAATTCGAGCAGGCCTGGGAAAAAGAAGCACAAAAATTTACGGATTAACCCAATGAAAAGGCGCTGCCCCAGGCGCCTTTTTCTATTGGTTTAGTTTAAAAACAGTGCCTGCGGGAATGATACCGGTAAAAGGGGTTGAAAACATGAGATTGTTAGGATTGATATTTCTTATAGCGGCCGTGGTTTTCATATTGCTCGGTGTTTTTCTGAAACTGGCAGCTTTCTTTTTTGTCAGCATGCTCACTTTGATCGCAGCTCTTGTGCTGTTTATGATCCTGAAAAAGAATCAGCATAACCAAACGTAGAGTCCTTTAGAATGGGCTCTTTTTTTTATAACAGGATTCGACAAAATCTGAGGAGTGTGAAAAAATATAAAGGCAGGAACATTGCGGAGGGGAAGAGACATTGAATGATAAAGTAACTGCGGTCAGGGAGATATGGCGTTATGAACAAGGGGAAATGAGCAGGCAAACCGACCGGATGGTGACGGAATATCCGTTGACGGTGATGGTGAACGGCAGTGAGTTTGTCACGCTCGTTTGCACGCCGGAGCATATCAAAGAGCTCGTCATCGGATTTCTCGCATCTGAGGGCGTTATTCGATTTCAAAAAGAGATTAAAAGGTTTACAATAGATGAAAGTCTCGGTTTTGTGTATGTCGATCTTGTTCATCCTGGGACATTGGATCAACAGGAATATACGAAACGGGTGATCGGCTCGTGCTGCGGAAAGGGTCGCCATTTTTATTTTCAGCAGGATGTCAAAACCGCCAAGACGGCTGTCAGCCAAATCAAGATTTCGCCTGAAACTTGTTTGGCGCTTATGAAGGATATGCAAAAAGAAAGCGGGACGTTTCAGGAGACGGGAGGCGTGCATAACGCGGCGCTTTGCGATACGGAGAAAGTGCTTTTGATGCGCACAGATATCGGCCGTCACAACGCGCTTGATAAATTATACGGACATTGTCTGCTGAATGGGATCTCCGTCCGCGATAAACTGATTGTCTTCAGCGGGAGAATCTCATCAGAAGTGCTGTTAAAAGCGGCAAAAATCGGCGTGTCGATTGTGATTTCAAAATCGGCTCCGACAGAGCTTGCGATTCAAATGGCAGAAGAATTAAATATCACAGCGATCGGTTTTGTGAGAAACGGATCTTTTAATGTATATACACATCCCGAAAGAATTGGGGGATAGGAGGGGCTGCGCAATGAATACAGAATCTCGCCAGATGTTAGATAAAAGGAACAGACCGCTCAGAGATCTTCGCATTTCTGTTACAGACCGCTGCAACTTCCGATGCACGTACTGTATGCCAGCCGAATTATTTGGCCCGGATTATCCTTTTTTAAAGAAAGAAGAGCTGCTTTCATTTGAGGAATTGGAACGGCTTGCGACGCTGTTTGTCACCAGGTTTGGGGTGGAAAAAATCCGCTTGACCGGCGGAGAACCGCTTATGAGAAAAGACATGCCTGAATTAATCAAAAAACTGGCCCGCATTCCGGGTCTCCGTGATATTGCGATGACGACAAACGGGTCGCTGCTGCCTGTTTATGCTGAGAAACTCAAAGAAGCCGGCTTGAAAAGGGTTACCATCAGCCTTGATTCATTAGAGGACGAACGCTTTAAAATGATCAACGGGCGAGGGGTTTCTGTCAGTAAGGTGCTTGAAGGCATTGAAGCGGCGAAACAAGCGGGGCTCGGCGTTAAAATCAACATGGTTGTCCAAAGGGGCGTCAATGAAAAAGATATACTGCCTATGGCGCGCTATTTTAAAGAAAATGGGCATATCCTGAGATTCATCGAATTTATGGACGTTGGCAACACCAACCAATGGGAAAAGAAAGATGTCATGACAAAGGCGGAAATCATTGATGTAATCAATGAACACATGCCGGTTGAACCGATTAAGCCTAACTATAAAGGGGAAGTTGCTTCAAGATTCCGCTACTTGGACGGCTCTGGTGAAATCGGTGTGATTTCTTCTGTATCTGATGCGTTCTGCGGCTCGTGTAACAGGGCCCGCCTGTCTGCGCGCGGTGAGTTGTTTACTTGCCTATTCGCTTCAAGCGGATATGACCTCAGAGCGCCGGTTCGGCAGGGATTAAGTGATGGCGAGCTGACAGAGATGATCGGCACAGTATGGCAGAATCGGATAGACCAATATTCAGTTGACCGGACGCTTTCAAAAACAGCGGGGAAAAAGAAAGTGGAAATGTCTTATATCGGCGGTTAATATGATAAAAGCTTATCGGCTAAGTCCGGTAAGCTTTTTTTGTGTCAAAAACTGTAATGCGCAAAAAAGTGCAAAAAATCCATTCATAAACCGAAAGATATAAGGATAGGCAAAAAGAAGGAATCACTGGAAGGAATTTTAATTCCAAAGCCATACAATATGATAAAATATAACCACTAGTTCATAGAAAGGGTTGGAGAGGCATGGCCGCTTACGAGATCCCGTCATCTCAAGTAGGAGTTAAAATCAATCAGTGGTATAAGCACATTTTAGCATTTCAAGTGGCTGATGCCGTTCAGCTGAAGGAAGAGATTGATCATGATATAGAACATATGGAAGAGGATCAGCTGCTTCTGTTGTACTATCAGCTGATCAGCTACCGTCATCAAATTATGCTTGATTATGTAAAGCCCGACCTGCACGAGGAATCTCAGCTCCAATATCGTGAATTAATCGAGAGGCTGGAAAGCAGCAAGGACAGCATCTCGGGATTATCTGAGTATTATTTTCATTTGTTCAGAGGGATGTATGAATTTGAACAGAACAATTACATCTCAGCCATATCTTTCTATCGAAAAGCTGAGAAAATGCTTGCGTTTGTAGAGGATGATATTGAAAGAGCGGAATTTCATTTTAAAGTAGCGGAAGTATTTTATATTATGAAGCAGACCCACTTTTCTATGAATCATGCGATACAGGCGCTTGAGACCTACAAGGCTCATGATTTTTACAGGGTGAGAAGAATTCAATGCCACTTTGTCATTTCTGGAAACTATATAGACTACAGAAATTATGAAAAAGCGCTTGAGCATCTCGATGACGCTTATCGTTTGGCTTTATTGGAAGGACAGCCCCGCTTGATCGGATCAGCCCTCTACAACATGGGGAACTGTTATGATGAAAAAGGAGAGCTGGATCAGGCGGCTGCCTACTTTGAAAAAGCGCTGCCCGTCTTTGAGGAACATCAGCTGGAGCAGCTCCCGAAAGCGCTGTTCAGCTTAACGCGTGTTCTCTTCAAAAAACAAGCTGAACAAGCGGCTATGCATTATTATGAAAAAGGGATTGCCATCGCCCGAAAACGAAACGACAGCTTTAGTCTGGAAAAATATAAATTTCTGCAGGCTCTATATGTGGAATCCGTTAACATGGGTATGATTCAAGAGGTATTTGATTATATGGAGGCCAAGTCCCTGTATGTGTATATTGAGGAATTTGCTCTGGATGCAGCTGCATATTCCAGCCTTCACGAAAACTATCAAGATGCGGTGTTTTTCTATGAAAAAGCGGTCAGCATGAGAGCGCTGATCCAGAAGGAAGACTGTTTATATCAAGTGTAAAAACCATCTGACGCCAGATGGTTTTTTTTATATACAAAAAAAGGGGAGCATCGGGACGTTTATTTCCGTGGAGAACAGGAAAAATCGCTACATACTGTTTTGGAACACAAACGGATGGTTAGCCGCGATTTTGTGAAATGGGAAATGGCGTTGTTTATGACAAGCGTGAGGGGGAATTCAATGTTTGGATTTGATGATATGGTGAAATTTCTGTGGTCTTTCCTCATCGTTCTGCCGCTTGTATCTATTATACATGTTGCCGGGCACAGTTTTATGGCTTTTATTTTTGGCGGGAAGGGTTCATTGGATATCGGGATGGGCAAAAAGCTGTTCAGGATCGGGCCAATACAGGTCAGAACCATTTATTTTATGGATTCGTTTTGCCGGTACGGCGAACTGAAGATCGACAACCGATTCACACACGCACTTGTTTATGCCGGAGGCTGCCTGTTTAACTTAATCACCATTTTCGCAGTGAATTTGCTCATTATACACAGTGTATTGAAGCCAAATGTGTTTTTTTATCAGTTTGTCTACTTTTCTACGTATTATGTGTTTTTTGCCCTGCTGCCGGTCCGTTACTCAGAAAATAAATCATCTGACGGGCTGGCGCTCTACAAGGTGCTCCGTTACGGAGAGCGTTATGAAATCGATAAATAATATTCAAATGTTTACCGCTGCTCAGATCGGGAAGGTAACAAGTACACACATAAATGAAGGGAGAGAATTACACATGGGTAACGATAGTGTAAAAGATAAAATGAAAGGCGGCTTAAATAAAGCCAAGGGAGAAGTGAAGGATAAAGTTGGAGATATGACCGACAAAACGGATATGAAGGCTGAAGGCAAAAAAGATAAGGCAAAAGGCGAGGTCCAAAAAGATATCGGTAAAGCGAAGGATACATTCACAGATAAAAATTAATCAGAGCGGCAAGGCAAGAAACAATGTTTTTTGCCTTTTTTTTATGTGAATAAATATGACAAAAAAGACAATCGATTTGGTTAAAGTATCTAAATTTTTTAAATATTCTTTAAAGTAATGCGTCTGTTCTATATAATAAATGACATAAGTTGTTAACTTTTATAACATCAGTTGACTCAATCAGACAAAGGAGGTTGTGCATGAAAAGCAAAGGGGTTAGAATACTGGCTTTCTTTCTGATGGTTTTTATCACGATTCTGATCACGGGATGTGCGGCGCCGAAAAAAGTGTCGGAAGCCAGCGTGGATGCGAAAAAAACAGTTGATATTGACACAAGCGGGGATGCAGTGAAGATTGGGATTCTTCACTCATTAAGCGGGACAATGGCAATCAGCGAGGTATCCGTTCATGATGCAGAGCTGCTGGCTATTCATGAAATCAACCAAAAAGGCGGCGTTCTCGGCAAAAAGCTTGAACCTGTTGTGGAGGACGGGGCTTCTGACTGGCCCACATATGCCGAAAAAATGAGAAAGCTGCTTCAGCAGGACAAAGCGGCGGCTGTTTTCGGAGGATGGACATCAGCGAGCCGCAAAGCGATGCTCCCGGTTGTGGAGCAAAATAACGGGCTGCTGTTTTATCCGGTGCAATACGAAGGCATGGAGTCATCACCGAATATTTTTTATACCGGAGCAACGACAAATCAGCAAATCGTGCCGGCTGTCGATTGGCTGCTGAAGAATAAAGGCAAGACATTCTTTCTGATCGGCTCTGATTATGTGTTTCCGAGAACAGCCAATAAAATCATTAAAGCGCAAGTGAAAGCCGCTGGGGGAGAAATTGTCGGTGAAGAGTATACGCCGCTCGGCCACACGAATTACAGTACGCTGGTCAGCAAAATCAATGAAAAGCAGCCGGATGTTATTTTTAACACATTAAACGGCGACAGCAATGTGGCATTTTTTAAGCAGCTGATAGATGCGGGTGTGACAGCTGATGAAATTCCTGTCATGTCGGCGAGTGTCGCAGAGGAAGAAATTCGGGGGATCGGTCCTGATGTGCTAAAAGGGCATTATGCGGTGTGGAATTACTTCCAGACAACCAATACAAACGAAAATCAGACATTCGTGAAGCATTATAAAAAGATGAACGGCGATAGCCGGGTGACGAGCGATCCGATTGAAGCCGGTTATAATGCGGTGTATCTCTGGGCAGCGGCTGTTGAAAAAGCCAAGTCCTTTGATATCGATAAAGTGAAGAAAGCGGCTGACGGGATTGCATTCAAGGCCCCGGGCGGCACGGTGAAAATCGATGGGGAAACACAGCATCTTTACAAAACAGTTAGAATCGGGCAAATCACGGGGGATGGACAGTTTAAAGAAGTATGGAACTCAGGTGATCCGGTAAAACCTGATCCGTATTTAAAAACGTACGACTGGGCAAAGGGGTTATCTAAATAATTCAAAGCCGTTTGCGGGAGAGGAGGCGGAAAATGTCTGTCATCGTAACGCAATTGTTTAACGGAATCAGTCTCGGTTCTATTTTGATTCTCATTGCGATTGGATTGGCCGTTACATTCGGGTTGATGAACATTATCAATATGGCGCACGGTGAGCTGATAATGGCGGGGGCATATACGACATATGTCGTTCAGCAGCTGTTTTTAAGCTATTTGCCGGCTTCTTTGTTTTCTTACTATTTTTTAATTGCTGTTATCATGGCATTTGCGGTTGCGGCGTTTATTGGAATTGTTATTGAAAAGGTGATTGTCAGGCGGTTGTATGACCGTCCGCTCGACAGCCTTTTGGCAACATGGGGGCTAAGCTTGATCCTGCAGCAGGCGGCCAGATCGACTTTTGGCGCACCAAATGTGGCTGTCAAGTCTCCTGAATGGCTGACGGGAGGAGTAACACTGTTTTCCGTTACCTTTCCGTATAAAAGGCTGTTTATTTTGGCGCTCGTTCTTTTTACACTGGCGCTGCTCGGATTCTATTTGTATAAAACCTCTGCGGGGCGGCGGATGCAGGCTGTTACGCTGAATCGGAGCATGGCATCATGTCTTGGTGTATCTGTGAGAAAAACAGATACATTGGCTTTCGCGCTCGGAAGCGGGCTGGCCGGTATTGCGGGGAGCTCACTCACATTGCTGGGGTCAATCGGGCCTACTCTCGGTTCGTCCTATCTGGTTGATGCTTTTATGATTGTCATTTTAGGAGGTATCGGAAAATTAAAAGGGACGATTATTGGGGCTGTGCTGGTGGGATTACTCAGTACATTTGTGGAGTATTCGGCAAGCGCCACCATAGCCAAGGTTGTGGTGTTTGCGTTTATTATTCTCTTTCTGCAATGGCGGCCTTCGGGTCTCGCAAGCGTCAGAACGAGATTACTTGATTAGGGGGTGCCGGATGAAGCAGTTTTCGCAATTCAGTCCGTATCTTGTGATGTTTGCCCTTTTTATCGCCGCTCCGTTCTTTCTTCAGGAGTTTCGATTGGGGCTGTTGGCGAAGTTTTTATGCTTTGCGATTGTAGCGGTCGGCATTTGCCTCATTTGGGGATATACAGGCATTTTGAGCTTGGGGCACGGCGTCTTTTTCGGATTGGGTGCCTACTGCATGGCGATGTATTTAAAAATAGAAGCCTCACCATCCGGTATTCCTGATTTTATGGAGTGGACGGGAGTCAGCGAACTGCCGTGGATCTGGGCTTTGTTCAGGCATCCTTTTGCTGCAATTGCGGCGGCTGTGGCTGTGCCTGTGCTACTGGCGTTTTTGCTCGGCTATTTTACGTTCCGCAACAATATAAAGGGAGTATATTTTTCATTGATATCACAGGCAGTCGTCGTTGTGGTGGTCACACTGTTCATCGGCAGCCAAGAAATCACCGGCGGTACCAATGGACTTACCAACTTCTATACGATTTTTCAATATTCTTTGGCTGATCCTGCGTTGAAGCGGATCCTGTATTTTACCACAGTCTTTTTTCTCGGCCTTACTGTTGTAATCGCTTTGTTTCTTACGAGAAGCCGCTTTGGCCGGCTTTTGCAGGCGGTTCGCGAAGGAGAAAACAGGGTGCGTTTTTTTGGTTATCATTCCACTGTTTTTAAAGTGTTTATTTACTGTGTGTCCGCTGCGATGGCGGGAATTGCCGGGATGCTGTTTGTGCTTCAGGACGGGATGATCTCGCCGGAAATGATGGGCATCATCCCTTCAGTGGAAATGGTGCTGTGGGTGGCGATCGGCGGCAGGCACTCTATTTTCGGAGCTGTGCTGGGCGCGCTGTTAACAAACGGCATGAAAAGCTATTTAAGCGAATATTATCCTGACATTTGGCTGTATTTCCTCGGTGCGCTGTTTATGATCGTCGTGCTTTATTTGCCAAAAGGGATTGTCGGACTGTTTGAGAAGCTTGGAACCCGGCTTTCTTTCTCGAAAAAGAAAGGAGCTGCTGCATATGAAACCGATACTTATCTGCCGTGACGTGAAGGTTCAGTTTGATGGGTTTTGGGCGCTGCGGGGGGCGGATATCAGTGTGCAGGAACGTGATATTCACTTTTTGATTGGGCCGAATGGCGCCGGGAAAACAACCATGCTGGATATTATTTGCGGGAAAACAAAGCCGCAGTCGGGTGAGGTTGTTTTTCAAGAAACCGCAGAACTGACAAAGGTTCCGGAATATCAGATCGCCAAAATGGGCGTCGCCAGAAAGTTTCAGGCTCCGAGTGTCTTTTCGCAGCTGACCGTGTTTGAAAATATCGAGCTTGCCATGAAGCAGAAAAAAACGATTCTCTCCCTGCTGGTGGCGCGTATGACAAGAGAACAGCGTGACAGGGTGACAGACATCCTGAAGCTAATCGGTTTAGAAGGAAAGCGGGACATAAAAGCCGGCAGCCTGTCACACGGACAGAAACAATGGCTCGAAATCGGCATGCAGCTCGCCATGGAGCCGAAGCTTTTGCTGCTGGATGAACCGATCGCCGGAATGACGGGAAAAGAGCGGGATAAAACCGGGGCTCTCCTTGAGGAAATTGCCAAAACGTGTTCCGTTTTAATTGTTGAGCACGATATGGATTTTGTCCGCTCGTTTTCCAGAAAAGTGACGGTGATGCATGAAGGAAAAGTGCTTTGTGAAGGATCGATGGATGAGATTACAAGCAATGAAGAGGTGGCAGCGGTGTATTTAGGAAGGAGCGGGGCGTCATGATAGCGGTTAGTAATGTGACTTCCGGTTACGATCAATCCATGGTTTTGCATAACCTCAGCATGGAAGTCCGCCCTGGGCAGATCGTCGCTGTATTAGGCCGAAACGGAGTTGGGAAATCTACTTTGCTGAAGACGATCATCGGCCTGATCCCGGCCAAACAGGGACAAATTCGTTTTCATCAAACGTTTGTTCAAAACGAAAAGACGGAAAAACGGGCAAGAGCAGGAATAGCGTACGTGCCGCAGGGGAGAGACATCTTTCCCGCTTTAACCGTTCGCGACAATCTTTTGCTCGGAGAAGAACCGCTTCCTAAGAAGGAGCGGAGAGGGCGGATCAAGGAGGAGATTTTTCAGTGGTTTCCTGTTTTGAAGGACATGCTCGACCGTAAAGGCGGCGATTTGAGCGGAGGACAGCAGCAGCAGCTTGCGATTGCCAGAGCGCTGATAGGTAATCCGAAAATGATTTTACTAGATGAACCAATGGAAGGAATTCAGCCCTCAATCGTGGAATTGATTCAAAAAGTTATCATAGAAATTTCCAGAAAAGAAGAGACTGCAGTTGTTTTGGTGGAACACAGCTTAGAGAACGCCTTAACGTGTGCTGACTATCTTTACGTCATGGACAGGGGAACGGTCGTCGCTCACGGAAAGGCTGACGAAGAAACGGCTCGCCGTTTTGAAAGGCATCTCACTGTTTGATCAGCATCCTGAAAAAGGGAGGTGATGGCCCGCCTGCATCGTTCCGGAGATTCATGTAACGCAATCCGCTTTAGAATGACGATAATAAGGAGGACCTAAGATGAAACTGACACCTGTTGAACAAGAGAAATTGCTCATTTTTGCAGCGGGAGAATTAGCCAAGCAGCGAAAGGCGCGCGGCGTTCTGCTCAATTATCCCGAGGCTGCCGCTTATCTCACCTGTTTTATCATGGAAGGCGCGCGCGATGGTAAGGGAGTGGCGGAGCTGATGGAAGCCGGCCGCCATGTATTGACTGAAAAAGATGTCATGGAGGGCGTGCCTGAGATGCTGGACAGCATTCAGGTGGAAGCTACATTCCCTGACGGAGTGAAACTTGTCACAGTACACCATCCGATTTCTGCGGAGGTGAAGTCATGAAGCCGGGAGCATTTCAGATTGCTGAGGGAACCATTACGATTAACGAAGGCCGCCAGACACGGGAGATAGCGGTGAAAAACACCGGATCACGTTCCGTTCAGGTCGGTTCCCATTTTCATTTTGCGGAAGCCAATGGTGCGCTATCGTTTGACCGCGAACAAGCCATCGGCATGCGTATCGACATTCCGTCAGGCACATCGGTCCGTTTTGAGCCAGGTGAGGAGAAAACGGTCACGCTTGTTGAATTCAGAGGGCGAAAAACAGTAAGAGGACTGAACGGAATGGCCGATACGTATATCGATGAACGCGGCAAAGAAAAAACGTTAGCCAACTTAAAGAAAGCCGGCTGGATGGAAGGTGTGATTCGATGAAAATGTCACGGGAGCAATACGCGGAGCTGTTTGGTCCGACAACGGGCGATAAAATTAGATTGGGCGATACGGACTTATGGATCGAAGTCGAAAAGGACTTCACTGTATATGGTGAAGAAATGATCTTTGGAGGCGGAAAAACGATTCGTGACGGCATGGGCCAAAACGGCAGCATCACAGGAAAAGACGGCGCTTTGGATTTGGTGATCACCAACGTCGTGTTATTGGATTACACAGGCATTGTCAAAGCGGATGTCGGTGTAAAGGACGGCCGGATCGTGGGTGTCGGAAAAAGCGGCAACCCAGATATCATGGATGGAGTCGATCCGCATATGGTCATCGGTGCGGGTACAGAGGTGATTTCCGGGGAAGGCAAAATTTTAACGGCTGGAGGAGTGGATACGCACATCCACTTTATTTGTCCTCAGCAGATGGAAGTTGCACTTTCCTCAGGAGTGACGACTCTTCTTGGAGGCGGAACGGGACCCGCTACAGGAAGCAAAGCGACAACATGTACGTCAGGTGCATGGTATATGGCAAGGATGCTGGAAGCGGCCGAGGAATTTCCGATCAATGTCGGCTTCTTGGGAAAAGGGAACGCATCCGATAAAGCGCCGCTGATCGAACAGGTGGAAGCCGGCGCCATCGGCCTGAAGCTTCATGAAGACTGGGGCACGACGCCAAGCGCTATCAAAACGTGTATGGAAGTTGTGGAGGAAGCCGATATTCAAGTCGCAATCCATACGGATACAATCAATGAAGCGGGCTTTCTGGAAAACACGCTTGATGCAATTGGGGAGCGGGTAATTCATACCTATCACATTGAAGGAGCAGGCGGAGGCCATGCCCCGGATATTATGAAGCTCGCCTCTTATGCGAACATTCTGCCGTCATCCACAACGCCGACAATCCCTTACACCGTCAATACAATGGATGAGCACCTTGACATGATGATGGTCTGTCACCATTTAGATGCGAAGGTGCCCGAGGACGTGGCGTTCAGCCATTCCAGAATCAGGGCTGCGACAATTGCGGCAGAGGACATTCTTCATGATATTGGTGCGATCAGCATGACGTCATCGGATTCCCAAGCGATGGGGCGGGTTGGCGAAGTCATTATCCGCACTTGGCAGGTGGCTGACAAAATGAAAAAACAGCGCGGCGCTCTCACTGGAGAAAACGGAAACGATAACGTACGTGCGAAACGCTACATTGCCAAATATACGATTAACCCTGCAATTACTCACGGCCTCAGCCATGAAGTCGGTTCTGTAGAAAAAGGAAAGCTCGCTGACCTTGTCCTGTGGGATCCTGTATTTTTCGGCGTGAAACCGGAATTGGTCTTAAAGGGCGGCATGATAGCACGCGCGCAAATGGGGGATCCAAACGCGTCTATCCCGACTCCGGAGCCTGTGTTCATGCGCCAAATGTATGCTTCGTATGGTAAAGCCAACCGCTCAACCTCCATTACGTTTATGTCCCAGGCGGGCATTGAAAGGGGCGTGGCGGAAAGGTTAGGGCTGGAAAAAAGAATTTCTCCTGTGAAAAACATCCGCAAGCTGAGCAAGCTGGATATGAAATTAAACGCTGCTTTGCCGAAGATTGAAGTCGATCCGAAAACGTATCAGGTCTTTGCTGACGGAGAAGAATTATCCTGCCAGCCTGTCGATTATGTTCCGCTGGGACAGCGATATTTCTTATTCTGACAAGACACGGCCGGAGTGCATCCGGCCGTTTTATTGACTAAACGGATGTCCAAGAAGCGCAAATTTAGTGTATATTATATGTTGACAAATGAATTAAATGTAACTATTATAGTTACAACGGTGGTGAAAAAACATGATTAACAGCCGTCTTGCTGTTGCCATTCATATTTTATCGCTCATTTCGATGGATGAAAAAGCGTCTTCGGACATTATCGCTGACAGTGTCAACACCAATCCGGTTGTTGTAAGAAGAATGATCAGCCTGCTGAAAAAGGGCGATATTCTCACATCACGCGCCGGGGTGCCGGGCGCGAGCCTCACAAAAGATCCAGCTGATATTTCTCTTTTAGAAGTATATCGGGCTGTTCAAAACCAAGAGGAACTATTTGCGGTTCATGAAAACCCGAACCCGAAGTGTCCGGTAGGCAAAAAAATTCAGTGCGCACTGGATGAGACATTTGAAAGTGTTCAAAAAGCGATGGAAAATGAGCTGGCAAGCAAGTCATTAAAAGATGTAATGAATCATCTCTTTTGATCAAAAGAGATGACTTCTCACCGCCAACATGTAACTAAAATTGTTACAAATAAGGAGGAAATCAAAAAATGAAAATAGGAATTATTGGTGCAAGCGGAAAAGCGGGAAGTCTGATTTTGAAAGAAGCGAAGGAAAGAGGCCATGAGGTAACAGCCATTGTCCGAAATGCATCTAAAGTGCAAGAGCAGGACACAGCGATTTTGGAGAAAGATGTTTTTGAACTGACAGCGGAAGATCTCAAGCCTTTCGATGCACTCGTGAACGCTTTTGGAGCTGCGCCTGGCCAGGAACATCTTCATGTTGAAGCAGGCAGAACATTAATCAGCCTGCTAAAGGATGCAAAACATACAAGATTGTTTGTCGTCGGCGGAGCGGGAAGCCTGTTCGTTGATGAAGCCAAAACAACACGTTTAATGGATACACCGGAATTCCCGAAAGAATATCTTCCGACTGCATCAAATCAAGGAGAGAACCTGAAAGACCTGCAAAAGGCAGACTCTATTTCCTGGACATTCCTCAGCCCGGCGGCGTTTTTTGATGCGGCAGGAAAGCGGACGGGATCTTACCAAAAAGGAAAAGACAATGTGATCGTAAACGCAAAAGGCGACAGTTATATCAGCTATGCCGATTATGCGATTGCTGTTTTGGATGAGCTTGAACATCCGTCACACAAAAATGAACGCTTCACAGTAGTAAGCGAAGCGGAATAACAAGAAAAAACCCGGAGGAAGCTCCGGGTTTTTTACTTAATAGCTGCTGTACGTATCATAATCGTTGAATATGCCGTCAGCGATTCCAAGCATTAGAAAGATGAAGAATGCGATGATCGCCAGGATCGATACAGCGATGCTCACGATTAAATAAATCCCTTGCATCTTTACAAATTTCGCATAGTTCTCCAGCATTAAATCTTCAGATTGCCCGCTATGCTTTTCAGCCATTAAGCCTGCTTCTTTTGCTGACCGCATCAAAAAGATGCCTGAAATGATTTGCAGTACGCCGGGCACTGCGCCGATAAGAAAAAAGAACGCGCCTGAAAGCGCAGTAAAAGCGCCCATAATAATAAATAAAATGCCTGTTGCTTTTCCCCATTTTGAAATACTGATGAGGGTTTTGTTGACCGTTTCCGGATTCATTGCCACGGGTCCCCTTTACAAAAAAATACTCACTTTTCTTTTATACACTATTTGTGAGAAGTTTTGTATAAAGAAATAAAAATAGTGAATTTGATTTTGAAGCGGCACGCTAGATGGGAAAGGTCACGCGCGTTTTTACGGGATGCGTGATGATGCCATGCTGAAAAACCCCGGCCATAAGGCCGGGGGATTGGCACATCTTATAAAATCGGCGACAGCAGCCGTGATACGGATTCCTTAATGCGGATCCATAATGATCGCTGCTGATATTCCTCGTAGGTGTATTTTCTCGATACGAGCAAATCTTCTTTAAATGTAGAAACCAGTTTTTTGGCAATGTTGATATCATAAATAAATGCATTAACCTCAAAATTCAGCCTGAAGCTTCGGACGTCGATATTCGCTGTACCGACTGACGCAATTTCGTCATCCACAACGATTGTTTTCGCGTGGATAAAGCCATTATCGTATATATAGACGGTGGCTCCGGCTTTTAAAAGATCCCCGATATACGAAAGTGTGGCCCAGTATACAAAGGCATGGTCGGGCTTGTTCGGTATCATAATGTTGACATCAATGCCGGACAGGCATGCAATCCTTAATGCATCCAGCAGGCTTGCGTCCGGAATAAAGTAAGGTGTTTGTATCAAAATGCTACGTTTGGCGTTTGAAATCATTTTGATGTAGCCGTTTTTAATTTGTTCCCATTCGGAATCGGGCCCGCTCGTAACAATCTGCATCCCGACATTTCCCTTTGGGCTGCAATCGGGAAAGTGGTTCGGAATATAGGTGAGTGTATGATGATGTGAAGCTTGGTTCCAATCAAGGATGAATCGTGTCTGAATGGCGTGGACGGCCGTTCCCTGCAATCGAATATGGGTATCGCGCCAATAGCCGAACTTCGGATTGAGACCGAGGTATTCATCCCCGACATTAAACCCACCGACATAACCGGTTATGCCGTCTATGATGACGAGCTTTCGGTGGTTGCGGTAATTCAGCCGAAGGTTAATCGGCCTGAGTTTTGAAGGGAAAAAGACCTCCACATGCCCGCCGGCCTCACGCAGTTTTTTAAAAAACTTTTTGCGTAGCGTTCTGGACCCGAGCTCATCATACAAAACCCTGACCTGCACACCTTCTTTCGCTTTTTGAATGAGGGCGTCCCGCAATTTTTTTCCTAATTCATCACCTTTGTAAATATAATATTGTAGATGGATATGATCCTTTGCCTTTGATATGTCATGTAAAAGCCGCTGAAACTTATCACGTCCGTCTGTAATGACATCAACTGAATTATCCTCTGTAAAGACAGCATGATTATTCATGATGAGCATGTATATTAAATCCTTATTATCAAAGGTTGCCCGGTTGTTGAACTGAAATTGCCTGTTTTCTAATTCTTCAAGCTGATGCTGCAGCAGCTTTTCGATTCCGATTTTCTTGCGATCCTCCCATTGAAACAAATGCTTGCGTCTGAGATTATGACCGAATAATAGGTATAAAATAAAGCCTAAAACGGGTATAAAGAAAAGAACAAGCAGCCAAGCCCATGATGCACTGGCATCGCGCCGTTCTTTGAATATGACAATGATGGCCAAAAGAATATTCAAAATGAAAAAAAGTGATAAAAGGATGGAAGAAATACTCACTTTGTAACCCCGCTAATTCATATTTATCAAGAAGATTGCCATTAGTATTCCATGAATAACAGCAATCTGATTCCCATTACAAATTATAACACTGACTTTTTAAAAGAATAAAGTGTGTTGATCCAGATTCTTTGTGAAAAACACGGGCAGATTTCTTTAAAACCAGCTTGCACCTGCGTTAAAATAAACTCATATGATAACGTTCGTAAAGCCTTGCAAAATCAAATAAAGGGGGAGAATAAATGAACTTTTACAGAATAGAACAAATGCCGGGGTTCATTAAAACAGAAATGCAAAAAATTCAAAAGGCTGTACAGCCTTTAATGAAGAAAACTGTCATCTACCGTTTTCTTGCTGTTCCGCTTGCTGCATTCTCTCTCTTTAATTTGGCTGCTTTCCTTTTTCATGCTTCAGCAGACAGAGAGTCCTTGATCAGCGCCGGTCTTTTTGCGCTTCTTGCTGCACTTGGATTAGCATTTTTTAAAGAAGCGGGCTATCAGCATAAACAAATCCAAAAGACCGTTCATATTTATATGCTGAACAGAATCAAAAAGAGCGAAATTCTTTCAGAAGAGCGCAAAAACACGTATACGCGCCAGATCACGGAGGAACCGTTTGCGATGCGGAGCTTTGTAGAGTTTTTGACTGAAGAAGATAGACGCAAGAAAATGCTGTATTAATACTGTAAACGGCACCCTGACTGTTAGCGGATTTATCTAACAATCAGGGTGCCGTCTTTTCATTTCATCGAATTCGTGTGTGAAACAACCGGATATTCATTCTGTATTTTTAAAATGTATATATCTATTTAAGATAACGGATACATGGCAATTCTTTCTTATCGTTAAATTAGATCTGTGGCCCGTGCCGTATACGATTTCTATGAGCATTATTATGATTCCTTTACATAGAAAAATAGGGGATAAAACTATATAGAATCCCATCCCAGCGGTGTCCCTGCTGAAAGATGTTTCGTTGCTGTTTTTCCGATCATTACATCAAAGTACTTTGGTTCCAAACCATAACCAGGTCGTATCACCTTAATATTTTCTTTGGTGAAAATCTCTCCGGCTTTTATATCGTTTGTTACATAAATAGAGCGGCGAAATTTAAGCGAAGCTTTTTCCTTGTCAGTTGGTCCATAAGTGATCTGTCCTAACGCTTGCCATGCCCTTTCCGTTTCAACGACAAGTTCTTTCAATTCGGGTGGTTCCAGTGAAAAGGCAGAATCTACACCGCCATCAGCTCTTGATAAAGTGAAGTGTTTCTCAATCACAGTTGCACCTAAGGCGACACTGGCAACAGCAACTCCAGTTCCCATTGTGTGATCTGATAAGCCAACTTGGCAGTTAAATAATTCCTTCATATGAGGAATCGTAGAAATATTGGTGTTTACTGGTGATGCCGGATAGGTGCTTGTGCATTTTAGAAGGATTAATTCTTTACAGCCTGCTTCCTTGGCAGCCGTTATTGTTTCATCAATTTCTGCTACTGTAGCCATTCCAGTTGAAATGATAATGGGTTTACCTGTAGCAGCCACCTTTTTGATAAGAGGGATATCAGTATTTTCAAATGAGGCTATTTTATATATAGGCACTCCCAGGTCTTCCAAAAAGTCGACAGCCGATTCATCAAATGGCGTACTCAAAGGAATCATTCCAAGCTCCCGGCATTTATCGAAAATGGGTTTATGCCATTCCCATGGGGTGTAAGCCTGCTGATATAATGTATAGAGCGTACTGCCAGACCATAGACTATCGTTATCCTCAATTTTAAAATCTTTCGTATCTATATTTAACGTCATCGTATCAGCGGTATAGGTTTGTATTTTTAATGCATGTGCACCTGCTTTGGCTGCTGCTTCTATAATGTGAAAAGCACGTTCTAACGATTGATTATGGTTCCCGGACATTTCAGCAATAATAAATGGGGGATGATGCGGGCCAATACTTCTTCCATCTATATTGATTTCGTTCATCTTTGCACTCCCTTCTATTCACAGGAATACCGGCCGTAAAACAATAGACTTTGATGTCATCTATATGAAATGATTGTTCAAAGTCTAAAGTTTACTAAAACCTGTATCAATGTCCTTGATATCTATTCCTTTTTCAGACAATTTCTGGATCACTTTCGGCTTTTCTGCAATCCATTCTTCTTTTAAGAGACCATATCTGATTACATCAAGATATTGATGATTTCTTACTATACGGTTTCGAAAATGACCTTCTTTACAAAAACCGAATGTTTGGTGAAATGATAAGCTTCTTTCGTTATTCAAAAGTACTTCTCCGTATACTTTCTCAACACACAACTTTTGAAACGCCCATTCTAACGCTAAAAACCCCATGATAGAGCCAGAGCCTTTTGGACTATCGGGCTCTCCAATATAAAAACCCCAATAGCAGTGGTTATGTTTATCATCAACATCTTTAAAGCTAACAAAGCCAGTTTCTTTATGATCAATTGTAAATATAAAATAATGTTCTGTTTTGGATGTATTTATTTTCTTGAACCATTGATAATGCTGTTTTTCATTAATTATTTGGTCATGGTACATTGATTTTCTGATTCTCTCATCGTTACGCCAACGGAGAACTGTGTCTAAGTCTTTTTCTTTTAATGGTCTAAGGGAATATTTGAACACAGATTTATTCCTTCCTTACTTTAAAATTTCTAATAAGAGGTTCTGGCGATGATCCATATTTTTTTCCAGCAGCAGTCGGGCTTTTCTTGACATTTGTTGGAGTGACAAGGGGTTATTCATCATGTCTTGAATGGCTGAGACGATATCTGATTCATTGACTGATTCTTTAGGTCCCAGATATTTAATCGCGCCTAATTGATCAAGCGTTTGAGCAATCGATTCTTGATTTTCAGCGACGGTGATGACGATCGCTGGAAGGCCGAGATAGCAGCGCTCCCAAGTAGTCGTTCCACCCGCACCTATTGCCAGGTCAGCATTGCACATTAATTCTGCAATATGATTCACTTGGCAGTGAAAGTTGCAATAGTCATGGATGTTACAAATGGATTCAATTTCATTCTTATGAGTATTGGTATTTCCAATCACGATATCAAGCTCAATATCATGGGGGGAAAGCTGCTGAAAGGCTTTCATCACCTTTTTCGTTTCATTAGTGGGATCACTGCCTCCAAAAAAGACAAGAATCTTTTTTACACTTCCATCGCGGTTTATGTGATGGGGTAAAAATGAATAAAACTCGTCTCGCAATAAGACATATTCTGGTCCTAAGTATTGTTTGCAGCTTTCGGGGACTAGATTGACATAACGATCTTTATAATGATGATAAAGATTCTGATCCAATAATATATCACAATCATGTAGACGATCAGCCAAGTCATCAATCACCATCATTCTTTTCACATGTTTTTTCACATTCATCTCCCAATTGATATCAATTGCGTAGTGATCAATGATAAGGAGGGAGATGTCCTTGTTCATGTCTTTTATCGCGCTAATGGTTTCAGCTGCGTCAACATACCAAGGGACACCAAGCCAATTAGAATGCGGAGTTGTTTTAGGAATGAAAACATTCTTTTTAGGTTCTGGCAGCATAATGAGATCAAACTGTTTCTCTCGGATGACCTCCGCTAGATTCCCTTGTAAGTTTCGGCAAACAAATGTAATATTTGAACCTTTTTTCCGCAACGCATGAGCAAGCGTGAGGCATCTCATGACATGACCTGTTCCTATTTCAATTGAAGCATCTGTTCTGAAAAGGATGTTCATCACAGCACCTCAATCACTTGGATTTATTGTCGGCTTCATTGATGATTTCTTTTTGTTCTATCCGGGCATTGAGCAATGACCATTCTGGAAACTCGTTCAATAATGTTAGGGTATCCTCTAGGCTGAAGTCAGGTTTAGTTGGGTAAAGTTTTTCAATAATGTTTTTGATTAATAAAAAATCCTCTTGCGTATCTACAGTCCATCTATGCTGTTTCTGATTTTCGGTATAGGTGATATTAGCTAAGCTGAATCGATCTGGATTCAGGTAAATAAAGGGTGTGACATGTTCCCGTTCGTAGTCAAGGCTGGACTCGTGATAAGCTTTCTCTAACGAAGAAGCTGAAAAAACCTCTATATCCATTCCGCGGGGATACGTTCGCTGTAAGGTGTTAGACACATAATCATATTGGCCCTTTGAATCCAGGTAACATTTTATTACCTTATCAATCACACGATAATCAATAATAGGGCAGTCAGAGGTTAGTCGGACGACATTTTCCGCGTTGCTTATTTTTGCTGCTTCGTAGTACCTTGATAAAACATCGGTTTCTGACCCGCAATAATAAGTAAGAGACAATCTCTTACTTAACTCAACAATGGGTTGATCTATCGCATTTGTAGTCGTGGCGATCACAATATCATCAATAAGTGCTGCTCTTTTGATTCTTTCAATTTGATATTCCAGCAAAGGCCTATTCAACACTTTTTTCAACACTTTACCCGGCAATCGGCTGGAGCCCATCCGTGCTTGGATAATAGCCGTTACTTTCACCTAACCACCTCCTACGAATAATAATTCACTACTTTCTTTAGTGCTTTTATAACATCGTCTGCATCTTTTTCGTTCATCGATTGAAACAGAGGCAAGGTGATCATTCCTTTATACAGCTTTTCGGCATTTGGGCATAAGCCCTCTTGATAACCTAAACGTTGATAATAAGGGTGTAAATAAACAGGTATATAGTGGACGTTAACACCTATATTCTCTTTTTGCAGAGCGTTGAAAATATCATCGCGATTTCCTTTAAGCGAATCTAGCTTTAACTCAATGACGTAAAGGTGCCAGCTGGAAGTTGAGGCTGCATCTTGAATTGGGAGATGAATGTGGGAGATTGTTTTTAATTTTTCGTTGTAGATCCTGGCAAGATGTCTTCGTTTTTCAATAAAATCATCTAATTTTTGCAATTGGCTGATGCCTAATGAAGCTTGGATATCTGTCATCCGATAATTGAATCCAAGAAAGTGCATTTCATAGTACCACGATCCATGGTTTTGGCTTAGCTTTTTAGGGTCGCGGGTAATTCCGTGACTGCGGAATTGGAGCAGCTTCTCATAATATTCTCTATTATTAGTTGTTATCATTCCGCCTTCACCGGTTGTAATATGTTTAACAGGGTGGAAACTAAACATCGTCATATCACTGATTGAACCGATTGTTACCCCTTTATACGAAGCGCCTAATGCATGGGCAGCATCTTCAATAACGATCAAGTTATGGGCTTTTGCAATTTTTTGAATCTGATCATGATTCACCGGCTGTCCTGTAAAATCTACCGGTATAATAGCCTTTGTTTTTGGAGTGATCAGCTTTTCAATGGAATCAGGGTCAATATTGTATGTGTGCGGATCAATATCTGCGAAAACCGGTTTGGCTCCCATGTACAAAATGCAATTGGCACTTGCCGCAAATGTGATGGGTGTCGTAATGACTTCGTCTCCCTGTGAAATTCCCGCAGCAAAGCAAGCCGCATGTAAAGCAGCTGTTCCGCTGGAAAATGCAACAGCATAGCGGCTGCCAACATAGTCTGCGACTTTTTCTTCGAATAAGTCGATTGCTGGTCCCGTCGTCAAATAGTCTCCCCGTAAAACGTCAACTACTGATTGTATATCATCTTCATCTAACCATTGCCTGCCGTATGGAAGATATGAATCTCTGACAGGCTTACCGCCTGTCATTGCTAATTTATTCTCACTGGTCATTTTCATTCTCCTATTAAATGAGATTCGTTCTCTTAATCCATTCTTCTGTTTTTCTTATTCCTTCCTCCAAACTGACCTGCGGGCTCCAATTAAGAATTTTTTTTGCTTTTTCGTAGTTACATAACAATTTTGGAATTTCACTTTGAGGATGTATATGCTCTACATGGTGAATGTTTTGTTTATCGCCTGCAATTAATTCTGCTAATTCATTAATCGATATATCTCTTCCAAGGCCTGCGTTTATAATTTCACCGTTTGCTTTTTGGGAATAACCAGCCTGCACGACGAAATCAGCACAATCCTCTACATATAAAAGATCACGGGTTTGTGTGCCGTCACCATATATATGCAGCTTTTTACCGTCCAATTTGTTTTTTATAAAAATAGCAACTACTCCGCCTTCACCGCCTGTTTTTTGGTAAGGCCCATACGTATTAAACGGACGTATAACAACCGCAGGGAGACCGTATGCGTGATAATAGGAGAGCACCATATTTTCAGCCGCGATTTTTGACCCGGCATAAGGTGAAGCGGGTTTAATAGGATCTGTTTCTTTAATACCTTCAGCAAATGCAGCTCGGTCATATACCATGCAGGTACTCATAAAAACAACTTTTACATTATGCTGCTTACATAATTCTAAAATGTTAAAAGTACCGATTGTGTCATTTTCAAATGTGGTTTTCGGATCGTCGATGCTATCTTGTACGTTGATGCTTGCACCTAAATGGTAGCAAATATCAAATTTTGTCGAGAAAAGATCCTCTAATGTTTTTACATCCTTTATATCACCATGGATAAATTCGATAAAACCAGGGTCGTTTTTCAGGTCTTCTATATTTTCTAAACGCCCGTTCGATAAATCATCCAATACCCATACTTGATGACGGTCTTCTAATAATTTTTTCACAACCCATCTGCCGATAAAACCTGCTCCTCCAGTGACGAGAACTTTCATGATCATCTTCCTTCCCGAATTAAAGTAATGTTTGCGATTTTAATAATGCAAGGACCTCTTCTTTTGAAATTTGCTTTTGGTCATTTGAACTATAAGTCCCTTCAGTTGCTTTTTTCGCTTGGGTATAATGATTTTTCTCCCCATAAGTTGAAGGGATAACAAACATGTCAGGCAGCTCCAAAGCCATTGTCGACTCGTCATAAGTCATCAGTTCTTCATACATTTTTTCTCCGGGCCGCAAACCGATTTCTTGTATTTCTATTTCATCAATATTCATATTCTGTTTTTTGCATGTTTCTTCCACGACGACTGACACTAAGTCATGCAGTGATATGACAGGCATTTTTAATATGAAGATTTCGCCGCCCTGAGATTCCTTTAATGCACCAATTAATAAAGATGTCGCCTGATCCAGTGTCATCATAAAGCGATTCATCTTTAAATCCGTAACAGTCACCTTTTTTTGCGTTAAGATTTGTTCTATAAACAAGGGAACCACGGAACCCCTTGAACCAATTACATTTCCAAACCGAACACAAGAAAAAACCGTCGAAGCTTTTCCCTTACTGTATTCTGCTGCAGAAATTAATCTTTCAGCTGTGAGTTTTGTTGCTCCATATGCATTCGTTGGTGATATTGCTTTATCTGAACTTGTAAACACTACTTTTTTTACGTTTTGGGCCACTGCCGCTTTAATGACATTATTGGTTCCTATAATATTGGTGAGGACTGCTTCATAGGGATTGTATTCGCAAGCAGGAACATGCTTCATGGCAGCAGTATGGAAGACGTAGTCAATGCTGTCCATAGCATTTAACACCCGGTCATAATCTCGCACATCTCCTATTAAAAATCTAATATCCTTTCTGGGACCGATTTCATTTTCCAACATAAATTGTTTATATTCATCTCTGCTAAATATACGAACAACCTTTGGCTGATCCTTAAGAATTTGTTTTAGAAGACTTTTTCCAATCGTACCTGTTCCGCCAATTATGAGTATTTTTTTATCTTTGAAAAACACAAGTATATCCACTTCCTTTTTCTTAAATGGATGAAAAAATGTCGGTTATTGAAGTATATGCTTGTTACAAAACTCTGTGTTTGCTCTAGCCTAATCGATTCAACTATTATTTTTGAAAAACCATAAAACATAGAGAGTACATCTGCGGGGCGGTGGGGGAATAGCTGCTTAATGGTCTAAATAGAAACAAATATTTTGAATGAGAAATCATATAACTGTCTGTGTCCTGCGATGTAAATGGAGAGATGTCCTGATTGTTTCTAACATATAAGATAGGGATGCTATACAAAGTATGTCACACCGAAGAGCGTGCCTGGATGAATGACGATAACGCAGAAAATTTGAGGAGAACATAATAAAAAGGCATGAGTCCGGTTCAATACCGAACTCATACCTTTGCTATTCGTGTCTTTCTTTCGGAGGTCAGATCCACACCTTTATTCAAAGACGGGCCCATCTTCATAATAATAGGAATCCGGGTCTTCATACGTATCCATATCCTCAAAAGCGGCGATGCCGACAAATACGAGGAAGAAAATAAGCAGAATGATTCCGATGAGGCCTGCGGCGATACTTGATGCAGCGTAGAATAATTGCATTTTGATAAATTTCCCGTAGTTCTCCAGCATGCTTTCACCCGCACTGCCGGTCAGGTTTCCGCTTGCCTCTCTTGCTGCTTTTGCCGACCGCATCAGAAATACGCCTGAAATAATGAGCAGGACGCCTGGAATAGCGCCTATGATTGTCATTAAAGCCGACAGGGCAGTCAGCGCACCCATGACGATTAAAAGAATTCCTGTGATTTTGCCCCACTTTGCAATGTCTGAAAGCGATTTGACAGCAGCAGCGCTCAGCTCACGTTTTTCGCCCTCTGTGCTGTTGTTCTCCTGCTCGGTCACGCTGTTTTCTTCGTGGTGAGTTTCAATATGGTTTTCATCTTTATCAAGACTAATCATGATAGCTCTCTCCCTAATATTTTTAAGTCATATCGCTTGCCGTCCATTTCAGCAATGCCGGGGAATAACCCCCATTCCTTGAAACCGTGCTTTTCAAACAGCTTCAGGCTAGGCTTATTATGTCCGAAAATGAAGGCCATAAGCGAGCGGATGCCAAGCTCCGGCGCGATGCGGAGCGCTTCCTGAAGCAAGTGATTTCCGGCGCCTTTGCCGCGGCATGATTCATGAATGTATATGCTGATCTCGGCTGTTTTATTATAAGCAGGCCTGCCGTAAAATCTTTCAAAGCTGATCCAGGCAGCCACGTCCCCGCTTTCATCCTCAGCAACATACAGCGGCCGTTCGTCTGTATGTCCCAAAAACCACGCCATCCGGTCTTCCGTTGTTACCGGTTCAGTATCGGCTGTTACCATCCGTGAGGCAATCGTTGAGTTATAAATCGCAACAACCGCTTCTATATCCTTTTTTTCAGCAAGACGTAATGTCAAGTTCATACGTATCTGGTTCTCCTCTCAAAAAAAAATGACATACTTTCTTATCAGCCTGCACAAACTATATCTAAAAAAGTTTTTTATATCAGTGTATATATTTTCAGAAAAGTGTTCAGAATGTTGCTGAGGTGATGAAACAATGAGAGAGGAAGAAAAGAAAACTTCTCAAGTCAAAAAACTTCAGCAGTTTTTTCGTAAACGCTGGGTGTTCCCTGCAATTTACTTAGTCAGTGCGGCCGTCATTTTAACAGCTGTCCTTTGGTATCAATCTGTATCAAATGATGAGGTAAAGGATCAGTTAGCTGATAACGGCGGAAGCTCCGCGTATGACAACAACGACGATGCAGTTGAAGTAGGAAAGTCTATGGAAAATGTCGCAATGCCGGTTGTTGATTCTGAAAACGTTTCTGTTGTGAAAAAGTTCTATGAAACTGATGCCGCAAAAGAAGAAAAAGAAGCAGCACTCGTTACCTATAATAACACGTACAGCCTAAGCAAAGGAATTGACTTAGCTGAGAAAGACGGAAAAGATTTCGATGTTTCTGCTTCTCTAAGCGGTACGGTTGTCAAAGCTGAAAAAGATCCAGTGCTGGGATATGTTGTGGAAATTGAACATGCTGATGGTTTATCTACTGTGTATCAATCACTTTCTGAAGTAGGTGTTGAGCAAGGCGACAAGGTGAAGCAAAATCAAGTCATCGGAAAGTCTGGCAAGAACCTTTACAGCGAAGAAAGCGGTAACCACGTACACTTTGAAATCCGTAAAGACGGAGTTGCTATGAACCCGCTGAACTTTATGGACAAGCCGGTTTCTTCTATTGAAAAAGCGGCAGCTGCAGAAGAGAAAGCTGCAACTGAGGAAACAGAAGAATCCATTCAGCAATCATCTGAAAAAAAGGATGGTTCAACTGAAAAAGGAACTGAAGAAAAATCCGGAGACAAAACGGATGATTCAACTGACAAATCTGGTTCCAAAGAAAGCAGCACAACAGAAGACACTGAACAGTCTTAATGAAGAAAACGTCTATCGGTGTGATAGGCGTTTTTTTTGTTACTTTTTGTTTCACTGTGCCGTCTATGTATTTACATGCACAAGATGCTGCTGGAAAGGAGGCTGTTTAGATGAATCGTCTATTACTTGCGGGCTGGACCTTCTTCATTTTACTCTCTGTCTGCACAGAAAGCTTCAGCGATATGGTGGTGTCGCAGACAGTGACATTTCATTTTCATCCGCATCCTGATCTATACCAATTTTTAGACATGGATTTTGCTCAGCTGACTACGCCTGAAGCTGTAATTCAAAAAATCGGGCACGCGTTTTCTTTCTTCGTGCTGACATATTTGCTGTGGAAGCAATGGAACAATATCAAATGGGCCTCGGCCGGAGCATTCATGTTTGCCGTTTTTACAGAAATCATTCAGCTTTTCTTCAGCAGAAACGGCTGCATCCGGGATGTACTCATTGACAGTGTTGGGATTGCCCTGTTTATTGGATTATTTGGTCTCGCAAAACGGAAAAGACATGAGATGTATGAAAAATATTAAAGCCGGCGCTCTTCCATTCAGAGGCCGGCTTTATCTTAGAAATTTTGATCGGTTGGTTTTTTCGTTATTTTATTGATAATCGCTTCATAGATTCGAACGATTAAATCAACGAGCGGGCGAAGAAAATCTGAAAATCTAAAGAACAGGAACCCGATAATGATCGCGACAACAAGACTGCCCAACACATCTACAGGATAGTGATGTCCCACCCAAATTCGTGAAAAACCGGTCAAAAGCCCGAAGATGACGAGCGGCCAGCCGATTTTACGGTTTCTGAAAAGCATTGCAATCGAAATAGCTAGCGCTCCCGTTGTGTGGTCACTCGGAAAAGAAGCATCTGCATCGTGCGGAATCAGCGTATGCACTGTGTGAGCGACGAAAGGGCGCGGTTCAACATAAACTTGTGTAATCAAGAAATTAATCACAAGACCCGCAATTCCTGTAATTCCTGCGTAAAGCACGTTCTTTCTGCTTTGTGTGTTCCCGAACAGCCACATCACCAATAAGATAAGCGCATAGGCAACGATCGCGTATTCCGTTATGAAAACCATAATGGAATCGAGAACAGAATTGTGATGAGATAATCCATGGATAGCTTTAAATATTTCGTAATTCAAATAATCACCTTTTACATTTTTATATTAAGTAGACTCATCTTACTCAGAAAAAGTTTCAAATAAAAATAGAGATTGTCTGAAATCATGGTGCTTGAAGAGGATTCGAATGGGTACCACGTTTTCTGGGGGTTTTTTCTGTTCGCAAAAAAAGAGATCCGGAGTGTCCGAATCTCTTAACGATATTACAGCGCTTCAGGTCCTTCTTCGCCGGTGCGGATATTAATCGTATTGCCGATTTCATAGACAAAGATTTTACCGTCACCCGGTGATCCCGTTTTCAGAACCCGCTTAGCGGTCTCAGTTACTTGATCAACAGGAACCTTGCTGACCACGATTTCGATTTTTAACCGTTCATATACATTGCTTTCTATTTTTACCCCTCGATAAAGCTCCGTATGTGCTTTTTGAAGCCCGCAGCCGTGAACATTGGAGAAGGTCAGAGAGGTGACTCCGATTTTTCCGAGTTCCTGCTTCAGCTTTTCAAAATTTGCCGGACGCGTTACAATTTCTACCTTGAACATTTGACCGCTCATAGCGTCACTCCTCACATAGAATCTTGATATGCTTTTTCCCCGTGCATTGTTAAATCAAGCCCGAGTGATTCTTCTTCTTCGGTTGCGCGTAGGGGAAGGAAGAGGCCTACAATTTTAATAATAACGAATGTGACAATAAATACAAAAACATAAGTTGCGGCGATCGCTACAATTTGTTTCCAGATTAAACTTGCATCCCCGTAGAATAAACCATCTGCACCAGCGGAGTTGACTGAAGTTGTTGCGAACAATCCTGTCGCGATGCCGCCCCATGTGCCGCCGATGCCGTGCAGGCCAAAGGCATCAAGCGCGTCATCATATCCGAATTTCTGTTTCAGCGAGAAGACACCCCAGAAGCAAACCGCTCCGCCAATGATGCCAATGATAATAGAAGAAAACGGTGTGACAAACCCGGCCGCCGGCGTAATGGCCACAAGTCCTGCGATCGCTCCTGATACCGCGCCGAGCATCGTCGGTTTTTTGTTGATGATCCATTCCACCAATATCCAGCCGGCAATCCCCGCTGCAGCTGCCGTGTTTGTATTAATAAAGGCGTACATGGCCACATCGTTTAATGTCAGGGCGCTGCCGACGTTAAAACCGAACCAGCCGAACCAAATCAGGGCGCCTCCTAAGAAGGTGTAAATGAGGTTATGCGGAGAAGACGCTGTGCCGTCTTTTCGTTTGCCGAGCACGATGGCCAGAACAAGGCCAGCCACCCCGGAAGAAATATGAACAACGTTTCCGCCTGCGAAATCAAGCGCGCCAAGCTGGCCGATCCAGCCGCCGCCCCATACCCAGTGAGCAACCGGCGTGTAAACCAATGAAACCCATAAAACCGAGAATAAAAGAAAAGCGCCGAATCGCATCCGCTCTGCGAAAGCCCCGGAAATGATGGCAGTTGTCAGAACCGCGAACGTCATTTGGAACATCATAAATAATGAATGGGGAATCGTGTCGCTGTAATCACCCGGATCAAATCCGACCCCCTTCAGACCTGCCCACTCCAGTCCGCCAATCAGTGAGTTGCCTGGAGCAAAGGCAAGTGTATATCCGAATAAAACCCAAACAATGGATACGATGGCAATGGAAGAGAAACTGTGCATTGCTGTACTCAGCACATTTTTGCTTTTTACCATTCCTCCATAAAATAACGCTAACCCCGGGGTCATCAGCCACACGAGTAAAGCGCAAAAGAACATAAATACTGTATCGCCCATTTGCATGTCTCATTCCTCCGTATCTTTCAGAATAAAAGCAATTATTATATTTCTTCATTATAGAGAAAAAAGAATGATAAAACATTTTCATGTTAGATTTCCTAACATGCTTTTTTAGTGTGTGTTATCGATGCGGAAGAGGGAAGAAAAAACGGTATTTACTATACAAGACTTTGTGTCTATAAAATAACTCTAATTTTATGAGAAAAAAGGGAATTGACAAAAAATAGAATGTCGTATACTGTATCAAGTGTATTAGTTGATATAATACACTGAGGAGGATGCGATATGAATAAAGGCAGCAGGCTGCTGAGAGCGTTAAGAAAGTCCATTCCGGCGACATTCCGGTTGTTTTTGGCCTTTAATTTTGTTGTGTACGGCCTGGCGAAAGTGGTCATAGGGCAGTTTGGTGAAGTAAGGCCTGAAATTGAAGCTGCAGCGGGAAAGGGATTTACAATTGCGTGGACATTTTTTGGTTATTCTCATGTCTATGAAGTATTTATAGGCTTTGGAGAAATCATTGCTGCAGTTTTGCTGTTGATTCCAAGAACATCTGCGTTAGGTGCCGTTGTATTTATGCCGATTATTGTGAACATCGTCATGATTAACTATTGTTTTGATATTGGCGTGCAGGATCTCAGTACGATATTAATGATCATGTGTTTGATTCTGCTTTGGATTGACCGCCGCAAATTTATGGGCATGTTTAATCAGCAGCCGATTAACGGCAGGCAGGTGACGAAGCTATGACAACTTTTATGATCGCAGTGCTTGCCGGTATGTTTGTATGCACCACCTTTTATTTTTATATAAAAGAAAAATCGTGAGATAAGTGCTTCTCCTGAGAACTTCACAAGCGTCATGCAAGAATTCATGTGAAGTGAAGAGTAAAATATGGGATGTGAGAAACACTAACCAGCATCAGGAGGAAACGCAAAATGAACACACTTACCATTGATTTTCAAAACACAGCATTGGTTATCATTGATCTGCAAAAAGGAATTGTGCCAATAGACAAAAGCGGACAGGTTGTCCCGAATGCGAAAAAACTTGTTGACGAATTCCGAAAGCATAACGGCTTTATCAGCTTTGTGAATGTAGCCTTCCATGACGGAGCAGATGCGCTAAAGCCGGAAACGGATGAACAGGCGCAGGAAGGTTCAGGTGAAATGCCGGCGGACTGGGCGGAATTTGTTCCGGAAATCGGTGTGCAGGACGGAGATTATACAGTGACCAAACGCCAGTGGGGCGCGTTTTTCGGCACGGACTTAGATTTGCAGCTGAGACGCCGCGGCATTGATACCATTGTACTATGCGGCATTGCCACGAATATCGGAGTGGAAAGTACGGCTCGCGAGGCCTTTCAGCTTGGCTATCAGCAGATTTTTATTACTGACGCGATGTCCACGTTCAGTGAGGAAGAGCATGAAGCGACACTGCGCTTTATTTTCCCGAGAATCGGCAAATCGCGGACAACAGAAGAATTTTTATCACAAGTGAAATGAAAATATCAAAAAAGAGCCGTGCTGTCTTTTTAACAGCGGTAGCTTCAGGAACGATGCTGAATCCGCTGAACTCGTCTATGATTTCTCTGGCGCTCCACAGCATCCAGCATGAGTTTCACCTGTCATTTACGACGGTTTCCTGGCTGATCTCCTCTTTCTATTTGGCGAGTGCTGTGGCCCAGCCTGTGACGGGAAAGATTGGCGATTTGATTGGGCGGAAAAGGTTGTTTTTATTCGGGCTTATTCTTGTGGCGGTTTCCGCCATCGGGGCGCCGCTTGCGCCAACCTTTATGACATTATTGGTCATGCGGCTGTTTCAATCGGTGGGGAGCAGTGCGATTTATCCGTCGGGAGTCGGGCTGATACGAAACCACATACATGAGCGCCAGGCTTCAGCCATGGCGGTTCTGTCCATATTTGCATCTGCAATGACGGCGCTGGGGCCGACAGTCGGCGGTTTTTTGATTGTCTGGGGCGGCTGGCCGGCAATTTTTATCGTCAATCTGCCGTTTATTATCCTCAGCTTCCTGTTAGGGATGTATATGTTCCCAAAGGATCAGAAAAAAGGGGTGGGGATCAGAGCGGTTATCCGGCAGCTAGATGTTCCGGGAATCCTTTTGTTTGCCGGCGGGATCATTTTGCTCCTGTCCTTTTTGCTTTCGTTCAGCACATCCCCGCATATGTCAGAAGGTGTGATTGGTGTCATTCTGCTTGCCGCATTTGTCTGGCGTGAGCTGAAAACGGAGAAGCCGTTTATTGATGTCCGTCTGTTTAAAACGCAGCGAAGTCTGTCAGCGGTATACGTTCAGTTTATTTTACTCAACGTATTCTTCTACTGTTTATTTTTCGGGCTGCCGAGTTATTTTCAAGATGAAATGCATCTTTCTGTCCAAACGAGCGGTCTGTTTATGCTGTTCATGTCGGGTATGAGCATCGCTATATCGCCCATTACAGGCAAGTGGATTGATCGATCGGGAGTCATTAAGCCGATATTGGCGGGATCGCTTCTGATGACCGCGGGCGCTGTGCTATTAACGGTCTTTTTTATCAGCGTTCCGGTTATCGGGAAAGGCTTGATCCTGTCGCTGCTCGGCATCGGTTATGGACTTGGAAACGTAGCGCTTCAGGCAGCGATGCTGAAAACGAGCCCTTCAGACATGGTGGGAACTACCTCAGGCCTGTTCCAAACGTGCCGTTACCTTGGTTCGATTTTGTCATCGGTGATTCTGGGCCTTCTGTTCGGTAAAGAGATTACAGCGGCTCATTTTGATATCATGGGAATGATCCTTATTGCTGTAGGCGGATTGAGTTTGTTTATGGCTTTGAGATTCACCGCCTTAATGAAAACAAGTTCATGAGAAAAGAGACAGATATACGAGTCTGTCTCTTTTCTTGTTTAGGATGCTCAAAAATGAATAAAAGGTTTGTGTATCATAGCCAATGTATTTGTCTGACTTTTCAGTTATATTAAGTCACATGTGATGTTAGAAAACTATACATATGACGGAAGATAGACAAGCTGAAAGGGGAGCCGGCTATGGAATTAAAAGAGGGCCATCTGCAATCAAATAGGCTGAGCAATGAGGATCTGCTGCCTTTAGGACAGGAAAAACGCACGTGGAAAGCAATGAACTTTGCCTCCATTTGGATGGGATGCATACATAATATACCGACCTACGCGACAGTGGGAGGATTAATTGCGATTGGGCTTTCACCGTGGCAGGTGCTGGCGATCATTATTACGGCCTCGCTTATTTTGTTCGGCGCACTCGCTTTAAACGGGCATGCAGGGACAAAATACGGGCTGCCATTTCCTGTGATTATCCGGGCTTCTTACGGAATTTACGGCGCGAACATTCCGGCGCTTCTGAGGGCTTTTACAGCCATTATGTGGCTTGGTATTCAAACCTTTGCCGGGAGCACGGCGCTGAACATTTTGCTGTTAAATATGTGGCCCGGCTGGGGAGAGATTGGCGGGGAGTGGAATATTCTGGGTATCCACTTGTCTGGTTTCCTCTCTTTCGTATTCTTTTGGGCTGTGCACTTACTTGTATTGCATCACGGTATGGAATCAATTAAGCGTTTCGAGGTTTGGGCAGGTCCTTTAGTGTATGTGGTGTTTGGCGGCATGGTATGGTGGGCGGTCGATATAGCCGGAGGACTCGGGCCGATCTATTCGCAGCCTGGGAAATTTCACACGTTTTCAGAAACGTTTTGGCCGTTTGCTGCCGGAGTCACCGGCATTATAGGTATCTGGGCAACGTTAATTTTAAACATACCTGATTTTACACGGTTTGCGGAAACGCAAAAAGAGCAGATTAAAGGCCAGTTTTACGGCTTGCCGGGAACCTTCGCGTTATTTGCGTTTGCCAGTATTACGGTGACCTCCGGTTCACAGGTTGCTTTCGGCGAGCCGATTTGGGACGTGGTTGATATTTTGGCGAGGTTTGATAATCCTTATGTCATCGTATTATCTGTGATTACGCTCTGTATTGCCACCATTTCAGTTAATGTCGCAGCAAACATCGTGTCTCCCGCTTATGATATTGCGAATGCTTTGCCGAAATATATTAATTTTAAACGAGGCAGCTTTATCACAGCCCTGCTCGCTTTATTTACGGTTCCGTGGAAGCTCATGGAGAGCGCAACCAGCGTTTATGCGTTTCTCGGTTTAATCGGCGGCATGCTCGGTCCGGTGGCAGGCGTCATGATGGCTGATTACTTTATCATTCGCAAGCGGGAGCTCTCGGTTGATGACCTATATTCCGAAACCGGACGGTATGTGTATTTTAAAGGCTATAACTACCGGGCATTCGCGGCCACGCTTTTAGGCGCACTCATCTCATTAATCGGGATGTATGTCCCCGCATTAAAGGGCTTATATGACATCTCATGGTTTGTAGGTGTACTGACATCATTTCTTGTCTATATTGCTCTGATGCGGATTCACCCGCCAGTATCATCTGCTGTCGGAAAGTATGATTCTGAACAGGTGCTTCGTGCGGAATAAGCGTTTTCTGCAGTGGAATGGATTTGAGATGGTTTTCCATAAATGGATAACCTATAATGATAGAAGAAAATCCATTCTAAATAGAAATGAGAATCCCATATGAAGCTACCATTTTTTATTTCTGCTGCAGTTGTTTTAACTGCTGTGATCATCGCTTTAATCTATGATAAGACGACAGCAAATGAACATGAATCAGTGAACTGTTTATATGTTTCTCCTAACGGCAATGATCAAAATGAAGGGACGAAAACTAAGCCATTTCGTACACTGGCGCACGCCGCTAAGGAAGCTGTTGCCGGAACAACCGTATTAATCCGTGAAGGCACGTATGATGAACCGCTTGATGTGAAGCATAGCGGCACGGACGGGAAGCCTGTCACGTTTCGAAACTATCAGAACGAAAAAGCAGTGATTACCGGGAAATCTATTACGAGCGCAAAATATGAAACGCCGTTAATCGGCATAGACAATAAACATTACATCACAATCAGCGGTTTAACGATTGAGAATCTCTCTGTTTCATCTGAAGAAGCAACCGCCATGGGAATTTATGTGACTGGCTCCAGCAGCCATATCACGATTAAGGGTAATCATGTTCGGAATATAAAAACAACGGCAGATGAGGGCAATGCCCACGGAATTGCAGTGTATGGAACGGGAAGCATGAAAGACATTAAAATCATGGATAATACCGTTGAAAAGCTGACACTCGGAGCGAGTGAAGCGGTTGTGCTAAACGGAAACATTGACGGCTTTACAATTGCGGGAAATTTGGTCCGTGATAATAACAATATTGGCATCGATCTTATCGGATATGAAGGAACGGCAGATCAAAACGATTATGTGAGGAACGGCATCGTAGAAAACAATACTGTCTATCATCATTCAACTTTCGGAAATCCGGCTTATGGAGATGAGTACTCAGCGGGCGGAATCTATGTCGACGGAGGACGCAGTATTGACATCAGGAAAAACACGGTATACAGAAACGATATCGGAATTGAAGCAACCTCTGAGCACAAAGGGAAATATGCTGAGGATATAAAGATTACCGACAACAAGGTGTATCAGAATGCGTATACGGGGATTTCAATCGGCGGATACGACAAGGAGCGTGGCGGCACCGCCGGTTCTGTGATTGCTCACAACATGATGTTCCGAAACGACACAAAAGGGCTGTATGGCGGTCAGCTATTGCTGCAGCATGATACAAAAAACAACATAATAGAAAAAAATATTATGACGGCAAGTGACTCTAGGCTGTTTATTGCCAACGAATTTAAAACCAATGAAGGAAATACAGTCAATCATAACGTTTACCATAAGGAAGCAGATAAAGACGGCTTATGGATGTGGAAAAAGACAGAATACGACTCATTTCCGTCCTATCAAAAAGCAACGAAAAACGATGTTGGCTCTCTCTATGCAGATCCGATGTATCGCGACGAAGAGTCTTTTGATTTTACATTAGATCCGGATTCACCTGCGCGTCCGATTATTGAATCATGAACAAGCGGCATTCTATTCCGTTAAACGGAGCAGAATGCCGTTTTTTATGCAAAAAAAGACTGCCGGCAAATTCCGGCAGTCTGACTAGCTATTCTGCAATCGACACTTTTCCTTCAGGTTCGGCTACAGCAGGTTTTTTCTGGCTCCATGCATAGAGAAGAAGAGAAATCAGAACGAATAGACCCGCTGATAAGTAAATAGATGAGAAGCCTGCGGAAGCAACGAATAATCCGAACACATACGATCCTGCGGCAATTCCGCTGTCAAAGAACGTAAAGAACGTTGCTGTCGCAAACCCTGAACGGTGTGCCGGTGAATTTTGTATCGCCAGCGTTTGCATGCACGGCACGATTGAGCCGTATCCGAGCCCGATCACAGCTCCGGATAATAGCAGCATCAAGCTGCTGTGCGTAAAGGCAAGCATGCAAAGTCCGACAGAGAAAATCAGGATTGAAGGGTAAATCACAATCCCCGCTCCGACTTTATCGAACAGTTTGCCTGTAAACGGACGCGCAACCATCATCGTAACAGCAAAGCAAACAAAGAAGTAGCCGCTGACATTTAATAGATCAATAGACTTAGCAAAAACGGACAAAAATGCTGTAACTGTTGAATAACAGAATGATATAAACAGCCCTACAATCGCAATCTTAAGCGCGCCTTTTTCAAACATATCCGAAAGAGAGAAACGGAATACAGTCGTTCCGCTGCTGAGGCTGTTTGGCACTTTAATGAGTAATGTAACAAACAGCCCGACAATCATAAACACCGCAAAAATTGTAAAGAAGACAGAGAAAGGCACAATTTTCACTAGGCTCAATCCAAGAAACGGACCGATAGCCATTGCGAGGTTCATAGACATGGCAAAGTATCCAAGCCCTTCGCCGCGGCGTTTAACTGGAATGATATCGGCTGCGATCGCGCCGGTTACAGTGGTTAAAATACTGAACCAGATTCCTTGGAAGAACCGCAATCCAAGCAGCAAATAGAAGTTATGAATCGGCAGGTAAAGAAAAGACGAAAGGGCAAAAATCGCCATCGATACAATCGCCATCCTCTTTTTCCCAAACCGTTCTATAATAGCCCCTGAAAAAGGACGAGTGAAAATGGCGGATAACAGGAACAGACTGATCAACAGCCCTCCCTGAGATTCAGTACCGCCAAGCTCCTGCATCATATAGATAGGCAGAACAGTCAAAAATGTATAAAAGAACACAAAAACAAACAAGTTCACGAGAACGACCATAATGAAATCTTTGGTCCAAATTGGTTCAGACTTTTTCAAATGTATGTCACTTCCTTATTTTCATTGTTGTAAAAACAAACGAAATAGAAGAGAAAACGCTTCTTTATCTTCATCACGGAAATCTGCGAGCAGTTCTTCCTCAAATTTAAGCATTTTCACATTGATTTCTTCGTATTTCTTCTCTGCTTCTTTTGTGAGGACAACGAGTTTTTCCCGTTTGTCTTCACCTTGCCGTCTCTGTACCCAGCCGTTTTCTTCAAGGCGTTTGATCGTCCGGGTTACGGTCGGGGCTTCCACATTTAAATAGGACCAAATCTCCTTTTGAGTCATTGGTCCGATCGTACGCAAACAATATAAAACTGACCATTGAGATGAGTAAAGGCCGAATGGCTCCAGCTGTTCATTGGCTTTTTTGGCAATCAGGCGGGCGCTTTGGTTGATTTGATGAATGAGGTGTCTGTTGACGTAGGTCATTTCGGTCTCCTTCTAAAAAACTTACCTAAGTAACTAATTGCTTTTTCATTTTACAGGAGCGATGAACGGATGTAAAGATAAAAATTTAGTGACGCGAAATAGTTAGCGGAAGCCGAAAAATTCGTTTCACCCCTTGTCCTTATTGAGTTTTTAGCATATTCCCAAAAGAATGCTAATACACTGTTACAAACCTAACAAAGAGAGTGTTTGAGGTGAGGGATCGTGGGCATATTTCACAAACTTACTTGTAAAATCATACAACAAAGAAGCTGCATAATGAATGACTCTTTACAGAATACGGATCTCATTTCACACTTCTCACATCCATTTTAGGGAGGTCGAGTGGTGTGCACGATTACATCAAAGAGCGAACAATCAAGATAGGAAAGTACATCGTGGAGACAAAGAAAACCGTTCGTGTCATTGCGAAGGAATTTGGTGTTTCCAAAAGTACAGTACACAAGGATTTAACAGAGCGTCTGCCTGAAATCAATCCTGACTTGGCAAACGAAGTGAAAGAAATACTCGATTATCATAAATCCATCAGGCATTTAAGAGGAGGAGAAGCAACAAAACTCAAGTATAAAAAGGATGAAATTCTCGAAGGAGAGCCCGTTCGCCAGCCATAATCACCCAGGGCAAATCAGCCTGCATTGTCTTCCGGAAATCGTTTGTAGATCATCCGCAAAAATTTGTAAAGAACTTAATGTGCTTCCAACTTTTTTTCTATATTTTATGATAATATATATAATTAGGGCACAATGTGGATATTTACTGTGAAACAGATTTTCAAGGAGGATATAAATAGATGTTTGCAAGGGATATTGGTATTGACCTCGGTACAGCAAATGTACTGATCCATGTTAAAGGTAAAGGAATTGTTCTGAATGAACCTTCCGTAGTTGCACTTGATAAAAACAGCGGCAAAGTGCTGGCGGTTGGCGAAGAGGCAAGACGAATGGTTGGACGTACACCTGGGAATATTGTTGCGATTCGCCCGCTGAAAGACGGAGTTATTGCTGACTTTGAAGTAACAGAAGCAATGCTGAAACATTTTATTAACAAGCTGAACGTAAAAGGCCTGTTCTCAAAACCGCGCATGCTTATTTGCTGCCCGACGAATATTACATCAGTTGAGCAAAAAGCCATCAAAGAAGCTGCTGAAAAAAGCGGCGGTAAACATGTGTACCTTGAAGAAGAACCGAAAGTTGCCGCTATTGGCGCGGGTATGGAAATATTCCAGCCGAGCGGTAACATGGTTGTAGACATCGGAGGCGGGACGACGGATATCGCAGTCATCTCAATGGGCGATATTGTCACCTCCTCTTCTATTAAAATGGCTGGGGACAAGTTTGACATGGAAATCTTAAATTACATCAAACGCGAGTACAAGCTGCTGATAGGCGAACGTACTGCGGAAGATATTAAGATTAAAGTCGCAACAGTTTTCCCAGACGCACGTCACGAAGAAATTTCCATTCGCGGACGGGACATGGTTTCCGGTCTTCCAAGAACAATTACAGTAAACAGCAAAGAAGTAGAAGAAGCCCTTCGTGAATCTGTAGCTGTTATTGTGCAGGCTGCGAAACAAGTGCTTGAAAGAACACCGCCTGAACTGTCCGCTGATATCATTGACCGCGGCGTTATCATTACCGGCGGAGGCGCACTCTTAAACGGCCTCGACCAGCTGCTCGCTGAAGAGCTGAAGGTTCCGGTGCTTGTCGCTGAAAATCCAATGGATTGTGTGGCAGTCGGAACAGGTGTTATGCTTGATAATATGGACAAGCTTCCTAAACGCAAACTAAGCTGATCACTCAAACCTCATTCTGAAAAAGAATGGGGTTTTTTTATGAAAACTCTTCACGAATTGATGGGAAATGCCGATAATAGGATAAAATACTGATTTATATTATAGAACGAATGTTCCTATATGACAACTGGAAAAAATGCCATTTTAGAGGTGGAAAACTTGTTAAAAGGATTATATACCGCAACATCCGCAATGATTGCCCAAGAGCGCAGAACGGAAATGCTTTCAAATAATATCGCAAACGCAAATACATCCGGATATAAAGCAGACCAAGGCTCGCTGCGCGCGTTCCCTGAGATGCTTCTTAGCAGAATTGAATCAAAATCTCCGGCTGGCACATCGAAAACAGAAATCGGTTCCGTTAATACCGGTGTCTATATGCAGGAGCTTAAGCCTCTTTTTACACAGGGAAGCCTCAAGTCGACGGATCAGCCTACAGACATCACATTGGTTGAAAATCAAGTTCCGGTTCATGCGGAAACAAATGAAAATGCCGCCCTTTTTTATCCGGTTCAAACGGAGAATGGGGTCCGTTATTCAAAAAGCAGCACGTTTTCTTTAAATGAGAATAATCAGCTGACGATTAACGGAAATGCCATTTTATCAACGACAGGACAGCCGATTACGGTCGAAAATGAAAATTTCACCGTGTCTGAAAACGGTACTGTTACTGTGAACGGACGAACAGCCGGACAGATTGATGTCAGAATGGCAGAGGATGTCAGAAATCTAAAAAAAGATGGCAATGATTTGTACAGCACGGCTGACGGAAATGACCTGCCGAGCGCGGCTGGCAATAACCAAGTATCTTATTCATTAAAACAAGGCGTTTCTGAGCTTTCGAATGTTGATGTGACGAGCGCCTATACAGAAATGACTGAAGCGTACAGATCGTTTGAAGCAAACCAGAAGGTCATTCAAGCTTATGACAAAAGTATGGACAAAGCAGCCAATGAAATCGGAAAAATATAAGATAACGGAAGAAAAAACGGGGGACATCAACTATGCTCAGGTCAATGCTAACGGCATCAACCACCTTAAACCAGCTGCAGCAGCAGATTGACACAATCAGCAGCAACCTTTCCAACAGCAACACAACCGGCTATAAGGCTAAGGATACAAATTTCTCTGAGCTCGTCAGACAGCAATTCGATCAGGTTGATGAAAAAAACGAAGAAGTGGCACAATCCCGCAAAACGCCGCCCGGCTTGCGCCTTGGCGTCGGAGCGATGATGAATTCACGGCTTGTATCTGATCAAGGAAGCATTCAGAAGACGGAGCGCGATCTGGATATCGCCTTTACGTCTCCTTACCAATACCTGCAGGTTAACGTGAATGGCAATCGCCAGTATACGAGGGACGGGGCGCTTTATTTATCGCCTTCAGCTGATAATGCCGACCAGCTTCAGCTCGTGACAGGCAACGGTCATCCCGTGCTTGATGAAAACGGCAATGCAGTAAACATAGACAGCTCAATGAAAAAAATTACGGTCAATGATAACGGGACCTTAACCGCGTCTAACGGGAATACAGTACAGCGGTTTAATCTCGGAGTTATCCAAGTGAACAATCCTCAAGAGCTGAAATCCGAAGGAAATAATCTTTTCTCCATTGATAATGCGGCAGCCTTTGAAGAGCTGAATGGCGCATACAGACAAAACATCGGCATGCAGCAGGGTGCACTTGAAATGTCAAATGTGGATATTTCTAAACAAATGACAGATTTGATTACGTCTCAGCGTTCTTATCAGCTGAACAGCAGAACGATCACAATGGGTGATCAGATGCTCGGTTTGATTAATTCTGTCAGATAATAGAGAGAGGGGCGTTTTCAATCAGCCGCGCAGTATAAAAAAGGCGGCTTTTTCGAAATCGTCCTTTTTTTTGTAGTATTCCGTGATGTCCTCCAAAAGCACCTCTAAATCCACCCAAGCTTCGATTTTTTCTAGTTCAAGCACATATTCAAGCAAGGTATCATAAGGGTCTTCAGCAGACGTATAGAGCGCTTCAAGTGTTTTTAATTTCAATTGAATTGTTTGAATGTTTACTTTTTCAGATAATTCTTTGCCTTTTTGCAAAACCGCTTTTCCTTCTGAGATCTTTTCTGTTTTAAAAAGGGCTCTGACGGATTCATACACACAGTGAAGATAGGATACTGGAGAATTGGTTTCAAATTCCTGATTCTTCAATACCTTTTTAAAGTATAGAAGTGCTTCATGGTCTTTCTTTTCGGTTGCTTTTAAAAAGCCTAAATTATAATAAGCATGGCATAGCAGGTTATCGTCATTTAACTGCTGGGTTTTCTTGATGATTTCTTTGAAAAGCTGTTCAGCCTCATCATAGCGTTCTTGATCAATATAGTTTACAGCGAGCAGCAGTTTGCAGCTGATCACCTTTTTTACATAGCCGAATTGATGCAAGTAGATATTTAAAGCTTTTTCAACATATTGGATGGAAAGCGGCGGTGATTTCATCAAGTAATAGGCGCCGGCGGTTTGATAATAAAAGTCAGCGGCTTCAAATGAGTTTTGAATCGCGTGCAGGTGCTGCTCAGCTTTTTTAAAACCATTCACCGCATGCTTCGGAGCGGTTTTTACCATTTCATATAATCCTGAGAAAAAGTGCAGATAATATTTCAATTCATCATCCATTTTTTCTTCCTGTTCATGTAAATCATGGAATAATGAATCCAGACCGTCCTGGTTTTCATAAAGCAGCTGATGCCGTGCGAGGAACAATTGATAACGCATCCAAAGTTTTGTGTTCCTTTTAAGCTTCGGAAGGTTCTGATCGATTTCCTCTTTAAGTGCTGCTGCGTCATCCATTTTGCGTTTGCCGATAGCGGTATACCACTCGTCTAACATTTTTTGCATTCTTTTTTCTATAAACTTTGAAATCATTTTCCTACCTCTTTGCTAATGGTAAAATCTATAATTATCATATCACAACTTTTGACGGCTCTCATTGACAGTTGGTTACACTTTGGGTGCAGGTTGAAAAAGAGATTCATTCATAATATACTTTTCAAATGTACAGATTGGATCATAAATGATTGCTATACATACTAACGCAGATGAAGGAGATGTCAAGAGAATGCTTGATACTCAGCAAATTAAAGAAATTATTCCTCACCGTTATCCGTTTTTGCTCGTAGACCGGATTACGGAAGTTGAAGAGGGCAAACGGGCCGCAGGATATAAAAATGTAACCGCAAATGAAGAATTTTTTAACGGCCATTTTCCTCAGTATCCGGTTATGCCCGGCGTATTAATCGTAGAGGCACTTGCCCAAGTCGGCGCTGTTGCCATGCTGATTAAAGAAGAAAACCGAGGCAGATTGGCTTTCTTTGCCGGCATTGACAATTGCCGGTTTAAAAAACAAGTGAAACCTGGTGACCAGCTTCACCTTGAGGTTGAGATCATTCGTGCGCGAGGCACAATCGGGCGCGGAAAAGGCGTTGCCAAAGTTGACGGCGAAGTGGTTTGCGAAGTGGAACTGACTTTTGCCCTTGGCGAGTAAGTGAAAAAAAGACAGATGGGCAGCGGCACATTTGTCTTTTTTCTTTCAAAACAAAAAAGCAGGTGATTGTAATGTGGAAAGAGTTTAAGACCTTTGCCATGCGCGGGAACATTGTTGACCTTGCGATTGGTGTTGTCATAGGGGGCGCGTTCGGTAAGATCGTCACATCCCTCGTTAATGATATCATTATGCCTTTAGTTGGCTTGCTTCTGGGCGGGCTTGATTTTTCGGGACTGTCATTTACATTCGGTGATGCGGTCGTCAAATACGGCAGCTTCATTCAAACCATTGTGAATTTCTTGATCATATCGTTCTCTATTTTTATTATGATTCGGACTTTGAATCAATTGAGGCGCAAGAAAGAAGCGGAAGAAGAGGCCGAGGAGGAAGCGGCGGATGCGCAAGAAGAGTTATTGAAAGAAATCAGGGACTTGCTGAAGCAGCAGACAAGATCTCCAGAATAAAAAAAGACTGCCGCTGGAATGCGGCAGTCTTTTTTATAGGTCAAGGATTACCGTATTCTTTATTGTTCCTCCGCATCCGGAGACGTGCTTATAAATTTAGGAGAATCTGTTGTTTCAGTAATGTGTATGACCATCGAAACAGCTGTACCGGCATCCGGGATGCTGCGGATGTTCAATTCACCGCCGCAAAAATGCTTGAGACGCTGGTTGATATTTTTCAGTCCGACGCTGCGATCGAAGTCTTGAGACAGGATATCCTTTTGTTTTTCCGGCGCAATGCCAACACCGTTATCTTCAACTTCGACGTAATATTCGTTCCTGCTTTGTTTTTTTACGGTCAGCTTCACCCATCCTCCACCTCTTTTTTTGCTTACGCCATGATGGACTGCATTTTCCACCAATGGCTGAATCATTAAAGGCGGAAGGATGAAGTCAATGTCTTTGTCTATATCGAAAAGAATGTCCAGCCGATCGCCGAAGCGCGTCTTTTCTATGGAGAGATAGGAATTGATAATAGAAAGCTCGTTTCTGAATGAACTGATGGCTGATGTATTTTGGAAATCAAAACTCATTCTTAAATAGTTAGTAAATTCAGCTGTTATCTCTCGCGCTTTTTCAATATCCAAATGACTGAGTGAAATAATTGTGTTTAACACATTGTAGAGAAAGTGTGGTTTGATTTGCGACTGCAGAAATGCCATCTCCATATTTGTCGCTTGGTTTGCTGTATGCTTCATCATAATCAGGTTTTTGATACGCGCCATAAATTCAGAGTAATGATAAGGTTTTTGCAAAATGTCATTCGCTCCGGCATGAAAAGCCTTGTATTTGTCGTGGCCGATGATGGCTGCTGTAATGATCAGAACCGGAAGATCAACCATACTGAATCGTTCACGAATTCTCGCACAGACTTCGAAACCAGTCATATCCGGCATCATCAAGTCCAGAATCACCAAATCAAGCTTCGTGCAAGAAACCACTTCTAATGCTTCCGTTCCGTTTTTTGCAGCAATTACATTGTAGGGCACGCCTTCAAGCATATCGCTTAAAATTTTTAAACTGTCAATGTTATCATCGACAATCAGAATGGTTGGAGCGTCAATTTTCTCAGAGTAATAGGGCGTGCTTAAAGAGATACCTGACATCTCTAGCCCGGATTGTAATTCTGGAAGACTTGTTTTGGTTTCAGGCACAGATTCATGATGGACAATGGGCAATGTGAAATGGAATGCCGACCCTTTTCCCTCTTCTGATTCAACCCAAATGTCCCCGTTTTGGAGCTGGACCAGCTGTTTGACAATACTGAGGCCAAGACCGGCTCCGTCGTCTTTATTCATTTCTGCTTGCTGAAAAGACTCAAAGATGGTTTGGCGATCGGCTTCGGAAATGCCGCTTCCGGTATCCGTAACTGTCACCTTGATCATGTTATCGTTCAGTTTTGAAGCAGAAAGTGTGATTTGGCCCTCCGCTGTATACTTGATTGCATTGTCTACTAAATTGGTTAATATTTGGCGGAAGCGGTTTTCATCTGCGAACACTAAAGGAAGGTCTTCTGGAATATGATTCATCATATTTAAGTTTTTATGTCTCGATAAGAGATTATAGAAATTCATTTCCGAACAAACTAAAGCATAAATATCAACAGGCACCGGGTGAATCTGAAGCATGCCTTGCTTTATTTTTTCTAAATCCAGGATGTCATTCACCAGATTGGACAGCCTGTAGCCCATGCGGATAACAAGCTGCATGTTTTCTTTCTCTTCTTCTATCGTTCTTTTTCCTTTGCCGGCCAGCAACGTTTGGCATATATTAATAATGCTGTTCAGCGGAGTTTTAAATTCATGCGATGTCTTCGCTATAAACTCATCCTTCAGCCGGTCAACCCTGAGTAATTTCCACGACAGCACTTCATTTTCGCGGAATGCACCGGCAAATTGCTGTGCCATGAGAAGAACAATCGCCAGCAACGCAATGACTGTCGGCAATGAATAGATCGAATTAAAAGAAAAAGCCGTTTTTCCTGTGTAAGCGGAGATGGTCGTTAAAATGACAAAAGCACTCATTGATATAGAAGCGATTGTCAGATACAGGCTTCCTTCCATTTTGCGGATCGTTGCGATCGTAAAAATATATGTGATATAAACCAGGGTCGAAACGGCTAGCACGGAATGTAGTATGTATGAGGAGTGGCCGATAAACCCAACGGTTAAAAAATCTATGATCAAGACCAGCCCGCAAGAAACAGTGGCTATGAGCATAAAACGTTTTGACACAATCTCTCTGTAAGCAAAATAGAGATAGAGAAAAACCGCTATACTGACAAACACAGTTGAGATTGCCCTCATTGAATTTAACAATGAAAATGAAATGGACGGAAAGAGGAGGAATATAATCCGCTCTTTTCCGATCATCAGAATAATGAATGAAAACAGAAGGCACATAACAGAAAAAAACAGCAAATGTTTATCCTTTTTTCTTTGCAGGTAAAAGCCCAGAAAATATAATCCGGTAATGAAAAATGCTGTAATCATGACCGTATCATTAAGAAAGGAAATTTTGTTTTCACGCACTATTTGGTCCTGAGTTCCAAAGGTAATCGGCTTTGCGATTCCCCACCCCGGCGTTTTTCCGAAGTTCGAAAACTGTACGACAAGTTCATTATCACCCTTGTGAAGCGGGAAAAAGCTCGTATACGGTCTGTTTTGTGCTGTAAAATCAGGTTTATTTGAGGGGCTGCCGCTTTGGCCTATGACTTGTCCATTAAAATAGCTGCGATTTGCACTGTAAATAAACGACGTGCTGATCCCGAAAACCTGATTGTCTAGCTTTGATTTGATCGTCAGCTTGTACGTTCCGTAATCCACGTTGATACCTTGCTTGGCCAGCTTCACATTACTGGGGACATCAACGAAGAGGGGATCTTTTCCTTTTGCTGAAGCAATCTCTTTTGGCGATAAAATCTGATTTGGATATAATGTCCACTTTCCGTTCAGCTGTACATTCCCATCCTTCTGAAAATCCCAGTTCTCCAAGTTCATGACCCCATGCTTTGCTTCAGGAAGTGTTGATCCAAAAAGATGATCAATCGCTATAAAAACCATAAACAAAGCGGCATAACCGAAAATAATCGAAATGAAAATAAATTTTTCTTTCATAACAATGCTCCTTTTTAATAGGTTCATTCTACATTCCTATTTTTTATAAATATTGTAAATGTAAACTTTCAAAAGCTACAATAGAAAGAAAAAGAATCCAATTAAAGGGGCTATTTGGCATGATATAATAGAAGATATTTACTAATATCTCGATTTTACATATAGGGTGGGATGTGTTTTTGAACGCGTTAATTGTTGATGATGAGCATCTGGCATTGCTTCATTTTAAGAATATGCTTGAACGGACAAACGCCTTTCAATCTATTACGGCATTTCAAGATCCGATTGAAGCTCTGGAGCATGCGGCGATTCTTGCTATAGATACGGTGTTTCTTGATATTGAAATGCCCGGAATTAATGGCATTGAGCTTGCTGAAGCGATTCAAGCGCAGAATGAAAACGTCCAAGTCGTTTTTATCACGGCTTATAATGAGTTTGCTATCAAAGCGTTTGAGCTGAATGCCATTGATTATTTGCTGAAGCCTGTCATTTATAAGCGGCTTGAGACAACAGTTGAACGTATCAGAACGAATAACAAGCTCAGGGCCCCTGCAGAAAATACCGAGGCGCATTATTTCATTCAATGTTTTGGAAGCCTGCAGTTTTATCAAACCTTAAATAGTGTCAAGACAAACATACCGGTCAAATGGAGAACGTCCAAGGCGCGTGAAATCTATGCTTTTTTACTTCAAAATCAAGGACGTGTCGTCAGTAAAGACCTGTTAATCGACCTTTTTTGGCCCAACTATGATGTTTCAAAAGCAAGCACCCAGCTTTACTCAACCATTTACCAAATACGGAAATTAATCGGCCAGGTTCCTTTCGGCCAATCAATCGAGAAAACCGAAACAGGGTATATTCTTCGTTTTTCAGGAGTAAAAATTGATGTTGTTGAATGGGAAAGGTCACTAAAAGAGGCTCCGCCGCTTAATACATCTACCTTACACCAGCACATGGATATGTTAATGTCATACGAAAACCATTACTTTATGGAGTACGGCTACTTGTGGGCAGAACCGGAAAAAACGCGTCTTGCCCAACTGTGGATCGGCAAGGCATATGAATTGATTGATTTTTTCATGCATGAAATGAACTACAGTCAAGCGATGGACATTTGTCTGCAGGTTGAGAAAATTGAACCTTTCGATCACAAAATTATGCAATACAAAATGCAGATATTTAACAAAAACGGGAAGGTAGAAGATGCGATAAAGGAATATCAGCGCTACAAACAAATGAAAGATCAGATTAATTAAAGAAGCAGAAAACTTATCCAAACCAGTGAGTGTCGATTGCCTTTCGATGCACACTGGTTTTTTTGTACATGTCACCTAAAGGGAAGGCCCTCGCCATATGTCTGAAACTTCGAATCTCCAATTATATCCATTTCACTTGAATCATACATGATTTTTTGTTGTACAGAAATTGTATAGTTCCATTTCATACAATGTAGTTTGGTTCGGATGGCAAATCTTAGTTTTAAAACTCATTCGGCATTAGTAGTTTAATTGTGGGGGATGGAACGTGGTTTTATGGTCTCGTGTATCAATCGGCAAGTGAAAAATAGATATGAAAGGGAGGAATGAAAAGTTGAGAACGAGGAGTTTTCCCTTAGGGCTGAAAAAAAGCGGGCGGATCGTTATGATCATAAGCCTTGCCATCTTTTTCTTCTTCAGTCAGATCGCCAGCTATACTCTTACCGCACAGGCTGTGGATGTAACGTCAAGTGACAGCCAATTCTTCGATTCGGTGACTGTCAAGGACGGCAAGAACCAGATTGTAGACGGATCAAAAGGAAACGAACCGGCATTAACGCCGGGGGATGAAGTGACACTGACATATGAATGGTCATTGAAAAAAGATGTAGAAACAGATAGTGAACAGGATATCAATGTGGAGATCCCTAAAAACTTTACATTTGATAAAGGTGCAGAAGGTGAAATCAAATCTGCTGATCAGGTCATCGGCAGCTATCAAGTGCCGGCGGGCAGCAGCACCATGACGGTAAAATTAACAACTGGATTCGCGGATTCTCCGAATGCCAAGGGGACCATTACACTGTCAGCCGCGTTTGCTGCAGATGCAAAAGACGATGAACATACAGTAGCAGCCCTTTTTCAACTAGGGGGAGGCAAAACCCAGCAGGTGATTATTCCTGTTAAGAAAGATGAATCACCAGATGCCGAGGAGGAAGAGCCAAAAAACGACCCTTCTGATACTGATGGTGATCAGAAAGAGACAGATGACAAATCTGCACCTCCAGTCAGCAAGGATCAAAAAGAGGAAGAACAGCAACCGTCAGCCGACTCTAAGAGCGGTGATTCCTCAAAGGATAAAGATTCAAATAAAGTGTCATCCTCAAGTCAATCAGCTTTCAGAAGTTTGCAAACTGAAGAAAAACAAATCACGCAAAATCTTTTAACCGGCGTGACATTGACGGACGAAAACGGAAAGCCATATGACAAGGGCAATCGTGCCGATACGAATTCTCCGGTGAAAATTTCAATTGATTGGGCCATTCCTGACGATTTGGGAAAAACAATCAATGCCGGCGATAAATATGAATTTGATTTACCTAAAGAATTTATTATGCATAATGACATTGTGAACCTGCCGTTAAGCGCCGGAGACACCACATACGGGACATTTTCTATTGATACGAACGGACATGTGGTGATGACATTTAACGGCGAGGTAAAAGAAAGTTCTAATGTCAAAGGCACATTGGTTATCAATACGCAGTTCAATGAGAAAAAAATAACGGGTTCGACAACACAGAAGATTCCATTCCCTGTGAATTCTGATACTCCTGAAACAACAGTTTATTTTAAACCAAATGTGAGTAAAACCATTGATAAATCAGGTGCACTGGATAAAGGCATCAACCCCGGTAAAGTAACATGGACGGTCGATGTCAATAAAAAGTTGGATCAAGTCAAGAATGCCAAACTCACGGAAAGCCTTCCAGAGGGTTTAACCTACCGTTCAGTTAAAGTATATGAACTCAATGTGAACATTGATGGTTCTGTCAGCAAAGGAAATGAAGTTTCTTCCGGCTACAGCGTTGATTCAAAAGGAAATGTCACATTTGATGGGACAATTGATTCAGCCTACCGCCTTGTGTACGAAACCGACATTGACAATAGTGCAAAGCCGAGTGAAGGCGGAAATATATCGCTGACGAACAAGGCGGCATTCAGCGGAGACAATCTGGAACCAATTTCTGCAGAAGCCACTGTTGCGGCCAAATATGGAAAAATGATCGCGAAATCATCGACCGGATATGATGGAGAATCTCAAACATTCAGCTGGGCTCTTTCATACAACTATGGTGAGAAACAGATCGACCAATCCAAGGCCAGCATTAAGGATTCTTTTGGAACTGGCGATTTGCACCTCGTAAAAGATTCCTTGAAGGTTATTCCTATTACCTTTGGACAGAATGGCAGCGAGCAAGCGGGCACGCCTTTAAAGGAAGGCGAGGATTACACGCTGATCGATAATGGAAGCGGATTTGAAATCAAATTTAATAAAACCGTTACCAGCGCTTACAAAATCACATATCAAACAAAGGTCAACAGCGGAGTGATCATTGATAAATCGACAACATACACCAATAGCGTGGTGACCGGAACAGGGGATTCTAAAGAAGCTTCTGGAATAGCCATTCAGCAGAACCTCATTAAAGGGTATTCAAACGTTGATTATGAGAAGAAGACGGTTGATTGGACGATTACAATTAATAAAAACAAATATGAGATGAACAATTGGACGTTGGATGACCAATTCGAAAGCGGCGGATTGGTTCTGATTGATGAATCGTTCAAGATTCAAGACACAACGAACAACAAAACGTTGCAGAAAGACAAAGACTACACATTGACAAAAAAACCCGACAATAAAGGCTTTACTTTGGCATTGATCGGGGATTACAAAAAAACAGACAGTCAGTTTAAGATCACTTACACAACAACATTCAATGCTGATTATTCTAACGAAAGCGTCAAGAATACAGCACATTCAACATGGACTGATCAATACGGCAATGACCGCACAAATAAGGTATCAAGCGGTTTTACACCGAATCATCAGACTTCAAATAATGGTTTCAAAAACGGTTCATATAACGCAGTTTCAAAGGAAATCACTTGGAAAGTCGGCATCAATTATAATGGCGAACCGACAAAAAATCCTTATATAAAAGATGCCATAATAGATCCTCAGCAATTTGTGCCGGGTTCCGTTGTGGTAAAGAGCTATACGATCAATAAAAACGGCTCCATCACAGAAGGAGATGTCCTTGATCCTTCCAAGTATGAGGTCGAAGAGCCTTCAGAAAAAAATGAACGCACTCTGACAGTACACCTTAAAACGAGCGATTCTGTGCCATACCTGATTGAGTTTAAGACATCGCTCAAAGGAAAGGTCATTGACCAGAATCAGTACACAAACAAGGCAACATACCATAATGACGGGTATGCAGACCGCACGTTGACGGGTTCTGTTTCGGTTGTGAACGGAGGAAACCTGGTTTTCAAAGGCGGCAAACAAAATGGAAACTACATCGATTGGAATATCAACGTCAACTCTAGCCAATCAACGCTGGATGACGTGAAAGTTACTGACACGCCAGATGATAATCAAATACTAGATGCAGCGTCTTTTAAAGTATATCAAGCAAAATATGATGAAAACGGAGTGGTCAAAGACAGCAGCGGAAATCTGACCGCAGGCGATGTCGAGCTTCAAAAAGACAAAGACTACACGGTAGACATCAAAACCGACAATACAACAGGTGAACAATCGTTTGTCCTGCAATTCATAGGCAGCTATAAGCAAATTGACCGTGCCTATGTGATCAAATACCGGTCTCTGATTAATATAGCCGGCACGAACGGCCATGTTAAGAATAAGGTGTCCATTTCTGGAACAAATGTGAAAGAGCAGACTCAGGAAAACAGCAGCTCGATCTTAGTTGCCATTTCAAGCGGAGACGGTTCCGGATCAGGAGAAAAAGGAAGCCTGACGATTTTAAAGACAGGAGAGGACGATAAAGCTCTTGGAGGAGCAGAGTTTCAGTTATGGTCTGAAGACGCCAAGCAGCTCCTGCGCAACGGCACAACAGGTACCGATGGTAAGCTTACATTCGGAAATATTCGCTACGGCTCTTACGTATTAAAAGAAGTAAAAGCGCCTGACGGATATACCATCAGCGATGCTTATGCAAAAGGAGTCTCTGTTAAGATAGACAGCAACTCATCCAAGACAGGAACGCTGTACAAAGTCGTAAATCAACAGAACAAGGTGACGCTTATCAAAAAAGACGAACAAAAAAATCCTTTAGCTGGTGCTGTTTTCAAGCTGGAGAAAAAAGCGGGCAACGGCACCTATACTTTGATAGAAACGGATATCAAAAGCGACAAAAACGGAAAAATCGAAATGAATGGTTTGCCGGCGGGCTATTACCGACTCACCGAAACGAAAGCTCCTGCCGGGTTTATCGTGAATACAAAAGCGATTCATTTCTCAATCGCAAAGAATGATAAGAATCAGGTGTCTGACGTAGAATTAGGAGAAATGGTCAATTATCAAGGAAGGGCCTATTTAACGAAGGAAGATGCCGCAGGCCAGAAACTCGAAGGAGCGGTCTTCAAGATTATCGATGACGAAGGAAATACGGTTCAAGAAGAGCTGACGTCGGATAAAGACGGAAAAGTAGAGGCTTCAGGCCTTGCGCCGGGACGCTACGCCTTTGTCGAAACAAAAGCGCCTAAGGGATACGTATTAAACACCGAGAAACAAGAGTTTACCATCTCCGAATCAGCAGAAGGGAAGCCGGAGTCAGCTGATGCCGGAGCAGCCGTTAACTATAAAGGTTCTGTGCAGCTGGTGAAGGAAAATGCCAAAGGGCAGAAACTTGAAGGGGCTGTTTTCAAGATTGTCGATGACGAAGGAAATACGGTTCAAGAAGAGTTGACCTCAGATAAGGATGGAAAGGTCACAGCTTCAGGCCTTGCTCCTGGACGCTACGCTTTTGTCGAAACGAAAGCGCCTGAGGGTTATGTATTAAACTCCGAGAAACAGGAGTTTACCATCTCTGAATCAGTAGAAGGAAAGCCGGAATTAACTGATGCCGGGATAGCTGTTAACGATAAAGGCTCCGTTCAGCTGGTGAAGGAAAATGCTGAAGGGCAGAAACTTGAAGGGGCCGTCTTCAAGATTGTCGATGACAAAGGAAATACGGTTCAAGAAGAGCTGACCTCGGATAAAGATGGAAAGATCACAGCTTCAGGTCTCGTACCTGGACGCTACGCCTTTGTCGAAACGAAAGCGCCTGAAGGATATGTGCTGAACACTGAGAGAAAAGAGTTCACCATCTCCGAATCAGCAGAAGGAAAGCCAAAGTCAGCTGATGCCGGGATAGCCATTAACTATAAAGGCTCCGTTCAGTTAACGAAAGTAGACCAAGATGAAAAAGGAGTAGCCGGTGCCATTTTCAAAATCGTTGACAACAATGGAAACACAGTAAGAGATGACCTTGTCTCAAAAGAAGGCGGCAACATTGAGGTTGACGGTTTGGCTCCGGGAAGCTATCAATTTGTTGAAAAACAGGCGCCAGACGGATATCTCCTATCCGAAAGCCCGGTGCCGTTCACCATTAAGGCTGAACATGACGGCCAACCAGAACAAGTTGAAGTAACAGCTGTCAACATCGAGAACCATGTCGTTCTTACAAAAGTGGATCAACATGATAAAGAGAAAGTTCTTCAAGGAGCGGAGTTCAATCTGACTGATGCCAACGGCAAAGTTTTGAAATCCGGTCTCATCACGGATGACAAAGGACAGATTACCGTACACGGTCTCAAAGCGGGAGAATATCAGTTTATCGAAACAAAAGCACCTGCGAATTACAGTTTGAATAAAACGCCAATATCGTTCAAGATCACCAATACTGAAACAAAGCCAGTCGAAATCACCGCGGAGAACATACTGACACCAGGCGACGTGAAACTGACAAAAGTGGATCAAGATGATAAAAAAGCCGTTTTGGAGGGTGCTGAATTCAAGTTATTGGACGCGAGCGGCAAGCCTGTAAAAACTGACGGCTACGGCAAAGATCTACCTAAATTGTGGAAAACAAATCAAAATGGACATTTCACTATCAAAGGCCTTGCGCCGGGACGCTACCAGCTTATCGAAACAAAGGCGCCCGATGGCTATAAACTGGATGAAACACCAATCGATTTCACAATTGAAAAAGGACAGTCAAAACCTGTTGAGATTGTTGCTTCTAATCAGAAATTAAAAACGCCAACGCCGAGCAATGATACACCGGATAAACATGTGAAGGGAGATGGACAGCATCCAAAAACCGATGGCACAGATGGTCATGTAAAAACAGACAATTCACATCCAAAAGCCGATGATCCAGCTGGCCATACCAAAACAGACAATTCCCTTCCAAAAACCGGTGATACAGACAGTACGGTGCCGGTTATGATCGGCATTCTGCTGCTCTTAGCAGGCGGAGCTATGGCTCATGTCTCTAGAAAGAGACAAAGAAAGGCTTAAATGTGATGGCACCTGATCATTGAAGATTTGATCAGGTGCTTTTTTAAAACAGATCATACCCCATAGCATGACGCAAAAGAAAGGGATGTACAGTATGTATAAAAAGATAATCATAGCGGTGTTAATTCTTTCCGGCCTGCTGCTTATCTTTTCTCCTTTCATAAAAGGAAGTCTCATCGCCTACCTTAGCAAAAACCAGTATGAGTCGGAATTGACTACGAAGCAGCTGCAAGAAAATCATGAAAAAGAAGCAGAATTTGATTTCAATTCCATTCAGCCGCCCACGCTAAAGGAAGCTATAAATGCGGGCTTCGATCGGGAACCGAAGGCCATAATCGGCCGGATCACCATTGAAAGTGTGGATCTGGAGCTCCCCATATTAAAAGGAACCACCAATGAAAACCTGTTGATCGGAGCGGCTACAATGCGCCCGGATCAGAAAATGGGCGAGGGAAACTATCCATTGGCAGGCCATCACCTGAAGCGGAAGAGCCTTTTATTCGGACCTCTGGCTAATATAAAAAAAGGCGCCAAAATTGTCATCACAGATTTCAAAAACGATTATATGTACTCTGTGACATCAATAAAAAATATTTCTGAAATAGATGCAGATGTGATTCAGGATACAAAAGAAAAGGAAATCACATTAATCACATGCGACAAAGCTGTGGAAACCGAAGGACGTCTCGCAGTGAAAGGGAAATTGATTGAGATTGTCGGTCATACAAATGACAGATCGAGTAGCGGAATGTGAGAATGTGTGTAGACCATTTATTTTTCATTTGATTATAGGAGAATGAAAAAGCCTGCCTTGTGATAAAAGGCAGGCTTTATTCTAATACAGAATATATTTGTTTAATATGTCCATTGTCATGCTTTTCGCTTCTGTGCCGGTACCATCAATGTTCGTCACGAAACTATACACTCCGTTTTCGGTTTTGACAAAGCCTGCATACCAGCCGATGCCTGAACCTGAACCGGTTTTTCCATAAAGGGTATAATGATCTTCATCCTCCTGAATCATCATCCGCTTCACCGTTTTCATTACGCTTTTATCAAATGGCAGTTTTTCTTTGTATAAGGCTTCCATAAAGTCAGTCTGTTCCAGAGGAGAAATCTTAAGCGTGCTGCTTAGCCAAAATTGGTCAATGCCGCCGCTGATATCTTGATTGCCATAAGCTATTTTATCAATCCATTCCTTCATTCGATCTTCTCCGATGTCTCGTGCCATCGCTTGATAATACCAAACAACAGAGTATCTCATGGCAGATCCGAGCGTGTGATCCTGATTCCAGATATCGAGCTCACGTTTCACACCGTCCCAGTATTTGATGTCATATTCATCTTTAACGGCGCCTGTTTGTAATCCAATGAGCGCGTTTGGGACTTTAAAAGTGGATTGCGGCGCAAATCTTTGTTTCGCGCGTTGATTGTCATAGATGAATGTTTTTTCGTTTTTTAGATCACGTAAAATAAATGTTCCGTTGTGATCGGTGAAGAATTCATCGACATTCATCTTCCTTAGATTGGGCCTCTTCTCGGCAGCATCAGCTTCTCTAGGTGTTTGCAAACTCGATGTTAGAAGGACAGCCGCGCCGATAAGTGATAATAAAACCGTTTGAATTTTACGCTTACTCATACCTATCACCTCAGCACATGTAAAATAAGAGAGGGGATGATTTCCACTCTCTTTTATATCTTCTGTTTAAACGCCTCGATCAGCTTCGCTCCTGTATAGCCCTCTTTCACAAGAGATTCCAGAATGGTTTCAGTGCCTTGCTGTTTTCTTGTCACCATTTGTCCGTAAATTAAAACCGAAATGCTTTCTTCGAGTTCAGCAATGTTCTTCACAGCTGCAGTCAGCTGGGCGGGGCGGTTGCTTTTTTTCGTAATCGTCACAAATACTTTGACCTCAGCTTGCTTTTTTTGAAGCTGGTCAAAAAAAGACATGTGCTCCTTCGGAACAAGCGCTTCAATCAGCCAGTGATTTTCGCCGTCTTCTTTATTGATAATCAGTCCGTCAATAAGGGGAAACTGTTCAATTGATTTTTCTTCCTTGTCCACTCGTTCCACGTTCAGATCAACCAGTTTAAAGGTTTTCATTTTATCTCACCCCATTTACTTACAAAGAATTCTTAAAATGAATTATAACACATATTCATTTTTCCGTGAAAACGCTGTAATGCTGGGGGCAATTTATTTTGTTTGGTACAACATTTAATAATTTCTATTTTTTCATTATACTGTAACTGACTATGGATTACGGAGAGGTGTGTATGAATCGATTTCATTTAAAGGAAATTTATATTGACGGCACTCGGGCGGATCAGCCTTTGGTTCCAACGAGCGAAGTTTATATGTTAAGCCGTAAAGATATTTTTGAGGTTCATCTCTATAGGAAAGAGAGGATGATTTTTTTATACGAAACTTACGATGGGATGGAACAGTACAAAATCCAGCTGTCGCTGCCGGAAAAGAAGCTCAGCTTTCAGTGGTTTGCATGGGACGGCTCTTCTTATGTCTGTATGAATACGCAGCATTGGCTGACATCTAAATTGTTTTTCCGGTTTTTAAAAAATACATATTTCTTTAGAGGGAAAAAACATAAGCTGTTTTTAGCTGAGGGAAAAATGAAAACGAAAGATAAAAACAGAGGCTGATATTCAATTTTAGGCGTTTTTCTTTTCTCGATGCATCGTCTACAATACGTGTAACCGCAAGGAGAGGAGGAATCGCAATGTTCAATCAGGTCATGCTTGTCGGACGTTTAACAAAAGACCCTGAGCTTCGATACACTTCCGCAGGCGCGGCAGTCACACACATTACGATCGCGGTTAACCGCAGCTTCAAAAATGCTTCGGGGGATATTGAAGCGGATTACGTCAATTGCACGCTTTGGAGAAAAACGGCCGAAAACACGGCGTTATATTGCCAAAAAGGATCTCTCGTCGGCCTAAGCGGAAGAATTCAGACAAGGAGCTATGAAAATGCGGAAGGTGTCAAAGTATATGTAACTGAAGTGATGGCTGACACTGTTCGTTTTATGGATCCTAAACCTCGGGAAAAAGCTGCCGATTGACATACCCCTGCTCCTCCCGCTTTATATTCCATTCACGATTACTTATCTTCGCATCACCCCCTCTGAATTGACCAGTCGACCAGACTGGTTTTTTCTTTCTGTTTGCTCTAGGAAAAATTGGTTCTTACGATGCATTTTTACTTAATTTCACTTAAAAATATTGATTGTTCATATATAAAAACTTATAATCACTTAAAGATAACGACATATAAAAAGGAATGAGGGCGTGTACCAAGAAGAAAGATTAGTAGCGATTGTGGATTATCTAAAAGAGCATAACCGCATTACAACGGAGCAGATCTGTACGCTCCTTCAGGTGTCCAGAGATACAGCAAGGCGGGATCTTGTGAAGCTGGAGGAACAGAATGCCATTATCCGCACAAGAGGCGGCGCCATTCTGCCGTCTGTGCATCAGAAAATCCAAGGGTATTCCGGCCGGCTGAAAACAGTGTCCGAGGAAAAAAATAAGATTGGCCAACTCGCAGCATCGCTGATCCAAAATGGCGACCGGGTTATTTTAGATGCGTCTACAACCGTTCAGGCGTGCGCTAAACACCTAAATGCAGATGACTGCACGGTTATCACCAACTCCATTAATCTAGCGGAAGTGCTCTCAGACAAAGGTGGTATTGAGATCTATCTTCTCGGAGGCAAGCTTGAAAAGGAGCACCGTTTTTTGTACGGCGCCTCTGTGATTGAAAAGCTTTCAAGCTATCACGTCGATAAAGCGCTGATCGGTGTTGTCGGCATTTCTGAACACGGCATTACGATCGCGCATGAAGAAGATGGGCTAGTGAAGCGAAAAATGATTCAGCAGGCGAAGCAGGTGATCGCCCTTGCGGATTATTCAAAGCTGGGGAGCACCGGTTTTTATCAGTACGCTGAGCTGAGTGAAATTGATCTCTTAATCACAGACCGGCTGCCTGATCAGGCGTTTTGCGACTTGCTTGATCTTAATGGCGTCGAACTTCTCGTGACAGAGCAAGATGAAAGAAAGGGCTGATCAACGTGAAATTGATTGCGATTGACTTAGACGGAACCTTGCTGAACAGCAAACATCAAGTAAGCACAGAAAATGAAAATGCTCTGCGGCAGGCACAGCAGGACGGGATTGAGGTTGTTGTATCAACGGGACGCGCTTATTTTGATGTCGTGTCCATTTTTCAACCGCTCGGGATCAAAACGTGGGTCATCAGTGCGAACGGCGCCGTCATTCACGACCCTGACGGCAGGCTTTTTCATTCGGAAACAATCGATAAAAAACGTGCGTATGACATTCTCTCATGGCTCGAGTCAGAAAACTATTATTACGAGGTTTTTACAGACTCAGCCATTTACACGCCGCAAAACGGCAGGCAGCTCCTTGACGTTGAGCTTGACCGGGTCAAAAGTGCGAATCCAGAGGCTGATCTTTCTGTTCTGATACAGGCAGCCGAGGTGCAATACAGTCAATCGGGCTTCGCTTATATCAACACGTTTCAAGAGCTCTTTGAGGAGGATAAACAGATTGATTTTTACAACATTCTTGGTTTTTCTTTCTTCAAAGAAAAGCTGGAGGCCGGCTGGCAGAGATACCAGCATGATAAAGATCTGACACTTGTCAGCTCTGCTGATCATAACTTTGAGTTATCCTCCAAAAAGGCATCCAAGGGGCAGGCGCTGGAAAGACTGGCAAAGCGGCTTAACATCCCAATGAATGAAACAGCAGCCGTGGGCGACAGCTTAAATGACAAATCCATGCTGGAAGCTGCCGGAAAAGGTGTAGCGATGGGCAATGCGCGGGAGGACATCAAAGCGATAGCCGGCGCTGTAACCCTGACCAATGATGAACACGGCGTTGCCCATATGATTCGGCATTTGCTGTAAGGTTTATTTTTCGAAAAAAAGTGCATCCTGAACATAACCGGCGTAACGGATTCTGTGAAGTTCGGCGTGACGGCTATGAACGGAAAAAAGCTGGCTCTTTTTAGGAGCCAGCTTTTTTGTGGTTATTGTGCCTGCGCTGAGGCGCTTAATGTGAATAATTCTTCGAGCTCATCTGTGGACAGCTCGGTAATCCAGTTTTCGCTTTGGATAATTTTGTCATTCAGTGTTTGCTTTGTTTCAAGCATCATATCAATTTTTTCTTCAATTGTTCCTGTTGTAATCATTTTATGAACATGGACAAATCGCTCCTGCCCGATGCGGTATGCCCGGTCAGTGGCCTGGTTTTCAACAGCCGGATTCCACCATCTGTCATAATGAATGACGTGATTGGCGGCTGTCAGATTAAGCCCGGTTCCGCCCGCTTTCAGCGATAGAATCAGTGTCGGGTATTCTTTCTTTTGAAATTTCTCAACGAGTGTATCGCGGTCTTGCTTAGAAAGACTCCCGTTCAAAAACTGCACAGGTTCGCCGAAGGTTTTTTCAAGCAATCGCTTCATCATGTTCCCCATTTGAATATATTGCGTAAAAATGAGACAGCTTTCGTTTTGGGCGCGGATCGCAGTCATCAGCTCAAGCAATTTTTCAAGCTTGACTGATCTTCCGGCCAGCAGCTCGGTTTGGTCTTCCTTCAAATAAAGCGCGGGATGATCGCATATTTGTTTAAGCCGTCCGAGCATGCTGAGGATCAGTGCTTTTCGCTGCATGCCTGTCAGTGACGTCATATGTTCAAAAGTGTCTTTCACCAGCTGCTCATAGAGAGACGCCTGTTCGGCTGACAGCGGAATAAACTCTTTTTGCTCCAGCTTGTCGGGAAGGTTTAATGCGACGTCCTCATCCCGTTTTGTCCGCCGCAGCAAAAACGGCCGGATTAATTGCTGAAGCTGTCCGATTCTCTTTTCGTCCCGGTCCTTTTCGATCGGCAATACATAGCGTTTATGGAAACCAGTCAGACTGCCGAGATAGCCTTTATTCATGAAGTCGAAAATCGACCATAGCTCAGTCAAACGGTTTTCCATCGGTGTTCCGCTCAGCGCAATATGGTGAATGCCCTTCAGCTTTCTGATTGCGCGTGATTGCTTCGTGTGCGCGTTTTTAATATTTTGTGCTTCGTCAAGGCAAATTGTGCTCCATGTCACGGTAGAAAGCTCTTCAGAATCGGCATGCGACAGTCCGTAGGAGGTTAATACAACATCCGCGTTATCATAATAGCCGGTGAAGTCTTCTCCCTTCGGACGGCGAGGGCCGTAATGGAGAGCGACCGACAGATTGGGCGCAAAGGTTTGAAGCTCCCGCTGCCAGTTGCCGAGGACGGATGTTGGCGCGATGATCAGATTCGGCGTGTTTTGCCGTCCGCTTTCCTTCACATGAAGAAAATAGGCGATCATCTGAATGGTTTTCCCAAGTCCCATGTCATCGGCCAGACAGGCGCCAAAACCGCTTTGCCGCAGAAACAGCAGCCAATTCATGCCGTATTTCTGATACGGACGGAGCGTGCCTTGAAAGGAGGGGCTGACCTCATGCTCCGGCAGATTTTCCGCAGTTGTCAGCTTTCGAATCAGTGATCTGAGCTGTTTTGACAGGTCGAATTGAATACCGGCAAAAGCGGATGTATCCATGAGGTCTGAATCCTCAAGCCCGCCTTCCCGCTGATCCATCAGCTCGCGTGCCAGAATATCAGACATATGGAGCCCTTCTGATTCCGCTTTCTCCATCAGCCGTTTCATCTGTTTGATAAACTGAGGATCTATTTTCACCCATTGCCCGCGAATATTGACAAGGCGCCTGTTGCTCGCGACAAGCTCGTTAAATTCATCCTCTGTCAGCTCAATGCCGTTTGTCGCAAACCGCCAGTTAAAATCAAGCAGCGCATTCATGCCGACAAATGACTCGCCGCGCGGGGCGGAAGATACCTTTGCTTTAAGCATCATGCTGCTGTCTCTGACAATCTGCCACCAGGATGGCAGAAGAATTTCAACGCCCATATCAACAAGCGTCTCACTTGCCTCAGACAGGAAAATCCAGGCTTCTTCCTCTGAAATCAGCGTCGTGCCGGAATCAAATGACAGCCACGGAACCGTTCTATGAAAGCGGTCCTGCTCCCGTGCGATTTTATCGCTGTAGGCCTGCCACGATTTTTTGAGGCTCTTCAGCCCATCAAAAAATACAACCGCGCCGCTCTTTTTATCGCGTAAAAACATTTCGATTTTCCAATCATCGCCGTCAAAGTCTGGTTCGTTCAAGCGGAGGCCGACCGTAAACGGGGTTTGATCGTCAACCCAGCCGATGCCTTCGAGAAAATCCTCTTCATCCAGAAAATGTCCGCGAAATGTTGTGACCGCAGGTGATTTCTCTTTGATATTTTCCCATTTCTCACGCAGTTCGTCGTCATATTGAATATAATCCTGCACCGCGGCTGAAAACCATTCCGCAGTAAAGCCATCCAGTATGCTGTCCCGATCCTTCCAGCGAAAAACACCGTTTGTCCATGCTTCGTAGTCAGGCAGGAAATCGCCGTCCGCGATAAATTCGTAAATGGTGGACGCTGCCTCAATCAGCGGTTCCGTTTCTTCTGTGAGCTGCACGGAGCTGAATGAGTTGAACGAGTTCTTGCCGAGAAGCTCTACAGTCATCCATGGAGAAAGCAAAACCGCGGTTGTCCCGATGAAGCTGACATCCTCAAGGAAGGTTCCGTAAAATGAGGATTCGTGCCATTGAAACAAATGCTTTTTCATGTGACTGTAGGGAAGGGGCTGCTCATTCTCATCAAAGGCTGAGAGCGTGAATGACCCGTCTTCCATTTGTTCGACGTGAATAAGTATTTCTTTAAGACTCGCCATCAATCAACTTTCCTTTCTGCAGTTCTTCTTGAAGGGCGCGCAGGCGCTTGTAATGTGAGCTCAGCTGCTGAATATAGCGTTCCCATACCTTCAGTTTTTTCGCTTTTTTGTAGAGCGTCCGCAGTTTTTTCAAATACCGGGCCGCTTCCTTGTAAGAGCTGCGGTTTTTCTGGTCGATGAAAAAGGCCACTTCTCTGTGGTAAGCGGGTATAAGGGCCTCGGGATCGCTCGCCGCAATTTCTTTGAGCATCGTTTTATCTATTTCATAGATGGAAAAGCCAACAAGACTGTGGATTTCAATCCACTCGGCATAACGCTTTTTCTCATACAAATGATGGCTGTATTCTGTGAAAGTATACGGCAGACAGCCTGCTGCATAGCGTTCAAACAGTGCTTGGTCATTGGTTTGCTTCACATACGCGTTCAGCAGAAGGAACAGCTCGCCAATTACATCGCGAATTTCTTTGAACGGCTTATCCAGCTTCGTATAACCAATCGCAATCGATTCAATACGGAGGTACCATGCCTTGAGCCGTTTCCAATCCTTTTTCGCGGTGATTTCACTCAGCCATTGGAACGTATACGGCAGCGCTTCCGGAGGGAATTGGTCGGTTTCTGCAAAAATCGCATCATCATGTTTCTGCAAAAATTCCATATGCAGACGCCCGAATTGCAATTCAGGAGAAAACCGCCGCCCAGCTTCTTTTTGCAGGATATCTTGCTCACGCGCCACCCATTTCGGCCGCGGCAACAGCGCGCTCCAAATTTCACCGAAAATGCGGATGCGTTCATATTGAAAAATATCCTCCTTCAATAAGAGATTCCGAATGACATCCGGCGTTTTCTCCAGAAAAGGATCGAGTGCAAACGACAGTGCGTACGTCTTTAATTTATCAATTGAGCTATAGATCGTATCCATCAGCTGTTCAACATAAGGATTGAGGGAATAAAAATCGCGCTCGGGGTCCAGTTTTCCTTCTTCAATCAATGTAAACATGCGAAGCCACACCGCGATCGCTGAATGAATCTGATATAGACTTTTCAGCTCCGGCTTGATCGGGGCATGCTTTTTCAAAGCAGACAGATAGCCGTAATAGAGGCCCTGCATATTTTGGCTGCCTTCAGGCGTGCGTGCCTGCCAAAGAGAAAACTCTGAATCGAAAAAAGCAAGCCAGCTTGAAAGCGACTCTTCATTAGGCAGCACCTTCTCTTGGAATTGTCGCCGGACGAGCTCTTTGCTTTCTTCAAGCTTTTCCCTCTCCAGCCAGTGCTCTGTAAAAGTTCCCACTCGTTCAAACATTGCATATACATATAAAAAAACAGCCAGCTTATGGCGGCAGATTCTCCCAGACGGACATGAACAGCCGCTTTTGGCTATGACAAATAAGTTCAATGTGACCCGCACAGGCACAACATCCTGCACGTAAGCCGTAACTTCCGTCGGACTCACTGCTTGTAAACGATAGACTGAATCCTGCCGATATAAAATAAGGGCTTTTTTGATCAGCTGAACAGTTTCCTCGCTGTAAAGAAGAAGCTCTTTTAATTGTTCAGCCGATGCCAGCACATCGTCTTTAGAAATCATATTCTGAAGCATGATTATCGCTCCTAACCGAGTCACGTAATAAAAAGATCCAATTTCTCTATTATATCGCAACACAACGGCATGAAAAAGTTTTTCCTAAAATAGGACATAAAAAATGGGATGTGTCGAATGATGTATTAGAGATTGCAAAACGAGAGCCGGCATCATATAATAATCGTGTTTTCAACTTAATGGAAGCTGAAAGGAATAAAATGATGAGTGAAAAGAAATTGAATCAAGAAGAATTTCTGAAAATTTTGATGCATGCACATGATATTGGTGAGCAGTCATCCGAGATGACCACTAAGGAAATGCTTGAAAATTTGATTTCTCATATTAAAAATGGATATGCAACATAAAAATCCCGCTGGTTTTTGGCGGGGTTTTTTTCTGATTTATGACCGGAAGGAGAAAAAGATTCAGCTCTGGCAAGACAATAAATAGAGCGCTTACATGAGAGAGGCTGAAAACTGATTTTGTAAATTTTTGTCGAATATTGTCACGTGAAAAGATGGAGAAATGCTGTTTTAACGTTGTATAATCGTATGGAAAAGGATGTTTAAGCTGATTTGGAGGTATCATGGGAGAATCTATTAGTTTAAAAGACATATTATCAACGTTAAGAAAACGCATACTTTTGATTATGATTGTAACCGCAGCTGCGACTGCTGCCGGCGGATTCATCAGTTTCTTCGCACTTACACCCATCTATGAAAAGTCAACTCAGATCTTGGTCAATCAATCGAAAAACGACCAAAAAGAAGTCCAATTTAACGATGTCCAAACCAATCTTCAATTAATCAATACGTATAACGTCATCATTAAGAGCCCTGCTATTTTAGACGAAGTGATTAAAGAGATGGGCTTGTCGATGACTTCACAAGAACTGAATGAAAAAATTACTGTTTCCAGTGAGCAGGATTCCCAAGTGGTCAATATTTCTGTCAGAGACGGGAGCGCGGAAACAGCGGCTCACATTGCCAACACTGTCGCATCTGTCTTTAAAGACAAAATCACTTCGATTATGAATGTTGACAACGTAAGCATTCTGTCAAAAGCTGAGGTTTCTGACCATCCGTCGCCTGTATCGCCAAAACCGCTGCTGAACATCGCCATTGCGTTTGCGGCAGGATTGGCAGGAAGCATCGGACTGGCCTTCCTGCTTGAGCATTTAGATAATACGATCAAATCGGAAGAGCAGCTCGAAACATTGCTGGACATACCGGTATTAGGAACGGTTTCCACCATTGCCAATGAACAGAAAACAGAAAAGAGCTTAAAAGGCATTCAATCTGATAAAGCGGGGAGTGGACATTTTGGCGCTTAGAAAAAGCAAGGGCTCATGGAGTCGCAAAAATGTCATTGCGCTGACAGAGCCGAAATCCTTGAATTCAGAACAATATCGAACGATTCGAACAAATATAGAATTTTCTTCAGTGGATCGCCAAATGAAATCAGTAATGATCACCTCGGCATGCCCTGGAGAAGGAAAGTCTACCACAGCTGCTAACCTTGCTGTCGTATTTGCACAGCAGGGAAAAAAGGTTTTGCTCATCGATGCAGATTTGCGAAAACCTACAGTACATACCACCTTTCAACTAGAAAATATGACAGGCTTAACATCCGTTTTACTGAAAAAATACTCACTGAAGCATGCTGTGCAAACGTCTAAGGAACAAAACCTTGATGTGCTGACGAGCGGCCCGATCCCGCCGAATCCGGCCGAGCTGCTTTCCTCCAAGTGGATGGAAGAGCTTTCGGAGGAAGCGTGTGCGGCCTATGATATGGTGATTTTCGATACGCCGCCTATTCTCCCTGTAGCAGACGCGCAAATTTTAGGGAACGTTGCAGACGGTTCCGTTTTGGTTGTTTCAAGCGGGAAGACGGAAAAAGAAAAAGCCGCAAAAGCAAAAGAGGCGCTCGATTCGTGCAACAGCAAGCTCCTCGGAGCCATTATGAACGGCAAGAAGCGCTCGAAGCACTCTGATTACGGCTACTACGGAAGGGAAGACAATTTCATACAAAAATAAATAACGTGCATGCTGCCCGTTATTTATTTTTGCGAAAAAAGGAGGCTTAGAAATGATTGATATTCACTGCCACATCCTCCCGTCAATGGATGACGGGGCGAGGAGCCTGGCAGACAGCATCGAAATGGCCAGGGCGGCTGTTCGTGAAGGAATCAGAACCATCATTGCAACCCCGCATCATAAGAATGGTTCATATGAAAACGAGCAAACCGCTGTCAGAGAAGCGGCAGACCTGTTAAACAAACGTTTAATGAAAGAGGAGATCCCGCTCACCGTACTGCCGGGACAGGAAATCAGAATTTACGGGGACTTGAAACGGGAATTGGCTGAGGGCCGGCTGCTGTCACTGAATGACACGAAATATATCTTGATTGAGTTTCCGTTTGATCATGTACCGCGATATGCCGAGCAGCTTTTTTATGATTTGCAGCTGAAAGGATACATTCCGGTTATCGCGCATCCCGAACGCAATAGCGAGATCCGCGAAAATCCGTCCTTGCTGTATCATCTTATAGAAAAAGGAGCGGCATCTCAGTTGACAACCGGAAGCCTCGCAGGAGTTTTCGGGAAACAGATGAAAGCATTTTCGCTGCGGCTGGCTGAAGCCAATCTGATACATTTCTTAGCTTCAGATGCTCATAATCTGAAAACAAGAGATTTTCGCTATCAGGAGGCACTCCGTGTTCTTGAGAAAGAATTCGGTACGGAATATTCTTATATGCTCACAGAAAACGCTGAGCTTCTACTGCAAAATCAAGCGATTTACAGGCAGGCACCGCAGCCGGTCAAAAGAAAAAAACGATTCGGGCTCTTTTGATCTGCAATTCTCATTTCCCCACTTTCTTTGTGAGAACGATATAATAGTATATTGTATGATTGAATCATATTTCAGAAATCTGTACAGGTTGATTCCGGGAGATCATCCGCATTCATGTCAGGAAGTTCTCATACGATAATACGGAAGCTGTAAAGCAGCAATTTAACTGTTGGAGGGAAACCATGAATATAACAGTCATCGGAACAGGCTATGTCGGTCTTGTGACAGGTGTTTCTCTTTCTGAGATTGGCCATCATGTAACTTGCATTGATATTAACGCTCAAAAGATTGAAGAAATGAGAAAAGGGATTTCCCCCATATTTGAACCGGGTCTTGAAGAGCTGATGAGAAAAAATATAGCTGATGGGCGGCTGAGCTTTGAAACGAGCTACGAGAAAGGCTTAGACCAGGCAGAGATTATTTTTATAGCGGTCGGCACACCGCAAAAGAACGACGGGCATGCGAACCTGGAGCATATTACAGATGTGGCCAAGCGTATTGCCCGGCACGTGACGCGAGATACGATCGTCGTAACAAAAAGCACAGTGCCTGTCGGAACAAATGATTGGATTTACGAGCTGATTACCAAACATCTTGCGGAGCCTGTCAGCATATCGATCGCATCCAATCCGGAATTTTTACGTGAAGGGTCAGCCATCCATGACACGTTTCATGGAGACAGGATTGTGATCGGAACAGCCGATCAGGACACCGCCAGAATGCTTGAAGAGCTCTTTCTTCCGCTTGATATCCCGATTTACCAAACGGATATCAGAAGCGCCGAGATGATCAAATATGCCTCAAATGCCTTTCTGGCTACTAAAATCAGTTTTATAAATGAAATTTCGAATATATGTGAAAAGGTCGGCGCTGATATTGAATCTGTCGCATACGGCATGGGACAGGATAAGCGGATCGGGAGCCAGTTTTTAAAAGCGGGCATTGGCTACGGCGGTTCTTGTTTCCCAAAGGACACAAACGCCCTTGTGCAAATTGCGGGCAATGTCGAGCATGATTTTGAGCTGCTGAAATCGGTCATCAAGGTCAACAACAATCAGCAGGCGATGCTGGTTGATAAAGCGCTGAACAGGCTTGGCGGAGTGACGGGAAAAACGATCACCCTTTTAGGGCTGTCATTTAAACCGAACACGGACGATATGAGAGACGCGCCGTCGATTGTCATTGCTAACCGCCTCGCCGCACTAGACGCCCATATCAAAGCCTTCGATCCCATTGCCGTCAGCCATGCGAAGCATATATTGCCGCAGGCTGTTGAATACAAAAAAACGATGGCGGAAGCCGTTAAGGGATCAGACGCCGTCATGATTTTAACGGACTGGGATGAGATTAAACAATTTCCATTAGCAGATTATCAAGATTTGATGGAGCAGCCGCTGATTTTCGACGGCCGAAATTGCTATTCATTAGAAGAGGCTGCTGCCGCCGGAGTGGAATACTACTCTGTAGGCCGGAAAGCGGTTGTTCCGGCAGGTGCAATGTCATAGATGTAAAGGAAAGACTGGCGGGATGCCGGTCTTTTTTTGTATCCATCTTTTATTGTATACGATGGATATATTCGCTAAGGTTTACCTATTGTTTGAAACTAGAGGGTGCTGCCTACAGATTTTCAGTTTGAGCAATACGCGAGCATAGGGACAGTTGAATTCTTTGATTCATTCGGTTGGAATACGCGTATAAAGAACATCCCATCATGCTTTTACAAATTGATTCAGACGATGATATTGATTTGTTGTAGGGAGACGTCGGCATCGCAAATTTTTTCATCACACCTGATGATTTAAGGGGAAAAGACTTTTCAAACGTTCTGTACAATTGGGACTGCAGCTCATACAAGCTTTTGATCCAAAGGGTCACCCCTGCTGCCAATAGGGTCAGAAGCGGAAATGAAATAAGCCACACAACAAAATCAGGCGTTGCCGAGTCAATGCTGAACATAAATATGACCAATAAGCAGAGCACTGTAAGAGGCATTGACCAAAGGCCGTGTTTTCTAAACAATAAAGTGCCTGCCATTCCAAATACAAAGAAGGACAGAAAAGGAAAAACCACGAAAAATAACATCATCGGACTGAAAAAACTCATTGTCATCCCTCCGTTTCACCTCTTAATCTTTACAAGATTTTACCATATAAGAAAATGAGCAGATCATCAAATCTGCCTCTTTCAAGTGTCTTTTTGACTAAGACTTTAGAATTTCTAACCATATAAAACGCTCGTATTGACCTTATAACGAACAAAAAAGAGACTTTAGACCTTCGTATTCAGAGCATTTTAAGCCTAAATTAAGCCATTTACCCTATTTAAGCCGCCTTCCGGCTATTTTAAAATATAATATATGGAAATAAAGTATGGAAAAGTCTATCTTCATCAGCCCCTCCATACGACTTTTTGAGTATTAAGAGGTGATACAGATGGGTTATGAAAGTATGCTAGCGGATATCAAAAGTTCGCTCAACGGAAAAATTTCCGACGTGGAAGACAAGATCGAAAAGCTGAAAAAAGCAAAAAAGGACATAGACACACTGCAAGAAGAGGCAATCACTGAAATAAAAGAAATTGTGAAACCGGAATTAGGCAAGCATTGGACGGGAACAAAAGCTGATGATTTCGACAAGGGAAGAGAAGAGGCGAAATCGGAAGCTTCTAAGATTGTGAATGATAAATATAACGAGTATATGGCTTCGATTCAAAGCAAAATATTCTGGCTTGAGACAGAGAAATTTGAGCTGAATTTGACAAAAAGTGCAGCGAATGCCGCAGGCGACCTTCTTGCTAAAGGAGAAGATTTCGTAGAAGAAGCAGGAAGACAAATTAGTAAACTAAAATGGTGGTGATCTTTTTTTATGTCAGAAATTAAGCTGAAGTACGACACAGTCATCAAAACATTAGAGTCTGTCAAAGATGCGCTTGCTGACGTATCAATCGGCGCCGCAGGATCCAACGGAAAAAACAGCCTCGATTATACGAAGAAATATCATGAGCGTGAGGAGAACATCAAAACCATGCTCGGAGACTACAAAAAAGCGGTACAGAAAAATATCGAGGATACGAAGGATAATGTTGATTCACTGAAAGAGCAGGATGAGGCGATCGCAGTAAAATAGAAGAGAAAGGGCAGTGCGATGAGTAAAGTATTTGAATCACATTCTTTAATCGATGAAGCGAAAAATAGAAAAAAGCAATATGAGACGCTGGAAGAGCAGCTGAACACGCTAAAAAAGGCGTTTCAGGAAGTTGCTGAGTTAGGTGACAATTTTAAAGGAAAAGGCGCGGACAATATTAAGGACTTCTTTCAGGGACAGGCGGAAATCGTCGACAGCTGGCTGACACTTGTCTCTGCTCAGATTGCATTTTTGAACGGCATTTCAGGAGATATTAAAGATCAAGAACTGAATGATTCATATGTGGAAACTTCTTTTTTGGATCATGAACTGCCCAACGGAGATTTAAAAGCCTCGGAAATTGTCTCCGCTCATAAAGCAGAAATCGATTCTATTTTGTCAGGCATCAGCGATATTATTGATCTCGACATGTACACGCTTGACGACTATGCAGATAAGATGGGCGATGCCCAGAAAATCAGACGTGACACGATCACGGCAGTCGATAAGCTTGATGAATCCCTGACCACTGAATATCAAAATTTAGAATCTTTGGACAACGCAGTGCTCACCAAATATTCTGTTCTTATGCAGGCCACCAGCAATGGGAAAAGCGCATCCCCTATGTACTATGACAAAAAAGCCTTCCACAGCAATGAAGTTTACAAAAGCGTGATTGAAGTAGAAAAGCAAGGAACGACCTATATTGATGCAAAAGCCCAGCAAGCCGAAGCAAGACGGCTTCAGGAAAAGGCTGAAGAAGAAGCGAATAAACCGTGGTATGAAAAAACATGGGATGGAGTTTGCAACTTTACTGGAGAAGTCACTGGCTATTATGATTATAAAAGAGCGACGGAAGGCGTTGACCCGGTTACCGGAGAAAAACTCTCTGCCGCAGAACGTGTGACAGCAGGAGCAATGGCTGCAGCCGGATTCATACCGGTCGTCGGCTGGGCAGGCCGCGCTTTCAAAGGCGGAAAAGCCATCTACAAAACCGGAAAAGCGGCTATCGCGGCCGAACACGCTTTAGATGCCTACAAAACAGGCAAATCCTTAGACATTCTCAAAATGTCAGAAATGGGCGCATACGGCCTTGTTGCGTCAAACGGATTCTCTGAAGCCGTGACAGGCAGAGATATGTTTGGAAACAAAGTGTCTGAGGAGAAGCGGAAGACGGGAGCGCTGGAAGCGGCATTGAGCTTGGTTGGAATTAGTTCTGCTCATTATGTTGATAAATTGCAAAGAGTAAATGCTCCATATAATAATGTATCAATGCCCATTACAAAAAATACGGATATTCCACAAAGAACTAGTAGAATTGAATACTTGCGAAATAAATATGGAAAATTATCAAAAGAGGAAATCCATCAAAGAATTAATCTAAGAGGTGAAGTACATCAAGAACTAAATAGATTAATTAGTAAAGGAATAGGTAAGAAGCAAAGAGGACCTGCTGTTGCTGGCGTACTTGATAAAAAAACTGGTAAGTATTTTTTTGGTATCAATGAAGCTAAAGGGTACTCTCCGGAAATACAGCATGAAATTATAAAAAATAGAATAGAAAATATGCCAATCGATTTAAAAACAGGTTATGAAAAAACTTTAGGTGCGGGTTCTCATGCTGAAGTCTATGCTTTAAATGATGCTCTATTGTCAAGACCTGATGCAAAGTTGGATGAATTTATGGTATATGTTATAAGTGCAAGGAAGATTAATAAGTTCATGCCACAAGGGTCCCCGATGCCTAGATGTCCGCACTGTGAATACATTACGAATGAAGCTCATTATATACCAGAGGTGCTTAATTATGGAAGAAAATGATAAATACACTAAAGACTTTGTTATTAAAAATGGTGTTAACTTTGATGATTTATGGTATACATCATACAGTGATGAGATTCTGGATAATCCTGAAGATGAAGGGGGAAAACCTTTTACGGGGTTAGCATACGAATTGTTTGAGAATGGTAGTCTAATGTATTTTTGTCACTATAAAGATGGTTTAGCTCATGGCTTAAATCGTGAGTTTTATAAAAGCGGTAATATAAAGTGTGAAGAACATTTAAAGTATGGGTTAGTTAATGGTAAGAGTGTTTGTTGGCACGAGAATGGAAATATTAAATCAATAAGTGAAGTTGAACTTTCAGTTAATTTAGTTTATAAAGAATGGGATGAAAACGGAAAACTTCTAAATGAAAAAATATTAGAGCAAGATAAAAATAATGCTCAATATGTGACGTTATTAAAAAGAAGAGAAATTAATCAAAGTTTAGGAAGATCTTAAGATATTTAATAGTATATACTAAACTATTTAGAAAAAGTTTATCCTTTTAACATGGGATTAACTTTAAGAGTACTTTATTTACTGATAATTTTATTTACTGTAAATTTGTTTGAACTTGCCGAGATTAAATCGGCAAGTTTTTTAAATAATGATGCATAATAATAGACAGATTCCATTAAAAAGCTGAAAATTTGAAGTGTGGTAGAGAAGCAGACATTACACAGTGATCAAAATCTAACGTTCAATAAAGATCCTTTGATGGCTGTGCAATGGTGGAAAATGATTTCAAGCTAGAAAGCCAATTGAAAGAAGGACGGGCTTTACTAAAAAGATTTTGTGGCTTCAATAGAGTCGTTATTTTGGCAATTGGGAGCGGCAGGAAACTACGAATAGAGCTGATCCAAAACGGAGACTGTGTGAATTATTTGGAAATATATTGTTTTGCCGGACTGGATGAATTAATGGAAAAGTTACATTTGATTTTAAAAAAGGTGTTGCATAATCAAAATGAGGGGAGAGCAATTTTAATGCATGTTGAACAATTACATGATTTTAACTTAAACAAAAAAGATCAGTTTATTGAAATTCAACAATCACTTAAACATAAAATCAATATATCAAATCACATCGCTATAGACTCTATCGAAACCTGCGCAGGCGTTGACCTTGCCTACTGGGAACAAAACGGCGAACCGCACGGGGTCTGCAGTATAATCGTTATTGACGTCGATACAAAAGAAGTCATCGAAAAAGTCCACAGCATAGGCAAAATCAGCGTGCCGTATGTGGCCGGATTCCTTGCGTTTCGTGAGCTGCCGCTGATCATCGAGGCGGCCAAAAAACTGGAGACGGAGCCGGATGTGTTTTTGTTTGATGGCAATGGATATCTGCATTACAACCATATGGGTGTTGCCACACACGCCTCTTTTTTCCTCAACAAGCCGACAATAGGCATTGCCAAAACCTACCTCAAAATCAAAGACTGTGATTTCGTCATGCCTGTAAATGAAGTCGGCGCTTATACTGACATTGTCATTGACGGCGAGGTGTACGGCCGGGCGCTTCGTACGAGACAGGATGTAAAGCCTATTTTTCTGTCATGTGGAAACGATATCGATTTAGACAGCAGTTATCAAATTACAATGAGCCTGATTAATCAAGAAAGCAGGCTGCCGATACCCGTTCGTCTTGCTGATCTTGAAACACATATCTTGAGAACGTTATATCAGGAGAATCAAGTCTAAGCACTTGCTGGCTAACACTGCAAGTGTTTTTTACATGGAGAGAATATAATTCGGATTTTATTTGTGGGAGACATGCTTCTCTCTGTCTTCAGATTAATTCCTGTATATCTGGCTTAAGTATACAGACGGGGACACTCCAGTGACTTTTTTGAACACTCTGCTGAAAAAATAAGGTTTAGAATATCCTGACGTGTTGCTTATTTCCGTTATGTTTTTATTACTCTTTTAATAGCCTGTTCAACAGTTCATATTTGTATGCTGTGATCCTTTTTCTGAATAAGGAGGAAAGGTAGGCATAGTGCACTTTTAATATCTTTGCAGGCCAGCTTTTTATTTTTGCCATGATGGAGTAATTCAATGATTTGGCTAATAATATAGAATTGCTGTAGAGAACGATGAAAAACTGATATGTTAACGAGCAGACCAGCAGTGTTCTGAAAACAAAAGACGACTCAAATGCTTTTAAGATATTGGCTAGCTGTCTTTCTGCATAATCTTTAGGGGACAAGCTGCCGCTTTTGGGGAATGTCTGAAGAAGAAGCCAACAAACCTTGGTATGAAAAGTAAAAGAATTCAAAGAGCCGACGAATGTAAAAATTCGTGTCCATAAGACTGTCACACCGGATGGAGCAACTTTCCCAATTGTTCACGCTGATGTGGAAACGAAAGCTGTAAAAGATCTTGGAATTGTGAAGATGGCTAGTAGTGGTAGCGGGAATAGTAAGAAACTTTTCGGTCAAAATGGAACTCAAATTGCAAGTAAGACAACATGGCAAAATGGGAAGACAGAAAGAATAGACATTGAAAACCCAAATCCAGGGCAAAGAGAAGGTCAAATTCACTATCATGAGCCAAATAATAAAAAATGGTACTTTGATGTTGAAACAAAAAAGTCTTATGACCAAAAAACAGGTGAAGATGCACCTAGCAAAATTCAAAAAGTACTTAAAGACAAAAGTGTTCAGAAAGCTATAAATAAGGGATTGAAATTTTTAGGTGAGGATCCTGTATTTTAGTATAGGAGTGTAGATTATATATGGAATATACAAATAAAAATATGAAAAGACTAAAAGAACGACTTGAAGATCTGAGCAATACAAATAAAGTTGACCTATCTAATTTAAAGGATATTATTTCACCTAATATAGTTAAAGTAGACGATTGCTTTATTCTAGATCTAGAGTATGAGTTACCTGATAATCCAACTATAAATTGGAATAGAATTTTAAAAATGTATGGGGATAAAACGGGGTATGAAGCATCGTGTAATGAGCTTCGCATAAACGATTATTTAGACTACAGTGATTTGTCCGGTGAAGAGATTTTACTTTATGCGCTTCAGGTAGTGGATGGTTGGGAACATCATTTAAAAGAAAAATTTCCTGAACATAAATTTATTGTGATTATAAGTATTGATGAAGGTTTTGCGACAATTAGATTTTATAAATATAGAGAAAAGGAAAGCAGTTGGCTAAAGGCCGATATTGAAGAGTACGGAAACGAAGCTATTCTTGTAAAAGAAATTAACTTTGGTAATTAAATTTAACTAAAAAGAAGCAGGTAGTTATACTGTACCTGCTTTTTTAGTTTTTACTTTGAGAGCAAGAAACATTACAAATGATCAAGCCTTTACAGAATTAATAGTAAAACTAATTCAAAACTGTTGATTTATGAAAAAAATAAAGTTTAAGTTTTGTAAAAGGTAAAATTAAATGATTCAAAAATATAAAGGAGAGAATGACTGAAAACGAAACTAAAGAGGTTTTGTTAATGAGAAAACATGTTAAATTAGATGTTCCAAAAGCAGATTTACATCCCCTAAAAATAACACAAGGTTGGAAAGTGAATTATAATCATTTTGTTGAAATAGATCCAAGAACTTTAGAACCGAATGATGATTCCTGGTTTTTGTTCACAGACAGTTTGTTGCAGCTTTATCATGAACAATCCTCAATAACGCTTGATTTAGGCTGGGTTCCTGACATTTCTGCTGAAGGTAACTATCTGGTTTCAATAGTTAAAAATAATGATTGGGAAACCCCTATTAAAGAATTTTCATCAGACGACTATAAAAAAGTGATTGCACATATTGAATATCATTTAAAAGAAGTAACAACAACTTGGTGGAAATAGTTAAATAATTAATGGATTAAGGGATGGAGTGATTATTATTTATGGAAGATGGAATCAGATTTATTGTTGAATATCCTGAAATCGGTGACTTGCTTCATCGGCTATTTGTGAATAGGGAATTAGATGAATGGTACAAGAACAAATGTGCAGAGAAAATAAAGGTACCTGATGAATTTAATCAAATAAAAGGTTTGAAAAAAATTGAAGTTAGAGATTTAAACAATCCTTCAGGAGAAATCAATATCCACTTGCAAGATCTTTCTGGAGAAAATGGATTTCATTTAGAACAGCAAATCAATATGAAAGTATCTAAATTGGTTCCTGTTTATGTACTAAATTATAGTTATTCCCTAAGACACGATTTAATTGATGGCGCTTATGATATTGTAGGGACCGCTGAATCTTTAGAATTCATTCAGGGAACGAACTATATCAATAAGATAATGCAAGAGAAAGGGTTTATCGAACTCAGTTATTTGTATGATTACTACGATACTGTGTATGAGTGGAGTGAATTGCCACATATACAGCCTTTCAACAGAAGATTAACATTAGGAGATGCCTTGTTTACTGATGTATTAGAATTGCTATAGTTAGAAACTTGCCGTGTTGTCATCGGCAAGTTTTTTTATAGATAGGATAACAATGTGGAGTACAAGGAGAAGCGAGATGAGCAGAGATCATATTTCTCAATTGCAGCCATTAAAAATCTGTGATGGCTGGTATGTAGTACTGAACAATTTAAACTCAGAAAAAAGAACGGTAGAAGAATATGAACTACTAATACTGCAAAATGAAAAACATAATGCCATTATTAAGGTACTATATCAAGCTGATCAATACCATATTAAAGTGGTTGGCTTAAAAATAGATAAGATTTATGACGTAGAATCTTTTGATAAAATAGAACATGTATTAGAAGAATTAGAATATCAAATCTGGAGTGTGGGAAGCGGGGTTTTAGAAGATTTGCAGCCGCTAACCCAACAGGTTCCCGATTTCTTAAGGCTAAAGATACCGGCTGGTTGGACTGTCGATTATATTACATTAAAAGATACTGACCCTAAAACATTAGAGGCAAGTGATGATGCTTGGTTATTTGACTTTAATCAGGATCTCCTGCAAATTTCTCATAAGACTAAAAACTTGTTGCTTGATGTAGGGTGGTACCCAGAAGGGGATCCAACCGGTAATTATGGCATTGAACTTATAAAAAACGAAGATTGGGAAAATCCATTAGAAGATATTATGTGCACTGAGCTTAAAGAATTAATTAAACAATTAGATAATATTTTTATGAAAGAAATTAAAAACGAATACTAATAAAGAAGCAGGTTGTACTACCTGCTTTTTTTATGAGGCTTAATTTATCTAATTAGTCTTTTGAGACAGGAGTCTTCGTAAGTCAGAGGTAAAAATACCTCATAGAGCAAACTAGTTACTAAAGAGGTCATGATTTGAGAAAACATGTTAAATTAGATGTCCCAAAAGTTAATATACACCCCCTAAGAATAACACAAGGTTGGAAAGTAAATTATAATCATTTTGTTGAAATAGATCCAAGAACTTTAGAACCGAATGATGATTCCTGATTTTTGTTCACAGACAGTTTGTTGCAGCTTTATCATGAACAATCCTCAATAACGCTTGATTTAGGCTGGGTTCCTGACATTTCTGCTGAAGGTAACTATCTGGTTTTAATAGTCAAGAATAATGATTGAGAAAACCCTATTAAAGAATTTTCTTCAGACGACTATAAAAAAGTGATTGCATATATTGAATATCATTTAAATGAAGTAACAACGACTTGGTGGAAATAGTTAAATAATTAATGGATTAATGGATGGAATGATTATTATTTATGGAAGATGGAATCAGATTTATTTATTAGTGAATATCCTGAAATCGGTGAATTACTTCATTGTCTACTTGTGAATAGGGAATTAGACGAATGGTACAAGAACAAATGTGCAGAGAACACAATTATTAGAAGAATTAGAATATCAAATCTGGAGTGTGGATAGTGGGGTTTAAGAGGATTTGCAGCCGCTAACCCAACAGGTTCCCAATTTCTTAAGCTAAAGATACCGACTGGAATGGATACACGTCAAAACAAACTCGCCTCAAGAGAAGCAATTTGCCAGAATGTCAGGAAACACGCTGCAAATCAAAAACGTGATCAAAAATGATGCAGGCCAAGAAACAATTTATATGACAAATGGCATTTCTGGCCCAAAATAAAAAGCACCCCCTGAGGGTGCTTTTTTCTATAAATGAGGAACTACTAGCCCCCCATATAAAAATGCCGCGATAATCAGGAAAGCCGGATGCAGTTTGAATTTTGTCATGCAAAGGAGGGAAATACCCGCAATCACTAAGGATTGAATCCAGCCGATGGCTTTGATGCCGTCGGCGCCGATTTGCCAAGTGAGAATAAGCATCATGACAGCGATAACAGGCTGGACAGACAGTGTCATGCCTTTGATCACGGGTGATTGGCGAAAACGCTGAATGATGCGAAGCAGGACGATCAGCGCGAACGCGGACGGTACAACAGTTGCGATTAGCGCAATCAGAAAGCCGGGCCAGCCGCCTGCGCTGTAGCCGACATAAGCGGCGATTTTGGTTGCGATCGGGCCCGGCAATGCATTCGCAAGTGCGAGCATGTTAGAGAATTGGTCGTTTGACAGCCAGCCGTATCTGTTTACGACTTCTTCAAACATCAGCGGGATAGAGGCTGGGCCGCCGCCATATCCCAGAACGTTTGCGATAAAAAATGCTGTGAATAAAAACATAATGATCATGAGGCGGACATTCCTTTATCTTTTGAATGTTTATTCGTCATTTTGTCTTTCAGTTTAAAATGAAATGCCCCGTATGCTAAGAAAATGATAATAACGATACCGGGGTTGATCTGTAACATTTGCAGTCCGATAAAAGCGATGATAAAAAACAGGATTCCGGTGACCCAGCCAAATCCTTTGAGCGCTTTTTGCCCAAACTCGTATGCCATGATACCGAGCATTACGGCGATAACCGGCGTTACTGCGCCAATCATGCCGGCAACAACTGCCGAGTGGCTTAAGACGTTTACAGCCGCAAATAAGGCAACCATTGCAAGGCATGTAGGCAGAATGTGGGCCAGAGTGGCAACAATCGCGCCTAGCGTGCCTTTTAGTTTGAATCCCAGATACGCCGCCATCTTGGTAGCGATCGGTCCGGGGAGTGCATTGGCGATGGCTAATATTTCTCCAAATTCATCATCATCTATCCATTTATACTTATTCACCGCTTCATGGCGGATCAGCGGAATCACCGATGGCCCGCCCCCGAAGCCTAAGATTCCGGTGCGCACCATTGCGGCGGTCATATCCCGATAAGGATGGTTTTTCATCAGTTTCTCTCCTTTACAGCTTCATTCCCATACGGCTTTTGTACCGTTTGATCAGCATTTGGCAATCAACGCTGACGACGCCCTGAAGCGGATACAGCCGTTTCGTTAAAAACTCTTCCATTTCCTGATCATCCGCGAAGATCCCGTGCATGTGAAGCTTGCTCGGACCAGTCATGTGATAAAGGCTGGTGACCGCAGGTTCTTCTTCAAGCTTTAGGGCGACTTCTTCTAGGAATTGCGGCTCTACCTCCACATTAAAAAACACGGATACATGAATGCCGATTTTAGCTGGATTGATCACGGCTGTGAATTTTTCAATAACACCTGCTTCAATCAGCTGATTAATGCGTGATTGAACCGCAACACGTGATAATTCAATTCTTTTGCCAAGATCCGTATAAGAAATCCTCCCTTCCTCATGCAAAATGGTAAGAATCTGTTTGTCTATCTCATCAAGAACAAGGTTAGGAATTTGATATTCATTGCCCATTTGTTTCACCTGCTTTCGTTTGACTTTTAGTCAATATTTTATCATATAAGTTTCATTTCGTAAGAGAAAATTTATATTTATTTTCGCAATGAATATAAAAGTATTTTTATGTTTGCGAAAAGGAGAAAGTTCGTCAGCTTTTCTTCCGGATCAGTAGATGCGAAAAAACAGGGTCTCTATAATGAAGAAAATCTCTTGCAAAGGGGACTTGTGATGAACAGATCTATTATCGGCACTAAGCAAATGGTCGTCAGTCCGCATTACCTCGCATCACAAGCGGGAAACCGCATTCTGGAGAAGGGAGGAAACGCATTTGACGCCGCTGTCGCCGTGAGCGCTTGTCTGGCGGTTGTCTATCCGCATATGACGGGGCTTGGAGGAGATTCCTTTTGGCTGACCTTTCATCAAAAAACAAAGGAGGTAAGAGTGTACAATGGCAGCGGCCGTTCAGGAAAAAATGTGACGAGAGACGTGTATAAGGGGAAAACTGAGATTCCGCTGCGGGGGATCGACAGCGCAATTACCGTACCGGGAATGGTCGATAGCTGGGATGCCGTGCTGAAGACATACGGACGGATGTCGCTTTCTGATGTATTGGAGCCTGCACTCCATTATGCTGAAAATGGTTTTCCTGTATCTGCAGATCAGTGCCGGCATACAGCGACGAATCTTGAATTGCTGGCGTCAACACCTTACACCGCTGATATCTTCACGAAAAACGGCAAAGCACCGGTCCCCGGCGAACGGTTTGTGCAAAAAGAGCTTGCGAACAGCCTGAAAATGATTGCTGAAAAAGGAAGAAGCGCGTTTTATGAAGATGATATCGCACAGCGGATTGTCTCGTATTTACAGCATAATGGCAGCTATATGACACTTGATGATTTTACAGCACACAAGGGTGAGTGGATGGAGCCTGTATCCTGTGATTACCGGGGGTACATTGTGTACCAGGCGCCGCCGAATTCCCAAGGTTTTACGGGTTTAATGACGCTGAACATTCTGGAAAACTATGATTTCAGCCAAATTGAACATGGTTCATTTACCTATTATCATGTGCTCGTGGAGGCACTGAAAAAGAGTTTTCTAGATCGGAATGCCGTTCTGACTGATCCGGCGTTTGCTGATATTCCGCTGGAAAGCCTCTTGGACAAAAGCTATGCCAAGCAGCTGGCGGAAGAAATTGGTTATATAGCTGAACCGGCGGAAAGCAGACCGGTAGGCAGTGATACCGCCTATGCGGCGGTGATGGATTCGGATGGCAACGCGGTGTCGTTCATTCAAAGCCTGTACTTTGAATTTGGCTCGGCTGTTACTGCCGGGGATACAGGCATTCTCATGCAAAATCGCGGCTCATTTTTCTCATTGGATGAAAACCATGTCAATACACTTGAGCCGAGAAAGCGCAGCTTCCATACGCTGATGCCGGCTATGGTCTGTAAGAATGGGGAACCGAAGATTCTGTACGGCACGCAAGGGGGCGAAGGCCAGCCGCAGACTCAGACGGCAATCATCACCCGGATGCTGGACTATGGAATGCATCCACAGCAGGCAATTAGCGAGCCGCGCTGGGTATGGGGCAGAACGTGGGGCGAGGATTATGAAGGTCTCAGAGTTGAGAACAGAATTGCAGAGAAGACGGTCGAAATGCTAAAAGAAAGCGGCCATCTCGTGGAGACAGTCAGTGATTATGACCCGCTGATGGGCCACGCCGCAGCAATCGCAGTGGATGAGGAGGGCTTTCTCCAAGGAGGAGCCGACCCAAGGGGGGATGGGGCGGCTGTTGGGATTTGACTAGCTAGAAAAATATACATATGTATATTAAGAGAGCAAGAAACAGGCCAGCCTCAATCAGGTGGTACATATACTGTTTATCTTCAGGTCTATACCTCCATTCTATAAAAAAGCGTAGAGAATCAATCGAAATAAAAAATAAAAGAAGCATATATCCCACAGGGAAAAAGATCATAGAAAAAACAAATAAAATAAGTAAACAAATTTCTATTAATCTCTGTGTGCTGCTAACTGGCTTATACAGCCAGCCGGATTTATGGATACCGAACTTTTTCTTGATAAGAAATTGCAGTGCTGTGCTGAACGATACTATGACCAGAAATACCAGCCAAAAATGAGTACTCATACCAATCCCTCCCATACTCATCTCTTTATACGTTCGTGGGAGAGAAAATGTTTCATAGAAAACACCCGGGGGGATTACTCCGGGTGTTGCATTTTTATAGGGTGTGTCTGCTGCTGGAAAATGGTTTTCATTTTATTCCATGCGATTTCTGTGTTTTCATCGAGGTCAAAGAGGCCTGAATTGCCGATGATAAAAATGTCATTCCCAGCTTCTGCAAGCGTGCGGAAGGTTTTTTCATTACAGGAGCCGTCAACCTCAATGGCATACGTATAATGATTTGTTTCTCTCCATTCTTTGGCCGCCCGGATTTTTTTCGTCATTTCTGCGATAAACGGCTGCCCGGCAAAACCCGGATCAACGGTCATAATCGTCAGTTTATCAATCAAATGAACATAAGGGCTGATCCACTCTAGCGGAGTGGCCGGGTTCAATACAATCCCGACCTTTGCGCCATGATCTTTGATTTTGTGTATCAGCCGAAATGCCGCCCGGTTAATCGTTTCGGCGTGCACGCTAATGTAATCAGCGCCGGCCTCTGCTGTCATATCGATAAAATCCTCCGGCTTCTCAACCATCAGGTGGGCATCAATCGGGAGAGCTGTCACTGTTCTGAGCTGGCTGATGAAAAATGGGGACAGCATAATGTTTTTGACAAAATGGCCGTCCATAATGTCAACATGATACATATCGGCACGGCTGTTTAGAATGGTGATCTGCTCGTTGAATTTTGTTAAATCCATACACATCAGAGAAGGTGAAAATAAATGTTTCATGACGCAGCATCCCTCACTTTAAGTACATAATTGTATGATCCAGCCAAGAAGAATCCCGATAATGCCAAAGTCTGAATCACCGTAAGTTGTGCCTTCAAATCCGAGCGAGCCAAGAACCGGCAGAAGAAACGCAGGCAGAAAAGAAATGAGAATGCCATTGGCAAACGCACTGAGTACAGCACCCCGCACGCCGCCGGTTGCATTTCCATAAACTCCCGCCGCCGCTCCTGTAAAGAAATGCGGTACAAGTCCCGGGACAATAACGCTGAGACCGAAGACCGGAAGAAGAAAAATAGATACAATACCCGCCAGGAAGCTGGATAAAAAACCGATAATCACAGCGTTGGGCGCAAAAGGAAAAACGGTCGGACAGTCAAGAGCGGGTTTGGCGCCTTTCACTAGCTTTTCTGCGATGCCTTTAAAAGCAGGGACAATTTCCGCAATTACCATCCGAACCCCCGCCAAGATGACATATACCCCAGCAGCGAACGTAATGGCCTGCATAAAGGAATAAACGAGAAAATGGCTTCCGCCGCTCAACGATGCTTCAATATAGTCCTTTCCGGCGAAAGGAGCGACAATAAAGAAAAGGAGTGCCATCGTTAAAGAAATGGAGACTGACGTATCCCGCAAAAATCCTAATGATTTCGGAACTTTGATATCCTCAGTGGAATGAGATGGATTGCCCGCATGTTTGCCGATGAATCCAGCAATAAAATAGCCGGCAGAACCGAAATGCCCGAGAGCAAGATCATCGCTTCCTGTAATTTTTTTTGTATACGGCTGAAGGATGGCGGGTGACAGCACCATCAGCCCCCCAAGAATAATGGCGCCCGCAGCAATGAGAGGAACACCGCTGATGCCGCCGGTAATCAGCACGGCCGAAATCAATGAAGCCATGTAGAGAATATGATGGCCGGTTAAGAAAATATATTTAAATGGCGTTAGACGCGCCAGCAATATGTTAACAATCATTCCGAAGATCATAATGAGTGCCGTTTCTGTACCAAACGTTTTTTGAGCAATGGCTGAGATTGCATCTGTATTGGGTACGACGCCTTTAATGTGAAATGCTTTTTCGAACATGCTGCCGAATACCGCAAGTGAATCTGAGACAATCGCCGCCCCGGCACTGAGGATGACAAATCCCATGGCCGTTTTCAGTGTGCCCGATACGGTATCCGCAGCATTTTTCTTTTGCAGAAGCAAACCGGCTAAGGCAAAAAGTCCAATTAAGATAGCAGGAGTTCCCAGGAAATCGTTTATCAAAAAATCAAGCATCAGATGCACCCCCGTCGTCTATGTTTTTTTGTGTTACAAGTTGGAAAGGATGGCTTCTTTGATTTCTTTCTGGTCCAGCAGGTTTTTGAGTCCGACCACGTTACGCGTTCCATCGTCAAGGCCTGACACAATATCGGCTGATCCTAAATACAGATCCGCTTGCTCTGTTTTGCTTGAGGTGAGGTCTGTATGTGTCACATCAGCGCTGATGTTCAGTTCTTCAATGATTTTTTTTACATTCATTTCAACAATAAAGCTTGATCCGAGTCCATTTCCGCAAACAATTAAGATTTTTTTCACTTGAATCACTCCTAATGTGAGTATTTTTGTATCATTGGCAGCACATCTTCCGCCGATTGAGCGTTAATCAGCAATTGAATGTTTTCCGGATCACCCAGCATATTCGTGAGCTGGGAGAGGGCTTTCAAATGGGTGTCATTGTCGATTGCCGCGAGCACGATAATCAGCTGGACTGAATGCTCGGGCTTCTCTGAAAAGGAAACGGCTTGTTTCAGTCTCAGAAAGCTCATACCGATTTGATTCACACCGTCTTCAGGCCTTGCGTGCGGGATGGCGACGTTCGGCGTAATGACGATATATGGGCCCAGTGTCTGAATCGTGGCAATCATGGCATCGACGTATTGAGGGGTAACAGACCCGTCATCCAATAGCGGCTTTGCCGCCATGCGGACGGCATCTTCCCAACCGGGGGCAGAGTCGGCCATCGTTATATGGTTAGGTGTCATTAATTCAGCAAGCATTGGTTTGCGGTTCGCCTCCTTTTCATGTTTGTGCGGCTGTCCTAAATACTCGGTCAGTTCGCGCATCAGCTCTGTTTTATGAATGCCTTCTGCGTGTTTTTCGATGATGCCCATGATGTCATGGACACTTGGATGGAAATGGGCAGCGCTGTTTGAGAGGGCATCTACTTTTTTCAGCAGGCTGATCTTTTCCCTGCTGTTCAGTATGGGATTGACGATGAGTACAGGCACCCCTCTGTCTGGGAGCGGAACGGTAGAGATCAGGACATCCGTTTCAAGCGTCATTGTTTCATAGACACGGCTTGACACGGTTTCCAGAATATCGACATTCGGCAGAAGATCTTCAATTTGGCTTTGCAAAATTTTTGATGTGCCGATGCCGCCCGGGCAGACAATAACCGCTGTTTTTCTAAGTGAGGGCGCGACCCCTTCGCGTTTCATCCAGCCTCCGAAATGCATGGCGATAAATGCTGTTTCTTCACTGCTGACAGGCTTTCTTAATTCTTTTTGAAGATGATGAACGACTTTTTTCGTTAAGCAGAAAATATCACTGTATTTCGTTTTGATGGAGGCAGCTATATCACTCTCATGAGGGGTGATATCATATTTAATCCTGTAATAAGCTGATTTCAAATGAAGCACCAGATGTTTTTTTAGATTTTCCGGGTCTTGAAAAAGCACGCAGGCGTAACGCTGGAAATCGACAATCATTCGGTCCGCGATATCATGTACCGCATCCAGCTCACCTGCAATGAGACTTGAAGCGGGGAACTGACTGATTTTAGCCCCTAGCAAATGGATTGTGAAGTAGCACATTTCTTGATCAGAAATAAAGGCTTTTTCCGGCAGTTCCGCCGCTTCCACCGCTCGAACGGCCGCTTCATATTCCTTCGTTTGCCTGATGGCGTATTGCTCTTCTTGTTCTAAAGTGATTTCTTTTCCCGCCTGTATTCTGATCAGAAATAACGTAAAGTGCACACTTAAGCCCGTGAGAACATGATCAGCAAATTTCATGTGAAGAAGTTTTTCGAACGTCAGCAGCATAGAGCGCATGATTTGGATTCGCTGCTCACAAGCAGCTGGATCGGGGCAAAGATCTGTAACCGCCGCAGTGCTGCTGCTCTTTTGCATGAGCTGATTTGCATATTCAGCCAGCATTTTTCGCTTTTGCTGCTCTAATCCTGAGAAAAAATAACCCTTTTCTTTGGTAAAGCAAAGAATGATACCGAATGTCTTCAGCTTTTCGCGAATATGCTTTAAATCCTGAATGGCGGTGTTGCGGCTAACGTGATTTTCGTCAATGAAGTGTTGCAGAAGCAACCGTCTGTTTCTCATTAAGATACGTAGGATCACTCTTGCCTGTCGCTCTGAAGGAGAAAATTCATATCTTGAATTTGTCAGCGTTTTCATTTCTGATGTCAGCATTTTTTTCGTTTGGTCTTCTAAATAAAATCCTGCTGAACGCCTTCTTTTGATCGGTGTCAGTCCTGTCTCTTTCAGCCAGCCGTTAATTTTTTCAATGTCATAATACAGCGTTCTCCTTGAAATGTTTAATTGCTCCGTTAATTCGCCGCAAGTAACATAGCTTTTTGTGTTGAGAACCTGGTGAAGTATGGCTGATCTTCTTTGGTCTAAAAGCATGCCCATCAGCTCCTTATGTGCAGGTGATATCAGTCTGCCGTCCTTCACTTCGTGCGGGCTTATTTTAATTGTAATGGGCAACATCTGAATTTATAAGACCAAATCAGTGCAAACGATTTGTGCAAATATCATTCCTTCACACAAAAAAAGCCAGGCACATGCTGTGCCGGCTTTTTATGACAGTGTCTTTTTGACTAGTTTCTTCTATATAAATAGTCCTTTTATGAACCCGGACGAATCAATGTAAATTCTTCACCGAGCTTTGCATAATGGTTTCCGGCTAATCTGGAAGCCGGCTTTAATTCGTCCGTCAAAATATACCCTTTATCTGCGTCATACACCTTCTCATCGAGGTGAAAACAGACAACTCTGCCAATAAGCAGATCAGCCGTGGTTACACCATGATCATTGTCGAATGTGATATGCCGTTCGAGTTTGCATTCAAAACGAACGCGGGCTTCTTGAATGCCAGGCACCGAGACAGCTGTGCTCTCTACAGAATGGAGAGAGGTGCGTGTCATTTCACTTTCATCCGGCCCTAAACTTGCCGCCGTTTCATTGATGTCTTCAATGATAGCTTCATCACTGACATGGACGACAAATTCACCGTTTTCTATCGCGTTTCTGGCTGTATCTTTTTGCCGTCCTTCTGATCGGTTAACAGAAATACTGAGTAGCGGAGGATCTGAGCTGACCACGTTATAGAAACTGAAAGGCGCCGCATTGATTGTCCCGCTTGAAGAAAGTGTTGTAACAAATGCGATCGGGCGCGGAATAACAGCTCCTGACAGCAGCTTATACGTGTCCTTGGAACTAAGCTCTTCTGCTTGAAATATGTACATAACAACACCGCCTTTATTGTAAGGATACCATGAGTATAACGAAATCCATTCAAAGAAACCAAATAATGCGGGTTGCATATGCTATGTCATGACATATAACTGATATAGGGGAATTAGAAAATAGGCTACCGTACGTATGCCGGAGCCTATGACAGTTTTGTATTATTTATATTTCTTTTTGACTACCCAGCAATTGCCGTCTTTCCAGAATTCTTTTTTGCTGTCGTAATCATCTTTTTTGTGGTGCTGAAATTTTCTGCCGTGTTTTTTGTGAGATCTTTTCTTATGAGAACAGAACGATTTTTTGTAGCTGCGTGATCTTTTCTTATGAGAACAGAACGATTTTTTGTAGCTGCGTGATCTTTTCTTGTGAGAGCAGTAAGACTTTTTGTAGCTGCGTGATCTTTTCTTGTGAGAGCAGTAAGACTTTTTGTAGCTGCGTGATTTTTTGCGAGAACAGAACGATTTCTTGTAGCTGCGAGACTTTTTGTAAGAACGGTATGATTTTTTGTGGCTGCGAGATTTCTTGTGAGAACAGTAAGATTTTTTATGGCTGCGAGATTTTTTGTGAGAACAGTAAGATTTTTTATGGCTGCGAGATTTCTTGTGAGAACAGTAAGATTTTTTATGGCTGCGAGATTTCTTGTGTGAGCGGTGCGACTTTTTATGACTGCGTTTTTTTCCACGAGGCTCTTGGTATAAATAAGTTTTTAAACCTTCTTTTTTTGCGGATTTCACCGCTTCTTTGATATCAGAATGGGAATAGTGGCCCAATTGAAATCCTCCTTTTTGTAATTGGTTTAAGGATGAAGATCCTTACTACACACATAGTACGCACGATTGTAAAAAGTGTATAAGTGTTCCGCTGAGATCTCACAAAAATAAAAGCCTAATTTTGAAGGGGGACTACGGATGAAGAATCAATCAAATTTGCCTCTGTATCAGCTGTTTATTCATCCAAAAGACTTACGGGAATTAAAAAAGGATATATGGGATGATGAACCGGTTCCGGCTGTGCTGAAAGTGAATCAGAAAAGATTTGATATCGACATCGCTTATCGCGGATCTCATATTAGAGATTTCAAAAAGAAGTCGTACCATATTTCCTTTTATCAGCCGAAAACATTTCGCGGGGCCCGCGAGGTTCACTTGAATGCGGAATATAAAGATCCTTCCATGATGAGAAACAAATTGTCTCTCGATTTTTTCTCAGAGCTGGGGACGCTGTCTCCGAAGGCAGAATTTGTGTTTTTAAAGGTAAATGGGAAGAATGAAGGAGTGTATCTAGAGCTTGAATCCGTCGATGAATATTATTTAGCGAAAAGGAAGCTGGCGGACGGAGCCATTTTTTACGCGGTTGACGATGATGCTAATTTTTCTCTCGTGAGTGATTTGGAGAGAGAAACGAAGACGTCGCTTGAGCATGGGTATGAAAAGAAGACAGGGACCGAGGAAGATGATTTTTATTTACAGGATATGATTTTTAAAATTAATACTGTCCCTAAAGCTCAATTTAAATCAGAAGTGACAAAGCATGTGAATATCGATAAGTATTTGCGCTGGCTGGCCGGCATTGTGTTCACCTCAAACTATGATGGGTTTGTCCATAATTACGCTTTGTACAGAAGCGGGGAAACCGGATTATTTGAAGTGATTCCTTGGGACTATGATGCGACCTGGGGCAGGGATATCCATGGAGAGCGGATGGCTGCAGATTATGTAAGAATCCAAGGGTTTAATACATTAACCGCTCGCATTTTGGATGAACCCGATTTTCGCAGGTCCTACAAGCATCTGTTAGAAAAAACGCTCCAATCTCTCTTTACCATTGAATATATGAAACCAAAAATATTGGCGCTTTATGATCAGATCAGGCCGTTTGTCCTGATGGACCCATATAAAAAGAATGATATTGAACGTTTTGACCGTGAGCCGGAAGTGATTTTTGAGTATATTAACAATCGTTCACAATACATTAAAAGCAATTTAAGTATTTTGTGAATGCATGATTATAGGTATTCGCTGAAAATCAGACAATTAGGCTATTCAATTAGTTCAAGAAATAAGTGTGACACGTATATATGCAATATATTTATCATCTATGTATAAATGACTAGGAGGGTAATGAATGAGCAAGAGGAGAATGAAAAATCATTCAAATCATGATATATCTTACTATAATTTTTTGCATTCAATGCAAGATAAAATTGTCACTGTATATCGAGGAGGTCCGGAATCTAAAAGAGGAAAATTGGTAGCTGTAAAATCAGATTATATCGCCTTACAAACTGAAAAAAAAACCATTTATTATCAATTGGATCATGTCAAAAGTATTACAGAGGATACCAATAATAGCACAACAACAATTGAGACGGCAGAAATGGCTGATGCTGATGATTTTCACAGCTTAATCGGACAGTTAATGAACCAATCAGTGCAATTAAATCAAGGCGGTCCGGAATCTAAAAAAGGAAGTTTGGTATGGCTAGGAGATGATTTCGCTGCGTTAGACACAAATGAGGATGGCGTAGTTTATTTTAATATTCATCACATCAAAAGCATAAGTAAACATGATGACGCTGTAAATAAAGAAGGACATACGCCAGGTGTCTTGGAAGCTGATCATTTAAACGAAGTTTTTAAGAGTTTAACTCATAAATGGGTTTCGATTAATCGAGGAGGACCAGAAGCAATTGAAGGGATCCTCGTAGATAATGCGGATGGTCATTATACTTTAGTGAAAAATCAAGAAGTGCTTCGGATATATCCTTTTCATATCAAGAGCATCAGCTTAGGCCCAAAAGGCTCTTACAAAAAAGGTGATCAAAAGAAAGAACATGATGATAAAGAAGAAAGCAAATATGATATAGACCAAAAACAAAAACACGAAGAAGAGGGGGACAGTAGTTCGTTAACCTCTTCAACATCATATAGCTCATCAAGTTCGTCCAAATTATATCGGTCACCAAGATCCTCAGACTATCAATCGTCAACATATGATCGGTCATCTGATTCCAAAAGTTCATCCAAATCATATCGGTCACCAAGATCTTCAGATTATCAATCATCAACATATGATCGTTCATCAGATTCCAAAAGTTCTTCCAAATCATATCGGTCACCAAGATCTTCAGATTATCAATCGTCAACATATGATCGTTCATCAGATTCCAAAAGTTCTTCCAAATCATATCGGTCACCAAGATCTTCAGATTATCAATCGTCAACATATGATTGTTCATCAGACGCCAAAAGTTCGTCTAAATCATATCGGTCACCAAGATCTTCAGATTATCAATCATCAACATATGATCGTTCATCAGACACCAAAAGTTCGTCCAAATCATATCGGTCATCAAGATCTTCTGATTTTCATCGTACCGGAAGCCAAAAGGAAGATTATAGCTATGAAACGATTGTTAAAACAATAGACTATCATTGGAAGCGCAAATTTTAATAGATAATGAAGGTGCATCAGATAAAGTGATGCCCTTTTTCATTCAATTAAAGGGGGAGAATGGTGAAAGGTTTGAATCAATTTCTTGACACAGATGTTGAGGTTGTCATTTCAGGAGATACAAGATTTGTTGGCACACTTATAGATATTGGACAGGATATTTTTGTTATATTTGATGGCTGCAATTATCTTTATATTCCCTTGCTGCATCTTCATCAAATGAACAAAGCAATAAATACGAATACTGAGAAACCAATTTTAATAGATCCGGAAGATCCAATGATGGAGGCGGAAAATAATAGTTTTTCTTATAGAAACACATTAAACAAGGTGAAAGGCAAATTTATTGAAATTTATGTAACGGGGGATCGGTCAATACATGGATATGTTACAAGTGTTTTAAATGATTATATTGTATTTTTTTCACCTGTTTTTAAAACACTTTTCATATCTATGCATCATTTAAAATGGTTTACCCCTTATTCAACAGAACAAACGCCGTACACTCTTGATAACTCTCAATTGCCCGTCGTACCTTCCAGTGTTTCACTTGTGCGTAATTTCGAGGAGCAGATCAAAAAATATGTTGGCCAATTGGTCATATTTGATATGGGGGAAGTGCCAGAGAAAGTCGGTCTATTAAAAGATGTGTCTAATAATATCATTGAGCTTATTAACGCAAGTGGAGAGTCAATCATTTGGAAGTTAAATCATCTAAAGACAATGCATCTCCCTTAGCGCAGCCTATACTGAAAATAAACTGCCCTCGAATAGCAGAAGGCAGTTTTTTGTTTCATACTCTGCTAAAGAAACAACCAACTGATCCAAAAATATAAACATGTTAGTGTAAAAAGAACAGTCAGCGGAATGATTAATATGGTCGTTTTTAAATATTCACCCCAGGAAATACTTTCATCATGCTGTTTTAATATATGCATCCAAATAAGTGTTGCTAATGTTCCTATAGGTAATAATAAGGAACCAATATCACTCCCAATGATATTTGCCAAGTAGATGATTTTTGCTGTTGAAGGATTCAGGCTCATTTCCGTTAAAGTAAAAGTACTGATCATTAAAGCCGGATGGTTGTTGAATAGATTCGAAAAAACAGAGGTAGAGATACCTGATACGAAAGTAGCGTAGGAGAGGCTTCCAGAAACCATTGGTTCAAAATAATTGACAAGTAATTCAGTAAATCCAATATTGTGCAGCCCATAAATGAGGACATACATAGTAAAAGCGAAAATAAAAATGTGCCAAGGTGATTTGTATAACAAGTCTTTAGGAGAGGTTTTGAAATAAACCCATCTCCAGGCCAAAAGGATAATCGATCCGATGACAGCGACAAGAGGAACGGAGATACCGGTATATGACGCGGCAAATAAGCTGATTCTGACGAGAAAAACAAATGCGAGTACAAATAACATTATTTTTGTTTGATTTCGTTTTGGTAATGGAGCTGATGGCGAATAAAGGGGATGGTACCTTCTATGTTGCAGAGACTGAAAATGGTTCGGTATATCCGGCAGGCTTTTAGGAAGACGTTTATAAAAGAAAATAAACAGTAGACAAGCCATAAAAAGGAGTCCCATCATACTAGGGACAAACATCATGGCAGTGTGCAGATATAGATCCATGCCAATCATTTTGAGAGAAATTAAATTTACAATATTACTTACGCCAATCGGTGCGCTGGAGGCTGTAGCTATTAAAACGCCGCTTATTAAATAAGGGGTTTTTTGATGTTTTTTCAAACCTAAATATTTTAAAACCAGCAAAAGGATGGGGGTTGTGATCAAAACGCTCCCATCATTATTTAGGAAAATGGTCATTAAAAAGCAAAGTGAATTGGTTAACCAAAAAAGCTTGATGCCTGATCCCCTGGATTGTTGGAGCAGCTTGGCGGCCACCCAATAAAAGAACCCGAAACTTTCCAATGCAATGGCCATGATCATAGTGGCAAGAATTGTGACCGATGCACCTGTGACTTTTGATCCTATTTCTCCTAAGTCTGTCAATGACACACTTCCGCATAATATCACCATGAAAGCGCCTATTGTTGCGGGGATAGCTTCATTTAACCCTTTCGGTCGCCAGAAAATAAAAAGCATTGTTATGAAAAAAGCGAGCAATGTTAATATACTCGTGAACTGTGTAATATATGTCACCTCTCTATCTATCATTCTTAACATCAAACGATTGTCATACGCTTACTAGTATCCTTGCCAACTATTTGTACTGTATGTATACGTATACCGATAAGAAGTTGTACTAAGCGATTATATTATATTAATTAAAATTCCATGAGAATCCCAAAAGAAAAAAGAGTTCGCAAGTATCATTTCAGGTACTTGCATCACTCTCTTTAGTTCTTAACTGCTGACAATTTGAAATATTAATAAATTGCTTTAAAAGCGGATTTTGATTGTCTTTGCGATAGGCGATAACCCATTCGGCATTCAGCTGTATTTTATCTATTGTTCGATAAGTCACATCCAAGTTAAATAACTTTTTAGCTGAGGAAGGTACAAATGTAATCCCGATGCCGGCGCTGACTAACCCAATGACCATTTGATATTCAGTCGCTTCCTGTACAATGTTTGGTTTAAAGCCAGCCTGCTCACAAAATTGGATGAAATCAATGTATAAAGTAGGCCATGCTTCCTTGGCTACAGTAATAATCGGTTCATCTCTCAAATCTTCAATTGTAATGGCTTCCTTAGATGTTAACGGGTGTTGTTTAGGCAAAGCTAAAACACAAGGACTGCTTTGGGCGATTTCAGTATGTAATGCTGTATGCTGCAACGGAGGATGAAGTATACCAATATCAATGTTTCCCTTTAGTAGCTCATCCTGCTGCCTAAATGAGGATATTTCCCGTAATTCAATTTTTACTGATGGGAATTTTTTACGGTATTCCCGGACAATCGGCGGCAGAAATTCATATGTAGCTGATCCGACAAAACCGATAACGAGATGGCCGTGCTCGCCGCGAGCCGTACGCTGTGCCAGTTCAATCGCTTGATCAATTTGCATCAAAGCCGTACGGCAGTGAGTTAAAAATATTTCTCCGGCTGCGGTTAGCTCCACAAATCGTTTTGTCCTCTTCAGTAGCGTCACCCCGACTTCTTTTTCCAGCTGTTTAATCTGCTGGCTGAGGGGAGGCTGTGTCATGTTCAGCCGAAGTGCAGCTTTTCCGAAATGAAGCTCTTCGGCAACTGCGATAAAGTATTGAAGGTGGCGAAGCTCCATCAATCATGCATTCCTTTCGTAGGTTAATAATTCGTAATACATATTAATCATAAGTCGAATTGATATTGGAGGTCAATTTCCAAAGAGTGTATAGTGAAACGTATCACAAGATTTATTTAAATTTTTATGTTTAAAATGCATAATAAGGAGTGAGGGTGTTGACAAAAGCAACAAAAGAACAAAAATCCCTTGTGAAAAACAGAGGGGCGGAGCTTGTTGTTGATTGCTTAGCGGAGCAAGGTGTCACACATGTATTTGGCATTCCAGGTGCAAAAATTGATGCGGTATTTGACGCTTTACAAGATAAAGGGCCAGAGATCATTGTTGCACGGCATGAACAAAATGCAGCATTTATGGCGCAGGCTGTAGGCCGTTTAACTGGAAAACCGGGAGTCGTTTTAGTCACATCAGGACCGGGTGCTTCTAACCTGGCAACGGGACTGCTGACTGCAAACACTGAAGGTGACCCTGTCGTTGCGCTTGCTGGGAACGTTATCCGTGCCGATCGTTTAAAACGAACTCATCAATCATTGGATAATGCGGCGTTATTTCAGCCGATTACAAAATACAGTGTAGAGGTTCAAGACGTGAAAAACATACCGGAAGCTGTTACAAATGCATTTAGAGCAGCGTCAGCAGGTCAGGCTGGGGCCGCTTTTGTGAGCTTTCCGCAAGATGTTGTGAATGAAGTCACAAACACCAAAAACGTGCGTGCAGTGGCAGCGCCAAAACTTGGCCCTGCACCTGATGATGCAATCAGTGCTGCTATCGCGAAAATCCAAACAGCAAAACTTCCTGTGGTTCTAGTCGGAATGAAAGGCGGAAGACCTAAAGCGATCAAAGCGGTTCGCAAGCTTTTGAAAAAGGTTCAGCTTCCATTCGTAGAAACATTTCAGGCTGCCGGCACTCTTACAAGAGATTTAGAGGATCAATACTTCGGCCGTATCGGTTTATTCCGCAACCAGCCTGGTGACCTGCTGCTTGAGCAGGCTGATGTTGTTCTGACAATCGGCTATGACCCAATTGAATACGATCCGAAATTCTGGAATGTCAATGGAGACCGGACGATTATCCATTTAGATGAGATTCTGGCTGACATTGATCATGCGTACCAGCCAGAGCTTGAATTGATCGGGGATATTCCTTCTACTTTGAATCATATCGAACATGATGCTGTAAAAGTGGATTTTGCGGAACGTGAGCAAAAAATCCTTTCTGAATTAAAAGAATATATGCATGAGGGAGAGCAGGTGCCTGCAGATTGGAAGTCAGACAGACTGCATCCTCTTGAGATCGTTAAAGCATTACGGAATGCAGTCGAGGATAACGTCACAGTGACATGCGATATCGGTTCACACGCGATTTGGATGTCCCGTTATTTCCGCAGCTATGAGCCATTAACATTAATGATCAGTAACGGTATGCAAACACTTGGTGTTGCGCTTCCGTGGGCAATCGGTGCTTCATTAGTGAAACCGGGTGAAAAAGTCGTTTCTGTCTCTGGTGACGGCGGTTTCTTATTCTCAGCAATGGAGTTAGAGACAGCGGTGCGCTTAAAAGCTCCAATTGTACACATTGTATGGAACGACAGCACATATGACATGGTTGCATTCCAGCAATTGAAAAAATACAATCGTACATCTGCAGTCGAGTTTGGAAACATTGATATCGTGAAATATGCGGAAAGCTTCGGGGCAACCGGTTTGCGTGTCGAATCACCAGACCAGCTGGAAGGTGTTCTGCGTCAAGCCATGAATGCTGAAGGCCCTGTTATCATTGATGTCCCAGTTGACTACAGTGATAACGTTAATTTAGCGAGTGACAAGCTCCCAAAAGAATTTGGAGAACTGATGAAAACAAAAGCTCTCTAGCACTCTGCGCACCAAGACACTGTTTTTGAAGAACAGCACATTACTAAAGGAGTGAAGGGAATATGAAAAACGAAAGCAATATTCAAATGCTGAGCCGCGGCAAAAAAGAACAGCCCGTGAGCCAAATTTATCAAGTATCAACAATGACTTCTCTTTTAGACGGAGTATATGACGGCGATTTTGAACTGTCAGATATTCCGAAATACGGTGACTTCGGTATCGGAACTTTTAACAAGCTTGATGGAGAGCTGATTGGGTTTGACGGCGAATTTTATCGTCTTCGTTCCGACGGCACTGCGACACCGGTGCAAAGCGGAGACCGCTCTCCGTTCTGCTCATTTACGTTTTTTACACCGGACATGACGCACAAAATTGATGCGAAAATGACACGTGAAGAATTTGAAAAAGAAATCAATAGCATTCTGCCAAGTAAAAACCTATTTTATGCCATCCGTATTGATGGATTGTTTAAAAAAGTGCAGACAAGAACGGTAGAACTGCAAGAAAAACCTTATGTGCCAATGGTTGAAGCGGTCAAAACACAGCCGATTTTCAACTTTGACAACATCAGAGGGACAATCGTTGGTTTCTTGACTCCTGCTTATGCGAACGGAATCGCTGTTTCTGGCTATCACCTGCACTTCATTGACGAAGGACGAAATACAGGCGGACACGTCTTTGATTATGTGCTTGAGGATTGCACGGTGACGATCTCTCAAAAAATGAACATGAATCTTAGACTTCCAAATACAGCAGATTTCTTTAATGCGAATCTGGATAACCCGGATTTCGCCAAAGATATCGAAACCACTGAAGGAAGCCCGGAATAAAAAAAGAAAGCCCGCACATGTGCAGGGCTTTCTTTTCATTTGGCACTTTACCTGATTTTAGTTAAAATAACATTAAAACGATAAAGGTGTGGGTCTCCTTGAAAGTACTGGTTTTGGCTGTTCATCCGCAAATGGATACCTCAGTCGTCAATAAGGCGTGGGTAGAGGAATTAAGTAAACATGACAATATCACTGTACGGGAGCTTTATAAGGAATATCCGGATGAAGCCATCGATGTTGCCAAAGAGCAGCAGCTGTGCGAGCAATACGATCGGATTGTTTTCCAATTTCCGCTTTATTGGTACAGCTCTCCGCCGCTTCTTAAAAAATGGCAGGATCTTGTGCTGACATACGGCTGGGCCTTCGGGTCAGAAGGGAAAGCTCTGCATGGCAAAGAGCTGATGCTGGCTGTTTCCACAGGAAGCGAAGCGGAAAAGTATCAGGCAGGCGGAGGGAACCATTATTCGATCAGTGAGCTCCTGAAGCCGTTTCAGGCGACAAGCAATCTGATTGGCATGACATATCTTCCGCCATATGTGTTTTATGGTGTGAAATACGCAAATGCTGAGGATATTGCAATCAGTGCAAAACGGTTAGCAGATTATATCCAGCAGCCTTTTTCTTAAAAAGAAAAGCCCTGTCCGGTGTGGGACAGGGCTTTCTCTATTAAAAATCGGGTAATTCAGATAGGTTGTTATCCTTAATGCCGTCTGGCTCACTTCGTAAAATGTCACGTCCGTATTTATGAAATACATCAACGTGAGCGAGCTTCCCAGCTTTTGCTTCTGATAGCGCAGTGGGATAGTCCAGTTCTCTTCCTGCGTTCGTTTTCACCGCGATAATATTGTCTTCCTCATTTCTTCTGACCGCGATAATTTCTTCTTTTCCGGACGTATCAACTGGCTGATCGATATTTGTTTGTTTGGATTTATACGAGTCATATGCAGCTTCAAATTGATCCATTTTTCCACCTCCATCCCTTAACGTAAACAAAAATGCTGTTGATCATGTATAGGTTTCGACATAGCAGACGACAATATTTCCTGAGAAATATTTTGAATGCGACAATTCAATCCATAATTAGCGAAGAAAAAAGGGATTCCGTTCTGTAAACGGAATCCCTTTTGGTTATTTTGTCATTTGCAGGTCCTTTGTTTTGATATAACCTGTTTTACCGCCGTAATCTACATAGACCCAATCAAAGTCAAAGCCGCCTTTTTTTGTTTTACTCCAGCCTAAAAAAGATACGCTTGTGTTAGCCGGGAGTGTCTTGATGCTTTTTCCTTCAGCAGATGTATATGCTTTCGTTTTTGTTTTGGTTTTTACCGTTGTTGCTGCCTTTACAATGTAATGAGTGGAGACAAAGCCTGTCTTTCCGTTTTTGTAATGAACCTTTGCCCAATCAGCGTTTGAAAACGAAATGAGCTTTAAGCTGTCGCCCAGGTGAAGTGTATCGGCTTTAGAGCTTGTAGCGGAGGCCTTTGTTCTGACATTCAGAGCCTCTGCTGAAACCAAGTATGAATCAATCGGGTAGCTGTATAAATCATCAATGCTTACGTTTGTTACTGGCTGTTGTGCATGAATTGTGTTTGCACCGCCAGCAGAAGCGGCAGTTATTCCAGCTGCAAGTGCAAGTGTAGACAATATTTTCGTGGATTTGTACATTGCGTTCCTCTCCTCACATAAGAGAAATAATCATTTCTATTATCCCTTTCACGTTTTGGCCGGTTGCTAAACATAAAAAAGGATCAGATAAGATCTGATCCTTTACATTATTTTTTCGTTTCCAGCTTAAGCGGCGCTGATATTGTTTTCTTTACTTTCTTTCCATGTAAAATCTGATCTGCTGCTTCCGTTGCCAGTTTACCGATTAATTCAGGCTGCTGAGCGACAGTGGCTGAGAGCTTACCGTCTTTAATCGAAGAAATCGCATCCTTATTTCCGTCAAAACCGACGACTAAAATGTCTTTACCGGAGCTGTTAATCGCTTCGAGAGCTCCAAGCGCCATTTCATCATTATGAGCGAAAACCGCTTGGATATCCGGGTGTCCTTGGAGCAGGTTTTCCATGACAGTCAGGCCTTTAGTGCGGTCAAAGTCAGCTGATTGTTTTGTGACAACGTCCAGCTTTTGATCCGCGATTTTGTGAAAGCCTGAACCGCGTTCCCGTGTAGCGGATGCACCCGGAACGCCTTCAAGCTCCGCCACCTTAGCTCCATTTCCAAGCTTGTCTGCGATGAACTCTGCGGCCATTTCTCCGCCTTTTACATTGTCTGAAGCCACGAGGGTTTCCACTTTGCCTTGTTCAGCGGACCGGTCAATTGAGACGACAGGCACACCGATTGAATTTGCAGACTCTACTGCCGTTGAAATAGCCGATGAATCAGTCGGATTAATTAACAGCGCATCGACGCCCTGCTGAATTAAGTCCTCCACATCACTTGTCTGCTTGGAGGAATCATTTTGTGCATCGACGATGATGACCTTCATTCCGCGCTTTTCCGCTTCTTTTTCAATTCCCTTTTTTAAAGAGACAAAAAAGGGATTGTTAAGCGTTGAGATCGACAAGCCGATGGTAAATTCCTTTTTATTATCTGAGTTTGAAGGCTTCGCCCATTGGGGAGGCTCAAGCGAACAGGCGCTCAATACAAACAGTGACAGTGCCAAAATGACGGATACAGCCTTTTTCATGTAAAACCCTCCTATGCTGACTTTTTGCGGTCTAATAATACCGCGATTAAAATGACAATCCCTTTAACAACCAGCTGATAAAATGATGAGACGCCAAGCAAGTTGAGACCATTATTGAGTGTGCCGATGATCAGCACCCCAATTAACGTTCCGATAATGCGCCCGCGGCCCCCGGATAGACTCGTTCCGCCTAAGACCACCGCCGCAATGGCATCCAGTTCATATGATTCTCCAGCTGTCGGCTGTGCTGAGTGGAGGCGGGAAGTCAAAATCGCGCCGGCAAGGGCGGATAATAGACCGGCTAAAGCGTAAATCATGACTTTTACACGTGTGACTTTAATGCCTGAAATGAGCGCCGCTTTTTCATTGCCGCCAATTGCGTATGTCCGGCGCCCGAACGGCGTTTTGTGAAGCAGCACCCAAAGGATAACAAAGGCGAGAACCATTGTAATCGCCGGTACAGGAATTCCTAAGAAATAACCGCGGCCGAACAGCTGAAAGGCATAATGAGTGCCAAGCCCTGTGATCGGGTTTCCGTCTGTATACACAAGAGTAAGTCCGCGGAACACAGTCATGGTCGCAAGTGTCGCAATGAAAGGGGCCATTTTCCCTTTTGTGATTAACAATCCGTTGATCATCCCGAGCAGAGCGCCAATCAGGCAGCCTATGATGACGGCGAGTATCGGGTCGACACCAGATACAATCATCCCCGCGACTAAGGCGCTGGACAGGGCGAGAATAGCCCCGACAGAAAGATCAATGCCCCCAGTTAAAATAACGAAGGTCATGCCGAATGCGATTAATCCGTTAATCGCCACCTGCCGAAGCAGGTTTAAAATATTTAGAGGCTCCAGGAAGCTCGGGTTTAAAATTGATACGATCATAACGAGAATAAATAAACCGAGAAACGGGCCGAGCTTCTGCATGACGCCATCGAAGTGAATCTGTTTTTTTTCTGATTGCTTCAGTTGTTCCGTTTTCATGTTACCGCCCTCCCGTGGCAAGTGTCATAATTCGTTCTTGTGTCGCTTCACGCGCTTCAATGTTTCCGCTGATTCTGCCTTCATGGACAACGATGATTCTGTCACTCATTCCGAGTATTTCCGGCAGCTCTGATGACACCATAATGATGCCGACACCGCGGTCAGTGAGCTCATTCATCAGCGTATAAATCTCCCGTTTCGCACCTACATCCACGCCTCTTGTCGGCTCATCCAATATGAGCACTTTTGGGCCGATGCCGATCCATTTTGCGATCACGACCTTTTGCTGGTTGCCGCCGGACAATTGTCGCGCGTGCGTTTCCGGTGAAGCCGTTTTGATGGTCAAGCGTTTTATGAGAAGGTCTACAAACTCTGCTTCCCGCTTGTAATCAATGATGCCCTTTGGAGAAAAACTGGCCAAATTGGGCAGCGCAATATTTTCACGAATGGATGTGTCGAGCAGCAATCCCTCATCTTTGCGGTTTTCCGTAATGAAGCCGAGCCCTTTTTTCACAGCATCATACGGATTCTTAATAGCAGTCTTTTTTCCTGCAATCCAAATTTCTCCCGAATCGAGCCGGTCAATGCCGAACAGCCCTCTCATCATTTCTGTACGTCCGGCTCCCATTAAACCGGAAACGCCGACAATTTCACCGGAACGGACATAAAAGCTGATATCTTCAAAGCGCCCTTTTGAGGAGGCGTTTTTCACCTCGAATATTTTGTCTCCGAGTGAAGGGACGCGTTTAGGGTATCGTTCCGTCAGCTCACGTCCGACCATTTTTTTCACGACCTCGTCAAAATTGGTTTCTGAAATGTTTGTTGTATCGACCGTTTTACCGTCACGCATGATGGTGATTCTGTCGCAAATCGTGAAAATTTCTTCCATTCGATGTGAAATGTATACAATGGAAACACCGTTCTTTTTTAAAGCCGTAATGACGTCAAACAGCTTGCTGATTTCCCGTTCAGTCAAAGCTGCGGTAGGTTCATCCATTATGATTACCTCCGCATTTGTCATGAGCGCTTTTGCAATTTCAATCATCTGCTGCTGTCCGACGGAGCATTCACCTGCTTCTTGATCAAGAGAAAGAGAGACGGATAGTTTATCAAATTGCTCTTTTGCTAGCGCTTTCATTTTTCTGGTTTGTAAAATACCAAATTTCGTTGACATTTCTTTTCCGATAAATAGATTCTCAAGAACGGACATGTCCGGCCAAATATTCAGTTCCTGATGGATGAAGGCGATTCCGTGCTGCTCGGCTTCCTTTGGGTTGGAGAAATACGTCTCGTTGCCATTTATGGTGATCCGACCTTTGTCCAGTTTGTGCAGACCAGTCAGGATGTTCATCAGGGTGGACTTGCCGGCGCCGTTTTCTCCCATCAATGCATGAACTTCGCCAGGCTTGAGCTGGAAGGATACACCTGAAAGCACCTGGTTTTTCGCGAATGCTTTATGAATGTCATTCATTTCGATTTGCATATCGATCCTCCTTTCTAGAAAAGCACACCCGCCTGCAGGATGCAGTTGGCGTATGGTGTGAATTCTCCTGTTCGTATGACAGCTTTAGCTTCTTTGGTCAGCTCCTTAAATTCCTCGTGGGGAAGGCAGTCGACTGCCTCTTCAGAAAAAAGGGTTTCTATAAAACTCGCATTCTCTGGATTGGACACCTTTATTTCGGATGCGACTATCACCTTTTCAACCGCCATTTCATCTGCCAGCACTGCGGCTACATCCCGGAAAGCCGGAAAACCCGGCTTCAGTGAGAGATCAATTTTCAGAACGCTGTCAGGAACGGGCAGCCCTGCATCAGCGATAACAATTTTGTCAGTATGGCCAAGGTCAGCCAATAGCTTGGCAAGATGACTGTTCAAAATACCGTGTTTTTTCATGACAGCAGCTCCTCTACTTCTTTTCTGGATGGCATTCCGCCTTGAGCGCCGAAGGAACATACAGATAGGGAAGCGGCGCGGTTTGCGAACCGTAATGAAGCTTCAATATCTTTACCCTCCGCCAGAGCCACTGCAAGAGCCGCGTTAAACGTATCACCTGCTCCGGTCGTATCGACAGGCTCAACAGGGAAGGAAGGGATGATCCGCTCTTTGCTGCCGGCTGAATAGCGCACGCCTTGTTTGCCTTCAGTGATAAAGAGCTTCGCCGGATAAAGCGCCAATGCTTCAGAAACCGTCAGCTCCGGGAATAAGATCGCCGCCTCATGTTCATTCGGCGTAAGATAGGTGGCATGGTCAATGGTTTCCTGCTTCAGCGGGCGGGCCGGTGCCGGGTTAAGCATGATCGGGATGTCGTGAGAATGGCAGTATCTGCATACCTCATCAACTGTTTCTTCCGGGATTTCCTGCTGAATCAGGACCATATCGATATTTTCAAGCTTTTCGAGAGCGTCTATCGCATAAGATGGGGTGATCTCATCATTTGCGCCTTTAACGACGACGATGCTGTTATCACCTTCGGCAAGCACGATGTGGGCGGTGCCGCTTTCTTTATGTGTAACCGGTTCCATATAGTCGGTGTGAACACCGTTTGCTTTTAAATTATTCATGATGGCTGTTCCATAATGATCGTCACCGACCTTGCCAATCATAAAAACATTTGCGCCAAGTCTGGCAGCGGCAACAGCCTGATTCGCCCCTTTACCGCCCGGCACAGTTTGAAATGAAGTACCCAGTACAGTTTCGCCCGAGTTTGGGCGTTTGTCTGAGGTGACCACTAAATCCATAGAACAGCTTCCAATCACACAAATATTACGCATCCTTTTCTTCCTTTCTTGTCGTATTTCTTCTTATATACATGACGGGCATTTGAATCGCCGTTTCTGCGAGCGGCTGTTTTTTTATGATACTCAAAAGCAGTTTAGCCGCTTCTTTACCCATGTCATATGCCGGCTGTTTAATTGTTGACAGCGGCGGAAACAGCAGCTCGCTTTGGGGAATGTCATCGTAGCCGATAATTTGAATATCCTCAGGCACTTTTTTTCCGCGCCGCAAAGCTTCATGCAAAACAGCCGCTGCTTGAATATCATTACTGGCAATTATCCCGTCTGTCTCAGGATATATGGCAAACAGCTCCTTTGCCAGTGCTTGTGCATCCTTAAAAGAAAAGGACGCCGTCTCGATGATCTGAAAATCAACACCAGCCTGCTGTAATACCTCTAAAGCGCCGTGAAAGCGGTCTTGGGCAGTCGGCAGGTGAGCAGGACCCTTCAGGAGCGTAATGTGTTTGCTTTTTCCATGAACGATTGCTTCTGCTGCTAATTTTCCCCCGGTATGTCCGTCACTGGATACAGAAGGAGCGCCTTCAGGTGTTCTGTCCAGGAAAACGACTGGCTGATCAATCCCGCTGTATTCTTCAAGATGAGGATAATTTGTTGCAGCAATAATACCTGCGACATGATTTTGTTTAAAGGTTTGAAGGTATTCAAGTTCTTTATTTAATTCCTCGTCACTGTTGCCAAAAATAAGCCGATAGCCTTCCCGGTTCAATTCATCCTCCGCGCCGCGGGCAAGCTGGGGGAAGAAAGGGTTCGTAATATCCGGAAGCAAAAGCCCGATTAGCCTGGATTCTCTTTTATAAAGAGACCTGGCGACTTCATTCGGATAATAGTTCAGCTTCTCCATGGCGGCCATCACACGTGTTCTCGTTTCTTCATGTACATAGCCGTTGTCATTCAGGACGCGGGAGACCGTTGCAACCGAGACGCCCGCTGCTCCCGCGACATCTTTAATTGTAGCCAACACAGCTCCTCCTCGTTTGTGTAACCGTTTACATAGATAGATTATCATGACATTTCGTTATTGGCAATAAGAAAAAAATAAACCATGGCGATATAGCAAACCAAACTGTAAATTGTGTATAAATACGAGAATGTAAAGGTAATCACGGTTTTTTTTGACAAAGTCTTCACAAATCTGGATGAACTTTTCATGAACGAATATTAAGTTTTATTAAAATTGTTTCAAAGTCATGCGTTTAGACCTGTAAATAGGATAAAACAGAAAAGACTATCCGCCCAGAAAATGTTTAATTATGTTAGAGAACCTGGACCTGTTTGTTTGCCGTTTTTATTGCCGGGGCCAGTAGTCAATTTGGTATGGGCCTAATATTGTCTATTCCGTGCAGAAAGGACGACATTATGACCTTATCCTTAAGAAACAGGCAAATATAATTTTGTGTTCATAAGAACCGGAAACATGCATTGTATCAGCAAAAGCCTGATATACCGGGCTGGAAAAAAGATTGATTTGAAATGCATATTAAACTGAACATTCAAGGTGTGACTAAACGTCTAGAAGGAAATCATTTGGTAAATGAAAGCGCATTCCTTTTTGGTGTTAAAAAAATCGATAAGATGTAAGTCCTGTCAATTTCCAAAAAAAGAAAACGGCTTGTGGGTATAAAATCTCTTTCAAAAGAGAAGTTTGGCTCAGTAGATTAGGGGAGATTATGTTACATAATGCCGATTGAGAATTCATAGTGATTCTATATACTGATGAATGAATTTACAACAATATAGAAGGAGATGTCGATAAGCAATGTGGTTACTCATTATAGCCTGTGCTGTCATACTGGTCATCGGAATATTAGAAAAACGGCGACATCAGAAAAACATTGATGCCCTCCCTGTTCGAGTGAATATTAACGGCATCCGAGGAAAGTCCACTGTGACAAGGCTGACAACCGGAATATTAATAGAAGCCGGTTACAAAACTGTCGGAAAAACGACAGGAACGGACGCAAGAATGATCTATTGGGATACACCGGAGGAAAAGCCAATTAAACGGAAACCTCAAGGACCCAATATTGGTGAACAAAAAGAAGTCATGAGAGAGACGGTAGATAGAGGAGCCAACGCCCTCGTCAGTGAATGTATGGCCGTTAATCCGGACTATCAAATTATCTTTCAGGAAGAACTTCTTCAAGCCAATATCGGCGTCATTGTAAACGTGCTGGAAGATCATATGGATGTTATGGGGCCGACGCTTGATGAAATTGCAGAAGCGTTTACGGCTACTATTCCTTATAATGGCCATCTTGTCATTACAGATAGTGAATATACCGAGTTCTTTAAACAAAAAGCCAAAGAGCGTAACACAAAAGTCATCATTGCTGATAACTCGAAAATTACTGATGAATATCTTCGTAAATTTGAATATATGGTATTCCCTGATAACGCTTCTCTCGCACTGGGTGTGGCTCAAGCACTCGGCATTGATGAAGAAACAGCGTTTAAAGGAATGCTGAATGCGCCGCCAGATCCGGGAGCAATGAGAATTCTTCCGCTGATCAGTCCGAGTGAGCCTGGGCACTTTGTTAATGGGTTTGCCGCAAACGACGCTTCTTCTACTTTGAATATATGGAAACGTGTAAAAGAAATCGGTTACCCAACCGATGATCCGATCATCATTATGAACTGCCGCGCAGACCGGGTGGATCGGACACAGCAATTCGCAAATGACGTATTGCCTTATATTGAAGCAAGTGAACTGATCTTAATCGGTGAAACAACAGAACCAATTGTAAAAGCATATGAAGAAGGTAAAATTCCTGCAGACAAACTGCATGATCTAGAGTACAAATCAACGGAAGAAATCATGGAATTGTTAAAGAAAAGAATGCACAACCGTGTCATATATGGCGTCGGCAACATTCATGGTGCCGCAGAGCCATTAATAGAAAAAATCCACGAATACAAGGTTAAGCAGCTCGTAAGCTAGGAGGAAATGCAGACATGTTCGGATCAGATTTATACATTGCACTAATTTTAGGTGTACTACTCAGTTTAATTTTTGCGGAAAAAACAGGGATTGTGCCGGCAGGGCTTGTTGTACCGGGATATTTAGGACTTGTGTTTAATCAGCCGGTCTTTATTTTACTCGTATTGTTAGTCAGCTTGCTCACCTATGTCATTGTGAAATTCGGTTTATCCAAGTTTATGATTTTGTATGGACGCAGAAAATTCGCTGCCATGCTGATTACAGGGATCGTCCTGAAAATTGCCTTTGATTTTCTATACCCGATTGTGCCATTTGAAATCGCAGAATTTCGAGGAATCGGCATTATCGTACCGGGTTTAATTGCCAATACCATTCAAAAACAAGGATTAACGATTACGTTCGGAAGCACGCTGCTATTGAGCGGAGCGACCTTTGCTATCATGTTTGTTTACTACTTAATTTAATGTAAGGTGTGTCAAACGATGAAAAAAGAACTGAGCTTTCATGAAAAGCTATTGAAGCTGACAAAACAGCAGAAAAAGAAAACCAATAAGCACGTATTTATCGCGATTCCGATCGTTTTTGTCCTCATGTTTGCTTTTATGTGGGCAGGCAAAGCAGAGACGCCAAAGGTTAAAACCTATTCAGATGACGTTCTTTCAGCCTCATTTGTAGGCGATATTATGATGGGGCGCTATGTTGAAAGAGTAACGGAACAAAAAGGGGTAAGCAGTATTTTTCAATACGTTGAGCCTATCTTTAAAGCATCAGACTACGTAGCCGGAAACTTTGAGAACCCGGTAACCTATAAAAAGAACTATAAGCAAGCAGAAAAAGAAATTCATCTGCAGACAAACAAGGAATCAGTAAAAGTCCTGAAGGATATGAACTTCACGGTCCTTAACAGCGCGAATAACCACGCCATGGATTACGGCGCACAGGGTATGAAAGATACACTTGAAGAATTTTCAAAACATAACCTCGATATCGTTGGGGGTGGATACAGCTTGAGCGATGCGAAAAAGAATATCTCATACCAAGAAGTTAATGGGGTAACAATCGCAACCCTTGGATTCACGGATGTATCCGGCAAAGGTTTTGCGGCTAAGAAGAATACACCGGGCGTACTTCCCGCAGATCCGGAAATCTTTATCCCAATGATTTCAGAAGCGAAAAAACATGCGGATGTCGTAGTTGTACAGTCACACTGGGGTCAAGAGTATGATAATGATCCGAATGACCGCCAGCGCCAATTGGCTAGAGCTATGTCTGATGCAGGTGCTGATATCATCGTCGGCCATCACCCGCACGTCCTTGAACCGATCGAAGTCTATAACGGCACCGTCATTTTCTACAGTCTGGGGAACTTTGTGTTTGACCAAGGCTGGACAAGAACTAGAGACAGTGCGCTGGTGCAGTATCATTTAAAGAAAAATGGAACGGGACACTTTGAGGTAACGCCGATTGATATCCATGAAGCGACACCAGCCCCTGTTAAAAAAGGCAGTCTGAAACAGAAAACAATTATTCGCGAACTGACGAAAGACTCTAATTTTGCATGGGAAGTAGAAGACGGAAAACTGACTTTTGATGTCGATCACAGTGACAAACTAAATTCTAAATAATGGAGTGATATAAGATGAAATTTGTCAAAGCCATCTGGCCGTTTGTTGCCGTTGCAGTCGTGTTTATGTTTATGTCAGCTTTCAAATTCAACGATCAGCTGACTGATCAGGAAAAGCAGAAAATCGATACGGAAATTCATAAAATTCAACAGCAGGAAGAAACGGCAAACGCCGCTAAATAACAAATAAAAAAAGAGAATGTCTTTCGAGACATTCTCTTTTTTTATTTGCCATTTCGAAAGCCAGCATATTCATTCTGTGAAAATATGAAAAAGTCTCTTAACATATCTAGAAAAATACCGATGTTAAAACTGCAAATAGAGGAGGAGATAGTAAAAGTGAACACACTGGCAAACTGGAAGAAGTTTTTGCTTGTGGCCGTTATGATTTGTTTTTTGGTTCCTATTATGACAAAAGCGGATATTGCGGAGGCTGATACAAAATTTGATCTGGTCATCAGTGAAGCAAAGAAATGGCTTGGGTATAAGTATAAATACGGCGGTGAAACACCGAAAGAAGGCTTCGATTCGTCTGGATTGATTCAATATGTTTTCGGTCAGGCTGATATTCATCTGCCGAGATCGGTGAACGACCAGTCAAAAGTCGGGACAGCAGTAAAACCGGCAGATCTAAAGCCAGGTGATATTTTATTTTTCAAAAAAGCGGGAAGCAGCGGGACTGCACCGACACACGCCGCTCTTTACATTGGAGACGGGCAAATGATTCACAGCACGCTATCAAAAGGTGTTATTGTCACAAATTACGAAAAAAGCAGCTATTGGAGCGGCTCTTACATTGGGGCGAAACGAATTGCCGCCGATCCGGCAACTGCTGATGTCTCTGTTGTGCAGGAGGCCGAAAAATACCTCGGCATTCCGTACGTCTTTGGCGGAAGCACACCGTCAGAGGGCTTTGATTGCTCAGGGCTTGTGCAATATGTCTTTAAACAGGCGCTTGGCATATATCTGCCGAGATCGGCAGAGCAGCAGTGGGCAGTGGGCGAGAAGGTGGCGCCACAGAACATAAAGCCCGGCGATGTCGTCTATTTCAGCAACACGTACAAAAAAGGAATCTCACATGCCGGGATTTATGCTGGCGGAGGAAGATTTATTCAGGCGAGCAGGTCAGAAAAAGTAACCATTTCCTACTTATCAGAGGATTATTGGAAATCTAAGATGACAGGCATTCGCCGCTTTAACAACCTGACGATTCCGAAAGAAAATCCGATTGTGTCGAAGGCGACGCTTTATATCGGGGAAGTTCCTTACAAAAAGGGCGGGGTTTCTCCGGAAACAGGTTTTGATACTTCTGGCTTTGTTCAATATGTTTACCAGAAAGCGGCGGGCATTTCACTGCCCCGATACGCGACTGGCCAATATAAAGCGGGAACAAAGGTTGATAAGGCTGATCTGAAACCTGGCGACATTGTCTTTTTCCAATCAACAAGCTTAAACCCGGCCATCTATATCGGAAATGGGCAAGTTGTTCATGTCACATTAACAAATGGTGTAACCATTACGAATATGAATACGAGCACGTATTGGAAAGATAAATACGCGGGAGGTATTCGGGTGCAATAAAAAAAGGCTCCAGTTTCTCTGGAGTCTTTTTTTTATGCATATTGGCCGGATAGAAGCTGGTCTATAAAATAGGCCACGCCATTTTCATCATTGCTTTTCGTCACGTAAGTGCTTTTTTCTTTCAGTTCATCAATTGCATTTTCCATGGCGATTCGGTGTCCTGCCACTTCGAACATGGATAAATCATTCGGGCTGTCACCAATCGCATAGATATCTTGCGTCTCAATTCCGTATTTGCCGGCAAGCTCAGTCAACGCGCGCCCTTTGCCGGAAGAGGCTGGGAGAATTTCGATAATGTGCTTTCCGGAAGAGGTTTGCGCCAGTTTTTTATGATGCTTTAGTTCTTCCTTTGCATGTCTCAGTTTTTCCATATCAAAAGAGAAGCAAAGGAGCTTGTAAATGTTTTCGCTGCCGTCAAAAATCGATTCGATATGCGGGATTGGTTTGATGCCAAACTGCTTGAACTGAGTCATGGCCCCTTGCCACAATTCATCCGTGTTTTCATTTGGGTTTGCGCTCTTTAAAATATCAAGCTCTGCTTGAAGCTTAGATTCGCCGTCAAAAGGAGAAAGCAGATGGTCGTCAGTATATACTTCAAAGTAAATATTTTTTGAGAGCAGGTAATCAGCGATCGCTTTGCCGGCCTCTTGATCCATTAATGTCCGGCTGATCAGGCGGTAGCCTTTGTCATGAACCGTTCCGCCATTTGCCGCGATGATAGGGATATCCAAGTCTTCCAGCAGCGCTTTAACATCAAACGTTGCTCTCCCTGTGCAAATGGTAACGAGGATGCCTGCATCAAGCGCCCGCTTGATAGCCGCTCTGTTTTCCTCAGAAATAATGCTTTCTTTATTCAGCAATGTACCGTCTAAATCAATGGCTATTAATTTCATATGTAGGGGAAACCTCCTTAAAAATGAAACTGCTTCGTGTAGTATGTTCAGCTTTCATACGAAACATAAATCGTATAGGTCAAGGCTAAACCTTACGATCCTATTTTTCAACAATAAGAACAAAAAAACGGAATGGTAAAGACCATTCCGTTAAAATCAATTACTTATGTCATTCTTTAATTCGTTTTTTATTTCTTCCAACTTTTCATTATCAAGTTTTAAATAATAAAGTTTTTTCCGCTCACGAGAGCTATAGAGATAAATATCAGAACCAGTAAGCTGTTCAGTATCAACTGTTTTTAAAGAGGTTATAAAAGGAAATAAACCGATTGCATCATTTAAAGATAAATTCATCTTAAGGTTTTTCCCTAAACTATCAACAATATCATCATATGCTGGAATAGAGCTTAATGATTTAGATTTTTTTATTATAGCATCTAAGACTTCCATCTGTCTTTGTCCTCGTTGGAAATCTGTATCAGCTTTACGTGTCCTTACATATGCAAGCGCTTCTTCACCATTTAGAGTTTGAACGCCAGGTTTTAAGACGACTTTTCCTTTTGTATCTTTTTTAATTTGATTAGCAATTTTTTCGCTCTTCACATCTATACTGACTCCATGTAATTCATCAACGACGTCTTTAAAGGCATCAAAATTACCTTCTATAACATAGTCGACTGGTATATCTAGAAGGTTTTCAATGGTTTTTGCTGAGAGTTTTACCCCTCCATATGCGTGTGCATGTGTAAATTTATCATAACCATAACCGGGAATGTTGACATAAGAATCCCTAGGAATACTTAACATTGTTGCTGTTTTATTTTTTCGATTAAAAGTAACTAAGACATTAGCATCACTTCGAGCATCATCAACCGTCTCACCTTTTGCAACTCTTGAATCAATACCTAAGAGTAATACAGTAAATGAGTCTTTCTTTGGGTCAAATTCTTTGATGCGTTTAACTGATTGACCATTATCATTTAAATCAATATGTGCATGTTTTGTTGCATTGTTTAACTTTACATAAGCGTAGGTACCAATAGAACCAGCTGCAATTATTAAAATAACAATAAAACCAATTAATAATTTAACCCATTTTCTCAGACGTCTCTTTTTCTTCTTGTGCTGTGATCGTTCTTCCATATCAATACCTCACGTTTCATTAATAGTTGAAGCGTACCATTCATTTTGCCATACGGCAACTCCTGATAAGACAATATTCGATAAAAATTCCTATATTTATATGTTTTTGTTTTTTAAGATGAATGATAATGTGCTGAATCACCTTATATTGGACGCCGCTGGAGAAAAAAATGTTTCGGTAAAGTTGAAAAAAACGCCAGTAAATTAATGGATATGTGATGTTTGTACGTCTTCATAGGTTTACTTGTCAGAAAAATAGGCTAATAGATTTCTAAAAAACTCCGTGGACAGTACCATTGGATCACTGATAGGAGAAAGGGAGTCATTTCTATGAAGAAGCAGTCAAATATATGGCTTTATTTTTTCGGCGCTCTTGGTGGCGCTTTATACGGCTATGATACCGGCGTCATTTCGGGAGCCATTTTATTTATGAAAAAGGATTTAGGCCTCAATGCCTTTACAGAGGGACTTGTTGTCAGCTCCTTATTAATCGGAGCGATACTCGGTTCCGGAGCGGCTGGCAAGTTGACGGACCGTTTTGGCAGAAGAAAAGCGATTATGGCTGCCGCGCTGCTGTTCTGTATAGGCGGCTTGGGTGTTGCGCTTGCACCAAATACAGGAGTGATGGTGCTGTTTAGAATCCTTCTGGGACTGGCAGTCGGAACATCGACAACGATCGTGCCGCTGTATTTGTCTGAACTTGCGCCAAAAGAGAAACGGGGTGCGTTATCGTCCCTCAACCAGCTGATGATTACGGTCGGCATCCTGCTTTCCTATATCGTCAATTACATATTTGCCGATGCAGAAGCGTGGCGCTGGATGCTTGGACTTGCTGCCGTGCCATCATTGCTATTGCTGATTGGTATTTTGTTTATGCCGGAGAGCCCGCGCTGGCTGTTTACGAATGGCGAAGAGAATAAAGCGAAAAAGGTTCTCGAAAAATTGCGTGGCACAAAGGATATTGATCAAGAAATTCATGATATTCAAGAAGCGGAAAAAGAGGACGAAGGCGGTCTGAAGGAGCTGTTCGATCCATGGGTGCGTCCCGCTCTGATTGCCGGCCTGGGACTGGCGTTTCTGCAGCAATTTATCGGAACAAATACAATCATTTATTATGCGCCGAAGACCTTTACAAACGTTGGGTTCGGAAACTCCGCCTCTATTTTAGGAACGGTTGGAATCGGAACAGTGAATGTTCTGATGACTCTTCTCGCCATTAAAATCATTGATAAAGTCGGCAGAAAACCGCTGCTGTTATTCGGGAATGCCGGCATGGTGATCAGCTTGATCATCCTGGCTATGGTGAATCTCTTTTTCGATAACACCCCGGCCGCATCTTGGACGACAGTCATTTGCTTAGGCGTGTTTATCGTTGTATTTGCCGTCAGCTGGGGCCCGGTTGTCTGGGTGATGCTTCCTGAATTGTTCCCGCTCCATGTCAGAGGAATTGGTACCGGTGTATCGACTTTGATGCTGCACGTTGGGACACTGATTGTTTCACTCACCTATCCAATATTAATGGAAGCGATCGGTATCAGTTATTTATTCCTGATTTATGCCGCGATCGGTATCATGGCGTTCTTATTTGTCCGGTTTAAAGTGACAGAGACGAAGGGAAAAAGCCTTGAAGAAATTGAGCAAGATTTAAGGGACAAAAACGGACAGGGAGGATCTGCCGGAAAACAGCAGACTGTCGGAACATAAAAAAGGGTGCGCGAGCATGCGCACCCTTTTGATTTCTCACTGTCCTACTGTGCCGAAGTTAACGATTTTGAAAGAAATATCGTATTTAAAATCAGCATCAGAAAATATGTCATCCCAATGTCCTTTTACTTTATGCCAGTATTCAGGGTGTTGAATCCGGATGTAGTCCGATAAAAAGATCGGATCGCTTTTATACTCATGCTGCAGTTTATCCATAACCTTCTTTATATCGCGTTCAAGCTTTTTCTCAAAAATGTTCTCAATCCTGTGCAAATAGCTTTTACGAAAGGAATTTTCATTCGGATTTTGATCTTCTGTCAGGATACCCTTTGTTTTGACAGAGATCTGAAAGACAGGCTTTCCGTTTTCAATCGCCGGTTTGATTTTAGATTTTGACTTTTTAATCTCAAATGTAATCGGATGCCCTTTATCTGTCGTCGGCATGACGCCTCCTTGGATCGTCCCCATGACCCATGTCAGTGTCTGGATTTCATCAGCTGAAAGAAATCCAACGAGTTTATTACTGCCGCTTTTGATAATGCCTGCCCCGTCATACTTTGCTTTTCCCTTTTGGTTATTAACGGCTTGAATGAGAAAACTGTAGCCATTTTGGCAATAGATTGAGGCTCTCCCGATGCGAAGCGGCAACATAATCTTCCCGTTATAACCGCTGTTATTGGTCAGATCAATCAGCTTTTCGGAAGGCATCGGCATCTGCTGCTTCGGACTTCCTTTCGTAAAAACATCTCCGGCTTTCCCTTTGGCAGCCATCAAATAGCTGCTGCGCCGCAGCTCATCGTCCCGGATGAAATGGTTGAAGACCTGATCAATGTTTTGATTCCTCATTAGCTTTTCTCCCAAAAGAATGACTTTTAAATGATCGCTATAGATAGGAGGGTCCTTGATGGATACATCACTGACTGCTTCTAAAATAGTTTTCCCGTAGGACGTCACATTGACAAATTCGGGTTTTCCGGCTGCTTGGCTGTCTTCACTTTGGGGAAGAAGATTTTGATACGTTAATTGATACTGATGGTCATCGGTCTCATCGATGGCAAGTCCTCTGGCAAAAGACAGTTTTTCAATATCTTTGACATCCCAGCATCCGCAAAGCATCTGCAGCATCAGAACCATTGCTGCAAGCTTCATCGTTGTCTTCATTGCAGCTGATCCCTCCCCAGTTTTTTCTGTACCCAGCTTAAAAACCAGATAAAAAATGGTATTGCAATGACACCTAGAAATACATAACCGAGAAGTGTACCGTAATAAAACACGGCATTCAGATCTTCAGGAAACATTGATAGAAAAAATGTAACAGCCAGCAATGCAGTAAGCAGCCATGGATTGTTTTTATTTTTTAAGTGAAAGATATCTGTTAATCCGATATGCGCCCCTTTAAAGGAGCCAAGCATACATGCAAATTGCTGGGCTGTCCAAGTTAACTGTAAAAACAGGTCAAACCGTTCAATAAAAATCCCTGGAATTTCTAATGCATGGATGAGAGAAATGGTCGGCCACGTCACTGTTTTTGCCTCAGCTACACTCATACAGCCAATGACCATAAACAAGGTAATGCTATAGAAAACAGTCGAGGTTGCAATGCCTAAAGCGACAGCTTTTTTTACCTGCTTGGGATCTTTCATAAAGGGAATGAGATAAAAAATGACTTCAAATCCTGAAAAATATAAAAGAGTTTTAGGAAATAAAGAGAAAAAACTTCGATAGCCGCCTTCAAATACAGGTCGGATAAAATCCAGTTGAAATAACCGAGAGCTAAACATCAGAAGCATAAGGAAAATAATAATAGTGATAGGAAAGATATACGCATATACCTTCGCAATGGGGTAAACGCCCCCAGCCACATGATAGATGGCAACCGCCAGAAAAATAAACACGACAACTGCCATCGGTGTGTTTTTTAAAAGAAAAAATCCGACAACCTCACCCAAAACTCGCGCTTGAAAGCATACGATACCGATAAAATAAATGGAAATAAATACATTCAAAAAGAAACCGATGAATTTTCCGGCTGCAATACTGTTTAGCTCAAAAATCGTTTTCTCCTTGTTTCGTTGAAGAAAAGGCAAAAAAAGCAGTGCAATAATAATAAAAATAACGCCCTGTAGCAGGATCATGATCCATCCGATTGGACTGTCTGTTTCAGCTGCTGAGCGGGGAAGGGTTAAGACGCCGGCACCGATCATTGTACTGCTTACCATAATAAGCGTCTGCATAAATGTAAGCTTGTCCTCTGATTGCATCATAGCTATCACCTTTGTCTGATTTTATCTTTTGTGTCTTTGCGGGTCGGCCTTCTTTTTAAAAATAGGGTAGGGACGCGAATCACAGTGTCCTTTAAATCTTGTCCGGGCTGTGCCATTATCGGAATAATATAATCCTGGCCAAAGCTTTTCAAACGCATTAAATGGCCGATCACTAACAGAAAGACCATGATGACGCCATACATGCCCAATACTGCCGCGCTTAACATTGCCGCGATACGAATAATCCGCAACGGGAAGTTAAAGGCGTATGACGGAACGGTAAAGGATGCCAATGCGGTAATTGATACAACAATGACCATTAATGCGCTGACGATTTGGCCTTGTACTGCTACTTGTCCGATAACAACCCCTCCGACAAACCCAATCGTCTGTCCGATCGGCTTTGGCAGCCTTAAACCGGCTTCCCTGATCAGTTCTATCGTAAATATCATATTAAAGGCTTCGACAAAAGGCGGGAAAGGTACATTCAGCCTGCTGCCTGCAATCGAAATGGCCATTCTCGTTGGCAAAAGCCCGGTATGGTAGGTAACGAGAGAAATATATAAGCCAGGCAAATAAATGGTAATCAGAATGCTCGTATAGCGAATCAAACGAATAAGAGACATTGGAATCCAGCGCTGGTTGTAATCATCCGGTGAATGAATAAATTCATCAACCGTTGCCGGTACAATCAATGCAAATGGCGTACCATCAACTAAAATCGAAACCCGTCCTTCTAACAACGAGCTTTCTACACGATCAGGACGTTCTGTGCTTAATATTGTGGGAAAGACGGAAAAAGGTTCATCCTCAATGAGCTGTTCAAGTGAGCCTGATTCGGGCAAATCATCTGTCATGATGGACTTTAGCCGTTTAAACACTTCTTTTACGACATAATCAGGAGCAATATCCTTAATATAAGCGACAGCTACCTTTTTTTTCGTCCTTTTGCCTATTGTCATTTCTTTTATGACGAGATTAGGGTCACTCGTCCGCTCCCGCAAAAGCGCCGTGTTTATTCGCAGCTTTTCAATAAAGCCAATCTTTGGCCCGCGTTCCAAGACTTCAGATGTAGGCTCTTCAAGGTTGCGCGACTTTAATGTTTTTGTGTCAAATGCCAGCCCCGCGCTGTAACCATCAGCCAGCAGAATGGTATGTCCGGAAAAAACGAGCTGCTGAATTTCGTTTATTGAAGAAACAACGCTGTGATGATAGCCGAAAAAGAAAGCGGATAAATCCTCAATTAAGCCATCTTTTTGAGCTAACGCTTCTTTTTGTAAAGGAGAAATGACGTATTGCGCCAGAAGCTTATTTTCTGTCAAACCGTCAATATACAGCAGGCAAGCCTTCTGTCTGCTGTCTCCGAAAGAAAACGTATAAAACATAATATCGTCGTTTTGCCCCAATTTTTTTTTCAATGTTTCTACATTACGCTGGAGATCAGAGTCGATTTGCATAGTTTCTCCCCTTTATAAAACATATTGACGGTTTTTCTTAATTTGTATCAAAAAAGGAGAATTATTCTTCATAAGGAAAAGGCTGAAACAAACCTTCTTTTCAAAGTGATATAATAAAAAGGAAGCGTTTTCTCAAGGGGTCATGGATACATCATGCTGTGTACATATGTTGTCATTGAAAAGCAGACAGACATACGGGCGTTTGTAAGGGGCACGCACCGGGAAAATAATGATCAGCCATTTAAAGGGGAGGGGTACGGATCATGACGCAATCACCGATTTTTTTCAAGCCAGTGTTTAAAGAAAAGATCTGGGGCGGCACCGCTTTACGCGATGCCTTCGGGTATGACATTCCATCAGAAACAACAGGGGAGTGCTGGGCCATTTCCGCTCATCCAAAAGGACCGAGCACTGTTGCGAATGGCCCGTATAAAGGAAAGACATTGACCGAGCTTTGGGATGAGCACCGGGAATTGTTTGGAGGCGTGGAGGGAGACCGGTTCCCGTTACTGACGAAGCTGCTGGACGTAAAAGAAGATATGTCGATCAAAGTCCATCCCGATGATTATTATGCTGGAGAGAATGAACAGGGGGAGCTCGGCAAGACGGAGTGCTGGTATATTATTGACTGCAAAGAAAACGCAGAAATTATTTACGGACATACGGCCCGCTCAAAAACTGAGCTTGTCACAATGATTAACAGCGGCGACTGGGAAGGGCTGCTGCGAAGAATCAAGATTAAGCCAGGTGATTTCTATTATGTGCCGAGCGGTACGATACACGCTTTATGTAAAGGGACACTTGTGTTAGAGACCCAGCAAAATTCAGATGCCACATATCGGGTCTACGACTATGACCGTCTCGAAACAAGCGGCAAGCCAAGGGAGCTTCATTTTGCAAAAGCCATTAACGCGGCGACCGTTCCCCATGTGGACGGATATATAGACGAATCAACCGAAACAAGAAAAGGAATAACAATTAAAACGTTTGTCCAAGGGGAATACTTTTCCGTCTATAAATGGGACATTAATGGGGAGGCTGAGCTTTCGCAGGATGAGAGCTTCTTGATATGCAGTGTAATAGAAGGAAGCGGTTCGCTTACCTATGGAAAAGAAACATGCCCGCTTCAAAAGGGCAATCATTTTATTTTGCCTTACAATATGTCCGACTTCACAATTAAAGGCACATGCACACTGATTGTGTCTCACATGTAAACTTAATCTCACTTTGAGATTAAGTTTTTTTATTTTTCAAAAATGGAATGGATTGACCTATAAATAGAGCATATGTGTGCCGATAAATAAACTAGTTTTATATACTCATTGAATAAGAAAGAGGAGAAGGAATGAAAAAGAGATTAATCGCACCGATGCTTCTGTCCGCCGCGTCCCTTGCCTTTTTTACCATAACCGGCTCAGCACAGGCTGCAGCGTATACGGACTACTCGATTTATAAGGTGGAGCCGGCAAAAACATTCAGTACAGAAATCCAAGCCTCTCAGGCTGCCGCCAAACTCGAAAAAGACACAGGTTGGGATGCATCCTATCAGGCTTCAGGCACAACAGCAACTTACCAGATTACCGCTACAGGCATACATAGCGAAGCAGAAGCTAAAACTTTGCTGAGCGGACTGACAAAGCAGACAGCCATTACAGGCACATCCAGTCCAGTCGGCAGCAAACAGCCGTATATGACCATCACGTCCGGCGCAATATCAAGTGAAAAACAGGCAAACACCCTGCTGGCCAAGCTTAAGCAGGAAACAGGTGTCACCGGCGCTGTGAAGATGTCCGGCACAGCCCAGTTTTACATGAACGTGGTTACCTCGGAAATAGCGGATGAGAAAAAGGTCAAGGAGCTTATCCAAGGCCTGTCAAAGAAAACGGGGATAAAAAGCACGTACCAGCCTGTCACACATGAAGTATCTGTGACAAGCATTCAATCTGGCGCTATGATCGGAGACAGCAAGGCTGCGCAAGTTAAAAATGCATTCCAAAAAGAATCGGGACTGAAGGCATCGTTAAAAGAAACAGTGAAAGGCCAAGCCTATTACACGTTTACAACAGCCCCTATATCAGGCGAAGCAAATGCAAAGACTTTGTTACAGCAGCTGAAACAAAGCACCGGAATTACGGGAAGCTACAAGTCAATCAATCAAAAAACAACAGCGGACGTATACAATGTCCAATCGGCTTATTTCAAAGGGCTGAATACAGTGAAGGACGCCGTCAGCCAGATCAAGAAAAACACTGGGGTGTCCGCATATTATCAAAAGGTTGGCAAAAGCACATCATATACTGTAAACATGAAGAATTTGACGAAGCAGCAGCTTCAAAAGGTCAATGCATTCTTCAAAAAGAAAAAATGGCATTACACATCATCTGCCGTGAAAAAAACGACAACGTCATCTGCCTATCAAATTACAACTGCACAGATTTTAGGTGAGCAGCAGGCCAACAAAGCTGCGGCCTTCTTTACACAGAAAAAAGTAAAGGCAACGAAAAAAGCGACTGGAAAAACAACCGAAAACCAATATCAGCTCATTTCTGAAGAAACAACAGACCAAGCAAAAGTTACAAAAGGTTTGAACGTTTTAAAGAAAAATAAGCTGAGTGCTACAGCAAAAACAGTAAAAAAACAAACTGCCAACACGTTTAAAATTACAACTGAATCTTTGCTGGATAAGGCAAAAGTCAATGAAGCCATAACGTTTTTTAAATCGAATCAAATTTCAGCCGCAAGCAAAAAAACGGGTCAAACAACAGGAAGTAAATATCAAATCACCACTGAGGCGATCATCAACAAAGAGGACATCGATCGTGTACTTGCTTTTCTCAAAAAAAATAACGCCTCTGGCACGGCCGCGAAAACAGGCGCGACAGCATATACACAATACAAAATCCTGACATCTCAGCTTAGCAGCAAAACAGCATTGAACAATGGACTGAACTATTTTAAAGCTCAACAGTTAAGCGCGAACTACACAACCAAAAGCAACACGCTTTATAAAATTAGTCTTAACGAGCAATTCACAGGCAATAGTGCAGCCTTAGCGGCATCAGCGAAGCTTAAGCAATTATATGGATGGACATCATCCACTGTAAAAATCAAAAACGGTCCGCAAATCATGAAAACGAATTATAATCTATCGCTTCGTGATATGGTTCAAAAACAAATGAAAGTCAGCCCGCAAACCGACGGTGCAGCTTACGTATCACTCACATATATCAATACTGCAACCTCAACGGTCACAGCTGATGTCCTTAACATCCGGTCAACACCGGCAGTCAGTCCGACGAACGTCATCGGCCAATTAAAAAAAGGTGATAAAGTGAGAATCATCGGCCAGACAAACGGCTGGGCTAAAATCAATATGGGGTGGAGAAACGCTAGCAGTGATGAAGTAGGACAATACGTTGACCCAAACAACTTTTCCATGGACAGCAAATACTACTTCCAATTTCTTAAGCTGTCACAGACAGCCGGCCTCAGCGTTGCCGAAGTCAATCAGAAAGTGCTTGCGGGCAAAGGCATCCTGACAGGGAAAGCAAAGGCATTTATCGATGCCGCAAATAAGTACAGCATCAACGAGCTATATTTAATCTCACACGCTCTCCTTGAAACAGGCAACGGAACATCCGATTTGGCCAATGGTTTAACCTATAACGGAAAAACCGTTTATAACATGTACGGAATCGGCGCATACGATAGTAACCCGAACTACTACGGCGCCAAATACGCATACGAGCAAGGCTGGTTCACTCCAGAAGCCGCCATTATCGGGGGCGCCAAATTCATAGGAACATCCTACATTCATAACACAGCCTACAATCAAGATACGCTATACAAGATGAGATGGTCAGCCACAGCTGCGCACCAATATGCAACAGACATCGGCTGGGCATACAAACAAGTAAACCGCATGTACAGCCTGTATTCATTGCTGGATGGATACACGCTGTATTATGATGTTCCGGAGTATCAATAATAGCAACTGAAAAACTTATGATTCGTTATGCAATCTCTATTTGTTATCTTTTTACTTTTTAAAAAATAGGCTGAAGCTCTGTATGCTTCAGCCTATTCTTAATTTCATACTTCAATCTTGTCAGCAACAATCATAAATACGCTCATTCTTGAACCATTTGGAATGGCAGCATCATCAGGTCTGATTTTTGTGTTTCCTTTGATAAAACCTATCTCAAGAACATTTGATTTTTCACCGCCGGCAAAATACCAAGATCCCATGCGGATATCCTTCTGTTTTAAACGAAAATCTCCCTCTATTGATTGATGGAGTAAACTGATATAGCGTTCATTTAAACTAACTTGGAGGTTTCCCTCTGAGTTGATAGTTAAGTTTTTGACTAAATTTGATGTGTATGATGGTAAATAACCTGAAGCTGGAACCGCCCATTTTTTATTTTGGGCATTATATTCTAATATGAATGTTTGAATAAAAGGTTGGAATCTCTCTGGTGATTTCTCTTGATGACCGACAGTTTTTAATAAAGGAGTCCGAATGATAGGCACATGATTCATGAAATTTTCATAAGAGTGGTACGCATAAATTCTGCTTATTCTATTGCCTTCTTTACCGCTGGTGATTCCCACCATCAGAGATTTTGCTCCAGTTTCGGGATTAGTGTACATGCAAATCCCTTCAGGTTCACGGAAATTATTTTCATATCGATAAGAAAGGTCACTGCCAACAGAAATTTCTTTCTGTAACAAAATCTTACCGGAAGTATCGAACACAGTAATGAGGTTGGGATACGTTTTACTGTTAGTATCTCCTGTATACCAATATAAATAGCCGTCATCTAAAAAGAACCCTTGTAAGTAATGAAGTTCTTCAGGAATGTTTATCGTATATAGAGGGTTATTTTTATTTGCAATTGCATCATCCAGGTTAAAGACAGTAACCCATTGTTTATTTTTGAGTGTATCATATTGTCTAAGTGCCAGCTGTCTATTCTTCATATCAAGTGAAGGTGTAACTCTATGGTTTAAAGGGAGATTAGAGAAGCGCTGAAGTTCCTTGGATTTTTCGTCTAAAGTAGCGCCAGCTTTATATGGAAAACAAACTAAATCACTTTTATCTGTTTCATTTGGTCTATCGTATAGTGACCAGATATAAATGGTGCCGTTTCGGTTTTCAATCCCGATATTTGTGCCGTGTCCTCCATGTTTCAATAGCATGCTGTCCAATTGCAATCCTTCAAAAGAAAGACGGGTTATCCGATAACTTTGAGGGCTACCGCCTCCCATCCCGGTTGCCACTTGTGTTGTATAAATTTGGTGGTTTTTTTCGTCGAAATTAAATGATTGAAGGACTGTTTTGTCAGCAACACGAAGTTCAGTAAATAATTTTGGAGTTATTTTTGTGAAATTAAACAGGTCTTTTTGGGCCATATGTTCATCACCTCTATCAATTTTTGCTGCCAGAAGCAACTATGTATATTAAAGCAAACATATGTTCGGTAGTCAAGAGAAAAAAGAACACTTGTTCTGCTTTTGAACAAGTGTTAAACAAATGTATTATATTTGATCTTTTATAAATTGTAATAGATTCTTACTGGAATTACCTCTAGAATACATATTCCACTTTGCTGAAAAATCTTTAATTGCGGGAATATTAAAGGAAGCTCTGAGGATTTCATGCATCAATGACTGACTGTCATAACAGGCTCTTCCCGGTATGACTGAAAGATAATTATCAATCAACCCACGTTCTTCATTATATTTCTTAAGATCATATGTGTAGAAAAGAATCGGCTTATTTAAAATAGAATATTCAAATGGAATCGAAGAGTAGTCAGTGATTAATATGTCTGCCGTTATGAGTAAATCATACAGAGAGTAGTCTGAAACATTTTTAATATAATGACTAGAAGAGGTAAAGGCTATATTGTTTTGAACTGCGGGATGCAGTTTAACGAATAAAACATATTCTCCGTTTAACTCATGAATGAGTTGCTCTTCGGTTAAAGGCAATTGTATTGTATTCATATCATAATCCCTAAAAGTCGGTGCGTAGAGAATAATTTTCTTTTTGTTTTTTTGAAAATCAGCAGCCTTGTTTTTGCTATCAGTGTAATATGGATCAGTTAAAGGCACGCCTGTTCTTAATAATTGATGATCCTTTACCCCAAAAGATTTCTTAAAGATATCTGCCATTTCTTCAGAACCAACGGTTATATAATCAAAAGACCTGTATACCTTTTTGAACCTTTTCAAATCAGTTTGTGTTCGTTGCAGGTTTGTTATATCCTCTAAACCAAATTTTTTTAAAGAGCCGTTTGCGTGCCAGACTTGGATACACTTCGTTTGAGGCCGTTTATTTAGCACACTTGTTAACAAGAAATAATTATCTGTAAGAACGACTTTACTGCTAAACATGAGATAAACGGCTCTAAAAAGATGAATAGGACTTTTTTCTTTTAAAGAATATGTTTGGATATGAGAAAATCTCTCAGCTATAGAGGATGCCTGCTGTGTATACAAAATGTTTAACGTAAATGGGTACTGTTTTCGTTCATATTCCTCCAATATCGCTTTTGCGTTTGCTTCAAACGAGATAAGAAGTGTTACAGTATTCCTAGGTTTAACCCATTGCAGAAAAAAGGCGATTGCTGATAACAAATACAAATAGCAATTCGCCAATAATGATCTTATTTTCATTTTTATCAATCCACTTGTTTATATATTTTCGTTATAACTGTTTTGTATGATCTTTTTCAGGTTTCGGATAAAAAGGCTTTCCGGTTTTTTCTTCCTTTAACACAGCTAAAGCGTATTTTGGAATGCTGAGCATTCTTTTCCAACGCCATGGATTTGTCACTAAACGATAAAACCATTCCAAATTCAAACGAATCATCCAGGAAGGAGCCCGTTTGACATTGCCACTAAACACATCAAAACTTCCGCCGAGTCCTATTGAAACAGCCTGAGGGAATAAATGTCTGTAGTTATGAATGAACTTTTCCTGATGAGGGTATCCTAATGCTACGAATACCATATCTGGCTTTGCACTTGCAATTTGTTTTGCTACTTTGCTTCTATCTTGGACATATCCATCTGAATAGCCCGTGATTTGTATATTTGGATATTCAGCAGAAATTTTGGATACGACATTCTCTATAACATCTTTCTTCGCACCGTATAAAAATATACGTTTTTTCTTTTTGTTAGCAATGCCGAGCAACTCTTTAAACACGTCGAATCCTGCGATTCGGGATTGAAGTCTGCTGTTAGTCAATCGGGACATCATGACTACTCCAATGCCATCAGGCAAAATAAAGTTTGAAGAGGACAATACATTAAAGTAATCTCTATCTTTAATAGCCGCATATCCTATTTCAGGATTAACCGTAGAAATAAAAGCGCCGATTTCTTGATCAATATAATGTTGTTCAAGGTAATTCATAAAGGATGTAAGGTCGCTGTTTACATAAGGAATATGATGAATAGTTTCAGTTTGCATGTCCGGATCCTCCTTCCCTTAATAAAATTTACTTATATAGTTAAAATCCGAAGAGATAAAAAAACAAAATAACCTACCGTATATTTTAACATAAAACCCGAACAAAGGCTTAACATTATCTTTACATTAAATTTAAATATGTTTCCATTTTTACAATTGGATGAACGGATGAACGATAATCCTTGCTAGCAAAGCAGTTTTAGTTTGTTTACATATTTTGGAACTTTTTTCTCTGCATGAGTACTTAACCTTTTGTGGGCTGTATGCTATAATTAGTGATCAGTGAAGACATACGAGAAATATGTCGATATAAGGAATGTAAACAAAAGTTTTGCAGGGTATTTAGAATTCAATCGCTAACGACGGTAGTGTTTTTAATAGTGTTCTTTAACATTAGGAAGGAGAGTTTCTCTAAATGAAGAAAGTCATCACTTACGGAACTTTTGATTTATTGCATTGGGGTCATATTAAATTGCTTGAGCGTGCAAAGCAACTTGGTGATTATTTGGTTGTTGCTATTTCAACGGATGAATTTAACTTACAAAAGCAAAAAAAGGCTTATCATAGCTACGAGCACCGTAAATTAATTTTAGAAACTATTCGGTATGTTGATGAAGTGATTCCTGAAAAAAGCTGGGAACAAAAAAAGCAGGATATTATTGATCATAATATAGATGTTTTTGTTATGGGGGATGACTGGGAAGGTAAATTCGACTTCCTTAAAGATCAGTGTGAGGTTATCTACCTTCCTCGAACTGAAGGCATCTCTACAACAAAGATTAAAGAGGAAATCGCTGGTATATAATTTGGGATCCTGATATCATTGGCTTAATATCTAAAAAAGTACTTCTTATTGAAATAAGAAGTACTTTTTGATGCTTACATTGATTTTTATACAAATGTATCCGGAAAAGATATCAATTCCAATGAACATACATTCTAGGAGCCGAAGGGAGTAAGAAATGTCTTTACATGCGGTGAGTGAATTTAATATAAAACAAAAAATACCTGACATGAATTATTATTTTATCTCTGGTGGCCTGCCGAGTAATTATGGCGGTCTGACAAAGTCACTGTTATTGCGTTCAAAATTATTTGGAGAAGAATGTAGCAGAAAAACATTTTTTTTAACATTTCGCTTTGATCTTGAATTGGCTTCTAAAAAGCAGGAATTGTATAAAAACGGTAAGATCGATGAAGAATATACTAGTGTTATTAATTTATATGATGATTTTTTAAGTGTGAAAACAAATGTGAAAAGGTCCTATGATGAAAAATTAGGGCTTGAACAGATAAAAAAGCAAGTTGGTATGGGGAAATTCGCCAAAACTGTATCAAAGCTATTTGGCAAAAGAAACAGTGAAATTTCCGTAACTTATTTTGCTGACGGAAAGACAATCCGTTATGTTGATTATTGGAATGATAAAAGTCAGCTTTTAAAGCGAGAAGAATATACAAAAAACGGCGGTCTAGCACTTGTAACTCATTATGATGTGCAATTAAATAAGATGTTTTTGCAGGAATATATTAATGATAAAAATCAAGTTTATTTAGACAAGCACTATGTATGGAACAGTGAAGAGAAGGATATTCAATTCTCACATTTCACTTGGTATTCTTTAGAGGGCGAAAAAAAAGTTAAAGACGAATCGGAACTGCGTCAATTTTGGATAGATTATTTACAAAATGAAAACGATGTACCGAAGCTATTCCTAGTTGATAGCCGGCCTCAGGATAAACATGTTTTCAAAGTGAAGAAATCACCTTCTACCTATTATGGAGCTATTATTCATAATAAACATTATGGCAATAATAAATACCAAATCAAAGGCCGTTACAAAGAAGTATTCAGTCAAATGTATAATCTGGATGCTATCTTTTTTATAACGGAAGAACAAATAGACGATTTCAGATTAATCTCAGGAGATCAAGAGACGTTTTTCTTTACTCCGCATACAATCGATAAGCCGCTTAATCCTAATGTATTGAATGTGCCGAGTGAAAAATACAAAGCTGTCATTATTTCAAGACTCGCATCAATGAAGAATCTAACACATGCAGTAAAAGCTTTTGGCTTAGTCGTGAAAGAAATTCCCGAAGCTAAACTAGATATATTCGGATCTGGTGAAGATTTCGAAAAAATAAAAAAAGAGATTGAAGAGCATAAACTTCAGAATAACGTCTTTTTGAAAGGTTATACAAATAATCCGGATTTGGAGTTTCAGAAAGCGTGGCTTACGATATCAACCTCCCACTTTGAAGGATTCGGCCTCTCAAATATGGAGGCACTAAGCAATGGGTGTCCTGTTGTAACGTATGATTATGATTATGGAGCAAGGAGTCTTGTAAGTGACGGGGTTAATGGATATGTCATTGAGCAGTATAATATAGAAAAACTGGCTGAGGGCATCATCTCTTTAATGAGAGATGAAAAAACTCATCAAAAATTCTCAGAACAAGCTTTTAAAATGGCTGAGAAATATTCTAGATCCAACTATATTGGAAATTGGGGTTATGCATTGACCCGAATGATTGAGGTTCGTGAAGAAAAAGCAATGCTCTCTAAAAAGATAGGGAAAAAAGAGCTGTCAATCAGTTCATATACTAAGGATCAGGATGAGGTTGAACTTGAACTTAAACTTGACCCTTACGTCCAGGAAGATTTAGTTAAACAAATAAGCTTAGTGGGCTTGGACAGAAAGAACAAGGCTGAGTTGATTAATATTCCCTTACTAAATGACAGTCATTTTAAAATTGACCTGAAAAAAGATATTAATATTGAAAAAATAGCAGCTAATAAAACTCAGGTCATTGATTTTTATATTCGTTTTATTGGAACTAATCACATAAAAATCATGCGCAGGGTCTCGAGTGAAGAAATAAAGTTTGACAGGAATCATGTTATGACGGATCTCGGTTATTGCATAGAACCCTATACAACAGTAAAAGGTAATTTCTCTTGGAAATTAACGGAACTGAAAGAAGGTTAATACCTTAACGATGCAGTGCTGTTATTGTGAACCTTATATAGGGAAGCAGTAAGGTAAGAGCTTTTATACAGAGGAGCAGACAATAGTAATGAGTGAAAATACTGTGATTAAATGTATTTTGAAAAGCTTGAAAAACAGATTAGGTAAACTGGAATTGTCGATTGTTATTGATACTGACCAACAACTTTTAGAGAACCAAGAGTTATTTTTAAAGTTAAAAGAGAGACGTTCAGGTACAGAAGCTGAATTTATGCTTCAAAATACTGATTTATTAGAGTACAAAGCAGATATTGATGTTCATCTTTTGCCTATGCCGCTTGAAATGGGCCAAACGTATGACTTTTATGTAATATTTGGCGAAAAAAACGAAGATACAGAACCGCAACAGCCGCAAGAAAAGCGTCTTTCTGCTGAAGTAGATACGGTTGAGCTTGCATTTCATATTGATCAAACAACCGGACTTTTGGTTTTACCATATAAAACTGATAAAGGCAATTTTTCAGTAAAGGTAAAAAGGGAAGCCAAAATTGTAAGGTTTGACGATATAGGGATTAATACTGAAGAAATTACCCTAAAGGGTTATGTGGGATATCTGAGTTCTGAAAATCAATATCAAATAAAAGACATGAATCTTATCATGAAAAAGGGCGGAGAAACGCCGGTTGAGGAAAAGTTTCCATTGCAGCTTGAAAGAAAAATGCAAGGGATTGACCAAACCAGAGAAGACGGTTTTATGCCGCAATTATATCATTTTGAAGTGAAAATTCCTTTAAAAGAAATTCCTTTCTCCATTGAAAAACGGTTTGTTTACCGTTTATTTATGGAGTATATATGTACTGATGAAGAAAAAACAGAAATTGTGTTTAACAGCACTGCTTTGGTTTTAGGGGACAGGAAAAATAAACTAAAAGGTTTAGTGAGCGTTGTGAAATCGGAAAACGGGCTGATTCGTTATGAGATTTTCAAGAAGAAAAAGAAACAAACTGTATGCATCAGAGTCAACGACTATAGCATGAACACAAGGATTAAGTACTTTGTTAAAGGCAAAAAGAAACGGTTTGTATCAAAAATCAAAAAACTAACAAAAGTGAGAAACCGGTTCATCACTAAAATTTACAAATCACTATTTATGATGGCCAGCAAGATGCCCGTTAAACGAAAAACAATCATTTTTGAAAGTTTCAACGGAAAACAATACAGTTGTAATCCGAGAGCAATTTATGAATATATGCGGGAAAACCATCCTGAGTACAAAATGTACTGGAGTGTAAACAAACAATATTCAGCTCCATTTGATGAAAAGAAAATTCCTTATATCAACCGACTTTCGATAAAATGGCTTTTTGCTATGGCGAGGGCGGAGTACTGGATTGTTAACAGCAGGCTTCCATTATGGATTCCAAAACCTGAACACACAACATATGTACAAACATGGCATGGAACGCCGTTGAAAAGACTGGCAATGGATATGGAAGAAGTGCATATGCCTGGAACAAATACAAAGAAATATAAGAGGAATTTTATAAGAGAAGCTTCTAATTGGGACTATTTAGTTTCTCCTAATGCATATTCATCTGAAATTTTTGCCCGGGCGTTTCAGTTTAACAAAACGATGATTGAGTCTGGTTATCCAAGAAATGATTTTCTTCATAATGATAACAATGAAGAAACAATATCTGCGATTAAAGGCAGATTGGACATTCCAAGTGATAAAAAAGTAATTTTATATGCCCCTACATGGAGAGATGATCAATTCTATGCAAAAGGACGCTATAAATTTGACCTTGATTTAGATTTGAATCAGCTAAGACAAGAACTTGGAAATGAATATATCGTTATTTTAAGAATGCATTATCTTGTAGCTGAGAATTTTGATTTGGGGCCTTATGAAGGTTTTGCGTTTGATTTTTCTGCTTATGAGGATATTCGTGAATTGTATATGATTTCTGATTTGCTAATTACTGATTATTCTTCTGTATTCTTTGATTATGCAAATTTAAAACGGCCAATGCTTTTCTTTGTACCTGATATTGAAACTTACCGTGATAAGCTGAGAGGTTTCTACTTTGATTTTGAAAAGGATGCACCGGGTCCATTAGTGAAAACAACTGAAGAAACCATTGAGGCTATTAAGGAAATTGCATCACCTAATTACGAATTACCAATTTCATTCGAACCTTTCTATGATAAGTTCTGTTACTTAGAATCAGGACGTTCATCTGAAAAAGTAGTAAATACTGTATTTAGAGCACAATAAATTCTGGCATTTTTTAAGATCTGAAAGCTGTCGAAGTCTCGGCAGCTTTTTGACACTTATTGAGAAGTGAAAAAAAATGCAGGATCTGTTACAATTATCAGCGGTGCTTTCAATTTCTTAAACAGAAAGATTTCCAAAAATCAACTAAGTCTAAGGAAGATAAAAAATGAATGATTTATTGCGAATACTGAGAGAGCAAATAACGTCATTTCCTTTAATTTTAAGATTGGCGGCTTATGAAACGAAATCTAAATATCAAATGAATTACTTGGGTGTTCTTTGGCAGTTTTTAAACCCGCTTATCCAAATGCTTGCCTACTGGTTTGTATTTGGCATGGGAATTAGAAAAGGTGGGCCTGTCGCGACCGGAGCCGGTGAAGTGCCTTTTATTGTTTGGATGCTGGCAGGGTTAATTCCCTGGTTTTTTATCAGTCCAACTATACTTGATGGTTCAAACAGTGTATTTAAGCGGATTAAGATGGTAGCTAAAATGAATTTTCCGATTAGTTCTCTGCCTTCAGTGGCCATTGCTTCTAACTTATTTAGCTATTTTATTATGATGGTGATTTATATCATTGTACTGTTAGTTAACGGAATATATCCAAGTTTGCATTGGTTACAATATATTTACTACTTTATTTGCTTGATTGCCTTTATGTTTTCTTTTAGTTTGTTTAATTCAACAATCAGCGTGCTGGTAAGGGATTATCAGTTTTTACTTCAAGCTGTAACAAGGCTTTTGTTTTTCTTGTTACCAATTTTTTGGGATATCAATTCAAAACTCGGTCAGAATCATCCAGAATTATTACCTGTTTTGAAGCTGAATCCGCTATTCTATATTATTGAGGGTTTCCGGAACAGCTTCTTAGACGGCCAGTGGTTCTTCCAAGACATAAAATACACGCTGTATTTCTGGCTATTCACTTTTCTTTTACTAACAGTAGGTTCTATCCTGCATATGAAATTCAGAGACAAGTTTGTTGACTTTCTTTAATACGTAAGGAGATTGTACGATGAAACTAAAAGTTTCGTTTCGAAATGTTTCAAAGCAGTATCATTTGTATAAAAAACAATCGGACAAGATTAAAGGATTGTTTTTTCCAGCTAAGGATAATGGTTTTTTTGCTGTGCGGAATGTCTCCTTTGACGTGTATGAGGGAGAAACAATTGGCTTTGTAGGGATAAACGGGTCGGGGAAATCGACCATGTCTAACCTGCTGGCTAAAATCATTCCGCCGACCAGCGGTGAGATAGAAATGAACGGCCAGCCGTCGCTGATTGCGATAGCAGCCGGTTTAAATAATCAATTGACGGGCCGGGACAACGTTCGGCTCAAGTGTTTGATGATGGGTCTAACAAATAAAGAAATTGATGACATGTATGACAGTATCGTTGAATTTGCAGAAATTGGCGATTTTATTAATCAGCCGGTTAAAAACTATTCCAGCGGTATGAAATCTCGTCTCGGTTTCGCGATTTCCGTTCATATTGACCCTGACATTTTAATTATTGACGAAGCGCTCTCCGTAGGGGACCAAACATTTTATCAGAAGTGTGTAGACAGAATAAATGAGTTTAAAAAGCAAGGAAAAACCATTTTCTTTGTCAGCCACTCCATCGGCCAGATTGAAAAGATGTGTGACCGCGTCGCTTGGATGCACTACGGCGAGCTTCGTATGTTTGATGAGACAAAAACTGTTGTCAAAGAGTACAAAGCGTTTATTGACTGGTTTAATAAGCTCTCGAAAAAAGAAAAAGAAACATATAAAAAAGAGCAAACGGAAGAGCGCAAGAAAGAAGATCCTGAAGCGTTTGCCCGTTTCCGCAAAAAGAAGAAAAAGCCAGTATCACTGGCCAATGCAGTACAAATTACGATTTTGTCTTTCTTGACAGTTTTTATTGCGGGCACGATGTTCTTTGATGCCCCGCTTCGAACAATTGCTTCGTTTGGCGCAATTCCTCAAAATGAAGTCAAGAATCATCATAGCGATGCAAAGGACAAGATGGAGGAAAGCCTAACTGCAATGAATAAAAAAGGCTTTATAGCTGACAAGGAAGCGGCAGTTTATAAAGACGAAGATCTGAAAAAGAAGGCCGGCGTTATACTGCCTTTCGGTACTGCAGTGACCGTAAGCGCAAAAGGCAAACAAGCAGCAAAAGTTAAGTTTGACGGACATTCCTATTTTGTGAAGGAGAACGCTGTTGTGACTGATGTGAGGAAGGCGGAATTGCCGGCTTCTGCTTTTACACCTCATGTCCAGCAAAACGCAGCAGCTTCCTATGAATACTTCCTGAAGTTCCTCGGAGACAGCAGTGACAGTATTCAATCAAAACTGAACGGTTTTACAGAAGGAGAAACAACTGACGGCAGAAAGACTTTGGATTTTGATTATGAAAAGATCAGCTATGTATTGGAAGATAATAAAGCGTCACAGCTTATCTTTCACAACATTTCTCCCGTTACTCCAACGTCATTATCATTAAGTGACAGTAATGTATTGTATGACGACGGCAGCAAGAATCGTTTTCTTGTGAATACAGATGATCAGACCTTTGCAGTTGATAATGAAGAGCATACGCTGACCTTGATGTTGAAATAATAAAAGGCTATTGGATGAATGGTACTGACCCTATAAGATGAGACAAATAAAAAACACCTTCAAGTTTGAAAACGGATCGTTGTTATCCGAAATAAGACTTGGAGGTGTTTTTGTATGGGAACAAGAGTGAGTTATCCGATTGAAGTCAAACAGAAGGCTGTAGAAATGAGATTGGCAGGCGTGCCTATGAAAGAGATCATGCAGGAATTGAACATCAAGAATAAGACGCAGGTTTAGACATGGGTTAGATGGCATAAGGCTAGGAATACACATCGATTCGAACAGACTTTTGGTAAGCAATACACTTACGGAAAAGGTCCGGAGTATGCTTCCGAATTAGAGAAACTGCTGGCAGAGAACCGTTATCTGAGACAACAGAATGAAGTTTTAAAAAAGTATAACCAATTGGAAAGGGAGTGATAGCCAAACGTCAGTCGAACTTGTAGAAGTATTGCACAGCACAATGACCGTACAGAATATCTGTGTTCATTTAGGTATCTCACGAGCGTCTTATTATCGTTGGAAGAAGTACCTGACGAAAGATCATCCCAAGTGCCATTTGAAAAAACAAATCGGCGCGTTGTGCCGAGAGCACGAGTATCAATTATGGATATTGAAAAATTACAGCTATATTAAAAAAAGAAATGCGTATTAACCATAAAACGGTTCAGCGTATCATGCAGAAAAATCAGTGGCAGTGCCGGGTTAAGGTGAAAAAGCGCAAGAAGAATGGACAGCCATATGCCGTGGTCGATAACATATTGAATCGGAACTTTCAGTCTGATCGTCCTCTTGAAAAACTAGTAACGGACATCACATATTTGCCTTATGGACAGAAACAATTGTACCTTTCCAGTATATTGGATGTATACAATGGAGAAGTGATTGCTTTTACGATTGGAGATAAGCAGGACACAGACTTTGTCTTAAACACACTTGATCAACTGCTAACACTGCCTCAGAACTGTGTGTTACATAGTGACCAAGGATCTGTGTATACATCTTATGAGTATCAGAAAGCTGTTAAAACAAAAGGCATTACCATGAGCATGTACCGCAAAGGGACGCCCGCTGATAATGCCTCCATCGAATCGTTTCATTCCTCACTAAAGTCTGAAACGTTCTATCTTAACAGCATTGATCGAACCACGACCGCCATCGTAGAACGCACTGTCAAAGAATACATTTATTATTATAACAACATTCGTATTCAAACGAAACAGCCAATCACCGATAAGCTATCGGCAATTGGCTGTATAAAAGGTGTTTTCAAAAACGGGGGTCAGTCCCGAATATCCAATAGCCTTCTATGTTAAATTTTTCTTTATTTAATAAGGTTTCCATGAATGGTATGAGCTGTCCGCGGAGTTCTTTATCCTGCATCGCAAACTCAAGAGTTGTTGTGATAAAGTCAAACTTTACGCCGACATCATAGCGCTTTCATTCAAAATCGTAAGCAAACACTCTTTGGATTTCATTCAGCTTTTGAATGGCGTCTGTCAGCTGAATTTCTCCGCCTATACCAACTTTAATTTGGCGCAATCCTGGTGTTTCTACCTGAACAATAGCTTCTACAAGCAAGCAAACGGCTCATATCTCGGATAAAGGTGCACCGAGCACCAGACAGCGCGTCCGAGTCCTATACTTTTGGCGGATATTGAATGTCAGCCAGATAAGAAGTATTTTTCACTTTTTCAAGAAGTTCGGTTTTTCCTTTTGTATTGTACCAACCCTCCTTTTCATCTAGATTTCTATAAAAAACACGTCTCATTCGTATAGTTTGATTAAATTCTCTTTTCCTGAAAACATTTTACTCTATCTACTACAAAAATCTTTAGGAACTTTGAACATTATCATTACAATTCTTTCACGTTTTGACGATGATTAAATATGAGGAGGACGTACAGAATAAATGATGCAGCAGAAAGAAAATAGTTTCACTTAAACGCGACAAAAGAATCGATTTTTCCTAAAAAGAAAACTTGTTATAATGAGTATGGATGAAACATTAGGCCTGAAAAATTTATACATCAATACAACGTAGATACCAAAAATTGCTGATGATTGACATTTTTAAAGAGCCTTAACTTTTATAGGAACTTATGCTATTATTGTTCATTATTAATGGTTCGTAAAAAATATGTCGAAATGATAAACAATCTGTTAAGGTTTTTGGTTTTTTTCTGGTACTCTCAGTTAAAAACGGTCGGAAGGTGATGTTATCTAATGAAGAAAGTGATAACGTACAGAACATTTGATTTATTTCACTACGGACATATGAAGGTGCTGGAAAGAGCGAAAATATGGGCAATTATTTAATCGTAGGATTGTCTACAGATGAATTTAATCTTCAAAAACAAAAAAATGCATTATTCTTATGGAACATCGAAAATTCATCTTGGAAACAATCGATTTTGTTAATGAAGTCATACTCGAAAATAACTGGGAACAAAAAATCTCAGTTATTAAAAAATACAATATAGATACATTCGTCATCGGTGTTGACTGGAAAGGGAAATTTGATTTCTTAGTGGAATACTGTGAGGTCATTTACCTTCCGAGAACAGAAGGCATCTCAACTATCCAAAGCAAAAAAGACATGGCTAGTTTATAGACGCACTAACTAAAAGAGGCTTGAAATAAATTCAGTTGCTTCTTTTTTCTTGTTTGCGCAAAAATAAATCTTCACTCTTTAAGGAGTGAATGATGAAATCTTTTATTATAACTAAATGCAGAAGTTTAAGATTTTTGCTCTTCTGCCGAGAAACAATAAAATAATTTTATTTGAACTATTCTTGGAAAACAGTTTAGCTACAATCCCCGAGCAATTTACGACGGAACCACAACTGAAAAGTATAAACGGAATTTTGTGCAGGAAGCCAGCAAATGGGATTATTTAATCCCCAAATCATACTCCACTGAGATTTTTAAAGTGTATTTCAATTCAAAAAACAAATTTTAGAAACTGGTTATCCACGGAATGACATTCTTTATTCTGTTAATAAAGAATCATAAATCTAAAAGATAAAGCAAGAGTTAGGAATTGGGGAAGATAAAAAATATTTTATATGCACCAACTTGGAGGGACAATGAATTTAAGAAAGTTGGCAAGTATAAATTTTAACTATGATTTAGAGGAAATGAAGAGGGAACTTGGCACTCTGTGATTATTCTTCTAAGAATACATTATCTAGGTTCAGAACAATTTAATTTAAGAAAATATAAAGGTTTTGTTAAAGATCTCTCTCTATATATATAAGTATTCGAGATTTATATTTAATTAGTGATTTATTGATTACGGATTATTCTTCTGTCTTTTTGATTATATGAATCTAAAAAAATCATTGTATTTTTTGTATATGATTTTCCGGCTCATCAGACATTTTTTACTTTAATTTTCAACAGCGAACTTGGTTCAAACAAGTGATGAACTTATAAAAACAGTAAAAGAGTTGTTACATAATCCTTATATAGATCAAAGCAGTGAGGATTTTGGTAATGAATTTTGTAATTTAGAAGATGGCAAGGCTTCTAAAAGACTAATTGAAACGATCCTTTAACTTCTAAATAAAGAGGTACTAACATGTTTTCTATCATAATGCCAATATATAATTCTGAGTATTATTTAAGGGACTCAATAGAGAGTGTCATTAACCAGTCAATTGGATTCAAGGAAAATATAGAACTGATATTAATAGATGATGGCAGCGTTGACAGCAGTCCTCAAATTTGTGAATTCTTTAAAAATCTATACCCTAATAATATTAAAATCTTGAGAATAGAAAATTCCGGACCTTCTGCTGCAAGAAACTGTGGGTTATCAAATGTAAGTGAAAAATCTAAGATCATTGGTTTTCTTGATTCTGACGATGTATTCTCTCAAAATGCGCTGCAAAATGTTTATAATTTTTTTTGTGATTCCAAAGATGTAAATATTGCGGTATTACCTGTTTATTACACAGGTGAAAAAGAAGGCGAACATAAATTAAATAATAGATTTGGAAAAGGAACGAGAGTTATTAATATTCTCAACGATTATAAGGCTATTCATTTTTATATTGGCGGTACTTTTTACAGAAAACATATACTAAATAGTACCGCCCTGTTTGATGAATCTATAAAGTTTTGGGAAGACGCTATCTTTTTTAACCAGTTATTGCTGAAAGAAAAAAGATACGGTGTAGTCGCAGAAGGAAAGTATTTTTATAGAAAACGAAAAGAACAGAACTCATTAGTTGATCGTTCATGGTTTAACAAAAAAAGGTACACATATTTGTTGAATGAGTGTTACATGACTTTGTTGATGGATTCAATAAAAAAATATGATATAGTTCTGCCTTATTTGCAATTTTTAATTGTATATCATATGAAACTGTTTTTATATCCGACCTATAGAGATATTTATAAGTCCGTTTTAGATCAACAAGAACAAAAAGTTTTTGTGGATAATTTTATTAAAATTTTAAAATTTATTGATCCGCAATTTATAAAAGAACAAGATATGCCAATGTATTATAAAGAATTTATGTTTCACTTATTAGAAGCAAATATAGAACCTCTTGAAAATATAAAAAAAGAAAGAGTACTACAAAGTTCATGTACTGTTACTTCGATAAAAATAAAAGGGCTTAGACTTGAATTAACAGGGCACTTTATTAACCAGTATTATGAGATGAAAGAAAATGATAGAGTATATATAAAATATTTTAATAGATTAAAAAAATGCAAACGAGAAGAACTGAAAAAAACAATTGAAGTATGGGGATATAAATTAAGAGATTTTAGACATGCTGGCTTTGTTGTTGAGATACCAATTTGGGCTTTTGCATTTGACTTTGTCTTAAAAACATCAAATGATGCTTTAGAACTTAACCATGTAAACATTTTTAAAAGTTTGCTTACAAGGGTTTTGAAAAATAGGTAAGGAATGTTTTGCGTGAAATTTTGCTAAATTAATCATTTGTTTTCAAAAATTTAGCACTCTGTGTTTTTTATAATTTATTTACCCGAATTCTTATTCATATAAACATTTTGTTAGGAGCAATCTTTTATGAACGAAAAGAGTAACTATGATTTCAGTGTTATAATGCCGATTTATAATGTCGAGTTATATCTAACTGATGCTATAGAAAGCGTCATTAACCAGACTATAGGTTTCGAGAATATTCAGTTAATACTTGTGGATGATGATAGCCCCGATAAAAGTGCAATCATTTGTAAAGAATATGCTCAAAAATATCCAAAAAATATTGTATATGTAAAGAAACAGAATGGCGGAGTGAGCAGTGCCCGAAATTATGGTTTAAAGTATGCTGAAGGAAGATATATTCAATTTTTGGATCCGGATGATTTAGTTTCAGAAGAAACATTCGAAAATGTTTTAACCTTCTTTAACCAACATAAGAATGAAATTGATATTGTAGCAATCCCTATTTTTTTTGAAGAAGGAAGAACTGGAGAACATAATCTAAATAATAAGTTTTCTTCTACGAGAATATTGGATGTAGAAAAAGAACCACATCATATATTAACTCATTGCTGTTCTACATTTATAAAAAAAGATGCCTTGAAAAATATCAGGTTTGATGAAAATTGTAAAATAGGTGAAGATGCCAAACTAGTTAATTTAATTATATCGCAAAAGAGAAAGTATGGTCTGGTTAAGGAGGCAAAATACCATTATAGAGTTAGAGAAGATGGATCGTCTGCCATGCAGACTGCTAAAGCAAATAAGAATTGGTTTAACCATTCACTTATCACTTTCTCCAAGAATTTAATCGATATCACCCAAAAAAATGAACAGAAAATACCTTTGTTTCTTCAATACATGGTTATGCATGATTTGAAGTGGAAATTATTGATTAAGGATATTAGTGAAACACCTTTAGATGAAAATGAATACTGCGAATTTTTAATATTAATTCGAGAGGTATTGTCTTATATTGATGACGATGTCATCATTGATACAAAAAGCTTCAGCCATTTCTATTTATATCATGCTTTAAAAATAAAACACGGTAAAAATTATAGTAGGTATGTATATGAAAGAGAAACTGAACAGGATTATTATTTATACAGAGAAGGAAAAATCGTTCAGAAATTATCGGATCAAACACTAACTATTGAGATTTTAGAAGAAAATGAGGATTCTGTTCACATAGAAGGTTTTTGGAGCTCTCTGTTTGATTCTAAAGGTTTTAATTTTTATGCTAAAATTGGAGAAACAAAAATAAAAGCAAAGAATATAAAAAGACAGCATAATGATTATATAAGTTTAGGAGAAGTAATAAAAAAATATCCTGGTTTTTCTATAGATATTCCCAAAAGCTATCTAGCAGACAAACAGCATATCGAATTTTTTATAACAAAGGGTAAAAAAAGAAAATTGACAAAACTTCGCTTTTTCAAGTATTCAGGTTTGTCAAATGATCTATATAATTCTTATGCAGCTAAAAAAGATTATATCTTTTATTATAATTATAAAAAATTAATGTTCGAAAAAAACAATGTTAAAAATAGATTTATAAAAGAGTTTCGTTTCTTAAAATCTCTTCATAAATCAGGTGGGAAATCAAAGAAACGAAAATCAGCTATTAAGAAGGCAATGGTGGCAAGAATGGCACATCATGTTTTCACTATATTTAACAGAAAACCAGTATGGTTATTCATAGATAGACAAGATAAAGCTGATGATAATGCCGAGCACCTCTTTAAATATGCAATCAACAAGAATGATGGAGTAAAAAAATACTTTGTAATAAAAAAAGATAGCAAGGATTATGACAGAATTAAAAAATACGGAAAGGTTATACCATACAGATCTTTTAAACATAAAATATTAACCTTATCCTCTTCCAAGGTAATATCGACACATGCAGATATATGGGTTGTAAATCCATTTTTCAATATGGAGATTTATTTTAGAGATTTATTTAATTTTGAGTTTGTCTTTTTACAGCATGGTATAACAATGGCAGATCATTCTAAATGGTTAAACAAATACAGCAAGAATATAAAATTATTAGTCACTTCAGCGAAACCTGAATATAGATCTATTGTCAAAGGGAATTACAATTATAAAAAAGAAAATATTTTATTGGGTGGATTTCCGAGATACGATAATCTTAAGAAGAGTGAAGGGGAAAAGCAGCTGCTAATAATGCCTACATGGAGAAAAGATATTGTATTACCTAAAGATCAGGCAAAAGGAGTAAGACCGTACAATCCGAAATTTAAAGAAAGTGAATACTTTGCTAGGTATAATGCCTTGATTAATGATGAACGGCTAATCGAAGTTGCTAAGAATAGTAATTATAAGATAACCTTTTTCCCGCACCCGGACATTCAACAACAGATGGTAGACTTTGAAAAGCACGAGTATGTAGAGTTTGCAGATTATAATAGCAGCTATCAAATGTTATTTAATTCTTCTAATATAATGATTACTGATTTTTCATCGGTTGCATTTGATTTTGCATACGAGAAAAAGCCTGTGATCTATTATCAATACGAAAAGTCATACCATTTTAAACTTGATTACTATGATTATAAGAAAATGGGCTTTGGTGATGTAATAGAAGATCATAATAGTTTAGTTGATAAAGTTATCTATTATATGAAAAATGATAGTCTTATGGAAGATAAGTATAGAAAAAGAGTAGATAACTTTTTTGCATATACTGATAAAAATAATCGGAATCGTATTTATAATGCTATTTTGCAATTAGACAAAAGTAAAGTTGCTAAATAAGCTTGGTTTTGCTCTATATCGACACTTCAAAATGTCAGGAGAAGTTCTGCGGGACTTCTCTTTACTTTTTAAAAGTGAAAAAAACTCAACATCTGTTACAATATTTACCGGTGTTTAAAATTTCTTTGACCGAAAGATCCCATCTTCCAAGACATGGTGGGCGGACGTGTCCTATTCACCGATTGACCGATTAGATCACCAAATCGCACGTTTTGGTTTTCAAGTAGAAGCTGTCGCCCTTGATTCTGGATATTTAACGACTCCGATCTGTAAAGTATCATCTAACGGTCATATTTTTGGCGTCATTACCCACGGACGATATCACCCTACTAGAGGCTTGTTTCCAAAATGGAAATTTCATTACAACAATGAAAAAGACAGGTACATTTGTCCGAACCAACAAACACTCACATACTCAACAACTGAAAGAAAAGGATACAGGTCATATAAATCAAATCCTGAAACATGTTCTCATGCCCTTTCCTTGTAAACTGCAAAAAATTGAAAAAGTCATCACCCTCCATGTATCTGAAGACCACAAAGAAAAGATTAGGCAAAATCGCTTGACTGTTTCAGGACGTAATCTCTACAAAAAAGAAAAGAAAAAATAGAGCGAAGCTTTGCAGGTTCAAAACAGTTGCACGGGCTTCGCTATTGCAGGTTGAGGGGAAAACGGAATGGGAGCAAACAAGTTCTCTTCACAGCCACATGCCAGAACATGAAGAAGATTGCCACATACTTAGCCAAGTAGGCTAGGTATGTGGGAGCTCTTTTTCTCTTTTTGTAATCAGCTGAAAATCTAAAGAAGCATTACAAAACAAAAAAGCTTGTAGAAAAAACATCGTTTTCTCTACAAGCTTTTTGTTTAAATTTCTTCTTTGTTTAATAAGTTTTCCATGAATGGAATGAGCTGTCCGCGGAGTTCTTTATCCTGCATCGCAAACTCAAGAGTGGTTGTGATAAAGCCGAGCTTTTCGCCGACATCATAGCGCTTGCCTTCAAAATCGTAAGCAAACACTCTTTGAATTTCATTCAGCTTTTGAATGGCGTCTGTTAGCTGAATTTCTCCGCCTGCGCCAACCTGCTGCTCTTCTAAGTACATAAAGATCTCAGGTGTAAATACGTAACGGCCTAAGATAGCAAGGTTAGAAGGTGCTGTGCCTTTAGACGGCTTCTCAACAAAGTTTTTCACCTGATAACGGCGGCCTTCACTTGTCAGCGGATCGATAATACCGTAGCGGTGAGTTTCTTCTTCAGGCACTTGCTGAACACCTATAATAGAAGAAAGTGTTCTTTCATATTCATCCATTAACTGGCGCAATCCTGGTTTTTCCGCCTGAACGATATCGTCTCCAAGCAGAACCGCAAAAGGTTCATCGCCGATAAAGTTACGAGCGCACCATACAGCATGTCCAAGTCCTTTAGGCTCTTTTTGGCGGATGTAGTGGATGTCAGCCAGATTAGAAGATTTTTTCACTTTTTCGAGGAGTTCAATCTTTCCTTTTTCTTCAAGGTTTCTTTCAAGCTCAGGAGAGTAATCAAAATGATCCTCAATCGCACGCTTGCTTTTGCCTGTTACAATAATAATGTCCTCAATACCGGACTCAACAGCTTCTTCAATTATGTATTGAATGGTTGGTTTATCTACGATAGGAAGCATTTCTTTCGGCATTGCTTTCGTAGCCGGGAGAAAACGCGTTCCTAGTCCTGCTGCTGGAATTATCGCTTTACGTACTTTTTTCATTTAAAGGCACCTTCCTTATTAACGAAAATATTTATGGCTAAAACTATTTTCTATTTACCCTGTTCATTGTGTTTTGACACATTTTTTATGATATAGGATAAACCATTTTTAAACAAGTTTTATCCTTAAGTTTCTAAAGCGATAAAGATCACTTAACCAATAGGAAATGATTTAAAATGACACAAATTCATGTAGAATAAGAATATGATTTTATTTTTGCAGAAACCAGGTGACAATTATGAAAAAACTAAAAGTCATGACCGTCTTCGGAACCAGGCCGGAAGCGATAAAGATGGCGCCGCTTGTGCTTGAATTAAAAAAATATCCTGAAATAGAGTCCTATGTGACGGTGACTGCCCAGCATAGACAAATGCTGGATCAGGTGCTTGAAGCATTTCGGATTAAGCCTGATTTCGATTTGAACATTATGAAGGAGCGGCAGACGCTGGCAGAAATTACGTCCAATGCGCTTGTGAAATTGGATGAGCTGTTTAAAGACATCAAGCCTGATATTGTGCTTGTCCACGGTGATACAACGACGACATTTGCCGGAAGCCTCGCCGCGTTTTATCATCAAATTGCTGTCGGGCATGTTGAGGCCGGTCTTCGCACAGGCAATAAATATTCTCCGTTTCCGGAAGAGCTCAACCGCCAGATGACCGGTGCCATTGCTGATTTGCATTTTGCGCCGACAGGACAGGCAAGAGACAACTTGTTAAAAGAAAACAAAAAGGCCGATTCTATTTTTGTAACGGGCAATACAGCGATTGACGCGCTCCGCACAACAGTTAGGGAAGGTTATTCACACCCTGTCCTTGACCAGGTGGGGGAGGATAAGATGATTTTGCTGACCGCTCATCGCCGTGAAAACTTAGGTGAGCCGATGGAAAACATGTTTAAGGCCATCCGCAGAATTGTAGAGGAATATAATGATGTACAGGTTGTTTACCCTGTGCACCTTAACCCTGTTGTCCGGGAAGCGGCTCAAAAGCATTTTGGCGACTCTGACAGAGTGCATCTGATTGAGCCTTTAGAAGTGATTGATTTCCATAACTTTGCGGCAAAATCCCATTTCATTTTAACTGATTCCGGCGGAGTGCAGGAGGAAGCACCATCGCTCGGGAAACCGGTGCTTGTGCTTCGTGATACGACCGAGCGCCCTGAAGGAGTGGAAGCAGGGACGCTTAAACTTGCGGGGACAAATGAGGAGAACATTTATCAGCTTGCAAAAGAGCTCTTAACTGACGCCGATGAGTATCAGAGAATGTCCTATGCTTCAAATCCGTATGGTGATGGACAGGCCTCCCGCCGGATTGTAGAGGAATTGCTGTTTCATTACGGATATCGGAATGAACATCCGGACTCTTTTACGGGTAAATAAAAAAGAAGCTTTGCACATAGGGTGCGAAGCTTCTTTTATTTTAGCTTTCTAAGCTTTCTTTCAGTTCATTTGAGATGTCAGCTAGCTGGCTCTCATCTGCTTTATAGTAATAGACGTCATTGATTCTTGTGCCTTCGCCTTTCAGTTCGTGCTGCTTGATATGTTTTCGAGCGCCTTTGTAATCAGACTGGATATCCCACATATTATCGAACGTCAAATTGGTTTTCACATTATTTTCAACGACCTTAAACATATCTCCAAACTTTGTAACGGAAGAGATATTTGCCCCTTTGTTAATAATTCCTTCGATCACTTGGCGCTGACGGTCCTGACGTCCGAAATCTCCTCTTGGATCTTCTTTTCTCATTCGTGTATACGCCAATGCTTCTTTTCCGTTCAGCGTGATTTCTCCTTTGCCGAATGAGTAACCGTCATAGCTGAACGCAAATGTGCTGTTAACTGTGATGCCGCCGAGTGTATCAACAACGTCTCTAAAGCTTTCCATGTTGACTTTTACAAAATAATCGACCGGAACATCGAGGAAGTTTTCAACCGTGTCAACTGTCATTTGTGTACCGCCATATGCGTATGAATGGTTGATTTTATCCATCGTGCCTTTTCCGATAATTTTTGTATATGTGTCACGCGGTATGCTGACCATGTCGGTTGTATTCGTTTTGGGGTTAACAGTCATATAAATGAGCGTGTCGGCACGGCCTTTATCGCCGTCACGTTCATCCACACCCATGATTAAAACGGAAAACGGGTCCTTTTTATTGATATTGACCTCTGTATCCCTCTTTTTGGATTTATCAATACTTTCATGAATACTTGCAACGGTTGAAGCGGCTTTATGCCATAAGTAGTATGCATAACCGCCTGTCCCTAACAAAAGGATTCCAATAATAGTTAATATCGTCAGTAATAAGGTTTTTTTCTTTTTTCTGCGTTTACTTCTCATTCTTTGCACCCCATCTGTTCAGTTAATTTGATTATGATTGAAATTTCCAGTAAATACAACTCTTTTTAATAGAAGAAATAAAATCCTCTAATAGTCGATTTTTATAAAAAAAAGTTTCACTGTTTCTTAATTTTTCTTTAAAATATTAAATGATTGACGATAAAACATAATGAGGTGAGAAAAATGAAAAAATTGATTGGTTTAATGTTCTTTATACTGCTCCTTGCAGGTTGCGGGGCTGATAATCAAAAGAGCCAAGGTGAAAATGTGTCAACAGACAGTAACATCAAAACGAAAGAAGGCGTATATGTAGGTCTAGCAGATACCCACACAATTGAAATAACTGTAGATAACGAGCCAGTTGTTCTTGATATTACGGAAGAATCAACAAGTGAGCTTGAAAAATTCAATAATGGCGATAAAGTTACGGTGAAATATGAAGAAAATGGCGAGGGTCAACTTCTATTAAAAGATATTGAACGTACCAACTAGGATATGAGGAGGAACCTGAAATCTTGAATTCTTGCAAACGCTTGATCGTATGTTCACTTGCTGCAATTTTACTATTTATCCCTTCAGTTACTTTTGCAGCAGACTCAAACATTTCAGTCAAATTGTCAAACTATATCGGTAATAAATCAAGTATCAGTCTAACCCCAACAGGATTTTATAAAGTAACTGGAGATAATGTTGCTGTAACAGATCGTTTTGCAGGCGCTTCACGATACGAAACTGCTACTCTTGCATCCAGCAGTCAATGGAAAAATCCTAATACAGTTATTTTGGTAAATCGGGATATATTTATTGATGCATTGCCTGTTATCCCATTAGCAAAAAAACTAGATGCACCAATCTTATTTACTCAACCTGATACATTAACGAAAACTACTGAAAAACAAATCGCTAAGTTTAACCCGGACAATATTTTAGTCATTGGGGGAGCACGCAGCATTTCAAAAGATGTAGAAAACAAGCTGAAATCATATGGCTCAGTTAAAAGGATAAGTGGAAAAAATAGATATGTATTATCTGAGAATATCGCTAAACAGATGGGCAGCTATGATAAAGCTATCGTTGTAACCGGGAAGGTATTTCAAGATGCGTTAGCCATAGCTCCTTATGCCGCGGCACAGGGATATCCTATTTTACTTACTGAGAAGGATAAACTTCCAGATTATGATTTGCCAAAACAAGTGATTATAATCGGCAGTTCATTTAGTGTCAGTGACAGTGTAGAAAATGAAATAAAAAAAACTTCAACTGTACAGAGGATACCTGGATCAACCAGATATGAACTCACTGCAAATATAATTAAACAATTAAAGTTGAAGGCTGATAAAGTCGTAATGACGAACGGAACAAAGTACGCAGACGTATTAGTAGGTGCTTCGCTTGCTGCGAAGAAAAACAGCCAAATTTTGTTTATTAAACAAGATAGTGTTCCTGCAGCAGCTAAAAGCATAACAAAAGAAAAAGCCACATATGCATACGACTTTATTGGAAGTACCAGTTCAATTTCTGCAGAAGTCGAGAATTCACTTGCCGATGAATTTTATTTAGCCGGCGGAAGCAACTATACTCTGAAAATCAACAATGGGAAATTAAATCTCGAAAATATAAAAACATATGGTAACTCTCTGAGGATTAAACCTGAAAAGTACTCGACCTCTAATAGAATGAGTCTTAACGGAAATCAGTATCTTGGAACAGTTAATTTCTCTATTGAATCTACTAAATATATCAGACCGGTTAATGAAAATATTCCATTTGAGGATTATTTAAAAGGGGTTATACCAAATGAAATGCCTGCCAGCTGGTCACTTGAAGCTCTAAAAGCACAGACTGTGGCTGCGAGAACCTACTCCATAACAAAAACGGGAACTACTGTACCTGATACAACAGCTTTTCAAGTTTATGGAGGATATAGTTGGAATTCAAACACCAATAAAGCGGTTGAGCAGACAAAAGGAAAAGTTTTGAAATATAACGGATCTCTTATAACAGCAACTTATTCTTCAAGCAATGGCGGTTATACAGAAGCGAGCAACGAAGTCTGGTCATCAAGTGTACCTTACTTAATTGCGAAGAAAGATTCAAAGGATCCTCAAATAGGCTGGACGCTTACTCTCTCAAAACAACAGCTTGACACGAATTCGCTTGACTTAAATAAGCCGTCTTCTTGGTGGTCTTCAGCAACTGAAACTGATGCTGCGAGGTTATCCGGGGTTAAAAATTGGATCTTGAAAAATAAAGAAACAGGAGCAGCTTCTGTAAAAATTGCGAGTATAGAAGATTTGAGCTTTAGTGGTACAACACAGGGACAACGTGCAAAAACAGCATCTATGAAAGTTAAGTATTTTGTTAAAAGTAATACTGGCTCCTACAACTTAAGTAAAATTACAACCATTACTGTTCCGACAACTCAGCTAAGAACGATGATTGGTGCAACTGTTTTTAAAAGTACTTATGTGACTATAAAAAAAGACACTTCAAAGTACACAATCAGCGGCAAAGGTTACGGGCACGGCATCGGAATGAGTCAATATGGAGCTAAAGCAAGAGCAGAAGCAGGAGATTCATATAGTTCAATTTTGAAATTTTACTATCCTGGGACAACTCTGACAAGTTATTAATTATTTTAAGGTGCTAAAGGCCATTTAAGGAGGAAAAGTAATTGCGTTCTTATATAAAAGTCCTAACAATGTGTTTTCTGGGACTCATTCTTTTTGTACCAACAGCATTGGCCGATAATTCGGTTAAAAGAGTCGGAGGAAGTAATAGGTACGGGACTGCAGTTCAAATATCAAAGCAGATGTACTCAACAGCGAGTACAGCGGTTATTGTTGGCGGAAGTTCATACGCAGATGCCATTTCAGCGGCACCTCTTGCTTATCAAAAGAATGCACCGTTGCTTTACACAAATGCTGATAAGCTCTCTTCTGAGACGAAAACAAGGCTAAAAGAAATGCGAACAAAAAATGTGATTATTGTAGGTGGTACGCCAGCTGTTTCTTCTAATACTGCCAATCAGATCAAAAGCTTAGGCATTAGTATTAAACGAATTGCAGGAAGCAATCGCTATGATACAGCTGCACGGGTCGCAAGAGCAATGAACGCAACTTCAAAAGCCGTAATTTTAAATGGTTTTTTATATGCTGATGCTCCAGGGATCATCCCTTATGCAGCAAAAAATGGCTATCCTATTCTGTTTACAAACAAAACCTCTATAAATAGTGCGACAACAGCAGTAATTAAAGATAAGAGAATTACAAGTACTGTGGTTGCAGGAGGTACCGGAAGTATTAACAATACGGTATATAACAAGTTGCCTTCTCCTACAAGAATTAGCGGTTCAAACAGGTACGAGCTTGCTGCTAATATTGTACAAAAACTAAACTTGTCAACGAGCACAGTATATGTAAGTAATGGTTTTAGTTATCCTGATTCAATCGCAGGAGCTACTCTGGCAGCAAAGAACAAACAATCTCTTATTTTGACTAATGGCGAAAATTTATCTGGCGGCGCACGAAAAATTATCGGCAGCAAAAACATGTCAAACTTTACGATTATCGGAAATACTCCAGCTATAAGCACTAAAGTAGCTAATCAGCTAAAGAATCCTGTTGTAGGTGAAACAATTTTTATTGATCCAGGCCATGGAGATCAAGACTCGGGAGCAGTAGGAAATGGACTGCTTGAGAAAGAGGTAAACCTTGATATAGCGAAAAGAGTCAATACGAAGCTAAATGCTTCTGGTGCTCTTCCAGTAATGTCGAGATCTAATGATACGTTTTATTCTTTACAGGAAAGAGTAAGTAAGGCAGCCTCTGTCCAAGCCGATTTGTTCATCAGTATTCATGCGAATGCCAACGATAGCTCATCTCCAAATGGTAGTGAGACCTATTACGATACAACATATCAAGCAACAAAAAGCAAACGATTAGCAGATCAAATTCAGCCGAAACTTGCAGCTAATCTGGGGACAAGAGACCGTGGAGTCAAGCAAGCCGGATTCTATGTTATCAAATATTCTAAAATGCCAAGTGTTTTAGTTGAGACTGCTTTCATCACCAATGCAGGCGACGCAAGTAAACTGAAACAAGCAGTTTATAAAGATAAAGCCGCCCAAGCTATTCATGATGGTACAGTTTCATATTATAGATAAAAATGAAGAGACAAATCTAAATAACAGGTTTGTCTCTTTTTTTATTGGTAAAATGATTAAAACAGAGGCATGTACATAAAATGATAAAGAACATTAATATAATTTATCAGAAAAAACACCTAATTCACACTTCTTAACAATCCATTTACAACCAATTAACATCCGTCTGCTAAACTGACTGGCATAGGTCATCATAACATCCCAAACAAATCGTGAGGTGTGTGTCAGTGGGTGCAGAAAAAAGCATGAATGTGAGTCGCGAATTATCAGTGCAGCAAGCATCATTTGCATTATCTGAAAAAACGGCTCGTTATTTGGCAGTAAAGCGCGTGATGGATATTTGGTTTGCGCTTATTGGATTGGTGGTTGCGCTGCCAATAATTGCGGTATTTTCAATATTGATTTGTTTGGAGACACCGGGGCCTGCCATCTATACGCAGGAGCGTGTAGGAAAAGGCGGGAAACCTTTTAAGCTTTATAAGCTTCGTTCCATGAAAATAGATGCCGAGAAGTCTGGGGCGGTTTGGGCGCAGAAGCAGGATCCGCGGGTGACACGAATTGGAGCATTTATCAGAAGAACGCGAATTGATGAACTCCCTCAGCTGTTTAATGTGCTGAAAGGCGATATGAGTATGATTGGCCCTCGCCCGGAACGTCCAGTGTTTACGGAAAAGTTCCAGAGTGAGATTCCGGGGTTTACACAGCGTCTGGCTGTCAAACCGGGATTGAGTGGCTGGGCGCAGGTGAATGGCGGTTACGACATGACGCCGAAGGAAAAGCTTATATTTGATTTATATTACATTCGCAATCTGACTTTCATGTTGGAATTAAAGATTATGTTAAAAACTTGTAAAGTAGTCTTGACAGGTGATGGTGCAAGATAAACATCTGCATTTACCATCAAACTGAGCTTAAAAAGAAGTAGGGAATATGATGCCAAGTATTACAAAACAAATCATGAGCGGCGCAAAGTGGACAAGTGTTTCAACAATCTGTATTACAATCATTCAAATCGTTCAGTTTGCCTTGCTTGGAAATATGATGACCTTAACGGAATTTGGACTCGTCGGCATGATCACAACGGTTACAATATTTGCCCAGATCGTGCTTGATATGGGGTTTGGCGCGGCGTTAATTCAAAGAGATGACGCTACGGAGCGCCAGCTGTCAACATTGTATTGGCTGAACATTATGACCGGCATTTTGCTGTTTGTGCTTTTATATGTGAGCAGTCCCGTCATTGCGGGATTTTATCAAAGAGAAGAGCTTGTGTTTCTCATCAGGATTTTGGGGATTATGTTTTTGGTTGCTCCGATTGGACAGCAGTATCAGTATATGCTGCAGAAGGAGCTGCAATTTAATACGTTAAGCAAAATAGAGATTTTTTCAAATGCATTGTCCTTTGGATATTTAGCGATAGCGGTTTTTATGATGGATGCGATTTTGGCATACGTGATCTCTCAGGTGCTGCTGCAGTCCAGCAAAGGGATTTTATTCTGGGCTGTATATCAAAAAAAGTGGCGCCCATCCTTTGTTTTTGATCTAAGGGGAATGAAGGAGTTCTTCTCCTTTGGAGCCTTTCAGCTTTCATCCCGTCTTGTGAACAGGCTGGGAGCGAACATCGATATGATCTTAATCGGCAGGTTTATCGGTGCTGAAGCGCTGGGCATTTATAATCTTGCCTATCAGATTGTCACCATTCCGGTTTTGAAGATTAATCCGATTGTGACGCGGGTCGCGTTTCCTATTTTCGCCAAAAACAAATACGAAAACAGCGTGATCAGAGAAGGCTTTCTGAATATGACAAAAATGCTTGCGCTTGTATCGTTCCCGCTGTTAATCGGGCTCGTATCCGTGTCAGACGCCTTTATCGCAGCTGTTTTCGGAGAAAAATGGCTTGCGGCTGTCCCTGTTCTGAATGTTCTTGCCATCGTCGGGATACTCAGGGTGCTGATGAATCCGAATGGTTCTGTGCTCCTTGCCAAAGGAAGAGCAGATTTGGCTTTTTATTGGGACTCCGGCGTTATGCTGCTGTATGGTTTGTCGCTGTTTGCAGCTGTTCAGACGGGTAATCTTCTGACTGTCGCTTGGGTATATGCCGTCATCAGCGTTTTCAATTTTCTAATCGGTCGCTGGCTGCTGGCATATGTCATTAATCTCAATCTTTCAGCTTATTTTAAAGCTGTTATGAAGCCTTTTCTGATCACAGCGGGTATGGCCGTTATCGCGTTCGGCGCGAGTTTAGGAACAGAACGCTTCAGCATGCAGGCGGAGATGAGGCTGGCAATTTCAGTGGCGGCTGGGGCGCTCTGCTATCTCTTTCTTTTAGGAAAAGCGTACCCTCAGATGAAAAGCAAACTACTAAGAAAAGGACGTTTGTCATGAAGATTTTGTGGATCACAAGCGTATATCCAAGCAGTCTGAAACCCGGCGAGGGTGTGTTTCATGAAACACAGGTGCAAGAGCTGCTGAAGCTCGGGCTGGATATCACCGTGATATGCCCAAGACCTTTTCACCCTGCGCCTGTCCGTATGCTGAAAAAGGCATATCGTAAAAAGGATGCCAGACCAGAATATGAGATACGGAAAGGAATACCGGTTTACAGGCCTTTCTATCCCGCTGTTCCCGGCCAGCTGAAATGGGCCCAGCCACACCGGCGCATTGGGGCAGCTGTGGTAAAAACCATTAAACAGCATGACTTGAATCCTGATCTGATCCACGCGCACTTTGCTATGCCGTCGGGCGGGGCTGCGGCAGTCGTGGCAAAGACAATCGGGATACCGTATATTTTGACTTTGCATGGCAGTGATGTGAATGTCTATCCGCACTACAGCAAAGGTGCGTTTAAAGCTTTCAAAACTGCGGTTGGTTCCGCATCCGCAGTTCTTGCAGTCAGCGAAAAGCTTCAGGAAGAAACCAAAAAACTTTCCGGCTTTGACAGTACGGTTTTACCGATCGGTATACAGCTCAGCCGTTTTCAGGAAAATGAGCAGACAAAAGAAGACATCAGAAAAAAACTTGGACTCCCGCTTGACCAGCGCCTTGCTGTCTATGTGGGCAGGCTCGTTAAGGAAAAAGGCATTTTTGAATTATCAGAAGCCATTGAGATGATGGAGGAAGCGCCTCGAGCCGTTTATGTCGGAGACGGCCCCGCAAAATCTTTGCTGAGGCAAAAGGGGCATATTGTGACAGGCCAAGTGCCGAATCACAGGGTGAGAGATTATTTGCTCGCCTCAGATATGTTCGTGCTCCCTTCTTATAGCGAAGGAATGCCGACAGTTGTAATCGAGGCACTGGCACTGCGGGTTCCTGTCATCTGTACAGATGTCGGAGGAGTAGCATCATTATTCGGCAAACACCGCCATTTGCTGATTGAACCGAAATCAGCTCAAGCCTTAGCAAACACGATCTCTTTATACGCACAGGATCAAATATGGAAGCCGGAAGTGGCGGATGAATTATATCAAATCATTCACACTCAATATGACGCCGGGAAAAATGCCAGGGCGCTGCACGATCAGTATCAGATGGTTTTGAAAACACCTGTTTAATCGTAAGTAACTGCGACCAATATAAATAGGAACATGAATTTTTACAGGAGAGGGATGAGGGCTGTGAAAAAAATTGCTGTCATTGGAACAGGATATGTAGGACTCGTATCTGGCACCTGCTTTGCGGAAATCGGAAATAAAGTGATTTGCTGTGATATCAACGAATCAAAAATCAGAAGTCTGAAAAACGGAGTAATCCCAATCTATGAACCAGGGCTTGCAGATTTAGTTGAAAAAAATGTGTTAGAACAGCGTCTGTCTTTTACTAACGATATTCCGTCTGCCATTCGGACTTCAGACATTATTTATATTGCAGTCGGAACCCCGATGTCTAAAACAGGCGAAGCTGATTTAACATACGTCAAAGCGGCTGCGAAAACGATCGGTGAACATCTCAACGGCTACAAAATCATTGTCAATAAAAGCACAGTCCCAGTCGGTACCGGGAAACTGGTTCAATCTATCGTACAAAAAGCTTCGAAGGGAAGATGCTCCTTTGATGTTGTATCCAACCCTGAATTTCTTCGGGAGGGCTCAGCGATACATGACACGATGAATATGGAGCGTGCCGTCATCGGGTCAACCAGTCATAAAGCCGCTTCCATCATAGAGGAACTGCATCAGCCTTTTCATGCCCCTGTTATTAAAACGAATTTAGAAAGTGCAGAGATGATTAAATATGCTGCAAATGCATTTTTGGCAACAAAGATTTCGTTTATTAACGATATCGCGAACATTTGCGAGCGAGTCGGCGCGGACGTTTCAAAAGTTGCTGACGGCGTCGGGCTCGACAGCCGGATCGGCAGAAAGTTCTTGAAAGCGGGTATTGGGTTTGGTGGCTCCTGCTTTCCTAAGGATACAACCGCACTGCTTCAAATTGCCAAAACGGCCGGATATCCATTCAAGCTCATAGAAGCCGTCATTGAGACGAATGAAAAGCAGCGTGTTCACATTGTAGATAAGCTCTTAACTGTGATGGGAAGCATAAAAGGGAGAACCATTTCCGTGCTTGGATTGGCCTTCAAACCGAATACAAACGATGTGAGGTCCGCTCCAGCTCTCGATATCATTCCCATGCTGCAGCAGCTGGGCGCACAGGTGAAAGCATATGATCCGATTGCCATTCCGGAGGCATCAGCAGTCCTTGGCGATCAGACCGAGTATTATACAGATGTGTATGCTGCGATGGAGGGAACCGACGCGTGCCTTATTTTGACCGATTGGCCGGAAGTAAAAGAAATGGAGCTTGTAAAAGCGAAAATGCTTTTAAAACAGCCAATCATCATCGATGGCAGAAATATATTTTCACTCGAAGAAATGCAGGCTGCGGGATACATTTATCACTCCATCGGCCGGCCTGCGGTTCGGGGAACAGAACCTTCCGACCGCTACTTTCCGGCTTTGCCAATGGAAGAATTGGCTAAGGATTTGGGAAGCGTCAATTTATAAAAAGAAAAAGGGTTACTTGTTTGAAGTGCCGGCTGCTTAGGCTCGGCCGCCGGCTCCTGAAACATCAGGAAAGGGGTTAAGCATGTGAGTATTAAACGTTCAGCGGTTCATACGCTTGCGTTACTGGCCGCTGTCATATTGGGGATCGTCCTATTGCTGGGAGCCATCCGCACAGATACAGGTCTTATGCAGATGGCTGCCGTTCTCGCTGTATTGGCAATCGGCCTGTTTGCACTGACGCTTGCAGCATCATTTACAACACAAGAACAGCTTTTTATGGCCGTCATCTATATTTTGATTGCCTGCACTTTTTTAAATAATGCTTTTTTCGCGATTCATCTTGGATTCTTTAGTTTGTTTCTTTATCGGCTCTTACTCATTACAGCAGGCTGCCTCCATCTTGTCGGGGTACTGCGGAGCCGAACACATATTGAAAGGTGGAATGGGCTGCAAGTAAAAGGAATTTTGCTCTTTTTCGCCTTTTGGTTTTTATATGGCCTTGTTTCCTTGCTATGGGCCAAATCAGTTACAGACGGTCTGAAATATTTAGCACTGCTGGCGATGGGGATATTCTTTATTTATCTCATTGTGATGTATGTGCAAAAAATGGAACGCCTGATGATTATTTATTCCATCTGGCTGGTGATGACGGTATTTCTGATGATCATCGGTTTTTACAATCATATCACGCATCATCATCTCCCGAGTTCGACTTTGTACAGTGGACCGGAATATAAGCAGCATTATCCGACCTCAGTCTTTTTTAATCAAAATGATTTTGCGACATTTTTGTCTATCAGTTTCTTTTTTTACATTGCAATGGTGAAAAACATAACGAACGGATACTTAAAGGGAATTGGCCTTTTGCTCTCGTTCGGTGCATTGTATTTAATTTTTGCGACGGGTTCTAGAGCCAGTCTGCTGGGCGTTTTTGCGGGAATAGCCGTCTACATTTTTATTGTCTTGCCGCCTGTTCTGAAAAAAATCGCCCTTTGGCTGTCGGCAGCTGGAATTGCGGTCTTTGCGGCTCTTTTTGCCAGCCGGATTTTCGCAGTGTTTTGGAAGCTGTTTCTGGCTCCTCAGACGTCTCATTCATTCCAAGAAACACTTCCGTCCAACGTGGCCAGGGCCAATCTATTAAAAAACGCATGGCACTTCTTCCTTGACTCATACGGATTCGGAGTGGGCGCAGGAAATGTGTCTTATTATCTAGAGCATCATGCTTTATATGATACTGACAATGTGACAGAGGTGCACAATTGGCTTGTAGAGATTCTGGCAAACTTCGGCTTGCTTATCATGCTCGGCTATCTGGCCATTTATTTATACCTCATGTGGGTGCTTTACAAGTTTTATGAAAGAAAAATGGAAAATCAGTCAAAACTGATCACAGAAGGGCTCATCACGGCTATGGTCAGTTTTCTGGTATCCAGCATCAGCCCAAGCTCTGTCTCAAATTTATTTTTCCATTGGGTATTTCTGGCGCTCGTCATCGCCGCTGTGAACGTCTTAAGGAGATCCAGACAGCAGCTTGAGCCCATATACCGGTAAACAGACTACAAAAAAGCAGGGAGACTTATATGAAGGATATAGTGATAAGATTAGCCCGGCGCATAAAGAAAAATATCATCTGGATTATATTAGTGCCGCTTATTTTAGGTGCGGCGGGATATATACTGCCCTCTCAAATTGCGGATAAAAAGAGTTACACAGCTGAGGTTACTTTAGCTGTGGGGAGCTATGATCATCCGATTTATAACAGTACAGAAGAGATTCCGCTCCTGCTGAGAAGTGATGCTTTTTTGAAGGAGGCGCTTCCTGACGAAAAAGATGAAGATCTTGCGGAGATCAAAGAGAAGCTCACCGTGAAATCAGAGTCTAAGTCATTACTGTCTTTGAGCTATGCCGATCAGGATCAGGAAAGAACCGAATCAGTTTTGAACGCTATTTCCTCCACCTTTCTCAAAAACGACCAAAAGCTGTTTGAAGAAAGAGAAGCCGTCATTCGCCGCAGCATTGACGCGCTGGAAGGTGAAACGGTGAGCGAGGATTCCAAAGTGGATAAAGAAAGATTTTTATATGAGCTGAAAAACACACAGCTTAATCTGAAAGCGGCAAGTGCCGTTGATTCTGAAACCGTAAGTGAGGCATCAGGCGGAGGAATGTCCCCGAAAAAGAAAGCGGTTCTGGGTGTTCTGATCGGCATAACGATTGCCTTTATGTTCGTTGTCATTCCTGAATTTTTCAGAGAGTCCTTTTAAAATCATACGATGGAGATGTGATCATGACCAACTGGAAACCTCTCGTATCTGTCATTACACCTTCTTATAATGCGCGTGACTATATTGAAGACACGATTCAATCAGTGTTAGATCAGAGCCACCCTCATTGGGAAATGATTATCGTGGATGATTGCTCAACGGACGGCACACGCGACATTTTAATGCAGTATGAGAAGATAGATGAAAGAATTCATGTGATATATCTGGAAGAAAATAGCGGAGCCGCGATAGCAAGAAATAAAGCGCTGGAACATGCCCAAGGGCGCTACGTGGCATTTTTGGACAGTGATGACAAATGGAAAAAAGACAAACTGAAAAAGCAGCTTGATTTTATGATGGAGCGGTCCTGTGCGTTTACCTTCACAGGCTACAGCTTAATGTCACAGGACGGGGTGCCGATGGATAAATTCATTCATGCACCCGAAAGCCTAACATATGATGACGCTCTTAAAAATACCATTATTGGCTGTCTAACGGTGATGATTGACAGGGAACAGACGGGACAGATTCAAATGCCGAATATTAGAACGAGGCAAGACTTGGCAACATGGCTGGCTCTTTTAAAAAAGGGTTTTACAGCTTATGGAATGAATGAGTGTTTAGCTGAATACCGGCTTGTCAATAATTCGATTTCAAGCAACAAATGGAAGGCTGCCAAAAAAACATGGTTTGTTTACAGGGAGATCGAACGGCTCCATTTAATGAAAGCGACATGGTGTTTTGTTCAATATGCAAAAAACGCGGTAAAAAAAAGGCTGTAACCGCAAACAGAGAGAAAAGGTGATGAAGGTGGAAACAAAAGCAATGATTCACGTCATCGTGGCTACTGCTGAATGGGGAAAAGATCAATTGAGGTACAGACGGCACCGATTGGCTGAATTTTTAGCTGCTCAGGAAGAAACAAAGGAAGTCATCTGGGTCTGTCCGGCGCCGCGTACCCAAAGGATCGAATTTCAGCAAGTGCAATCCGGCATCCGTCAATACGCCGTAAAGGACTTGTTGCAAAAGAAAATGTTTCGCTTCGGACGATATACCGATGTGTTTTATAAGCATAAGCTCTCACCTTTATTAGAAGAGCTGAAATCCGCTTCAGCCAGAGGTGAACGCTGCTGCTTATGGTACACGTTTCCCGGATTTCCGCTGCTGTCTTCACTATATCCTTGGGATCAGGTGATTTATGATTGCAGTGACTTGTGGGCGGCGCCGATCAGCGGACGTTCAAATATGCTGTCCGAGTTCAGGCGGAAAGTCATCAAAACCGCGGAGCTGCGAATTATTGAGCGTGCTGATTCCATTACTTGTTCATCGGAATTTCTGCGCAATGAAGTTGATAAAAAACTGACAGCGGGACGAGAAAAGGTTCATACCGTTGAAAACGGTGTTGAATATGACCTGTTTTCAGAACATAAAGCGGCACCTGACCGAAGCATCTTGCAGGGAAGAGAAGGGGCCGTACTGGGGTTTATCGGCGGAATTAAACCAAAGCTGGATTTTAAATTGATTGAAGAAGCGGCTCTGAGAAAACCTGATTGGACCTTTTTATGGGTCGGCCCGGACGCCACCAATGGTGATACAGCGTTTCTAGAGCTTCTGAAGCTTTCTAATGTGATATGGACGGGGCCGGCAGACCCGAAAGAAGTTCCGCATTTTATGGAATTGATTGATATCGGGATTATGCCGTATAAAAAGTCATCCTATAACCAGGCGGTTTTCCCTCTTAAGTTATTTGAATTTTTGGCAGCGGGAAAGCCGGTCGTCGGCTCTAACCTTCCGTCAACTTCTAAAATGCAAAAGCCGTATATTTACGAATATATGGAAGGCAATGACCATAATGATTTTATAGCTGCGTGCGAGAAAGTGCTTGAAAAAAGCGGAGATGAGGCATACAAAGAGATGCGGCGAAACATTGCCCGCACCCAAGATTGGAATGTTTTATTTAAACAAATCATGAAATATACAGGGATTCAAAAACATGCGTAGTCCTTTAATTGGGATGCGCGTTTTTTGATTATACGTGTTTCTTTTTGATGAAGCTTGTTATAATAACTAAGGAGAAGGTATAATGGAAGGAACGGTTCTCTAAAATAAAGACTTCATATAATTCCAAAGGAGACTTCTTTATGCTTGACGAACGCATGATTCGCATTGTTGTTGCGTTTATTGTCTCGCTGCTAACGGTTTTAATCATAACCCCAATCGTAAAAAGGATTGCGATTAAAATAGGTGCAGTTGATCAGCCCGGCAATCGAAAAGTACATGATAAAATCATGCCCCGAATGGGCGGGCTGGCCATATTTATCGGGGTGGTTACAGGCGTGCTTGTATCCGGTATATACACAGAAACAAGAATGACGGCTATCACAGTTGGGGCATTTATCATTATTGTGTTGGGAATCTTAGACGATAAATATCAATTAAGCGCAAAAGTTAAATTTATTATTCAATTAGCCGTGGCTATTATGATTGTTAGCACGGGTTTAAAAATGGACTTTTTCTCAGTACCTTTTTTAGCTGAACGGTTTGAATTGGGCTGGATGGCATATCCGCTGACTGTATTATGGATTGTCGGCATCACAAACGCGATGAACCTGATTGACGGATTAGACGGCCTTGCAGCAGGCCTTTCTGTTATTGGCCTGTCCACGATCGCAGTTATGGCGCTATCCGGCGGAAAAGTACTCATTCTGTCACTTTCATTGGTGGTTATCGCAAGTACGCTCGGATTTTTGTTCTACAATTTTCATCCGGCAAAAATCTTTATGGGGGATACGGGATCATTGTTTCTAGGGTATGTGATTTCTATTCTCTCATTGTTAGGGCTGTATAAAAGCGTAACATTGTTCAGTATTGTCATTCCGATTATTATATTAGGCGTGCCGATTTTTGACACAACATTTGCAATCATAAGACGGATACTAAACAAACAGCCGATTTCGGCGCCCGATAAATCACATATCCACCACAGGCTGATGGCCTTTGGCCTTTCACATCGGATGTCGGTCATTGTCATTTACCTGATTGGATTTATTTTCAGCATCAGTGCAATTGTGCTGAAAAGCGCTACAATTTGGCTTTCCCTGTTTATTATCTTTATCTTAATTATATTTATGCAAATAATAGCAGAAGTTACGGGACTCGTGAATGAACGTTTTAAGCCATTTACAAAATTCTATAAACGTCTTGTGAAAAGAAATTAAAAACTCCGGTTCTATGAGCCGGAGTTTTTTCTGCGCAAAAAAGCCCGGTCCGTTAAAGGACGGGCTTTTTTAAATTTAATATGATGAATCAGTTGTTGAATTTGTTGTGCCATTTGAGCTTGTGCTGCTGTCATTTGTGTAGCCGCTTCCGCTCGTATTGCCGTCTGTTGCCGTGCTAGAACTGTCAGAGCTGTCAGATGTTGAGCTATCGGTACTGGAGCTGCCAATGCTTGAACTGCTCGTATCAGGATCATAATCTAAATGCTCTTGAAGGGTTTTTCTGACGTTTTCCAGATTCGCAGCATCCGGTTCAAAATAATATGTTTTATTAGGCCCTAAATACAAATCAGAACCAGTAATTGACAGTGTATCGATTTTCTTGCTGGTAAAGCCGCTGTAAATCTGCTGTAGGGCTAAACCTTCAGTAATGCGAATATTGGTTTCAACGTTTTCACTGGCTGTCTCTGCGATTTTATCAATTTTTGCAATATTGCTTGCGCTGGACATCCGATCGATTAACGCGTTTAAAATTTGTTTCTGTCTGTCGTTACGGCCGAAGTCGCCGCGTTTATCCTGTTTTCTCATGCGGGCATACGCCAAGGCTTCTTCACCATTTAAATGCATCTCGCCTTTTTTGAAATAAATCCGTTTGCTTTCGTCCACATCACTTTTCTCATCAAAGTCGAAAGGTACATCTACATCAATACCGCCAACCTCATTAATAACATCTTTAAATCCGTCAAAATCGACTGTTACATATTTATCGATTGGTATTTGCAAGAATTGTTCAACAGTTTCAACAGTCTCATCTTTTCCGCCTTTGCTGTAAGCGGAATTGATCTTTGTTTTGATGCCGGTTGTGTCATTAGCTAATTGCACTCGTGTATCGCGCGGAATGCTAAGCATTTTCATGGTTTTATTTTTCGGGTCAAGGGTAACTACAATAAGAGAGTCCGATCTCCCTTTTTGCCCTTTTGTCGCGTAATCTTCAATTCCCATAAATAAAATAGAAAATGGTTTTTTCTTCATATCTACAACTTCATTGCGTAGATTTGATTTATCTCCGCGGGAAAGTGCATCGTATGAATCATCCGCAGCGTTAATGGTTTTATATAGTTTATATCCTCCGAGCCCTACAACTACCAATAATGCAAGGACGAACAACAACATAATCCTTTTTAAAATTTTTCTGCGTTTGCTCTTTTTCTTTTTGCGCACACGCACTCTAACGCGTTCAGTCATTATTCAGTCTCCTTTATGTGATTGACGGCTTTTTCAAGGTACGTCAACTCTCCCTCTGTAATATCACTTTTTCCATTTGTTAACTCTGTCATCCACTCAGAAAACGATTGTGTTTCTTTTTCTTCTACATATGCTTCGAATTCTACGTTTTCTGCATAATGGATTTCTTTTAATAGAAAAGGCGATTCCCTTAATTCATTTTCAATCTTGCCAAGCCAAGTATAATCTGCGGAAGTATGCATAACCCTCATAAGCTTCCGTTCTACGACACCTATATGGTTTAATCCTTCAGACACTGACTTCCCATAAGCGCGGATTAAACCGCCTGCTCCCAGCTTTATGCCGCCGAAGTAACGCGTGACGACTGCACAAGTATCCTTAAGTCTGCGTTTTTTTAACACCTCGAGCATAGGGACTCCTGCTGTGCCACTCGGTTCTCCGTCATCATTGGCTTTTTGGATATGATCGTTTTCGCCAATAACGTAAGCTGAGCAATTATGAGTTGCATTCCAGTGCTGTTTCTTTATTTTCTGTATAAATTCCTGTGCTTCTTGTTCGGAAGAAACACGGCTTAAATGACAGATAAAACGCGATTTTTCTATAACAATCTCGTGTTCTCCTGCTTCTTTCACAGTGAAATAGCTGTGCAGCATGCTAGCTGACCCCCCGCTAAGCATAAAAGACTGCCTATACAAATTCGTACAGTCTTTAGAATTTTTGTGCGTATTTTGTTATCATAAAGAGTAAGAAGGTACATAAAATTGTTTTTTTCTAGAATATACGCATTCTTTCATTATAATTCGACACAATTTGCAGATCAATTACATTTATAATAAAAATATATGACAACACCGTGACGGAGGGAAATTATGAATAAAATAAAGATGGATTCCAAAGTTCTGGATTCTATTTTGATGAAGATGCTGAAAACCGTTGACGGGAGCAAGGATGAGGTTTTTCAAATCGGGGAGCAGTCGCGCCAGCAGTATGAACAGCTGGTCGAAGAACTGAAACAAATTAAACAGCAGGTTTATGAAGTCATCGAGCTTGGTGATAAACTTGAAGTGCAAACCCGCCATGCACGAAACCGTTTATCCGAGGTCAGCCGCAATTTTCATAGATTCAGTGAAGAAGAAATCCGCAATGCTTATGAAAAAGCCCATAAGCTGCAAGTAGAACTGACGATGATCCAGCAGCGTGAAAAGCAATTGCGCGAACGCCGGGATGATTTGGAACGCAGACTGTTAGGCCTTCAGGAAATCATTGAACGCTCAGAATCACTAGTGAGCCAGATCACGGTCGTGCTGAACTATCTGAATCAGGATCTTCGTGAGGTTGGGCTGCTTCTTGCCGATGCGCAGGCAAAACAGGATTTTGGCCTGAGAATTATTGAAGCGCAGGAAGAAGAGAGAAAAAGAGTCTCAAGAGAAATTCATGATGGTCCTGCACAAATGCTGGCAAATGTTATGATGAGATCGGAATTAATTGAACGGATATTCCGAGACCGAGGCGCTGAGGACGGATTCCAGGAAATCAAAAATCTCCGCCAAAATGTGCGGAATGCCCTTTACGAAGTGAGACGGATTATATATGATTTAAGACCGATGGCCCTTGATGACCTAGGCCTGATTCCAACTTTGCGGAAATATCTATATACAACCGAAGAATATAACGGTAAGGTGAAAATACACTTTCAGTGCATCGGCGATACGGAGGAAAAACGACTCGCGCCTCAGTTTGAAGTTGCGCTCTTCAGACTCGCACAGGAAGCTGTGTCCAATGCGTTAAAGCATTCTGGATCTGAAGAAATTACAGTCAAAGTTGAGATTACAAAGGATTTTGTGATTTTAATGATAAAAGATAACGGCAAAGGATTTGACCTGAAGGAAGCGAAAGAGAAGAAAAACAAATCATTCGGCTTGCTTGGGATGAAAGAAAGAGTAGATTTATTGGAAGGAACCATAACGATAGATTCAAAAATAGGTCTTGGGACATTTATCATGATTAAGGTTCCGTTATCTCTTTGACTATGATTTGTAAAATAGAGCCAAAAGGCATATTGACCGAATACCAGAGTATATAGAACAATAATACAAGGAGGCGTGGCTTGTGACTAAAGTAAACATTGTTATTATCGACGACCATCAGTTATTTCGTGAAGGTGTGAAGCGGATATTGGATTTCGAACCTACCTTTGAAGTGGTAGCGGAAGGAGACGACGGAGATGAAGCGGCTCGTATCGTTGAGCACTATCATCCTGATGTCGTGATCATGGATATCAATATGCCGAACGTAAATGGCGTGGAAGCTACAAAGCAGCTTGTAGAGCTGTATCCTGAATCTAAAGTAATTATTCTATCGATTCACGATGACGAGAATTATGTAACACATGCCCTGAAAACAGGTGCAAGGGGTTATCTGCTGAAAGAGATGGATGCTGATACACTGATTGAAGCGGTTAAAGTAGTTGCCGAGGGCGGTTCTTACCTTCACCCGAAGGTTACTCACAACCTCGTAAACGAATTCCGCCGTCTTGCAACAAGCGGAGTTTCTGCTCATCCTCAGCATGAGGTCTATCCAGAGATTCGCAGACCATTACATATTTTAACAAGGCGGGAATGTGAAGTGCTGCAAATGCTTGCAGACGGAAAAAGCAACCGCGGAATCGGTGAATCATTGTTTATCAGTGAAAAAACTGTTAAAAACCATGTCAGCAATATCTTACAAAAAATGAATGTAAACGACCGGACGCAGGCCGTGGTGGTCGCCATTAAAAATGGTTGGGTAGAAATGAGATAGCATGAAACTGGACTTGCCTTTTTGAGGCAGGTCTTTTTTTAGGCTTCTGTTTCCCTTACAATAGAGTCATAAAGTGATAAGGCAGGTAACGAAGCTATGAATATTGCAGTAGTAACAGACAGCACGGCATATATTCCAAAAGAAATGCGTGAACAAAATCATATACACATGATTCCTCTCCAGGTTGTTTTTGGAGACGAAACGTATCATGAAGAAACAGAAATGGACTGGGAAAGCTTTTATCAAGAAGTGAAAAAACATACAGAGCTTCCGTCCACTTCTCAGCCTGCGATCGGCGAGCTGGTTGCTTTGTATGAAGAGCTCGGCAAGTCATATGATGCGGTGATCAGTATTCATCTTTCTAGCGGAATTAGCGGAACGTTCAGCAGTGCAGCTGCAGCGAATACAATGGTCGATAATATTGAAGTATACCCGTTTGACTCAGAGATCAGCTGTCTGGCTCAAGGTTTTTATGCTCTGAAAGCAGCCGACTTAATCAGAAATGGAGCGTCATCTCCGGAAGATATTATAAAAGAACTGGAGGAAATGAAAAAAACCGTTCGTGCATATTTTATGGTGGATGATTTAACTCATCTTCAGCGAGGCGGACGATTAAGCAGTGCTCAAGCCTTTATTGGGAGTCTTTTAAAGGTAAAGCCTATTCTGCATTTTGACAATAAGGTAATTGTGCCTTTTGAGAAGATCCGTACACGCAAAAAAGCAATTTCACGGATTTACGAGCTTTTAAATGAAGACGCGAGTAAGGGTATGCCGATGCAAGCTGCCGTTATTCATGCTAATCGAGAAGAAGAAGCATCGAAAATTATTGAAGAGCTCTCTGCAAAATATCCGCATGTTGAATTTCACAAAAGCTACTTTGGTGCTGTTATAGGCACTCATCTCGGTGAAGGTGCAATAGGAATCTGCTGGTGTTTTAAATAAATGATGAAATCTCCGTTTTAGTAGCGGGGATTTTTTTAAATTCTTTTTTTAGCTGTTAGACAGCATATTTTCATTCGGGCATAATGTCTTGCAAGGAGGCCGTACTATGCAGACTAAGACATCAGAATCGAACAGTCTATTCTCTAAAGAACTGCAGCAGCAGTTCCAGAGCCGTCATCTGCTTAGAACAGAAATCTCATTTTCTGACGAGATCATTGATTGGCATACCGAGCATGGTTATATATCTGCCGAGGAGTCATTATCAAAAAATAAACGGGGATATAGATGCAATAGATGCGGTCAAAATGATCAACAGTATTTTTCATCGTATCATTCATTTGGAAAAGATAAGGTTTACTGCCGCTCTTGTGTCATGATGGGCAGGGTGAGTGAGGATATTTCTTTATATTCTTGGAGTAAGGAGGCGGAGGCAAACTGGAAGCCTATAAAACTGACTTGGGATGGAAAGCTTTCAAGCGGACAGCAAAAGGCCGCTGACGTCTTAATTGAAGCAATTTCGAAGCAAGAAGAGCTCCTTATTTGGGCTGTTTGCGGCGCAGGTAAAACTGAATTATTATTCCCGGGTATAGAATTGGCATTAAATCTAAAACAGCGTGTTTGTATTGCGACCCCGCGCACCGATGTTGTATTAGAGCTTGCTCCGAGGCTGAAGGCTGCATTTCGAGGTGCTGATATTTCAGCTTTATACGGAGGAAGTGATGACAAAGGGCGTTTATCTCCGCTTATAATTTCCACAACCCATCAGCTTTTGCGTTATAAAGACGCATTCGACGTCATGATCGTTGATGAAGTGGATGCTTTTCCATATTCCGCTGATCAAACCCTTCAATTCGCTGTCCAAAAAGCGAGAAAGAAAAACAGCACTCTTGTTTATCTAAGTGCCACACCTCCTAAAGAATTAAAAAGAAAAACGTATAAAGGTGAGTTGAAGTCCGTTCGCATACCGGCCAGATACCATCGGAAACCGTTGCCTGAACCGCGCTTTCAATGGTGCGGAAACTGGAAAAAGAAATTAATCCGAAATAAGATCCCAAATGCGGTAAAAAGATGGATAGAGCAGCATGTAAAAGAAGGAAGGCCCGTTTTTTTATTTGTTCCTTCCATTTCTATACTGGAAAAGGCTGCTTCTTGTTTTAAAAATATGAATTATCGAACAGCGTCTGTACATGCGGAAGACAAGCTCAGAAAAGAAAAAGTGCAGCAATTTCGAGACGGTCAGTTTGATCTGTTAATCACAACAACAATATTAGAAAGAGGTGTCACAGTTCCTATGGTCCAAACAGGCATCTTAGGGGCAGAATCGCCCATCTTTACGGAAAGCGCGCTTGTGCAAATCGCGGGAAGGACAGGCCGGCATAAAGAACATGCAGACGGTGATGTCATTTATTTTCACTTCGGAAAAACAAAGAGTATGATAGAGGCAAGAAAACATATCAAAATAATGAATGAATTGGCTTTGAAAAATAAGTTGATAGACTAGTTAATATTTAAAAACATGATACAGTATACTCATATAACTAATGAGGAGCTGTAAAAATGCTTGTCAATTCAAAAGAGATTATGATGCAAGAACTTTTTGACCGATATATGGACCAGCTTCATATGACCTGCACTTGCCAAGTATGCAAAAATGATGTACTGGCACTTTCTTTAAACCAAGTAAGACCAGCTTACGTCACTGATGTAAAAAAGATTGCATATACGAAAGCTGAGCTGGTAGATAAACAAAAAAACACGGCGATGCTTGTGATATTGGCTGAAGCAGCTGCTGTGGTATCGGAGAATCCGAGTGATCAATGCGAAATGAGACAGGAGGAGGCTATAAAAAACTGATCTGTCTATTGTGCGATTCACAATTTTCTCAAGCTGTTTCATGGTGCTCACTATTTTTATTACAACCTGACGATAGGGTCTGCCAGTCCTGCAGAAATAAATTACAGATCATCAAAGGGGCCATCTGTCCGCTTTGCGGAAGACCTCAAACCGTTCATGAAGTGTGTGAGGATTGTGAGGCATGGAAATCAAGAATAGATGACGGCTTAAGGCTCAGCCAGAACCGTTCTGTTTACTTATATAATGACATGATGAAAGAAACGCTTGCCCGTATGAAATTTAGGGGAGATGCAGAGATAATAAGCGCTTTTAAAAATGACTTTTCCTCTGAATTCTCTGCTGTCTATCCAGATAAACGCCTTGTGCTCGTTCCCATTCCGTTAAGTGAAGAACGGAAAGCAGAACGCGGCTTTAACCAGTCACAAATGCTTGCTGAATGCTTAAACCGGCCCATCCTCAATCCTCTCATCCGCCTGAACAATGAAAAGCAGTCTAAGAAAAAGAAAACGGAACGCCTGCTTTCAGAGCATGTTTTTGAAACAAAAAACAGCTCGGTTGAGGGTATGGATATCGTTTTAATCGACGATCTTTATACCACAGGCGCCACTTTACACTATGCTGCCCGCTGTTTATTGGAGCAAGGCAAAGCTGGTTCAGTGTCATCTTTTACCTTAGTGAGAAGCTAAATGATTCAATTTTTGTGCCGATATAATGTCTAGAAATTACTGCAGGCATATTAATGAATAAGGAGTAAAAATAATGGGTGAACTGGCGAATTGTCCGAAATGCAATGCTCTATTTTTAAAAACAAAGCTGCAAACCGTGTGTCAGGCGTGTATTAAGGAAGAAGAAAAATCATTTGAGACTGTATATAAATTTTTAAGGAAACAGGAAAACAGGCAATCAACGCTTAGCCGTATAACTGAGGAAACTGGTGTGGAGGAAGAGCTGATTTTAAAATTCATCAGGCAAAAACGAATTCAAATCACTCATCTGCCGAATTTGGCATACCCTTGCGAAAGGTGCGGGACATCGATTAGGGAAGGCAAGTTCTGCAAGGCTTGCCAGTCTGATATAAAGGGACAAATAGATCATCTGAACCAAGAATCCGCATTGAAAACAGAGCGAGAAAATAGTAAAAAAGACACATACTATGCCTATAATACCAAAAACAGCTGATTCCCTAAACTAACTGAAAACGCAGTCGATAAAAGGGTTAAGATTGTTTAAAGACTGCAACGGAAAGCGAGAGGAATCCTATGAAAATCAATCAATTTGGAACACAATCCGTTAATCCATACCAAAAAAATTACGAAAAGCAAGCAGTGCAAAAAAATGCTGCACAGCCTAAAGATAAAATCGAAATTTCATCGCAGGCTAAAGAGCTGCAAAATGCATCCGACGCAGTCACTGGTTCACGCCAAGAAAAAATCGCGCAGCTAAAAGCGCAAATTGAAAACGGGTCATACAAAATAGACGCAAATCATATAGCAAAAAACATGATTAATTTTTATAAAAAGCAGTAAAAAAGGAGAAAGCCATGTCAGCAAAGCCAATTATTGAACAATTGAAGCGACTTTGCGTTCTGCATGAGCATCTGCTCACGCTGTCTGAGGAAAAAACGGAAGCGCTCAAAGCCGGCAAAACAAAAGAGCTTTCTAACATTTTGACAAAAGAACAAAAATACATTCAAGCAATCGAACAGACAGAAGATGACCGGATTAAAGCGGCTTCCGCTTTTCTTGGATACAGCGAAAATAACACTATTTCTGCTTGTATCGCCAAAACGTCAGGCAGTGAAAAGGAAGAGCTTGAACTTTTGTTCGAATCTCTTACTAAAGTTCTCGGGCGTCTAAAAGAAGTGAATAAGCTGAATAGACAGCTGACAAGAGATGCACTGCAATTCATCTCTATTTCGTACGATATGCTGGTTCCTAAGGATAATAACTTTAATTACAGCAAACAGATTAAAGCTGAGTTTCCGAAGAGCAGCCGGCTGAAACTGTTCGATTCAAAAGCATAGCGGAAAGGAATTCAGAATATGACATCTACCTTTATGGGGCTTGAAACTGCAAGGAGGGCGTTAAGCGCTCAGCAGGCAGCGTTAAGCACTACTGCAAATAACGTGGCAAATGCAAACACCGATGGTTACACAAGACAGCGGGTGTCATTAGAGGCAACCGATTATTTCCCTGCTGTATCAAAAAATGCAGAAAAAACTGCGGGACAAATGGGAACAGGCGTTCAAGGGAAGTCAGTTGAGAGAATAAGAGATATTTTTCTTGACTACCAATACCGTCTCCAAAACAGCAGTTCTGGATATTATGACACGAAGGCTAAAGCCCTGTCCCAAATGGAAGGGATTATGAATGAGACTGGTGGCAGCGGATTAAACAGTGTGCTAAATTCATTTTGGAATTCTCTGCAAGAACTATCCAATAATGCAAATGAGGACAGTGCGCGTTCTGTTGTCTCTCAAAAAGGACAGGCTGTTGCTGATACGTTTAATCATATTTCTGAGTCCCTTACAAAAGTTCAATCGAATTTAAAAGCAGAACTAGATACTAGTGTACTAGATGTTAATTCACTGCTATCTCAATTAAACAGTCTCAATAAGCAAATTGCACAGGTAGAACCAGTCGGTCTGCTTCCGAATGGTTTATACGATCAACGTGATTTGCTGATTGATAAATTATCTTCAATTGTTGATGTCAAAGTGAGCTACAACAAATCAGGCGGGAATGCGCTTGCTTCTTCGGAAGGAACTGTATCGATCGAAATCCTGGATAAAAATAAACAGTCGCTGGGAACTGTTCTGGACGGAAAAAATTATGAGGTTTCAGAGCTGAAAGCTAACTATGATAATGAAACGGGCTTAGTGACAAGTATTTCAATTGGAGACACTGCTGTTCAAGCTGAGTCGTTCAGCAGCAATGGATCACTGTTAGGATTTATACAGTCTTATGGATATGTCACGGCAGACGGCAAAGAAAAGGGCATATATCCGGAGATGCTTTCTGATCTTGATCATATGGCGCTCGAATTTGCAAAAGCTTTCAATAAAGTACACCGAAATGGTCTGACAGAGAGCGGTGAAAAAGGCGGGGACTTTTTTGATTTTACCGGGGGTGAAACTGAGCCGGCAAAAGGCGCAGCAGGTAAGATTAAAGTCACTGACAGCATAAAAGATTCAAAAGGCGCGAATATCGCTTTCTCACTTACTGGAGCAGCAAACGATAATTCAAACGCAACGAATTTAGCAAATGTGTTAACTGGGGACATCACTATTAACGGAAAAGAAACGAGTGTGCTAGATTATTATGCTGGTCTCATTGGCGAGTTGGGGATCAAAGCTCAAGAGGCGAATCGGCTGGCATCTAATACAGAAACACAGCTGAATGATGCAGACATAAACCGTCAGCAGATGAGCGCTGTTTCTTTAGATGAAGAAATGACCAATATGATTCAATTCCAACACGCATACAATGCTGCTGCAAGAATGGTAACGTTACAAGACGAAATACTCGACAAAGTGATCAATGGCATGGGTGTCGGAGGAAGGTAGGTAGATCAAATGAGAGTAACACAAGGGATGATTCAGCAAAACTCATTGAGATATATCGGTTCAAGCTACTCAAAGCTGGATAAACTTCAATCACAGATTTCTTCCGGAAAAAAAATCTCAAAAGCTTCCGATGATCCAGTAGTAGCTATGAAAAGTTTAAAGTACAATACGCAATTATCTCAAGTTCAGCAATACCAAAGTAATGCTTCTCAAGCCTTTACTTGGCTTGAAAACACAGAAACAAACATTACTGAAGGAATTGACATTATGTCAAAGGTCAGAGAGTTAGCTGTTCAAGCTCAGAATGACACAAATGGTGAAGCAGAATTGCAAGCAATTGGTGTAGAAGTAAAACAATTAAAAGAGCAGCTTTTAAATATTGCTAATACACAAGTGAACGGCAGATATATCTTCAATGGCACTAATTCAGATACACCCCCAGTTAAAGACAACGGCGACGGAACTTATACGATTTCTGATACCGCTGACGTTATTGTCAATATATCGGATAATATGTCATTAAAGGTGAACTCAGATCCGAAGGCAGCCTTTGGCGGTACTTCTGGAAGCGGACAAAATGTGTTTGAAATGCTTAATTCATTTGAGACAGCACTTAATTCAGGCTCTTTGGACGATGTGGACAGCGTTTTAGATGATATTGATCAATTTTCTGACGGTATGAGTGCAGAACGATCTGATATTGGAGCGAGATATAATCGTCTTGAACTGATTAATACAAGACTTTCAGCTCAAGAAGAAACAGCTACAAAAGTGTTGTCAGACAATGAAGATGTAGAACTGGAAGAAATAATAACTGAATTTATTGCGCAGCAAAGCGTGCACAGGGCTACTCTGGCTGTAAATGCGCAAATTGTTCAGCCTACATTGATCGACTTTTTAAAGTAAGCGGCTCTCAGGAGTTCGCTTTTTTTATAGTTTAGGAGGTAGAGTGATGCAAATTCCCAGATTGATTATGCATAGTGTTCAAGGGAAAATTGGTTTAACAACGACGCCTGCCAGCTTAAAAATGGAGCAGCCGCAAGCCGACTTGGAAATTGAACAGCCAAGCGCGGAAATGGAAATATCGGTGACCCCGGGAAAACTCACGATTGACCAGACGCAAGCATGGGAAGAATTAGACAGAAAGCATATATCCAAAAGAATCGAAGAAGCTGCCCAACAAGGGCATGAGGATGTAATGGAGGGGATAGCCCGTACCGCAGAAGAAGGCGACGAGCTTATGAGAATTGAAAATAAGGGGAACCCAATCGCTTCACAAGCAAAGAGGAACTCTGAGATGCACCAAATTCAATTAGGCGAACATTATGCTCCTTCTCTTTCAAGGGTGAAAATACAATATACTCCGTCACAGCTTAATGTTCAGATTACGCCGCGAAAGCCTGTTATTCAGGCTGAACCGCATAAGCCGATTGTTGAATATATGCCGGGAAACGTTAAGGTTGACATGCTCCAATACCCTGATTTAAATATAGATGTAGAATACCCGGAAAAATCACTAGAAAAGTAAAAAGAAAAGGATCGTGAACAATGATCATTCATACTAAGTACCATGGCCAAATGAACGTGAAAGAAGAACAAATCATTCTTTTTGAAAACGGGATTCCAGGTTTTGTTGAAGAAAAACAGTTCGTCATTCTTCCGCTTTCAGAAGACTCTCCATTCGTGGCGCTGCAGTCCGTCACTTCAGAGAATCTTGCGTTCATCGTTGTAAGTCCGTTTATCTTTTTTAAGAATTATGAATTTGACCTTGATGAATCAACTGCTGAACTTTTGGATATCGATAATATTGAAGACGTAGAAGTCATGACATTATTGACCATGGAAGAGCCATTCGAAAAAACTACTGCTAATTTATTGGCTCCTATTATTGTGAATCGCAAGAACATGCTGGCTAAGCAAGTCGTTTTACACGACTCCCCATATACGACAAAGCATCCGATTGGAGGAGAATCATGCTAGTTTTATCGCGGAAATTAAACGAAGCGATTCAAATAGGTGCTGATATTGAAGTGAAAGTCATTGCGGTTGAGGGTGACCAAGTGAAGCTGGGAATTGACGCCCCAAAGCATATTGATATTCACAGGAAAGAAATATATTTGACCATTCAGGAAGAAAATAATCGAGCGGCAGCGTTATCCAGCGATGTGATCTCCGCATTATCCTCACAAAAAAAGTGAGGATTTTTTTATTTTGGTATTAACAAAATCAGAGACAATCCGATATTAATGATGTAGCCAGGAGGAGGCGCAAGAGACTCCGCTAGCTATAAAAAATGAGGCACAAGGACGTGCCTAAATACACATTCAGGGAGGAACAAAACAATGAGAATTAACCACAATATCGCAGCACTTAACACACTGAACCGTTTAGGTTCAAACAACGGGGCAGCACAAAAGAACATGGAGAAACTTTCTTCAGGTCTTCGTATCAACCGTGCGGGAGATGACGCAGCTGGTCTTGCGATCTCTGAAAAAATGAGAGGGCAAATCAGAGGTCTTGAAATGGCTTCTAAAAACTCTCAAGACGGAATCTCTCTTATCCAAACAGCTGAGGGTGCATTAACTGAAACTCATGCAATCCTTCAACGTATGCGTGAACTTACTGTTCAAGCAGGAAACACAGGCACACAACAAGAAGAAGATCTTGGTGCAATTAAAGATGAAATGGATGCACTTATCTCTGAAATTGACGGTATTTCAAACCGTACTGAATTTAACGGTAAAAAATTGTTAGATGGATCTTCTGCTACTGATGGTTTCACATTCCAAATTGGTGCGAATGCTGGCCAACAACTTAATGTTAAAATTGACAGCATGTCAGCAACTGCTTTAGGAGTAAACACTCTTGATGTAACAGATTTCGCTGCTACTCCTTTTGATACTCAACTTCAAAGTATTGATACTGCAATCAATAAGGTATCAACTCAGCGTGCTAAACTTGGTGCGGTACAAAACCGTCTTGAGCATACAATCAACAACTTAGGCGCTTCTGGTGAAAACCTGACAGCTGCTGAGTCTCGTATCCGTGACGTTGACATGGCTAAAGAGATGAGCGAGTTCACAAAGAACAACATTCTTTCTCAAGCTTCTCAAGCGATGCTTGCTCAAGCGAACCAACAGCCTCAAAACGTACTTCAATTGTTACGTTAATTTTGAAAAAGACCTTGGCGTTTGCCGGGGTCTTTTTTTATATTCCTAACTCCATATCTTTCCCCTTACTGTCTATAACCCGTGATATAATAATCGAATTCTCCACTATCTTATAAATGTATTTCCAAACAAGAATTTTAAAACAGATGAGTTTTTTTCCATAAATATGTGTAATCTTATCTCGACTTAGTCGATATAAACGATAGATTGGGACATAGGGGATGATCAATTGAATATTGAAAGGCTCACTACGTTACAACCCGTTTGGGATCGTTATGATACTCAAATACATAACCAGAAAGATCATGAGAGTGAGGTTCCTGTTCATCAAGTTTCATATACCAATCTTGCTGAAATGGTAGGGGAGATGAACAACCTTTTGGAACCGTCGCAAGTTCACCTGAAGTTTGAGCTCCATGAGAAGTTAAATGAATACTATGTAAAAGTAATAGAGGACTCTACAAATGAAGTCATCCGCGAAATTCCGCCGAAACGGTGGCTTGATTTTTATGCGGCTATGACTGAATTTCTTGGGTTATTTGTAGATGAAAAAAAGTAGATTAGGAGTGGTTTGGAATGGTCACGAGAATAACAGGTTTGGCGTCAGGAATGGATATAGATGATATCGTATCAAAGCTGATGCAGACAGAAAGAGCGCCGCTTGATAAGCTGACACAAAAAAAGCAGACGCTTGAATGGCAGCGTGATAGCTATCGTGAAGTCAACTCAAAAATAAAAGAACTACAAGATTATATGTCTAAAAATACGTTGACATATCCGAGCACGTATCAGAGCAAAACTGTGACCAGCTCCAATGAGTCTGTGTTAACTGCTACAGGAAGCGCAAGTGCGCCAAACTCTTCTTCTACTGTTGAAGTAGCGAGTTTGGCAACTGCAGCAACGTATAAGGCAAATAATTATACGGGATACACACAAGGCGATTATAATTTGGCATTTAACGTTGTGGCGCCTGGCGAGACAACGGCAAAAACAGTGAACATCAGTGTGACGAGCGCCGATACGATTGATAATGTGATTTCTAAACTTAACAGCTCAGATCTAGGAGTATCAGCATTTAAAGATAAAATATGGAATGGTACAGAGTATGTAGAAACGATTGCGTTTTCTTCTAAAGCAACAGGTGCAGGAGGCAGCATACAGGCAGCAGACTCTGCTACATCCGACTTTATGTCCGGTCAGCTTGGTTTTTCGTTAGACGCTGATAATAAGCTCACTGCTTACAAAGAAGGAACAAATGCAAAGGTCACAATTAATGGCTTTGAAATGGAGAAGCTGACAAACAACTTTACGGTTAATGGCGTTACCTACTCGATCAAAAATACAACTGCAGCCACAGGCCCTGTTACCACATCTGTTTCTACTGACGTTGACGGGATTTATAACCAAATTAAAGAGTTTGTAGATAAATACAATGAATTGGTTGACAGCCTGAATGAAAAGCTCAAGGAAGAAAAATTCAGAGACTATACTCCGCTGACGAGTGAACAAAAAGAAGCAATGTCTGATAAAGAGGTAGAACTCTGGGAGAAGAAGGCAAAAAGCGGTTTGTTGAGAAATGATTCCAGCATCAGCACCGGCACGAACCAAATGCGGACTGACTTTTATACTCAAGTTAATGCAGATGGGAAAACCTATCAATTAACTGAATTTGGCATCACAACCTCAAGTGCTTATCAATTGCGGGGCCATTTAGAGATTAATGAAGACAAACTGAAAGCAAAAATACAAGAAGATCCGCAAAGTGTTGCCGCCTTATTTACAAACGGAACGAACAGCAGTGCCTATAGTGATAAAGGGATTATGAAACGTATCGGCGACACACTGAGAAGTACAGTGAAAAGCATTGAAGCAAAAGCCGGCAATTCAACAATGGGAGCAAGCGACTATTCAATTGGGAAGAATTTGCGTTCCATCAGTACTGAAATCAGCGATATGCAGGACCGATTGAACACAGTAGAAAACCGTTATTATAAAAAATTCAGTGCAATGGATTCAGCAATTCAAAAAATGAACGAACAAGCGTCCTATTTATCACAGCTTCTTGTACAATAAATGTAATTTGGAGGATGACACATGGCGATCCAAAATCCTTATGCAGCTTATCAGCAAAGTTCAGTGAATACCGCTACGCCCGGTGAACTGACGCTTATGCTGTATAATGGCTGTCTGAAATTTATAAAACTTGCATGCCAGGCCATTGAGAATAATGATATAGAACGTAAAAATGAAAATCTGATTAAAGCGCAAAATATCATTCAGGAATTAAATGGCACGCTTAACCGTAACATAGAGCTTTCCGGTTCAATGGGTGCGATGTACGATTATATTTACCGAAGACTGGTAGAGGCAAATATAAAAAGTGACAAGAGCATACTGGAAGAAGTTGAGGGGTATGTGACAGATTTTCGAGATGCATGGAAGCAGGCCATTCAAATCGAACGAAAGGACCGGCATGGGTCAGGCGGAATTGCATGAAACAAATAGATCAATTATCAATTGAAACGAAAAGTATGCTGTCACATATACAGAACACACCAGAGAGCGATGAACTTTTAAAGCAAATTGAGGACTTTGTGGCAAAACGGAATGAACTCATTGAGGACATCTCTTTGCCGCTCTCGGAAGAAGAAAAGAAGCAAATGAAACTCGTGCTGACATGGGATCAGCTTATTGTGAAGGAAATGGAAAGACTGAAGCAGTCAATCGCAGCAGAACTTCAGCAGGTGAAAAGAAAACGCGCGATGCATACGACGTATTTAAACCCTTATAACAACATCACAATTGACGGCAGATATTATGACAAGCGTAAATAGGTGAGTGCCTTGAAGAGCATTGAAGATTATACGCTTTTATCAGCTTATTATCATCTTCTTTTTACAATTGAGGAAGGGCTGTGCTATTTGATAGAGGCGGAACAGAATTTATCAAAAACAGAAGGGGATCGGATCTACCAAGATCTGATCCAAGCCTTTTTTTATTTGGATTCCACCCATTCAACTCTTCTTTTCGTGATGAACACGCGGTGCGCAGAAGTATGCGTTAAGGCTTTTGACGAGATTTTTGCAGAATTTGATCAATTGGTTTCTTTCTCATTCCCCTCTCATGAATTTTGCGAGTATTTAAAAGGACATTTTCTGAATCATTATAGGAAATGGATGCTGTCCATTCATCGATGTATGGAGCCCTTTGTGATCAATTGACTTTGTGTAAGGCATTTTTTCTTATTACCAGCATATACATATACCTCCCGTCACCATAGGAGCATCAGCATAAATCGGCACAATTCGACAGAGTTCACTGAATTTTCACAAAAGGTTTACGTTTCAGCAGGAATTGTAAAGGGTAAAGGAGAAATAGATACATATCCTTAATAAAAGGGAGGCGTTCTTTGATGAACTATAACATCAGAGGAGAAAATATTGAGGTGACATCCGCGTTAAAGGATCATGTCGAGAAGAAGATCGGCAAGCTGGAGCGTTATTTTGAGCAAAGTGTAAATGCCGATGTGAACGTCAACTTGAAGTTTTACAATGACAAGGAGTCTAAGGTTGAGGTTACGATTCCAATGACAGATCTGGCGCTTCGGTCTGAAGTGCATAACGAGGATATGTACAATGCAATTGATCTCGCTACAAACAAGCTGGAACGTCAAATCCGTAAGCATAAAACAAAAGTAAACCGCAAATTCCGTGAGCAGGGTCTTCCGAAATCTGCATTGGCAAACGGTCTCGGCTCTGATACAGATATAGCGGTTCAGGACGAAATAGAAGAGGATGAAAGCTTAGAAATCGTCCGTCAGAAGCGCTTTAATTTAAAGCCGATGGATAATGAAGAAGCAATCCTACAAATGAATATGCTCGGCCATAATTTCTTTGTTTTCACAAATGCGGAAACAAACCTTACAAACGTCGTGTATCGCAGAAATGACGGGAAATATGGCCTGATTGAACCGACTGAATAATGAAGAGCAGCCTTCCGTGATTTTCACGGAAGGTTTTTGTTTTTTCTTATTTGCAAATTCTTTGGAAATTAGAGAAGGTATGATATGATAATGAGAGGTATACATGGACTAGTAAATTATTTATACATGCTTGTCAAACAGGCATGTGATGATAGAGGAGCGTTATAAATGCTTGGAATTTTAAATAAAATGTTTGATCCAACAAAACGTACGCTGAATAGATACGAAAAAATAGCTAACGATATTGATGCGATTCGGGGAGACTATGAAAATCTCTCTGATGATGCGCTAAAAAATAAAACAATTGAATTTAAAGAGCGTCTTGAAAAAGGGGCGACAACTGATGATCTTCTTGTTGAAGCATTCGCAGTTGTTCGGGAAGCTTCTCGCCGCGTAACCGGCATGTTCCCGTTTAAAGTCCAGCTTATGGGGGGCGTTGCTCTTCATGACGGGAATATCGCCGAAATGAAAACAGGGGAAGGTAAAACATTAACGTCTACTCTGCCTGTTTATTTAAATGCCTTATCTGGAAAAGGCGTGCACGTCGTGACAGTCAATGAATACTTGGCGAGCCGTGACGCAGAGCAAATGGGGAAAATTTTCGAGTTTCTCGGTTTAACTGTCGGACTGAATTTGAACTCAATGTCAAAAGATGAAAAACGGGAAGCTTATGCGGCTGACATCACTTATTCTACAAACAACGAGCTTGGCTTCGACTATTTGCGTGACAACATGGTTCTTTATAAAGAGCAAATGGTGCAGCGTCCGCTTCATTTTGCGGTAATTGATGAAGTCGATTCTATTTTGATTGATGAAGCGAGAACACCGCTTATCATTTCAGGACAAGCTGCAAAATCGACAAAACTGTACGTGCAGGCAAATGCTTTTGTACGCACGTTAAAAGCAGAGAAAGACTATACGTATGATGTGAAAACAAAGGGTGTACAGCTCACTGAAGAAGGAATGACAAAGGCTGAAAAAGCGTTCGGCATCGACAACCTGTTTGATGTGAAAAATGTGGCGCTCAACCACCATATCAACCAGTCCTTAAAAGCGCACGTTGCCATGCAGAAGGACGTTGATTACGTAGTAGAAGACGGTCAGGTTGTCATCGTTGACTCCTTTACGGGACGTTTAATGAAAGGCCGCCGTTACAGCGAAGGGCTTCACCAGGCGATCGAAGCGAAGGAAGGGCTTGAAATTCAAAATGAGAGCATGACCTTGGCGACGATTACGTTCCAAAACTACTTCCGGATGTATGAAAAGCTTGCCGGTATGACGGGGACGGCTAAAACAGAGGAAGAGGAATTCCGTAACATCTACAACATGCAGGTTGTGACGATTCCGACAAACCAGCCGGTTGTTCGTGATGACCGTCCTGATTTAATTTACCGTTCAATGGAAGGGAAGTTTAAAGCGGTCGCAGAAGATGTTGCCCAGCGTTATATGACAGGACAGCCTGTTCTTGTCGGTACAGTTGCGGTCGAAACGTCTGAATTGATTTCAAAGCTGCTCAAAAACAAAGGTATCCCGCATCAGGTATTAAACGCCAAAAACCATGAACGAGAAGCGCAAATCATTGAAGAGGCCGGCCAAAAAGGCGCTGTGACGATTGCGACAAACATGGCGGGCCGTGGAACAGACATTAAGCTTGGCGAAGGAGTAAAAGAGCTTGGCGGACTTGCCGTTGTCGGAACGGAACGCCATGAATCACGCCGGATTGATAATCAGCTGCGAGGACGTTCAGGACGTCAGGGAGACCCGGGGATCACGCAATTTTATCTTTCTATGGAAGATGAATTGATGCGCAGATTTGGTGCTGAGCGGACAATGGCAATGCTTGACCGCTTTGGTATGGATGACTCAACTCCGATTCAAAGCAAAATGGTATCCCGCGCGGTTGAATCATCCCAAAAACGCGTGGAAGGAAATAACTTCGATTCACGTAAACAGCTTCTCCAATATGATGATGTTCTCCGCCAGCAGCGTGAGGTTATCTATAAGCAGCGTTTCGAAGTCATCGACTCTGAAAACCTGCGTGAAATCGTAGAAAATATGATCAAGTCTTCTCTCGAGCGGGCAATTGCGGCCTATACGCCTAGAGAAGAGCTTCCTGAGGAATGGAAGCTTGACGGTCTTGTTGAGCTTGTTAACACGGCTTACCTTGACGAAGGCGCGCTTGAAAAGAGCGACATCTTCGGCAAAGAGCCGGATGAAATGCTTGAGCTCATTATGGATCGCATCAAGACCAAATATAATGACAAAGAAGAAAAATTCGGCGAAGAACAAATGCGAGAATTCGAGAAAGTGATCGTGCTTCGCGCCGTCGATTCAAAATGGATGGATCATATTGACGCAATGGATCAGCTACGCCAAGGGATTCACCTTCGTGCTTACGCGCAAACAAATCCGCTGCGTGAGTATCAAATGGAAGGCTTTGCGATGTTTGAGCATATGATTGAATCCATCGAAGACGAGGTTGCCAAATTTGTGATGAAGGCTGAGATTGAAAATAATCTGGAGCGTGAAGAGGTTGTACAAGGCCAAACCACGGCTCATCAGCCGCAAGAAGGCGATGAAAACAAAAAAGCAAAGAAAGCGCCGGTTCGTAAAGTGGTTGATATCGGCCGAAATGCGCCATGCCACTGCGGAAGCGGAAAAAAATATAAAAATTGCTGCGGCCGGACTGAATAGTTCGTTCGGGCAAGCTTGCTGACCGCGGCGCTTCGAGCGCCCGCGGATCTTTTAATGAGGTGAATGGAATGGAATTATCAGAAATTAGAGTTGAGCTCGAAAATATGGCTTCTCGTTTAGCGGACTTTAGGGGGTCTCTTTGACCTCGAATCAAAGGAGACCCGCATTGCTGAGCTAGATGAGCAAATGGCTGATCCGGAATTTTGGAATGATCAGCAAAAAGCCCAAACGGTCATCAATGAAGCAAATGGTTTAAAGGATTATGTCAATTCCTATAAAAAATTGAATGAATCCCATGAAGAACTGCAAATGACTCATGACCTTCTGAAAGAAGAGCCGGATCAAGATCTCCAGCTTGAGCTTGAGAAAGAATTAAAGGCATTAACGAAGGAGTTCAATGAGTTTGAGCTTCAGCTTCTTCTCAGTGAGCCGTATGATAAAAACAATGCAATTTTGGAGCTGCATCCGGGTGCAGGCGGTACTGAGTCACAGGATTGGGGCTCTATGCTTCTCAGAATGTACACCAGATGGGCTGAGCGCCGCGGCTTTAAAGTGGAAACGCTCGATTACCTTCCTGGTGATGAAGCCGGTATTAAGTCAGTCACATTACTGATTAAAGGGCACAACGCTTATGGATACATCAAGGCGGAAAAAGGCGTGCATCGTCTCGTGCGGATTTCTCCGTTTGACTCATCAGGCCGCCGTCACACTTCATTCGTATCTTGTGAAGTTATGCCTGAATTCAACGATGAGATCGATATTGATATCCGTACGGAGGATATTAAAGTTGATACGTACCGTGCAAGCGGAGCAGGCGGACAGCACGTCAACACGACAGACTCAGCAGTTCGGATTACTCACTTGCCGACAAACGTGGTTGTGACATGCCAAACAGAACGTTCACAAATTAAAAACCGTGAAAGAGCAATGAAAATGCTGAAGGCAAAGCTGTATCAGCGCAGGATTGAAGAACAGCAGGCAGAGCTGGATGAAATTCGCGGTGAGCAAAAAGAAATCGGCTGGGGCAGCCAAATCCGCTCTTACGTTTTCCATCCGTATTCCATGGTAAAAGACCATCGGACCAATACAGAAATGGGTAACGTTCAAGCCGTAATGGACGGAGATATTGACGTATTTATTGACGCATACCTGCGTTCTAAACTTTCATAAGCGGGAAACACACCTGGTGTCTGCAGGTGTGTTTTTTTATTGCCTGCATATCCTTGCTTTCGCTGCTGCTTTAGCATATTACCACTGTATTTGGGTGTTATTTACATCTGATCGGGGAAGGATTAAAATGCTATCGGAGAGCATAGGAAGAAACGGAGGAAGGTTGTAATGATGGATGTACGGAATAAAAGTCTTCGGATTATACGGGATTATGTATACATATTGATAGGGGCAGCAATTACAGCAGTGTCCTTTAATGTATTTCTGCTTCCAAACAAAATAGCCGCAGGCGGTGTCAGCGGGATTAGTACCATTTTACAGTCATATGGTTTTGAAGCGGCCTATGTGCAGTGGATCATTAATATTCCCTTATTCATTGCCGGTATCATTTTGCTTGGCGGTAAATTTGGACTCAAGACACTTGCGGGTTCTGTCTTCTTGCCGCTTGTCGTGTTTTTGACGAGAGATATTCAGCCGGCTACACATCATGAGCTTCTGGCGGCGATTTTTGGCGGCGTCGGCATCGGGATTGGAATCGGCATTGTGTACTTAGGCAAAGGATCGACGGGAGGAACGGCATTAGCCGCTCAAATCATTCATAAATACACGGGTCTGTCATTAGGGACGTGTCTCGCGATCATTGACGGTTTGATTGTTGTTACGGCGATGATCGTATTTAATATAGAGCAGGGACTGTATGCCATGCTTGGGGTGTATGTATCAAGTAAAACCATTGATGTCGTCCAAGTCGGCTTCAACCGCTCTAAAATGGCGCTTATCATTACAAAACAAGAACAGGCCGTAAAGGAAGCTGTTTTTAAAAAAATTGACAGAGGCGTTACAAAAATTTCTGCAGTCGGCGGATATACTGACGACGAACGACCAATTTTAATGTGCGTGGTTGGCCAAACTGAATTCACGAAATTGAAACAAATCGTCAAACAGATTGATGAGACTGCTTTTGTGATTGTAGCAGATGCAAGCGAGGTGCTGGGCGAGGGTTTCAAACGCGCTTAAACGAGGTTATAATATGGAAGAGATCGTAAAGGAGTTGTGCTTCTCAACATGAAATCAAAACTATCGATACTAATGCTTGTATTTGCAATTTCAGCCCTGCTGGCTGCCTGCGGTTCTAACGATGCAAAAGAAGAGAAGACAGACAACAGCAGCAAAACAGAAGCTACTGCTTCTGAAGGGGAAGAATTATATCAGCAGAGCTGTGTAGGCTGCCACGGCAAGGATTTAGAAGGTGTGTCAGGACCTAATCTCCAGGAGGTTGGGGGCAAATACGACGAAGAAAAAATTGAAAGCATTATTAAAAACGGACGGGGCAATATGCCGAAGGGGCTTGTAGATGATAAGGAAGCCGCTTCTATTGCAAAATGGCTCTCAGAGAAAAAGTAATATCAGAAAATCTTTGCCGCGACTTGGGCAAGGATTTTTTTATGCTGAATTAAGATGAATGAAAAGAAACTGTAATAGTATTATGTCTAAATTTGACGTATAATGAAGTGTGTTGAAAATCAAACTTTCAGATTTTTCATCTTTTTACAAATGAATGGGTCATAAACTGTCGAATGCTTTCGAAGAGTATGACCGTGCGACATAAAATGATATAAAAGATTAGGTGATTTCATGATAGAAATGAAAGAAGTATACAAAGCCTATCCTAACGGTGTAAAGGCGCTAAACGGGATTTCAGTTACTATTCATCCCGGAGAGTTTGTTTATGTTGTCGGACCGAGCGGAGCGGGTAAATCTACTTTTATTAAAATGATATACAGAGAAGAAAAGCCGACAAAAGGGCAAATTTTACTCAATCATAAAGATCTCGCTTCGGTTAAAGAAAAAGAGATTCCTTTCGTGCGGCGTAAAATAGGTGTTGTATTCCAGGACTTTAAGCTTCTCCCGAAACTGACTGTGTTTGAGAATGTGGCTTTTGCCCTTGAAGTGATTGGAGAACAGCCGTCTGTCATTAAAAAACGGGTGCTTGAAGTGCTTGATTTGGTGCAGCTGAAGCATAAAGCGAGACAATTCCCTGACCAGCTTTCAGGCGGGGAGCAGCAGCGTGTCTCTATAGCCAGATCAATTGTGAACAGTCCTGATGTTGTCATTGCTGATGAACCTACGGGAAACCTTGATCCTGATACGTCTTGGGAAGTCATGAAGACGCTGGAGGAGATTAATAACCGCGGAACAACAGTCGTAATGGCGACACATAATAAAGAAATCGTAAACACCATTAAGAAACGTGTCATTGCAATCGAAGATGGTATCATTGTGCGTGATGAGTCAAGAGGGGAGTATGGTTCTTATGATTAAAATTCTCGGGCGCCATTTGCGTGAGAGTTTTAAATCTCTCGGGAGAAACACATGGATGACGTTCGCATCCATTAGTGCAGTAACCGTTACGCTGATTTTAGTCGGCGTGTTTTTAGTAATTATGCTGAATTTAAATAACATGGCTACGAATGCTGAAAAAGAAGTCGAAATCAAGGTATTGGTTGATCTGACTGCAGATAAGAAGGCACAGGACAAGCTGCAGGATGAGATAAAAGGCCTGAACGGCATTCAAAGTGTCACTTTTTCATCTAAAGAAAAAGAGCTTGACCAGTTAGTTGACAGTTTTGGGGACAGCGGAAAATCCCTGACAATGCAGGATCAGGAAAACCCGCTGAATGATGCGTTTGTCGTGAAAACGACCGATCCGCATGATACGCCAAGTGTCGCGAAAAAGATTGAAAAAATGGATCATGTTTATAAAGTTACTTACGGAAAAGAAGAGGTCAGCCGTTTGTTTAAAGTAGTCGGCGTTTCCCGCAACATCGGAATCGCGTTAATTATCGGCCTATTGTTTACGGCGATGTTCTTAATTTCCAACACCATCAAAATTACGATTTTTGCAAGAAGAAAAGAAATTGAAATCATGAAGCTTGTTGGTGCGACGAACTGGTTTATCCGCTGGCCGTTTTTCCTTGAAGGATTGCTGCTGGGTGTATTCGGTTCAGTCATTCCGATCGCGCTTGTATTGAGCACTTATCAATATGTTATCGGATGGGTCGTTCCGAAGGTTCAAGGCTCATTTGTCTCTCTTCTTCCATATAATCCGTTTGTATTCCAAGTCTCGCTTGTATTGATTGCAATCGGCGCAGTGATTGGAGTATGGGGAAGTTTGACTTCCATCCGCAAGTTTTTGCGAGTATAAACACAAAAAAGCCATCCCGGTTGCGGGACGGCTTTTTTCTTTTGCCTTCTTTTTCTTCTATGATTACATGAAATCTCCATCCTTTACATATACTATCTCTAGGTTTTGCAAAGACAGTCTGGCATACAGGAGGAGTAAAGTATGAATCAAAAAATAATCGCTGTGATAGCGGCTGGGAGCATGCTGTTCGGAGGCGCAGGCGTTTATGCGGGAATGAACCTGCTTGAAGCCGAAAAGCCCGAAGCCGCAGCTGTTGCAGCAACGGCTCAAGCTGACTCTGATCGGGCTGCAGCTATGGATAAAATTGAAAAAGCATATGATTTGATTTCGAATGAATATGTCGAAAAGGTTGATAGAGAAAAGCTGCTTGAAGGAGCCATTCAAGGGATGCTGTCTACATTAAACGATCCTTATTCCGTCTATATGGACAAGCAGACAGCAAAGCAATTTTCTGATTCTCTTGATTCCTCTTTCGAAGGCATCGGGGCTGAGGTTGGAGTGGAAGAAGGCAAAATCATTATTGTGTCGCCATTTAAACAATCTCCTGCGGAAAAAGCCGGGCTGAAGCCGAATGATGAAATCATCAGTATTGATGGAGAATCGATGGCGGGCAAGGATTTAAATGACGCTGTCTTAAAAATAAGAGGAAAGAAAGGTTCCAGCGTGTCAATAAAGATTCAGCGGCCAGGGACGAAGAAGCAATTGTCATTCCGCATTAAGAGAGCTGAAATTCCCCTTGAAACAGTGTTTGCTTCAGAGAAAAAAGTGCAGGGGCATTCTGTCGGGTATATCGCCATTTCTACTTTTTCTGAGCATACTGCGGAGGATTTTGCAAAAGCGTTGGGCAAGCTCGAGAAAAAAGGAATTGAAGGCCTCGTGCTGGATGTTCGAGGAAACCCGGGCGGATATCTCCAAAGTGTTGAAGAGATTCTTAAGCATTTCATTACAAAGGATCAGCCTTACATTCAGATTGCTGAACGCAATGGAGATAGAAAACGTTATTTTTCAACATTGACCCATAAAAAAACATACCCCGTCAATGTCATCACAGATAAGGGGAGCGCCTCTGCATCTGAAATTCTTGCAGGCGCATTAAAAGAAGCAGGGCATTATGATGTTGTAGGTGACACGTCTTTCGGAAAGGGAACTGTTCAACAAGCTGTACCGATGGGAGACGGCAGCAATATTAAGTTGACGCTTTACAAGTGGCTGACGCCGAATGGGAACTGGATTCATAAAAAGGGCGTTAAGCCGACCATTGCGATTAAGCAGCCTGATTATTTCTCCGCAGGTCCATTGCAGCTCAAGGAGCCTCTTAAAGCAGATATGAACAATGAAGATGTGAAACATGCACAGGTTTTACTGAAAGGACTCGGTTTTGATCCAAGTCGGGAAGACGGCTATTTCAGCAAAGAAATGAAAAAAGCGGTTTTGGCCTTTCAGGATCAAAACAAGCTCGCTAAAACAGGTGTGATTGACAATCGCACGGCGAAGAAAATAAATCATTTAATTGAAATGAAAAAATCAGATGAAGAAAATGATTTGCAGCTTCAAACAGCGCTTAAATCATTATTTGTCAATTAAAGGAGATGGTGTTCCATCTCCTGTTTCTTTATGCTTAGTGAATAAATAATCTAAAAGTCACATAAAAATTGAGTTTTTGACAAGATATTAAAAAATTTTTCACAAATAAACATTTATAAAGGACCGGGATTACCCGATATCAATATATGAGAGAGACTTTCTAACGAGAAAATATGCATTTAAAATGAAACTTTTGCAAGTTGCCTAGTCTTTGTTTACTTCATACAATATAAGAAGGTTCTAAAAAGAACAGTAATCAGGTTTATGGCAGCTGAACTACAGGTATTTAAAGAACGTTAGCGAGAATGCTTGTTAGCACTCCAGTACTGCTGCTTATACTGGCCCGTGCTTATCTGTACAAAGAAAATGGGGGTTCACAATTGAAGAGGGCAAGTATTGTGCGTGAAAAAAAATATTATGAATTAGTGGAACAATTAAAAGACAGAACACAAGATGTAACATTTTCAGCTACAAAAGCACTAAGTCTTCTTATGCTGTTTAGCAGGTATCTAGTGAATTACACAAATGTTGAATCGGTCAATGACATTAATGAAGAATGTGCCAAGCATTATTTTAATTACTTAATGAAAAATCATAAACGATTAGGAATTAATCTGACAGATATAAAGAGGTCGATGCACCTGATCAGCGGGTTATTGGACGTGGATGTAAACCATTATTTAAAGGATTTTTCACTATCGAATGTCACGCTGTGGATGACGCAAGAGAGATAAACCCTCCTGAGGATATCCAAGCCATGTAATATTTGATAGAATATGAGTAACATGTTTGGCTTGAGGCGGTGAAAGATAGTGTCTGTTCAATGGGGATTTGAACTGTTAAAAAGTGCGGGCCTGTTCTTTTTGCACCCGCTATTCTGGTTTTTTGTCATTGTAAGTCTGGCTTTCGGATATGTGAGGATCAAACGTGAACGAAAAACCTTTCATACCAGAATAGCAGATATTTATGATGAACTGAAATTTACATACACAAAAGGGTTAATCCCTGGTATCCTTTTGTCTATTGTTTTAGGGGTACTCGGAATTTCAATTCCTCTCGGTATACTTGCAATTATTGCTGTTATGACTGCAGCGGCAGCGCTCACTCTTCGCGCAAACTGGATGTCTGCTGCATATATCGTCAGTGTGAGTATGCTGATAGGTTTTGGACTGCAAGTGAATCAGACTGAACCTTTTTTGGATCGGTTTCCGCAAGGCTTTGCAGTCGTGTGGCCAGCTCTGGCGGTGTTTTTGGGCTTACTGGTTATCGCTGAAGGAGCGGTTGCATATCGTTCCGCCCATGTGAAAACATCACCGGGATTGGTCGTCAGCAGCCGAGGTTTGCCGATCGGTCAGCAGCTTGCAAACCGTATTTGGCTTTTGCCGCTGTTTATTCTTGTACCTGGCAATGGATTAGAATCACACCTTAGCTGGTGGCCTGTGTTTTCCGTTCCCGGAGGGTCATTCCATTTTCTATGGATACCTTACTTTGTCGGATTCGGCCAAAGGGTGCAGGGCTCCCTTCCTGAAACCAGTATAAGAATTACAGCGAAGCGAGTCTGTATTCTCGGGCTTATCGTCTCCGCTCTCGGTGCTGCGAGTTTGCTGTGGACGCCGCTTGCGGGTGCAGCAGTCTGTGCGGCTGTATTAGGACGTATTTTTCTGTCCGTGAAGCAAAGGATAAACGACAATGCAGCCCCGTTTTATTTCTCCAAGCGTGATCAAGGCTTAATGGTGCTTGGTATTATACCAAATACACCAGCTGAAGACTTGGAATTAAAAATCGGAGAGATTATTACGAAAGTCAACGGTGTGCCCGTGAAGCACGTATCTGATTTTTATGAAGCGCTCCAGCGCAACCGTGCGTATGTGAAGCTTGAAATTATCGGCCTGAACGGGGAGATTCGCTTTGATCAGCGTGCGTCTTACGAGGGAGAACATCATGAATTGGGCATTCTGTTCGTAAAGGATGACCGTGAAGGTGAGGCAGCCGCTTTGCCTGGATCATAAAAAACAGCCCGGCATCACATTTTGTGTGGCGCCGGGCTGTTTTGTTTTACGCTGAATTTTGCTCCATGCGTGCCGTTTCGTCAGATTTGATGCCTAACGAGACAAAAACACCAATGACGGATACCGCGAAAAGAATAATAAATAATGTGTGATAACCAGAAATCAGGCCAATTAAGGCTGACGAAATAATGCTTCCGAAGTAACGGAAGGTCGAGAAAATGCCGGAAGCCACTCCGGACATCGCGGGCTCCACTGTGGCAAGGGATGATACCTGCATGCTGGTCAGTCCGACTCCGGATGCAAGCCCTCCGAGAATAAGTGAGATCATCAGGAAGGAAACGGAATGGGAGCTGCTCAAGAGCAAAAATAACAAATTGGCTCCGGCCATCATCGCAAATGAGAGAAATATGATTTTTTTCGCACCCCATTTCTGATGGAGCTGAGCGCCTGCCCAATTGCTCGCCGACATAAATATCGAAAAGACGGAAAGCGCCATGCCGCTGTTAGACGTATTAAGCCCAAACTGGTTTGTCATGAATAAGGGCATAATCAATAAGACGGCATACATCATTAGGTTGCTTAACAAGACGGATAGATTGGCATTTGTAAAGGTTGAGCTTTTAAACAGCGCAAAATCAATGATTGGGTGCTGTGTGCGTTTTTCCCGTCTGAAAAAAAGCGGGACAAAAAGCAGTATCAATATGCTGTATAATGCATAGCCCCATGAAGACTCATTTTTCGTCAGCAGGATAATTGAAACGATGCTGCCTGCTAGCAAGAGAGAACCGATGATATCCAGCGGCGCCTCTGATTTGTTTTCTTTATATTGAGGAAACATGGTCAATGCTGTAAATAAAGCAATAGCGAGAAACGGGATGTTGACCCAAAAAATCGAATGCCAGCTGAAGCTGTCAATCAAAAGAGAGCCGATAAACGGCCCGAGAGCGGCGCCGAGCCCTGCGCCGAGTCCGAAATAGCCAAACACTTTCGGAAGGCGTTTCTCTGATACAACGTGCCGGATAATGGCAATGCTGTTTGGCGTGAGCAGTGCCCCGCCAACAGCCTGCAAAGCCCGAAATACAATTAATAAAAACAGGCTCGGCGATAGAGCGCAGCCTAATGAGGCTATCAGAAATAGGCCGACGCCCCATAAATACATGGTTTTGTTGCCATACATGTCACCGAGTTTTCCAGCTATCGGCTGTGTGACGGCCATGACGATTAAATAAACAGTAACCACCCAAGTGATGCTTGCGATGGATTCGTTATACGTATGTGATATAGATGAAAGCGCAACTGCGATCATCGTTGAGTTAATGGGAACCAGGATGGCCCCCAATAAAAGTGAGACGATCAGCGCCCATTCTTTTTTTGAGCTCATTGGGATCCTCCTTTTGTTTTGCCAAGGAGCTAACGGGCAGTAATTCCTTTGACGAATATAGCTGTACTATGCTCCAGCATTTTTTCCTGGGGCGTTCTAATTACTCTGTTGCCTAAATGAAGACGGTGTACAAAGTAACCGAAAATCATCGAAATAAATACATCGGCATGTTCAGCTTCATCTCCTGTCTGGATAGCCCCTTTCTCACCCATGCTTGTGAGATAATCAACCAAAAGCTGTTTCATAGATTGGGGATATTCAGTCACATGGTTGATGACATCCTGAAACATGCCGGGTTCACGAAAGCTGATTTTAATTAAATCTTTTCTTTGTTCAAGCTCCTCCAGCAGACAGGTTCCGATATGGAGCAGGTCTTTGTATAAATCACCTTCTGTTTGCTCAAAGATGTGATTTCTATTTGCTGAATGCTGAGAAAGCAGAGCCTCGACAAGCCCCTGTTTGTTTTTAAAATTCCTGAAAATCGTCGCTTCACTTACGTTTGCTTTTTCTGCAATTTCTTTTGTCGTCGTTGCATGATATCCTTTTTTGACGAGCAGCTGCATGGCAGCATCAAGGATTCTGCGATTTGTCGGTCTCAATACGTTTCACCTCACGAATATACTGGCAGGACAAGTATACACCTGCCCCGCTTGTATAATAAAGAGGGAGGGCGCATCAGGATCGGCTGACAACTGTGATTTTGCCGCTGTTTCCGTCTACAGTGACAATGTCTCCATCTCGAAGCCTTTCTGTCGCTGCACGTGTGCCGAGAACAGCGGGAATGCCGTATTCCCGTGCGATAATCGCTGCGTGAGACAAGATTCCTCCTGTGTCTGTAATAATGGCTTTGGCATCTTGAAACAGGCTGGTCCATAGCGGTGTCGTCATTTTGCAAACCAGGATGTCTCCAGGCGTGAATTGAGAAAACTCACTGGCATCCCGAATCACTTTCACCGGCCCTGTTGCAATACCGCTTGATGCTGCAACTCCGAAAATATCATTCTCTGTGTTTTTTTCATCTTCTATGACTGCACCGACAATTTCTTCAGCCGCTTTCAGCTGCGCTTCTGTCGGTGTACCGAGATAAGCAGGCGCCTGTGCCAGCTCATACTCGTGAAGCATTTGTCTCCGTTTTTCAGCCTTCTCTTGAAGGGATACGGGATGAAGAAGCGCATTTTCCACCTCGTCATCATATAAGAACCAAAGGTCTTCTCGATCTTGAATCACACCGCTTTCTGCCAGCAATTCTCCTACCTTCAGCAAAAAGACTCTCGCCTTGGCATCCAGCATAGCGTCAATGTAAAAATGATGATCATCCTTAATATTGGACGAATTCAGCGTCCATTGATAATAACGTTCAAATTCTTTCTGCAAAGCGGGGTCCTCAATGCTTTGGAAGAATTCATTGTATAACTTCTCACGTTTTTTAATGCTTTTCTTAAATTCGTTGTCAAAATGATAGCCATTGCGGACGTAGTTTTGAATATGAGTCAATGCGTAAAATGGATTCTCTGCCCATGTTTGTTCGATCAGGTCGTGGCTTTTTACAGATCTCCACCCGTATTCCTGTAAAAATTCATTGACTTTTTGCAGGAATTGTCTTCCCTCATCAGTTTGTTCCAATCTCTCCTGCAAATGTTCTGGCTGGGCATGCTCAAAAAGGGCTGTCAAATTCGGATTTTCTCGAACTTCAACGGAGAATTGCCATAGGCGGCGGTCTGTTTCCAGAGATTTGTTCATGACTCCTGTCAGCATCTCATAGAAATGTGAGTTTTCAGCTTCACCCTGAATGTTTTGATACATAGCTTGCAGTTTGTTCGTCAGAAGAATTTGCGGGAAAACGATATTGAAGTGTTCCTCATAAGCCGTGAGATAAAAGGACTTCAGTTTTTTAAAGGCATCCAGCGCACTTTCCGGAGTGTGTTCCGTTTGTGCGAGTTGGTCCAATGTCCGGTAAAACGGAAGGTACGTGTTATGAATGATATCGTACATGCGCTCGGACAATACCGGAAAAAGCTCTTCGGCACTGTCCTCAGGAGGCAGTTGTTGTCCGCCTTGATTTTTTGAATAAATATGTCCGCGATACACTTTTACTTCATCGACGATGACACCGATTGGGAACTGCCGCATACTTTTCTTTAAGCCGTATTCAAGTGCGGGCACAATAAAAGATGAAAATAACGGACTGACCGGGCCTTCGATGTTGGACTCCATATTGAGCCAAAAATCATCCATATCCTTGTCGGTGATCATGAAGTTCCGTTCTTTCTCAGCCGCTTTTTTATCCTGTTCAATGGTGGTAATTGGCCGCGCCTGCAGAAGGTATAGTTTATGATCGGCGATTCCGAATTCTAAATCGACAGGATATCCGTAAAGGGCTTCGGTTTTTTTGGTGAGTTCAGTCAGCTCAATCACCTGTTCATCTGTGAGGCAAAAACGGCTGCGCATGTCTTCGCTCGTTTCCTTTTCGGCAATGCCTTCTGCAGCGGACTCCATGTAGATCTCTTTTAAACCCATTTCTTTCTGAATCTCAAATGAACCTTTATGAACGATATACGTGTCAGGGGTGACGCTTCCTGATACAACAGCTTCCCCTAGGCCGTAGCTGGCGCTGATTAATAACTCTCTATCATCATGGGTAACGGGATTTTGGCTGAAAATCACACCCGATATGTCTGAATTGATCAGGCCCTGCACCACAACACCCATTAACGGCTCTGCGATTTGATTGTTCATTTTTTTCTTATAGCGGCTGACTCTGCCTGAGAAAAAGGAGGCCCAGCATTCTTTCACCTTGTTCAGAAATTCTTCTTCTGTTTTTATATTTAAATAGGTTTCGTATTGGCCGGCGAATGAAGCGCCCTCTAAATCTTCTGAGGCTGATGAAGAGCGGACGGCCACGGAATGATATGATTCTCTCAGCTCGTAAAAGGAGCTCGTCAGCTCGTTCTTTATTTCATCTGAAAATGTTCCGGCAATAATGGCATTTTCGATATTTTCGCTTGAATCATGAAGCTGATTATCCTCCATAAATCGGGCGAGAGCGTTCGTTTGAATAATAAACCCATCCGGAACAGGAAGTCCATGTTTGGTCAGTTTAATGAGATTCATGCCTTTTGCTCCAGCCAGCTGACTGGATTCTTCCGCTTGGCGAAATAACACAGAGTACATGTTTAAAACCCCTCTTTCCTTTTCATTTTTTTCTCTCTATTTTTCTTTTTGGGAGCCAATGTTCAAAATGATAGTGAACACTATCAATCAATTGTAGGTTTAAAGGAAAATGCTGTCAAACGCAAAAAGCCCTAAATAAAATGAATATTTAAGTTGGTTAGATGATCATAAAACCTAATATCGAAACGGGTCTGTATGCCTATTTTTTCATACTCAAAATTCGTTTCATTGAGCTTTCAGATCACTGTTGGTCAAGCTTCCTTCATTGAATGAGACTTAATACCTGCCCTTCTGTTGATTTGACAATCAGTACGGATTCAGCTCTCATTCAGCAGCACTAAAATCAATTTCTCTTTATATTTGATACCGTCCCTTTTGCCTGAAGATGATTTGTTCATTTTTGAACCGAATACGTAAAATCATCATTCTTGTTTAAGAGAAGAGTTTTGCGGCAGAAACCATGATTGAATTGAGCTGAAAAAGGGTATGGTGTAGAAAGAGGGAACCATTGCACGATTGTCCGATTCTTCATTTTTTACTATAATCAAATCAGATGAAGAATCCTTGAGGAGGGTTTTTGTGATTACAAAAGCCGTTTTTGCATTATTTTTCCCTTTTATGCTTGTCGTTCTTTTTACGAGAGTGACCTTTAACCATTATGTGGCGATCGCTCTTACAGCTGCATTGCTGTTTGCCTCTTATTTGAAAGGCTATACAGAAACGTATCTTATTGTGGGATTAGATGTTGTCTCTCTTGTGGCCGGCGGACTTTATATGGCCAAAAAAGCTGCTGAGAAAAAAGAAGAATAAACCGGACATAATGAATAAGAAGATGAATTCCTGCTTTTACGTTTTAAAAGCAGGTTTTTTATACATGAAATTAGCTGGAAATAAATAACCATCGAACTTTAGTTCGTATTTTTGGTGATTTTGCTTTCCATTGTGTTACTATATCTATAGGAAGATTTCGTTAAAGAAACGGAGGCTTATTTGTGAAAGATCGCTTTGAGTTAGTCTCAAAATACCAGCCCCAGGGAGATCAGCCGAAAGCCATTGAAAAGCTTGTCAAAGGCATTCAGGAGGGCAAGAAGCATCAGACTCTGCTGGGTGCAACAGGAACGGGCAAAACATTTACGGTGTCCAATTTGATTAAAGAGGTCAATAAGCCGACACTCGTCATTGCCCATAACAAAACCCTTGCTGGACAGCTTTACAGCGAGTTTAAGGAATTTTTTCCGAACAACGCTGTCGAGTATTTTGTCAGCTACTATGATTATTATCAGCCGGAGGCGTATGTGCCTCAAACGGATACATTTATAGAGAAAGATGCAAGCATTAATGATGAAATTGATAAACTTAGACACTCCGCTACATCATCTCTGTTTGAACGCAGAGATGTGATTATCATTGCGAGTGTGTCTTGTATTTACGGTCTCGGTTCGCCTGAAGAATACCGTGAAATGGTTGTGTCATTGCGTCCTGAAATGGAAATTGAGCGCAACGAGCTGCTTAGAAAGCTTGTTGACATTCAATATGCCCGCAACGACATTGATTTTCAGCGCGGTACATTTCGTGTACGCGGAGATGTAGTGGAAATTTTCCCTGCATCCCGTGATGAACACTGTGTAAGAGTCGAGTTTTTCGGAGATGAAATTGAACGAATTAGGGAAGTGGACGCCCTGACCGGAGAAATTTTAGGCGACCGTGAACATATCGCGATTTTCCCGGCATCCCACTTCGTGACACGGGCCGAAAAAATGGAAAAAGCGATTCAAAATATCGAGAAGGAGCTTGAGGAGCAGCTGAAGGTCATGCATGAAAACGGCAAGCTTCTGGAAGCGCAGCGCTTAGAGCAGCGGACGAGATATGATCTTGAAATGATGCGGGAGATGGGATTCTGTTCCGGCATTGAGAACTATTCAAGACATTTGACGCTTCGCCCGCCGGGTTCAACGCCGTATACGCTTCTCGATTATTTTCCTGACGATTTTATGATTGTGGTGGATGAGTCGCACGTGACGATTCCTCAGGTGCGCGGCATGTTTAACGGAGACCAGGCGAGAAAGCAGGTGCTGGTGGATCACGGATTCCGTCTTCCGTCAGCGCTCGATAACCGCCCGCTCCGGTTTGAAGAATTTGAAAAGCATATGCACAATATCGTCTATGTGTCAGCCACACCAGGGCCATATGAAATTGAACATACAGATGAAATGATAGAGCAGATCATCCGACCGACAGGGCTTCTTGACCCGCTTATTGACGTGCGGCCGATTGAAGGCCAGATTGATGATTTAATCGGTGAAATTCACGCGAGAGTTGAACGGAATGAACGGGTGCTTGTGACGACTTTGACGAAGAAGATGTCAGAGGACCTAACCGATTATTTAAAAGAAATCGGCATCAAGGTTAATTATCTGCATTCAGAAATTAAGACGCTTGAACGGATCGAAATTATCCGTGATTTGCGTCTCGGCAAGCATGATGTGCTCATTGGCATCAACCTCCTGAGAGAGGGGCTTGATATTCCGGAAGTATCCTTGGTTGCGATTTTGGATGCGGATAAGGAAGGCTTCCTGCGTTCGGAGCGTTCGCTTATTCAGACGATCGGACGTGCGGCGAGAAACGCGGAAGGCCGTGTCATCATGTACGCCGATAAAATGACGAAGTCTATGGAAATTGCGATTAATGAAACGAAACGCCGGCGCGAGCAGCAGGAGCGGTTTAACGAAGAGCACGGCATTACGCCGCAAACGATTAATAAAGAAATTCGTGACGTGATTCGTGCGACAGTGGCTGCTGAGGACAAAGCGGAGTATAAAACAAAAGCTGCGCCGAAGCTGTCGAAAATGACGAAGAAAGAGCGTCAGAAAGTCGTCGAACAAATGGAGCATGAAATGAAGGAAGCCGCCAAGGCGCTTGATTTTGAGAGAGCCGCGGAGCTTCGCGATTTACTTTTAGAGTTAAAAGCGGAAGGATGATGAAAGAATGGCTATGGACCGGATTGAGGTGAAGGGAGCAAGGGCGCACAACCTGAAAAATATTGATGTGACTATCCCGAGAGATCAGCTTGTCGTCGTCACGGGACTGTCTGGGTCAGGGAAATCCTCCCTTGCCTTTGACACCATATATGCAGAAGGGCAGAGACGATATGTTGAGTCGTTATCCGCCTATGCCCGCCAGTTTTTAGGGCAAATGGATAAGCCTGATGTGGATGCGATTGAAGGGCTTTCTCCTGCCATCAGCATTGATCAAAAAACAACGAGTCGAAACCCGAGATCTACTGTCGGTACGGTAACAGAAATTTATGATTATCTGCGTCTTTTGTATGCGAGAGTAGGAAAGCCCCATTGCCCGGAGCACGGGATCGAAATCACGTCACAGACCATTGAGCAGATGGTGGACAGGATTTTGGAATATCCGGAGCGGACGAAGCTTCAGGTGCTGGCGCCAATTGTGTCCGGCAGAAAAGGCGCTCATGTAAAAGTGCTTGAGCAGATCAGAAAACAAGGCTATGTCAGAGTCAGAATTGACGGCGAGATGGCCGAGCTTTCTGATGAGATCGAGTTAGAAAAGAATAAGAAGCATTCTATCGAGGTTGTCATTGACCGGATTGTGATCAAAGATGGCGTAGCAGCCCGTCTGTCGGATTCATTGGAGACAGCGCTTCGATTAGGTGAAGGGCGTGTCATGATTGATGTGATCGGTGAGGAGGAGCTGATGTTCAGTGAGCATCATGCCTGTCCGCATTGCGGATTTTCAATCGGTGAACTTGAGCCGCGGCTTTTTTCATTCAACAGCCCGTTCGGAGCGTGTCCAACGTGTGACGGTCTCGGCATGAAGCTCGAAGTTGATGCAGATCTTGTCATCCCCAATCAAAATTTGTCATTGAAGGAGAATGCAATTGCCCCTTGGACGCCGATCAGCTCACAATATTATCCTCAGCTTCTTGAAGCGGTCTGCACCCATTACGGCATTGATATGGATGTGCCCGTAAAGGACCTTCCGAAGCATCAGCTGGATAAAGTGCTTTATGGAAGCGGAGATGACCTGATTTATTTCCGTTACGAAAATGATTTCGGCCAATTACGCGAAGGTGAGATCCAATTTGAAGGCGTATTGCGCAACATTGAAAGACGCTACAAGGAGACAGGCTCGGATTTCATCCGTGAGCAGATGGAGCAATATATGTCCCAAAAGGCTTGTCCGACTTGTAAAGGTTATCGGTTAAAGAAAGAGGCGCTTGCCGTACTGGTCGACGGACATCACATTGGAAAAATTACCGAGCTGTCTGTCGGAAATGCCCTTGATTTCTTCAAAGGCCTTACGCTATCTGAGAAGGATATGAAGATTGCCGATCTGATTTTCCGGGAAATTGTGGAGCGGTTAAGCTTTCTGGATAAAGTCGGCCTTGATTATCTGACACTGAGCCGGGCAGCGGGAACATTGTCCGGGGGAGAGGCGCAGCGCATCAGGCTGGCAACTCAAATCGGTTCGCGGTTATCCGGTGTGCTTTATATTTTAGATGAACCGTCAATTGGTCTGCACCAGCGTGATAACGACCGTTTAATCAGCGCGCTGAAAAATATGAGGGACCTGGGGAACACGCTGATCGTCGTAGAACATGATGAGGATACGATGATGGCGGCCGATTATTTAATTGATATCGGCCCGGGTGCCGGCATCCACGGAGGACAAGTTATTTCTGCGGGTACTCCGGAAGAGGTCATGGCAGATCAAAATTCGTTAACAGGCAGCTATTTATCAGGGAAAAAGTTTATCCCGCTGCCTCCCGAGAGAAGAAAACCGGACGGCCGCTATATTGAGATTAAAGGCGCTTCAGAAAACAATCTGAAAAAGGCAAATGCCAAGTTTCCGCTAGGAACGTTTACAGCGGTTACGGGTGTATCAGGATCAGGGAAAAGCACCCTCGTCAATGAAATTCTTCACAAGGCACTGGCGCAAAAGCTTCATAAAGCAAAAGCGAAGCCCGGCAGCCATAAAGAAATCAAAGGCCTCGAACATTTAGACAAAGTCATTGATATCGATCAGGCGCCGATTGGGAGAACGCCGCGGTCAAATCCTGCGACATACACCGGTGTTTTTGATGATATTCGCGATGTATTCGCACAGACAAATGAAGCGAAAGTCCGCGGCTATAAGAAAGGCCGTTTCAGTTTTAATGTAAAGGGCGGACGATGCGAAGCCTGCCGCGGAGACGGGATTATAAAAATTGAAATGCACTTCCTTCCTGACGTATACGTGCCATGTGAAGTGTGCCACGGCAAACGCTACAACCGGGAAACACTTGAAGTGACATACAAAGGAAAAAGCATTTCTGATGTGCTTGATATGACGGTCGAAGATGCTCTTTCTTTCTTTGAAAATATCCCGAAAATTAAGCGCAAGCTCCAAACCCTTTACGATGTTGGTCTTGGTTATATTACGCTCGGCCAGCCGGCGACTACCTTGTCAGGCGGTGAAGCGCAGCGGGTGAAACTTGCATCTGAACTGCATAAACGCTCTACCGGCCGCACGCTGTACATTTTAGATGAACCGACAACAGGTTTGCATGTCGACGATATCGCCAGACTTCTTGTCGTGCTTCAGCGTTTGGTTGATAATGGGGATACAGTGCTTGTCATTGAGCATAATCTTGATATCATCAAGACGTCTGATTATATTGTTGATCTGGGGCCTGAAGGCGGAGCCGGAGGCGGCACCATTGTCGCGTCAGGAACGCCGGAGGAAATCACTGAAGTGGAAGAGTCATATACAGGGCGTTATTTGAAGCCTGTTATGGAGCGAGACAAAAAACGTATGAAATCACTCTTGGAAGCGAAAGAAACAGCAACATCTTAAAACCCTCTTTTCAGAGGGTTTTCGCTGTTCTTTGCAGTATTTATTAAAACGTCTTCTTATGCAGCCTCCGGCTCACATTCATTAAATCTTGAACAATATGAGTGCTGCTGCTGTCCAGAAGAACTTTAATATATTGAATATCATGAGAGATGGGAAAAGGTCCGTGAATCTGTTCAAGCTCGGCTAACATTTCACGATTCATCCTTTTTTGTTCATGAATCAGTTTTAAAACGGATTCTTGTGTTACTGTATAGTCACTGGGATCTTTCTCCATTGCTTGTCCAGCCTCCTTAATTGCCGTAAGCTTTTTACATATTGTAATGGGTACGGCTGAAAGATTCTACTTCTAAAACTTTTCAAAATCCAATTCCGTAAATGGAAGCATGTCTAAAGGATGATTTTGAAACCTTTGGAGGTTCTATACGTATATCTATCTAAGTAAAACGTCCTGATTCATAGTCACGAATGTTAACGATAGGAGTTGGATAAATTGAACCGTAATCAAGCCATAATTGCATCACTTTGTTATTTCAGTGTATTTATTGCGCCGGTCATTGTGCCGATTGTCGCTTACTTTGTTGTTGATGAGAAAGAGACGAAACGTCACGCGGTGCGTTCTCTTATTTCCCACATTGTTCCCTTTGTCGGCTGGCTGATCTTATTTATCGCTTTTCTTGGCGGGGCCATTGCCATTGATGGGGAAAGCGTTTTGCCTGTCTTTGTGATGATTGGCGGAGTCATCGTCTATTTCTTAGTTGTACTCGGTATTATCATTTGGAACGTCATTCAGGGCATTAAGGTGCTGCGTGCAGCATAAGTAGATCATAGGGAGGAGATCGAATGAAGCAGGAAAAGGAAAGAATCCTCAAGCTTGTGGAGGAAGGGAAGCTGACGGCACAGGAAGCATTAACGCTGATTGAAAAGCTCGACAGCGACTATAAGGAAAAAGAAGAAAAAGTCACGGCTCTGTCAGTTAACGTTCATGAAGAGGATGAGCCATTTACAGCGGCCAAAAAAGAGGGCAGCAAGCCGTCTTTAGGGGCGAAGCTGTTCGATTGGATTGATTCTGCTGTGAAAAAGGTCAAAGAAGTTGATCTTGATTTGAACTTCGGTCACTCGTTTGACGTCCAGCATATTTTTCAATTTAAGGATAATGATTTTTCCAGTGTAGAGCTTCAGATCGCAAACGGCAGCGTAAATATTGTTCCGTGGGAAGACGAGGATATCAGAGCGGAATGCCAGGCAAAGGTATATCGCGTTGACACCCAGGAAGCAGCGAGAGACGCTTTTCTTCAGCATATTGAATGTGAAATTAAAGGAAATAAGTTTTTTATCCGTACGGAAAAGAAAACAATGAAAACCAATGTCACATTGTATATTCCTCAGAAGGAGTATGATAAGATTCGGGTGAAGCTGTTTAACGGACCGATCAGAGGGGAACATTTACATGTAAAAGAGTTCTCGGCGAAAACGACAAATGGCGTGCTGTCGTTCTCGAATTTGACGGCTGAAAAAGCTTCAGCAGAAACGGCAAACGGCCAAATTAAGCTAGCCAATCACAATTGTGGCACAATAGAAGCGGAAACCATTAACGGGCTGATTGACCTGCGCGGAAAAAGCGAATCCATTGATGTTCAAAGCTTTAATGGAAATATTGCGATTACTGTCACAGAATCAGACTGCCGCTCGATTTACACAAAAACGACGACTGGAAATGTGGAGCTGGCGATTCCGGATGATCTTGCGGTGAAGGCTGAGCTGAAAAGCAATCTTGGCTCGCTGTCCCACGAATTAATAGATGTTGACATGCTGAAAGAAAAAAATGATACCATTCAAAAAGAAATGATGTTCACTTCTAATCAAGCACATGATCAAAACATCGCCGTTTTCTCCGAATCATTAACTGGCGCCATCAAATTAAAGTATACACAGAGGTGATCGAATGAATAGATTATATCGTTCAGAAAATAACAGGAAAATGGCAGGTGTCATCGGCGGCCTGGCGGAGTATTTCAACTGGGATGCGTCACTCCTCAGAGTGATAACCGTCATTTTGGCCGTTATGACAAGCGTCATTCCTGTTCTGCTCATATATATCATTTGGATTTTTATTGTTCCATCAGAAAGGGATATGAAGTAACATGGTCAAATGGGCAGTCAGCATTTTAGTAAATGCATTATTATTAATCGTCATTGACGGTTACATTGATTCCATCCATATCAGCAGCATCGGGGCAGCGATTATTGCCAGCCTCATTTTATCAATTTTAAACGTGCTGATTAAACCGCTCTTGATTATCTTTACACTGCCTGTCACAGTTGTGACGCTGGGTCTCTTTTTGTTTGTGATTAACGCCATCACCTTGATGATGACAGCGTCTATTATGGGTGACAGTTTTCAAATTGACGGCTTCGGATCAGCCATCCTGGCATCTGTTGTGCTGTCGGTGTTCCATTTGCTGATTCAAAAAGGCATTTTAGAACCGCTTCGTAAGAAATAAAAGCTGCCATCCAAATGGCAGCTTTTTTACATAGGATGTTTTTCTTGTTTGATGTCATGTTTTGGCCGATGCATGTACGGCAGAAGGCAAAAGCTTAATACAGCAAACGCGATACCCAAAAGGCCAAATGACATGGCAGACGGCATCCATGTTAACAGATAAGCTGATATCATCGGACCGGCCGCCATGCCTGTATATCTGATAAAGTTAAAGATTCCGATTGCGCTTCCCCTGTTTTCTTCAAACTCATTGGTGATCATCGTGGAATACAGGGGAGGAATAACCCCCATTGAGACACCGAATAGCGCCAATGTGAGAGCCATGAGAATGATCGAGACGGAATGGGTAAAAGCAAATAAAATGATGCTGCCCGCTGCCATTGCATTGCTGTAGACAAAGAGTGTGCTGAGAGGAACTTTTGCCTGTATGTTTTTAAACAGAAAAGTACCAGCGATTGTGCTTAACGCCAGAGGCAAATATAACAGTCCCGCTATCCGCACATCCATATGATAATGTTCCGTCAGCAATATGGGGAGATAGACAATAACCGCGAAATAAATGAAAAAGAGAAAAAAGCTTAAGGTCAGAATGACATTTCCAGCTCTGTTTGTGAAAATGGATTTATAATGCGCAAGCAAACTGTCTGATTTTCCATCTCGCTTTGATTCACTATGATCCTTAGGGAAGAAAATGCTGTTTGTTGCTAATAAAAGAACAGAGATCACCGTCAGCATCCAAAAGATCCCTTCGTGTCCAAAAGCACCGCCGACCAATCCCCCGAGGACCGGAGCAATAGCCGGTGCGGCCGAAAGAAGCATTTGATACGTACCCATGGCATTTCCGCGATCACTGCCCGTAAATAGCTGGCCGATTGTGGTGGCTGCAATGAGAGGGAGTGCTGCGGAACCGGCTGCCTGTACGATTCTAAAAATAAGAAACAAGGTAAAATCAGTGGTGACGGCACATCCGATACTGGCTGCCGCTGTTGCCAGTATTCCGGTAAGCAAGACATAACGCGCGCCTTTAAAATCGATGATGGCGCCCAAAATAATTTGCATAATGGCTGTCACAATCATAAAAACTGAAACTGACAGGTTCACGAGGGTTACAGAGACATGGAATGATTCTTTAATAATCGGAATGATTGGTGAATAAATATTTTGGCTTAAAGAAGCAAAAAATGCGCTGAAACAAACAATATACAAGATCAGCATTGCTTTTGATTTCGTTTGAGCCATAAAGAACACACCGCCTTTTTTACTTTACAGGTTTCTCAAAAGTATCATCTGTTTGCTCAGCTTCAAGTCTAGAGGTAAGCTGTTCTAAAAATTTCAATACAGCATTCTGTTCATCTTGTGAGAATGAATCAAGGAATTGGTAAAATGCCAGCTCCTTTTTTTTGTGCAGTTTTTCATGCAAATCAAAAATCTGTCTGCCTTTACGGGTTAATTTAAAATAGACTTCTTTTTTGTTATCAGTCAGCTGATAGCTATTGATAAATCCTTCTTTAATCAGTTTTGTGCTGATTTTCGTTACGTTCGCTTTTGATAAGTTCATTTTTTTAACAATTCCCGTATTATTAATCGGTTCATGTTGGCCAATACAGTCAATGACATGGATGCTAGTCATGTTTTTGGGAACATCAATCACATCTTCTTCTGCGGCCTCCTTAAAGAACTGCTGAAGTGAAGTATTCGCTTTTTGTTCATTAAGATGCAGGAGCCGAACGTATATGTCGTATATCAGCTGTTTTGTCAAAACGGACATAGGCTACCTTCTTTCTATGAATTAATGGTTAACCAGGAAACAATAAAAATCGTTTACCGGTGAACAATTTAATTTTATCTGTTCTTGTTTTTGTTGTCAATTGTTGGTGCTTAAGGAAGCTGAAAAGTGACCAGTGATAATAGTGTGTGAAAGCTGTGACATTTACATTTATTTTCAATTTTTTTAGGGCTGATGATATTGACACATGGTAGAATAAGGGATAAAATAACTATTGTTTACTAGTAAACATTAATTATGACAATCATCTATTAAATGAAATCAAAAGAAGTTTGATGCTGAAAAGGTCCTTGAAAAGCTTTAAGTGCTGCCTGCCATTCATCTTGTTTAGTTGCGTCAATAATTCATCTTATAGTAAAGGGTTATGACTTAAAGCCAGATAAGTCGAGAGGTGAATGAGATGACAGAGATGGTTACGGATAGAATGTCTTTGGGCTTTACTGCTGAGTCTTTGACACAAAATTGCAGAGAAATATTTGAACGGCGCCGGCATGTTCTGGTCGGGATCAGCCCGTTTAACAGCAGGTTTTCAGAAGATTACATTTACAGACTGATCGAATGGGCGGCTGCTGAGTTTGATAACGTTTCTGTTTTGCTTGCGGGACATGAGGCGGCTAATTTGCTTGAAGCGCTAGGCACCCCCAGAGGCAAGGCTGAGCGAAAAGTCAGAAAAGAGGTATCGAGGAACAGAAGATTTGCAGAACGGGCACTTTTGGCTCACGGCGGGGACCCAAGTGCGATTCATACATTTTCTGATTTTACGGAAAACACAGCGTATCAGCTGATGAGACATGAAGTTGAAAACGCGTTTTTCGAACAGCCTCATTTTCGTCATGCATGTTTGGAGATGTCTCGGGAAGCGATTATCGGACGTGCGCGCGGCATCAGTTTAATGATGGAAGAAATCAGTGAGGATATGCTGAATATGGCTGTGGAATATGTCATTGCTGAGCTTCCGTTTTTTATTGGAGCTCCGGATATTCTTGAAGTAGAAGAGACGCTCCTTGCTTATCATCGTCCTTGGAAGCTGGGCGAAAAGATCAGTAATCATGAATTCTCTATTCGTATGCGTTCGAATCAAGGCTATCTTGTTGTGCAGGAATTGATGCCGGTGTTTTCTGAAACATCGATAACATCTGAAGGATGATGGGGGGAGTTAACATGAATCAATCGATTAAAATGTTTAGCGTGCTGTCTGATCAATTTCAGGAAGATCCATATCCTTATTTTTCTCAGCTGCGGGAGGAAGATCCTGTTCATTATGAAGAATCAATAGACAGTTATTTCATAAGCCGTTATCACGATGTTCGTTATGTCCTGCAGCATCCTGATATTTTTACAACAAAATCACTTGTGAAACGTGCTGAGCCGGTCATGCGGGGTCCTGTACTGGCCCAAATGCACGGGAAAGAACACTCGGCTAAACGAAGAATCGTGGTGAGGAGCTTTGTCGGAGATGCATTGGAACATCTTACACCATTAATTAAACAAAATGCAGAAAACTTGTTAACCCCTTATCTCGAAAAGGGAAAAATCGATCTGGTGAACGATTTTGGAAAGACGTTTGCTGTATGTGTCACAATGGACATGCTTGGTCTGGATAAAAAGGACCACGAAAAAATCGCCGAATGGCATAGCGGTGTTGCCGATTTTATTACGAGCATATCACAGACCCCAGAAGCACAGGCCTATTCCTTGTGGTGCAGTGAACAGCTCTCACGCTATTTAATGCCGGTTATCGAAGAACGCCGTGTCAACCCGGGATCAGACTTAATTTCTATCCTATGTACATCTGAATATGAAGGCATGGCCATGTCCGACAGGGATATACTGGCGCTGATTCTCAATGTGCTGTTGGCGGCCACTGAACCAGCTGATAAGACGCTGGCCCTTATGGTGTATCATTTGCTCAACAATCCTGAACAAATGAATGATGTATTGGCTGATCGTTCTCTAGTGCCAAGGGCTATTGCGGAGACTCTTCGTTATAAACCGCCGGTCCAGCTGATTCCGCGGCAGCTTTCCCAAGATACTGTTGTCGGCGGTATGGAGATCAAAAAGGATACGATTGTTTTTTGTATGATCGGAGCAGCTAACCGTGATCCAGAAGCGTTTGAACATCCTGATATGTTTAATATTCACCGGGAAGATCTCGGCTTCAAGAGCGCATTTAGCGGCGCCGCGCGGCATCTCGCTTTCGGGTCTGGCATTCATAACTGTGTAGGAGCAGCTTTTGCCAAAACCGAAATTGAAATAGTGGCCAATATTGTTTTGGATAAGATGCGGAATATCAGATTAGAGGAAGGTTTTCACTATGCTGAGTCCGGTCTGTATACCCGCGGCCCTGTTTCGCTTCATGTTACGTTCGACAGTACCCAATAAGAGTGACAGGTCTCTCCCGAATGCGGGCGGGGCCTTTTTACATATGTTTGACCCAAAGTTTGAAAAACGCAGTCACCGTTTTTAAATCGTCAATAGTAAATTCATTGAAGAGCTGCGTGTATTGCATCTTTGCTTTTTCATGAAGCTGCTCATGGAACGCCGCGAGCTCTTGGCCGCTCTCGGTTAACGTATAATAAATTTCTTTTTTGTTGCCGGGTTTTTTGGATACATTGATGATATTGTGTTTCAGCAAAGCTTGAATCGCTTTCGAAACAGCTGCTTTTGAAATGTGTAACTGTGATGATAAGAAGCTGTTGTTTACATTATGTCTAGTATGTATGTAGGACACAATATGAAGCTGGGTCAGTGTCCAGTTTTTTCTGGGATGTTTATGGTCTTCTGACGGCATGTCATGGGAGGGAAGCTGTACCTTTTGATAGACGTGCTTGTCTCTTTTTAATGCGAACTCCTGTATGGTTTGAAATAATTCATTATGAATGCTGTTATCCATCAATCTGCCTCACTGATTTTATCGTTAACCGGTTAACTACTTTTAGTTTACTGGATAATAGTGGAACTTTCAAGAGACCGGTGTCTTTTTGTTCTTTTCACACAAAAATTAACTCATAAGCTTCCCTGTTCAGACGCAAAATACGTGAAAAGGGAGGTGTCGTGATGAGAAAATACACAGTCATTGCTTCTTTATTATTATCTTTTCTGTTTGTTCAGTCTGGCGGCCATCATGAAGCAAAGGCCTTGCCTGTCATAAAGCAGGAACCGTTCCAAACGCCTCATTACATACCCTTGCTTGAAAACCCTCCTCAAATTGAAGTGAAGGCTGAAATGAAGGGCAACCTGATCATTCAGGCGCATGTGCGTGACAGTGAGTATCAATCGTTTTCTGCCTTTTTGTTTTATAAACAAAGCAATGAACTGGGCTATAAAATGGTGCCGATGGACCCAACCCCCGGAGCTGTCCGCCAGTTTTTGGCGCAAATACCGAAGAGGTCAATCTGGAATAGCGAGCTCGAGTATTACATTGTGTTCTCGAATGGAAAGCAGCGGGTGGAGTCAGAAACGAAGACACTGAAGCTGGATGGATATCAGGCTGACCTCGCCCATATTCCGGAGCTGCTGATCACCGAGCTTGCGGTTGATACGAAAAATACCGGACGCACAGACGGTTATGAATTTATTGAGGTATATAATACAACCGACAGAACAATTGATTTTAAAGATTATCACATTCGCTACCGCTATCCGAAGGAAGGGCCGGACTCCGACCTGATTTGGAGACCTGATCAGCGGGTCGTCATTCCGTCTGGAGAAACCTGTGTATTTTGGCTCAAGCCTGTCGGACATCCTGAGTTGACAGCGGATGATTTTAACCGGCACTATCAGACACATTTGAGAGAAGGAGAAAATCTGTTGGTGCTGGATGGAACAGAGGGCATGGCGAATACCCGGCCGCGTGCGGTTGCGATATCGACGAATACAGGAAAGGATATTTCAGTTGCGCACTACCGGAAACATGCGCTGCGCCGCCTGTCGTCTGTGCTTTATAAATACCCTCTCGATGGAACAGCGGAACTGCTCAACATTTCAATAGCAGAAAAAAATCCGTCGCCAGGCTCAATTTTACAGGCGCAGGTGCCAGAGCAAAAACGTAAAGTGAAGCTTGATAAAGAAAAGCCGGTTATAGAGGATTTAACAGACCGCAAGCCTGTCCGCCCGGCTGAAAGCATTGAACTGCGGGCTGACATATGTGACCGCAGTTTAGTGAGAACGGCCGCCTTTTATTATCGGACAGATGAAAACAAACCGTTCAAACGCATTTTCGCTGAAAAAGACCGCAACGATCATTTGTACCATTATATTGTCTACTCGCCTGAACTGATCGGGAAGGATCAGCTTGAGTATTACGTTGTAGCCGGTGACGGGATCAATGAAGCGAAGACGCCAGTCAAAATGATTGATATTAAGCAAACAAGCAAGTCGCACGGTTTGCGGATGAATATAGAAAACAGAGATACACTGTCAGGGACACAGTTTCTCAAAGCGACCACGGACGGGCGGACTGACAGCATTAAGCTCTGGATTGACGGAAAAAAACATCAGACAGAGCCCGCCATGGAAAAAGAAGTATATTTTGCGTTCGACACCCGAAAAACGAACCTTTACTTTAAAAATGCTGTAACGATGGACGGCAAGGTTTTAAAAGTCTTCGATGATACTACAAATAAATACCGCACCTACTCTGTCCCTCTGCCGGAGACGCTTCTTCAAAAAGGGAAGCAGCTGCAGCGTATCACGATAAGATCGGGTTCAAAGGTATCTCCGTTTGATACGGCTGAAAACCGTGATGACTTTTTAGTCAAAAATGCTCGTTTGGTATTATCGGATGGAACGGTGATCAGGGACGAGCGTATTTCTCCCGAGAAGGAGCTTTTTATTGGGGATAATCAGCGCTCGAATAAAAGCTGGCCGTTTCAATTTCATCTGCCTGATGGACTGTTTACATCGCAGCTGCTGAAGTGGGATACAGAGAAGCTGACTGAAGGCGCCCATCATATTGCAGTAAGCGACGGGAATGAAAACCTGAGCTTTGTTGTGCGGGTTGATAATTCAGGGCCGCACATCGAACCGAATGTGACGGACGGACAGACGTATAAAGGAAACCTGCTGCTGCAGGCAGATATGTTTGATAAATGGAGCAAAATAGAGGAAACAGAGGCATTTTTAGATGGGGATAGCATTACGCTCCCATATCATACGTCAACTTCTGAGCTGTCTCCGGGGAAACACACGCTGAAAGTCTCAGCAACAGATTTGGCTGGCAATAAAACGGTTATTGAGCGGACGTTTAAGACAGAGCGGGAGCATCCGGACCAGCCGGAAATTGTAAATAGCGATGCCGATACGCACAAAGCCAAGCTTTCGGTGCGGGTGAAGGATCCGACGAATGATGCGATGGATGTGTCCTTTTACAAAGGCTTTCAATATACGGCGCAAAACAGAAATAGTGTGAAAATTTTCAAGCATGCATCACTGACTGAACCTCCAAAAAGCTTTGTGCCGGAAAGCGAGACGCCGTTTACCAATGAAGAAATGAATCGGGTGTCAGGAGCTGACGGTAAAACAGTATCAACGGAAGAGAAGGAGCTTTTTCCTTATCACCGTTTTGAAGTGACGGTTGACCCGTCCATTGATGAGAATGATTTAGCTGAAGCCGTTTGGCGAGGAAGCTCTCTGCCGGGGAGAAAAGTGACAATGTATGCTTGGAATTACCGGACAAGCCAGTGGCAGCCGATTGACAGCTTCGTTGCCAAAGATGACAAACAGTTCACGCTGAAGGCGTCTGTCATCGCTTCCGATTATGTACGGAAATCTAAGGTGAATATCATTGTTCAGGACGAAATTCCTCCTGCGAAGGATATGTATTCCTTTGTCTGGATGTCAGACACGCAGTATTATGCAAAAAGCTATCCGCATATTTTTGATAAGCAGACTATATGGATCAAAAATAACCAAAGGAAACTGAATACGAAATACGTGTTTCACACAGGGGATATTGTAGATGATTCCGCGGATATCAGACAGTGGAGAAACGCTGATCAATCAATGCGAGTCCTGGACAACAGCGGAATTCCTTACGGCGTGCTGGCCGGAAACCACGATGTCGGTCATAAGGACGGCTCCTACAGGGCGTTTGGCAAATACTTTGGCAGCCGCCGTTTCGATAAGAGACTGCACTATGGAGAATCATACAAAAATAACCGCGGGCATTATGACCTCATATCAAGCAGCGGCAATGATTATATCATGCTGTACATGGGCTGGGGCATCACAAATGAAGACATCGCATGGATGAATCAAGTGCTGAAGAAGCACCCTGACAGGATAGCTGTTTTAGCTTTTCATGAATATTTACTCGTTAGCGGAAACAGAAGCCCGATCGGCGAGAAAATCTTCAAAAAAGTTGTCAAGCCGAACCCGAATGTCGTGATGGTGTTAAGCGGACATTATCACAGCGCGATGAGAAAAACAGATGAGCTGGATGATGACGGAGATGGAAAACCGGATCGTCTCGTCCATCAAATGCTTGCTGATTATCAGGGCGGGCCAGAGGGCGGCCAAGGATATTTGCGTTTGATGCAGTTTGACCAGGCAAACAATGTGGTGCATGTATCCACTTATTCACCGTATATGGATGATAAAAACTTTTATGATACAGATAGTTACGGCAACAAGGATGAGTTTACGCTGGAGCTTGATCTGAAGCCAAGAATGAAAAGAGTAGAAACCGATTATTTTGAATGCAATGTCTATACAAACGAACAGCTCGGAAAACGCGAGAAAGTGAAAAGCGGGGAAACCGCCGAATTCCTATGGGAGAATCTAGAGCCGAATTCAGTTTATTATTGGTATACCATTGTGGAAGACAGCTTTAACGGAAAAACGAAATCACCGATCTGGAAGTTCAAGACGAAAAAAGAAACCTATCGTCCAGCGCCAGACCAATTTGATTTTCGCCGTGTCTCCAATCCTTAAAAAGGGGTTGGAGACTTTTTTATGACAGCCGATCCATGTAATGGACAAAAGTATAACGGTCGCCCCTGTATACAGATTTTACATGCTCAAAAGCAGTACCGTTCTGTAAATACGTTGTTCGTTTAATCAACAGGACTGGCGCCCCCTCTTGGATGCCGAGCAAGTTTGCTTCATCCTGTGTTGCGGCACTCGGTTCAAGCTCTTGTTTGGCGCGGGAAATCGGCATGCTGTTGTACCTTTCAATATGCTCGTAAATTGACGACTTGAAATGAGACGGATTTAATTCACCTGCCAGTTCAAATGGGATGTGTGAGGCTTCAATCGCCATAGGAATATCATTCGCCAGCCGAACCCGTGTGATTTTGTGGATGCGGGACGGGTGCCCGCATCCTAGTATGGCGGCCAGCTCCTCAGTCGAATCGATAAGCTGATAATCGATGAGCCTGCTGCTCGGCCTCATGCCGCGGCTTTTCATATCTTCTGTAAAGCTTGTAAGCCCTTGGAGCGCTTGTTCCATTTTTAGCTTGCTGACAAAGGTGCCCCGGCCTTTCTGACGATAGAGAAAACCTTCATTGACCAAATTAGAAAGCGCTTGGCGCACCGTCATCCGGCTGATCCCGAATTGCTCGGCATATTCCCGCTCGGAAGGAAGCGGCATATCCGGCTGCAGCTCTCCGCTCTTTATTTGAGCTTTTACTTGCTCCATAATCTGATAATAAATGGGGATAGGAGATTGTTTATCGATATTCATAGCGAAAATCCTTTCAATGCCTGAATCCCGCGGCTTCTTGATCAATCAAAACCGAAACGTTAGGATGCAGGTGCAAAGCGGACGCAGGGAATTCCTCACTGACTTGTCCGTCCAGCAGCCTTTTTGCAGCTTCGGCTTTGCTTGTGCCGGAGATGAGCAGAAGAATCCGCTTGCTTGAGAGAATCGTTTGAATTCCCATTGTAACGGCTTTTTTTGGCACCCTGTCAATGGAGGTAAAATATCTGGCATTGGCCTGACGGGTTTGTTCATTTAATGCCACGACATGTGTGCGGGACTGGAATGATGTTCCCGGTTCATTAAAGCCGATATGTCCGTTTCGGCCGATGCCGAGAAGCTGAATGTCCGCTCCGCCAAGTGATTCAATCAATTGTTCGTAGCGTTTGCACTCGGCTTCCAGGTCACTTGCGTTTCCATCTGGGATAAAATGCCGGCTCGGTTGACTGTCGATATGCTGAAAGAAACGCTCATTCATATAGCAGTGATAGCTGTTTGGGTCATTACCGGAAAGGCCGGCGTATTCATCTAAGTTAATCGTGGTGATGTTTTGAAAAGAAAGATTCTCTGTTTGGTGCAGGCGGATCAGCTCGCGGTACGTGCCTTCCGGTGTCCCGCCTGTCGCTAAACCGAGAACGGCATCAGGCTTTTCCCTGACTGTTTCAGCCACAATTCCGGCAGCTTTTTGGCTTAATGCCTCATACGATTGACATTCGATTACTTTCATATATGATCAGCCTCCTTGGATATAAATGCAATGTTTCCGCGGCAGATGGTGAGAAGCACCTCACATTCACTGCTGACAATTACAAGATCCGCATCTTTTCCCTCTGTTATACTGCCTTTTCGGTCAAAGATGCCAAGCTGTTTGGCCGCGTTTGCTGAAGTTATATTAGCTATATCCGTCCAAGAGCAATTCGTAAACGCGCGCATATGCTGTGCGCCTTCATTCATTTTTAAAATCGAACCGGCAAGCGTCCCATCCGGAAGAAGAGCTGTTTTCCCCTTTACTGTCACACTTTGTCCGCCGAACTCGTAGACTCCGTCTTTTAGTCCTTTCGCCCGCATTGAATCGGTGATCAATATAAGCTTGCTGCTGCCTTTTGCTAAAAAAGCAAGCTTTGCCGCTAACGGATGGGAGTGGATACCGTCGGCAATAAGCTCTGTGACATAACCCTCATGGGCGAGGGCTGTTCCGATCACTCCGGGTTCACGATGATGAAACGGGCTCATCGCATTGTATAAATGAGTCATATGGCTGGCGCCTGCTTCAAAGGCTTCCAAAAGTAATGCGGAGTCTGCATCCGTGTGTCCCATTGACGCGATAATCGACTCATCTTTTAAATAACGGATCAGCTCAAAATGTTGATCCTCCTCCGGTGCAAGCGTGACGATTTTGATCAGCCCCCCTGCCTCCTGCTGCCATTTCTTGAAAAGTGCAAGATCTGAGGGCCTAATCCATTCCTTTGGCTGCGCTCCGGCCCTTTTAGGTGAAACAAAGGGACCCTCTAAATGAATTCCGATCAATTCCGCACCTAATGAAGAGGAATCCTCCGCAGATTTCCAATCTCTCGCGTTTACCAGTGCTTGAGAAATTTGGCTGTGTTCCTGTGTGATGGTTGTCGCTAAAAAACTCGTTGTGCCTTCCTCGGGCAGCCTTGAGGACATGGTATCGAGCGCGGAAAAGCTCGCATCCATTGTATCCGCGCCATAGCCGCCGTGGATATGAATATCAATCATCCCCGGAAGCAATACGGCATCCCTTGGGCCTTGAATTTCCTTTGCGTATTGCTCTATTGGCCGTTCTGCTGAGACAGCGCTTATCTTTCCATCCTTGACCCCAACATAGCCGTTTTTAATCACTTCATTTTCTGTCACGATACTGATGCCGCTGAGAAGAAGACTATCTGCCATAATTGATCCGCCTTTCTGGAATATATGAATACGTTTATTTTACTCCTTTTCAGACTAGTGATCTAGACCAGCTGACACGTTTGCCAGTCTTTTATAAAATCTGTTTTAGGTTCAAGCCCGAAAGTGATAAAATGAAATTATTGTTGAGCAAGCTCGGGTTATCCCGGAACAGGAGGAACATATCGTGGCAAAGGTTCGGACAAAAGATGTAATGGAACAGTTTCATTTGGAATTGATCAGCGGAGAAGAAGGAATTAACCGCCCGATTACGATGAGTGATTTATCAAGACCAGGCATTGAAATTGCCGGATATTTTACATATTACCCTAGGGAGCGCGTACAGCTTCTGGGGAAAACAGAGCTTTCTTTCTTTGAACAGCTGCCGGAAGAGGATAAAAAGCAGCGCATGGACTCTCTATGCACGGATGTAACACCAGCTATTATTCTGTCTAGAGATATGCCTATCCCGCAGGAGCTGATTGACGCTTCTGAGAAAAATGGCGTGCCTGTCCTCAGATCGCCGCTGAAAACGACAAGGCTGTCAAGCCGATTGACCAACTTCCTAGAAAGCAGACTTGCGCCAACCACAGCCATTCACGGTGTGCTTGTCGATATATATGGCGTCGGAGTGCTGATCACAGGGAAAAGCGGCGTCGGAAAAAGTGAAACCGCGTTGGAGCTTGTGAAAAGAGGCCACCGCCTTGTTGCTGATGATTGTGTTGAAATTCGGCAGGAGGATCAGGATACCCTTGTCGGAAACGCCCCTGAGCTCATTGAGCATCTGCTTGAAATTAGAGGGCTCGGCATTATTAACGTCATGACGCTGTTTGGTGCCGGTGCGGTCAGAAGCAATAAACGAATTACAATTGTGATGAATCTTGAACTCTGGGAGCAGGGCAAGCAATACGACCGCCTTGGACTCGAAGAAGAAACAATGAAAATCATTGATACAGAAATTACAAAACTCACGATCCCTGTCCGTCCGGGACGAAATCTCGCGGTCATTATTGAAGTGGCTGCTATGAACTTCAGATTGAAGCGGATGGGCTTAAACGCCGCTGAGCAATTTACCAACAAGCTGGCGGATGTCATTGAAGACGGTGAACAAGACGAATAGGAGTTGGCAATAAATGAATGAAGCGATAGAACCACTCAATCCGATAGCGTTTCAGCTAGGGCCGTTAGCCGTCCATTGGTACGGAATCATTATCGGTCTCGGTGCTTTGCTGGGGCTTTGGATTGCCATGAGAGAAAGTGAAAAACGAGGGCTGCAGAAAGATATTTTTATCGATCTCGTCCTTTTTGCGATCCCAATTGCGATTATTTGCGCGCGGATTTATTACGTTGCATTTGAATGGGATTATTATGCCGAACATCCGGGAGAAATCATAAAAATCTGGAAGGGCGGCATCGCGATACACGGCGGCTTAATCGGTGCCATTTTGACAGGCTATGTCTTTTCAAGAGTGAAAAACATTTCTTTCTGGAAGCTTGCGGATATCGCGGCGCCGAGCATTTTGCTTGGTCAGGCGATCGGCCGCTGGGGAAACTTTGTCAATCAAGAGGCACACGGGGAGGCGGTCAGCAGAGCCTTTTTAGAAAGCCTGCACCTGCCTGAGTTTATCATTAATCAAATGTACATCAACGGACAATATTATCATCCTACTTTTTTATATGAATCACTATGGAGCTTTGTCGGCGTTATTATACTGCTTCTTTTGCGCAGAGCGAATTTGCGGAGAGGCGAGATGTTTTTAACCTATATCATTTGGTATTCAATCGGAAGGCTCTTTATTGAAGGAATGCGGACTGACAGCTTAATGCTGACGAGTTCGCTTCGCATCGCTCAGGTGATCTCAATTGTATTAATTGTGTTGGCTGTGGCAGCCATCATCTTCAGACGCGTCAAGGGGTACTCGGCGAAGCGGTACGCAGAGTAGACGGTAGCAAAGGGGGATGAGGGATGAAGAAGATTTTTCTGGCCGGTCTTGCGGCAGGTCTTCAGACAACATGGACACTCGGTAAAGTCATTTTTCCGGTGACACTGATAGTCTCTTTGCTTCAGCATACGCCTGTCATGGATTGGCTGGTAAGGCTAATCACACCGGTGATGGACCTGTTCGGTCTCTCAGGCGAAGCGGCGATTCCGCTTGTGCTTGGGAATATGCTGAATCTGTACGCGGGGATTGCCGGGATATTGACACTGGATTTATCCGTGAAGGAAGTTTTTATCTTAGCGGTCATGCTTTCATTCTGTCATAACTTAATTATCGAATCGACGGTCGCAGCAAAGGTCGGAATCAGGATTGGCGTCATATTGGCAGTGCGCATTGGTTTGGCAGCTGTTTCTGCAATCGTCATTAATCTCATCTGGCACGGCGGGCAGGAAATGGCGCAGTACGGTTTTATTGCTTCAAAGGGTGATGCGCCTGACGGCTGGCTGGCGATGCTGGCCGAGGCTTTAATGAAAGCCGGTCTTGGTGTGTTGCAGCTGGCGGCGATTGTAATCCCGCTGATGATCATCATTCAATTTATGCGAGACTTAGGCTGGCTGCACACGTTTTCTAAGTGGCTGTCTCCGTTTACACAGATGCTGGGCATGAATAAAAATACCTCCATGACAATGGTAACCGGCTTGACAATCGGCCTTGCCTACGGAGCGGGTGTCATGATCAAAGCAGTCGAAGATGACGGCGTTGGCAGGCGCGACATGACACTGGCCTTTATATTTCTCGTCGCCTGCCATGCTGTCGTTGAAGATACACTTGTCTTTATTCCACTTGGCATTCCGGTTTGGCCGCTTCTGCTGATTCGAGTCACCACGGCCGTGCTGCTGACGATGGCGATATCGTATACGTGGAAAAAATGGAAACCCTCAGCGGTTGGAAAGGAAGCAGTATGACTGATCATCAAGTAACGACGATTCTGTTTGATTTAGACGGAACCCTTATTAATACAAATGAATTAATTATCGCGTCATTTTTGCATACGCTGGAGCATTATTATCCGAGCCGCTATAAACGTGAGGATGTGCTTGCGTTTATCGGCCCGTCTCTTTTTGAAACGTTTTCTTCCATGGATGCTGAGAAAACTGAAGAAATGATCAGCATGTACAGAACATACAATCACCAGATGCATGACACACTTGTCACCGAATATGAAACGGTTTATGAAACGCTGGATGAACTAAAAAAAGCGGGCTTTACATTAGGAATTGTGACAACAAAGTTAAGGGATACTGTCAATATGGGCCTTAAGCTAACGGGAATCGGCGGTTTTTTCGAAACTGTTGTTACACTTGATGATGTCACGATGGCAAAGCCTGATCCCGAGCCTGTCCTGCTGGCGCTGAAGCAGCTGGGAAGCGAGCCTGCTGAAGCCATCATGGTCGGTGACAACTATCACGATATTCTGGCGGGGAAAAACGCCGGTACAAAAACAGCCGGTGTCGCATGGACGATTAAAGGGCCGGAAGCGCTGGCGAAGCATGAGCCAGACTATATGCTAGAGAAAATGAGTGATCTATTACAAATCGTTGGAGTGAAGTAATCTGTGAGAAAAACAGACCGGCATCCGGTATCAGGAGCTAACTCACTGTGGCATGTCTATCAAACGGTGCCTTTTTTGAAGGTAGTGAAGAATTTCATTGTCATTCAAATTGCGAGATATACACCGTTTATAGGAATGAAAAACTGGCTGTACCGTACGTTTTTGCGGATGAAGGTCGGAAAGCAGACATCCTTTGCCCTCATGGTGATGCCCGATATTATGTTTCCGGAAAAGATCTCAGTCGGAACGAATTCAATCATCGGATACAATACGACCATTTTGGCTCATGAGTATTTAATTCAGGAGTATCGAATCGGTAAAGTCCTGATCGGAGACGAAGTGATGATCGGCGCCAACACGACCATTCTGCCAGGCGTGGAAATAGGGAATGGCGCGATCGTATCCGCTGGAACGCTTGTCCATAAGGATGTGCCAGCCGGGGCATTTGTCGGCGGAAATCCGATGAAAATCATATACACGAAGGAAGAAATGCAGGATAGAATAAAAAGCCCGCGGATCAAATAACCGCGGGCTTTTTCTTTATATTAAAATTGGGTATTGTTTTTTTCCGTTACGTGCTGGACGCCGATCCATTTCTTGCCGACGTTGGAGTATCTTGTGTTCGTCATGGTGACAGTGCTCGTTTTACTGTCCGTACGGAAAATCGCTTCCTTCATGTTTGTGATGGTGCATCTGTCGATAATGACATCGGTATGGAAGGTCGACCCGCCCAGCTGTCTAATAAACTTTCCGCCGTTATCCGCAGTGAAGTTTTTCACTGTAAACGTGCTGGCTTTATTGATTTGAAAGATTTTATCAGAAGCTTTTTGAGCAGAACCGCCGTCAATGGTTACTTTTCCTTCCTTCTTCACAGTTAACGCGTCCTCACCGACATCTTCCCACGTCACATTCTGAATGTTAACGTTTCCATAAGTGTGCACGCCATCAGCAGCAGGAGCTCCGAGCACTACATTTTTCAGAGTTGCTCCGTCTTCCACACGAAAAACAGGCTTTTGGTTTTCGGATTGGCTTCCGTCACCCAATTCTTTTCCTGCTACAAACCGCTGTCCCTTCCCGTCATATGTTGTATTTTTTGGCACGATAATTGTTTCATGAACCACTTTGTCAGCTGCAAAAGCAGTTGATGTCTGAAACTGGCTGAAGCCCATAACCAAACTGAACATAAATAGGATAGACACGATTTTTTTCAATGATAAAATCCTCCCCGGATATCTTTAGTTTTGTAAGAGAAGCGTCAGCATCTTGCACCGGCTTCTCTCACATAGATCGGGGCAAGGCTGAATCTGTTTTAATCATAAAAATAGCCAGCCTGAAAGTAAAGACAAATTTGGATGGAAAATGGAAAATGCGTCATTGTTACCTGATTTAAACATCAAGCATGAGTATTGGCGTATTTGCTCAGGAGAGAGCATAAGAAAAGCTTGTGAAAGCGGGCAGCTTTACTTTTGAACGACGATGGCTTGGCTGCCCATTTGCACCCACGCTTTTTCGAAGCTGGTCCGGTCTGTTTTTCTGTTTTTATAGCCATAAGGGTCATTCACATACACGTAATTTTCATCATAACCCGTGACGGCGACACTGTGTTCGCTGTACGTGATATCGATCGTTCCGTTTGGCGTTTTCCATGTCTGCATGTTGTCAACAGGTGTAAAGTTGGCTGTCGTGATAACCCAAACCGGGTTGCCTTTCTCAAGCTGCTCATAAACAGCAGAGATGCTTTTTCCTGTCAGATCAGAAACATTGTCCCCCGCATAGGTTTTAGCGAGCTGATAGATCGGGCCGTGATAGACACCTAGCCCCGGGCCGTTCGCCATATCACCGACAAATCCGTCATTCGGATCACCTTTTAATCCGCTGGTGTATGTCAAAGGCACTGTTGCGATCTGGTTTGCCAGTGTATTCTTTGTCACGTTGTATCCCGCATAGTTCAGCACCATAGCAAGGCTCGTCACCTCACAGCCATTATAGAGTCTTGGGGCATCCATCTGATTGAAAAGCGTGACGTCCAGCGGCTCGGCGCTTCCTCTGAGTTTCTTCTCTTTGTTTGCAGCTGTTTCAGATTCATTCTTCGTTGCACCTATATCAATTTTGAAAAACGAAATATCTATATCTTTTGCATATATTTTGATGCCGAAGAAAATGACAGCAGAAAGTATGATCAGTACACATAACGTTCGCAGTGTTTTCATTTTTAACTCCTTGTTCTCTATTTGATTTGTATTATAGCATGCCAAACATAAAGAATTTGAGATATGACTGACCTTTCATTCTTTATTCATGATTTTTTCATATTTAGGAGGAGGATTTCTGAATGATACATATTTGTGAAAAAGTTAAGGATTGATTTCCATTCTTTCATCTGCTAACATATTATCATATTAGCGAACTAAAGGATTCGGAATTTTCCTTCAAACAATGACGGAGGTGCTCGGGTTGATGTTTATGTTTGAAAAACCGCACGGCATGAGAGATACACTGCCCGGTTTATATGAAACGAAAAATAAGGTGAGGCAATCGTTAACCGATATGATAGATAAATGGGGCTATCAATTTATGGAAACACCTACGCTGGAGTTTTACGATACGGTTGGTGTGCAGTCAGCAATTGAAGAGCAGCAGCTGTTTAAGCTTCTGGATCAGGATGGCAAGACACTGGTGCTTCGCCCGGATATGACAGGGCCGATCGCAAGGGTGGCGGCTTCAAAGCTGCTGAAACATGATCAACCGCTCAGAGTCGGCTATGCGGCAAATGTGTTCAGAGCCCAGGAACGCGAGGGCGGACGTCCTGCCGAGTTTGAGCAGGTTGGAGTGGAATTGATTGGTGATGGCACGACAAGTGCGGATGCAGAGGTTATTGCCTTAGTAGTCGGTGCGTTAAAAAATGCCGGCCTGACTTCATTTAAAATTGCAATCGGCCACGCAGGCATTGCAGATGCCCTGTTTGTTGAAGTGCTCGGGAATGTTGAACGCGCAGACGTGTTGCGGAGGTTTTTATATGAAAAGAATTATGTCGGCTATAGAGAGCACGTCAAATCTCTTCCGCTTTCCTCCATTGATAAAAAAAGATTACTGGAGCTTCTCGAATTGCGGGGCAGTATAGAAGTATGCGAGCGTGCAGAAGAAATCGTCGATTCAGTGCAAGGAAAAAGTGTTGTTGATGAACTGAAGGCACTGTGGGAGATTCTTGAAGACTACGGGTGTACGGAAAATGTCCGTCTTGATCTGAATATGGTCAGCCATATGAGCTACTACACTGGGATTTTATTTGAAGTGTACGCGGAAAGTGTCGGCTTTGTGATTGGCAGCGGCGGGCGTTATAACAAGCTTCTGGGACATTTTAATTCACCAGCGCCGGCGACGGGTTTTGGGCTCCGGATTGACCGAATGATTGAAGCGCTTCATATGAAAGACGAACCCAGTGAAATCGATGCTGTCATTTTCAGCAAAGAGCAGAGGGTGCAGGCCATCGCTTTTGCGAATGAAGAGCGTTTGAAAGGAAAAAAAGTTGTTCTTCAGGATTTACTGGGGATTGAAAATATTGATCAGATGACAAAATCATTTGCAAATGTCACTTATTTTATCGGTGCCAGAAAGGAAGAGCAAAATGGGTAAGTTACTCACAATGGCCATGCCGAAGGGGCGAATATTTGAAGAAGCAGCAGGGCTGCTGCGGCAGGCGGGATACAAGCTGCCGGAAGAGTTTGAGGATTCTAGAAAACTGATCATCGATGTGCCGGAGGAAAATCTCCGCTTCATTTTGGCAAAGCCGATGGATGTGACCACATATGTGGAGCACGGCGTGGCAGATGTCGGAATTGCGGGGAAGGATGTCATGCTGGAGGAGGAGCGCGATGTATATGAGGTGCTGGATTTGAAAATCAGCAAATGCCATCTCGCGGTTGCCGGACTCCCCGATACCAACTGGAGCGGCGTCGCGCCGAGGATTGCGACAAAGTATCCGAATGTAGCTTCCGGTTATTTTAGAGAGCAGGGAGAGCAAGTCGAGATTATTAAGCTGAACGGCTCAATCGAGCTTGCTCCTCTTATCGGGCTTGCGGACAGAATAGTCGACATCGTATCTACGGGACAGACGCTTAAAGAAAACGGACTCGTTGAAACAGAGCATATTTGTGATATTACCTCCCGCTTTATCGTCAACCCTGTAAGCTATCGCATGAAGGACGATGTCATCGACGAAATGGCGTCCCGTTTATCTCTTGTTGTGGAAGGAGAAACGGCAAAATGAAAATCAAAACCATTAGCGGCGCGGATCGGCTTTCTCTCAAGCGGTCAATTGATGCCGGAACGGAAGAACAAAGAAAAGCGGTCCGATCCATTATTGAACATGTAAAAGCAAATGGTGATCAGGCAGTTCGTGACTACACGGCCAAGTTTGACGGCATCAAGCTCGACAGCGCATTGGTCACAACAGAAGAAATTGAAGAAGCATACAGCTTGCTGGATCCCCAGCTGCTGCAGGTAGTCAGGCAAGCGATCAAAAACATTACTGAATATCACGAAAGACAGCTTCAATCTTCCTGGTTTTATCACAGAAAGGATGGCACAATGCTGGGACAGAAAGTGACGGCACTTGATTCTGCCGGCGTTTATGTGCCGGGCGGAACTGCCGCATATCCGTCATCTGTTTTGATGAATGTCATTCCGGCGCTTACAGCGGGCGTGGAAAGAATCGTTCTTGTCACACCACCGGGAAAAGACGGACGGCTGTCTCCGGGAGTCTTAGCCGCAGCTGCTGAGCTGGGCATCAAAGATATTTACAAAATGGGAGGGGCTCAAGCAATTGCGGCGCTGGCATATGGGACAGAAACCATTGCGCCGGTCGATAAAATTACAGGCCCGGGAAATATATTTGTAGCGCTTGCCAAACGAGAGGTGTTCGGTGATGTCGATATTGATATGATTGCCGGACCGAGTGAAATCGTTGTGCTGGCTGATGAAACGGCTATCCCTCGTGAAATAGCCGCCGACCTGCTGTCACAAGCGGAACACGACATGCTTAGCTCATGTGTGCTTGTCACAGATTCCATGCCGCTGGCTGAGGCCGTTTCAGCCGAGGTGAACGAGCAGCTTAAAACCTTGCCGCGCAGAGATATTGCGGAAGCTTCAGTGAGAGATTATGGATCTATTTATGTGGCTGAAACGATAGATGAAGCGGTCAATACAGTCAATACGCTCGCCCCGGAGCATTTAGAAATCATCACACAGTCTCCCGAAGCTTTGCTTGGCAATATTAAGCACGCGGGTGCAATTTTCTTAGGCCGATACAGCCCTGAACCAGTCGGAGATTATTTTGCTGGACCGAACCATGTGCTTCCGACGAATGGAACGGCCAGATTCTCAAGCCCATTAAACGTCACGGATTTTCAAAAGAAATCGAGCATTATTTCTTACAGCCAATCAGCCTTTGAAGAACATGCGGAAAGCATTGCAGCTTTTGCCAGACTTGAAGGATTAGAAGCGCATGCCAGGTCAATCGAAGCGAGAGAACGGAGGAATTCGAAATGAGAAAAGCGGAACGCGCCAGAACAACAAATGAAACGGATATAGAACTGTCATTCGCAATAGACGGTGAAGGACAAGCAGAAATCAAAACAGATGTGCCGTTTATGACGCATATGCTGGACCTGTTCACAAAACACGGGCAATTTGATCTTTCCATTCATGCAAAAGGTGATGTCGATATTGATGATCACCACACAACTGAAGATATCGGCATTTGCTTAGGGCAGGCTTTGCTTGAAGCACTAGGCGATAAAAAAGGCATCAAACGCTACGGCTCGGCGTTTGTGCCGATGGATGAGGCGCTTGCTCAGGTAGTGGTTGATTTAAGCAATCGGCCGCACTTGGAAATGCGTGCTGACTTTCCTGCAGCGAAAGTCGGAACTTTCGATACTGAGCTTGTACATGAATTTTTATGGAAGCTGGCGCTTGAAGCACGGATGAACTTGCACGTGATCGTTCATTACGGCACAAATACACACCATATGATAGAAGCCGTTTTTAAAGCCTTAGGACGCGCGCTTGATGAAGCGACAATGATAGACCCGCGTGTCAAAGGGATTCCGTCAACGAAAGGGATGCTGTAAATGATCGGTGTGATAGATTACGGAATGGGCAATTTATACAGCGTCTCAAAGGCGCTGGAGCGTGTCGGCGAACCGTACTTTGTTTCAGACATTCCGGAGGAGCTGAGTAGAGCCGATGCTTTCATTTTGCCGGGAGTCGGGTCGTTTGGGGACGCGATGGACAATTTGCGCAACACCAATCTCGATCAATTCATTCATAAGATGGTGTCAGAGGGAAGGTTGCTTCTTGGGATCTGCCTCGGCATGCAGCTTTTGTTTCATGAGAGCGAAGAGCATGGAACCGCTGCAGGTCTCGGTTTGTTAAAGGGAAAAGCAGTCGGGCTGAAGCCGGAAGATCAGCAGGGAAACAAGCTGAAGGTTCCGCATATGGGATGGAACCGCCTCTCCTTTCATAACGAATCTCCGCTGCTGGCCGGAGTAGAAGAAGGCTACGCTTATTTTGTCCATTCCTATTATATTGACGGAATGGATGACGACGCGCTACTGGCAAGTGCCGAGTACGGTGTGCAGGTGCCTGCGGTTGTCGGAAAAGAGAACATCTTCGGCGCTCAGTTTCACCCGGAAAAAAGCAGTGCGGTCGGAATGTCTATCTTAATCCAATTCACAAAAATGGCAGCAGAACAGAAGGTGAAAAAATGAGTGCTTTTACATTATTTCCGGCCATTGATATGAGAAACGGCAAATGCGTGCGTCTCGTCCAAGGCGATTACAGCAAGGAAACCGTATACGGCGATTCGCCGTTCGACATGGCCTCGTTATTTGCGAGTGAGGGGGCTGAATGGATTCATCTAGTTGATCTTGACGGCGCGAAGGAAGGAAAAAAAGTAAATGACCGTCATGTCATCGAAATTGTACAAAAGCTCAATCTGAAAGTCGAAATCGGCGGCGGCATTCGTTCGGAAAGCGACGTCTACGATTACTTATCGGCAGGAGTCGATCGCGTGATCCTGGGAAGCTCTGCTGTTTCTGATCCGCCGTTTGTAAAAAAAATGCTGAAAGAGTATGGCGAAAGGATAGCCATCGGGCTGGACGCAAGAAACGGCTTTGTTTCAACAGAGGGGTGGCTGGAAACCTCAAGTCTTAAGGCGACTGAACTCGGCAAAGAGCTCGCCAACGAAGGCGCAGAAGTTTTTATTTTTACTGATATTGCGACAGACGGGATGCTGTCAGGCCCCAATATCGAAAGCACAGTGGAACTCGCGAAAGAAACCGGAAAATCTGTCATCGCCTCTGGCGGAGTCAGCTCTGTTGCGGATCTTGAAGCTCTTGCCCGTTATCATGCGAATGGGGTTTCTGGAGCCATTATCGGAAAAGCGCTGTATACCAACCAGTTTACACTTGGCGAGGCGCTTGAAAGGATGAAGGGGAAATGATAACAAAACGGATTATCCCATGTCTTGATGTGAAAGAAGGGCGCGTTGTCAAAGGGATTCAATTTCTTGAGCTGAAGGATGCCGGCGACCCTGTCGAGCTGGCGGAAGCATACGACCAGGAAGGCGCGGATGAACTGGTGTTTCTTGATATTTCCGCTTCGCATGAAGGCCGTAAAACGATGGTTGACGTCGTAGAGCAGGTTGCTGCAAAGCTTGCGATTCCGTTTACAGTCGGAGGCGGCATCAATCAGCTTAGCGATATGAAAACGATTCTGCGTGCCGGCGCGGACAAAGTTTCTGTAAACACGGCAGCTGTTCTCCGTCCCGAGCTGATTACCGAAGGCGCGGCGTTTTTCGGCTCTCAATGTATCGTACTCGCCATAGACGCCAAGTACGACGAAACATCTGATTCATACAAGGTCTACACGCACGGCGGCAGAAAGAAAACGGATTGGGAAGTTACAGCATGGGCGAAGGAAGCCGTCAAACGCGGAGCCGGAGAAATCCTCCTGACCAGCATGGACTCAGATGGGGAGAAAAAGGGCTTTGACCACAGGCTGACAAAGCTCGTGTCAGAAGGTGTTCCGGTTCCTGTCATCGCCTCAGGGGGAGCAGGAAACGCGCAGCATATGCTCGAGGCTTTTACAAAAGGAGAAGCGGACGCCGCGCTGGCTGCCTCCATTTTTCACTATAAAGAAACATCAATTAAAGAAGTGAAATCATATTTGAAAGAGTACGGGGTGAATGTGAGATGAAACAGGCAGATGAACTGCGTTTTAACGAAGACGGATTAATCCCCGCCATCGTGCAGGACGCGGCAAGCAAAGAAGTGCTGACACTTGCATACATGAACAGGGAATCGTATGAAAAAACAATGGAAACAAAAGAAACATGGTTTTACAGCCGCTCGCGGCAAGAGCTATGGCACAAGGGAGAAACATCGGGGAATACGCAAGCCGTCAAGGGCATCCGATATGACTGCGACCAAGATGCACTGGTCGTGCTTGTAGAACCGTCCGGTCCGGCATGCCACACCGGCAGCTACAGCTGTTTTACAAAGGAACAGACAGAAGAACAAACCTCCGGCCGATTTGACATCATAAGCGAGTTGGAGCGCGTCATTGCAGAACGCCAAGCTGAAATGCCTGAAGGAGCTTACACCACTTACCTCTTCCAAGAAGGCGTGGATAAGATTTTGAAAAAAGTCGGCGAAGAAGCATCAGAAGTCATCATCGCCGCCAAAAACCGTGACCACGAGGAACTGAAATGGGAAGCGGCAGACCTGCTGTATCATCTCCTTGTCCTGCTCAGAGAACAAGCATTGCCGCTGGATGATGTGCTTGACGTCTTGAAAAAACGCCATTCTGAATAGTAAAAGGAAAGAGCCTTTATCCGTAGGCTCTTTTTTTGTTATAAGAAAAATGTAATGGGTATTTTGTAATATTGTAGGTGTTTCACATTCCGAATGGATAAAAGAAGGTCAAAACCAAGTCTGATTTCCTATTTATCCAAATTCCGCCATGATGTAACATGGAAAAGGATAATATAATCATCCCATAACCGGGTCAATAGTATTACTTTTGAAAAATGGAATCATCTCACAAAACCCCTTGGAGGTTCGTAATGAAAAAGATTATCTATATTTGCTTCAGCTTATTACTTGCCCTGACAGGAGGATGCAGTATGAACGACAACGAAAAAAACAGCAAAAACAATGAAAATAAAACAGAAGCCGTAAAACCAAAAGACATGGACCCAAAAAAACTGCCGCAAGTTCCCGCGTTTCAGGACGAGAAAACGAGAGAGTACATGGTGTCAACGAAGGAAGAAGAGCCTGGGTACTATTTGCTGGAGTCTAAGTTGAAAGGATTTAGGATGTTGTTTCCGGAGGACGGTGAGTACCTGCCTGATTTCTCTTCATCAAATGGAGAAAATAGCGAGTCAATTGGCTTTCAAAGCTATAACAAAAAAACAAATATCCTTTTAGATGCACAAGTTAGTTACTATAAGGAAGCTTCGTTTATTAATGATCCAGAGACAATGTTGGATCAAATTAGTAATGAGAATGGTTACAAGGGTAATTTTAAAGAAGAAAAAAAAGATGGAAAAGTAGTTTACTCAGCATCAAAAAAAAGTACTTTTAAAAACAGCGATCGTAAATACAATTTTTCATATCGTTATTTTGGATATATAAAATCCAATAAAGAAGAGTACCTAGGTATAGTATATTCATTTATAGTACGGTGTAAGAAAGACGATAAGCCTTGTACCTTAGATGAAGGTCAAGCAAAAGAAAAAACAGATACATTAATTAACTCTATAACCCTTTTGAGAAATAAAAAGGAGAGTAGGGATGGACAATAATAATATTTTTGAAAATGAAAATGTAAAGCTCCGTATAATTAACTTAGAGTATGCCTATAAAGAAGAGTTTGCATCAAACAGTCCGGAAAAAATAAAAAAAGCAAAAGAGGATTTTGAAGCTGACATTCGCAGGATTTACAAAGAAGAAACTCACTCGGAACTCCCGGAAGAAATAGAGATTTTTACTTCTCAAGAACTTATTCAAGAAAATAAGAAGATAGATAAGCAGATTAAAGAGTCTGGTTATGATGGTACAGCAATTTATATAAAAGACAAGAGGCACGATGTAAATCAGCTTCACATTATTTCAGAGGGAAGTGCTGATAATGGAGACTGGTCTTATAATTTCTTTGGTTTGTTTCTAGGTATTGACGATAATCAATACAGGGCTACAAGAGAGTTTGTAAAGATTTCGAAGAAAAAAGCGGGTAACTCTCAGGAATTAAAAACATTTGCGTTAGGACATTCCCTTGCCAATAATAACCAAGTGATGGCCCAGTTAATTGATGGAGAATTTGATGAAGTATATGGTGTCAATGGTGCACAAATAAGTATCGACCAATTATTGTTAGCTGATCGGGATTTAGTAGATTATCTATTAAATAAATATGATCTTAGCCGTAAAGAGCTAAAAGAGCTCTCGCGAGAAAAGCTAAAAATAGAAATCATGAAATACTACTATGACAAAGGCGTAACAGCAAACATCACCCAACGCATCTCCAAAGATGACCCTCTTTATGGCGTTAGCGGAAAGGCTGATTTTATTACATTTGGAGATGTAAAGATGAAAGATACAAACACGGATGTCAAAGGAATCAGAAGTATTATAGATAAGATTCCCGATGAGGAAATCCGCTCTATCCAAACTTTTTTCCGAAAATATTCGGATGACTATAAAAAAGGTGGACTAAACGGATTTGTCATGGCTTCAACCGGGATAGATGCAGAGCTTGTCGGCAGTATATTTAGTGCTGACGGAAATGTGGCGAAAGGGAAAATAGTGAAAGACCGGTTTGGTGATATACAGGTAATGGTTAAAAATATCGGGGAAAAAATGCCGGCTTTTATCAAATTCTTTCATACTATCATGAATAATAGCGGGACATTTGTGGATCAGCTTAAAGAGAATGGGTATATTGATGAGACACAAAAGAAGAGTGTCAAAAAACAGTTGAAAATCGTTAATAATAAGATAGGCGATATAGAAATTCAATATCAACAGTTAAAATACGCACTATCAACTAATAATGTAGTTGCAATTGTTTATTATGTCTGTGAGTTAGTAGGGAGTGTTAAAGAATTAAAGGCGGCATTAGAAACACTCGACGCAGAAACAAAAGACGCATTAAAACTCATCGTCGACGGCCACAGCATCGTTCAAATGTTGAACGCATTATCAAAGGAAAAAGGCTTCAGCTATAAAGGCTCCGATATTTACTTTACAGGGAAGAGCGGCTCGGGAGAAACGATTAAAGTCAATATCTCGTCCGCTGTCAGAATCTATCAAAACGGCATGAAGATCGTTGAAGATATGGAAGATGCGATTTCTGCGTACCAAAAGGTATTCCGGCAGGAAATCGATGAAGCGTTTATAGACAAAAAACAGGCAATCATCACGGCGATTCAACATATGGAAGAAAACCCTTCGCAATATGCCTTTGATCTTCAATTCCGGCTTGCGGCCGGTTTCAGTCACACATTCGATAAATTAGAGAAAATATCAGTTCATGAATCGTTCCATACAGGTGCACTCCCTGCTAATGACGGAATTGTTGCAGAACTCAAAAAACAGACAACGGAAAAAAAGAATTTTATCAAAAATATCCGCGAGAGCATCGAAAAGCTATTTGAAAAAGAAGAAATGATCTCACAGTTATTCGATTTTCAGCCTTAGGAGGAATAGACAGAGTGACTTCCTTATTTTCAGAAAGTGAAACAGAAGTTGTATCAACCACCTATATGTTTCTAACCCATGACGAAATGAAGGGGAAAGCAGGCAGTCTCAATAAACCCATCAACGACATTCTCAGCCTGACTAAAAAATTCGAATCTGCATTAAAAGAAGAAATCAAAGGGCAAAAAGGAATGATTGTCAAAAAAATAAAAGAAGAGCTTGAATCGAAAAGCGAAAAGCAGAAGACTGTACTTCAAACGATAAAAGAAGAGCATACTGCAAAGGTTGACCGGTTCAAAATGATTATTGAGGACCTGAGACAGCAAGATGTTACCTTAACGTACCGAAAAAAGAAGCCTGAAAAGGATCTATAATATGAAACGTCTCCTATTCGAGTCATGAATAGGGGATTTTTATTTTCAGTTTACAAGAAAAATATACTGAAAAAGTCTCTCTCCATTGATATGATTTAGAAAGAGTAAAAATAATCCTATTATATTCCGTTCAACCTTGCTGACCGCGTAAAGGGATTGAAACAGGAGGAAAAATACTATGCCAACACAGCAACCTAAAAGAAAATTCAAAGCTTTTTTTGCATTAGTGAAACAGACAAACCCATCCTATGGAAAGCTCGCCTTTGCGCTGATTCTCAGTATTGTCACAACACTGGTCAGCCTGCTGATTCCTCTATTAACGAAACAGCTTGTCGACGGTTTTTCCATGTCAGCGCTGTCCGGCACGCAAATCGGGCTGATTGCGCTCGTTTTTCTTATTCAAGCCGCTTTAAGCGCCTACGCTACATACGCGCTAAACTATAGCGGGCAAAAAATCATCTCTGGGCTAAGGGATTTATTATGGAAGAAATTAATTAAGCTTCCTGTATCTTATTTCGATACTAACGCTTCCGGTGAAACTGTCAGCCGGGTCACGAATGATACGATGGTGGTAAAAGAGCTGATTACCAGCCATATCAGCGGATTTATAACAGGCATCATTTCGGTCATTGGATCACTCACCATCTTATTCATTATGAACTGGAAGCTGACGCTGCTTGTTTTAGTTGTTGTTCCATTAGCAGCTCTGATCCTTGTGCCGATCGGGCAGAAGATGTTCTCCATTTCTCGGGAAACCCAAGATGAAACCGCACGTTTTACGGGGCTGCTGAATCAAATCCTTCCTGAAATCAGGCTTGTGAAGGCTTCAAATGCAGAGGAAGTCGAATACAAACGCGGGAAACTGGGGATTTCTTCATTATTCCAGCTTGGGGTTCGTGAGGCGAAGGTGCAATCGCTTGTCGGACCGCTTATTTCTCTCGTATTAATGGCCGCACTCGTGGCTGTTATTGGATACGGCGGTATGCAGGTGTCATCAGGCGAATTGACCGCCGGGGCACTCGTGGCTTTTATTTTATATTTGTTTCAAATCATTATGCCGATGGGCCAGATTACAACGTTCTTCACACAGCTGCAAAAATCAATCGGTGCAACAGAACGGATGATTGAGATTTTGGCAGAGGAAGAGGAAGATACCGTCACAGGAAACCAAATTGACAACGCGCATCTCCCTATCCGGCTCGATCATGTGTCCTTTGGCTATAATGCTGAGCAGCTGATCTTGAAGGATATCAGCGCCGTTATTGAAGCGGGAAAAGTAACAGCAATTGTTGGACCGAGCGGCGGCGGAAAAACCACGCTGTTTAAGCTGCTGGAGCGTTTCTATTCTCCGACTGAAGGGACCATTCGGCTGGGAGATAAGCCGGTGGATACGTATTCGCTTGAATCGTGGCGTCAGCATATCGGCTATGTGTCACAGGAAAGTCCGTTAATGTCGGGAACGATCAGAGACAATATTTGTTATGGGCTAGAACGCGAGGTAACGGATGCCGACATCGAAAAAGCAGCGGAGATGGCATACGCTCTTAATTTTATTAAGGAGCTGCCGAATCAGCTTGATACTGAAGTGGGGGAACGCGGCATCATGCTGTCGGGCGGACAGAGACAAAGAATTGCGATTGCCAGGGCGCTTCTCCGGGACCCGAGCATCCTGATGCTTGATGAAGCGACTTCCAGCCTCGACAGTCAATCTGAAAAATCAGTGCAGCAGGCACTTGAGGTGCTGATGGAAGGCCGGACAACAATTGTCATCGCTCACCGCTTATCGACTGTTGTAGATGCAGATCAGCTATTATTTGTTGAAAAAGGGGAAATTACGGGACGGGGCACGCACCATGAATTAATGGCGTCCCATGACCTTTACAGAGATTTTGCTGAACAGCAGCTGAAAATGAATGCGGATTTAGAAAACAAAGCCGGGTAAATTCTGGTTGATTCAGCCAGTAAAAAAAAGAGGAGGGATTTTCCCAATCCTTCCTTTTGAACTATTGAGGAGCTTACGATTTATGGTATACTACTGACGGTAATATTGTATAAAACGGAGGGTAGTTGTGGGAAAACACACTTCTGAACATAAAAATCACGCACAAATTGTCCAGCTGCTTCAAGATGGACATTATTTTTTTCATAAAGGTTTGAAGGCGTATAAAGAACGCAATTTGAAGCGGGCAAGCAAACTGATCCAGCGCGCGGTTCATTTGGAGCCGAAGGATTCAGAGATGCTTTCGCAGCTTGCGGTCATTTATTCAGAGATGGGGCAATACCAGGAATCGAACGATCTGCTTGATTATATTTTGGCGAATCTGGAGACGGAAATGCCGGAATGTCATTATTTTAAAGCAAATAACTTTGCCCATCTGGGACTCTTTCAGGAAGCTTATAAAGAAGCTGCAGCTTATTCAGACGCTGATCCGGACGGTGAATTTTCCGAAGAGAATGATAGTCTGCTTGATCTGCTTGATTTAGGAGACGACGGGCCTGAGGATTCTCTATATGATCAGGATGAATTGCTTATCAAACAAGACCGGGCGAAGTCATTGCTTGAAAGCGGTCAGCTTGCTGAAGCTGTTGCGGCCCTTGAGGAAATCACAAACGAATATCCTGAGCTTTGGTCCGCTTATAATAATCTCGCCCTTGCCCACTTTTATTCCGGCAATGTTGTGAAAGCGAAACAAACGGCTTATCAAGTGCTGAATAATAATGAAGGAAATCTTCACGCTTTATGTAATCTTCTCGTTTTCTACTATTATGAAAGAGAAGATGAAAAGGTGGCAGAGCTGAGTGATCAGCTTTCAAATGTATATCCGATGTTATTTGAACAGCGCTATAAACTGGGTGCCACCCTGTCGCTTGTCGGCCGCTATGATATCGGGTACAAATGGCTCAGATCACTATATAAAAGCGGTTTTGAAGGAGACGACACATTCTACTACTGGCTCTCGTGCTCTGCTTACTTTACGGGCCATACAGAATTTGCCGAAACGGTATGGAGAAAAGTCGAATCGCAATATCCCGGAGCGGACCGTCCGGCTCCATGGGTTGAGCGGCGGGAAGTACTTCCTTCGTCAGTAGAACAGCGATTGGCTGCCTATTATATCAGCAGCACCAAGGGTGAAACGGAGCATCTTGAAGCAGTGATACGCTCGAAGCGCATCACCGCTCCTTTTGAAAACCATTTCGTTAAGCTGCTCTTGCACGGAGATTCCGCAGCAGCAGATGTGTCAGAGGATGCGCTTTTTGCTTATCAAACGGTTAAATTGCTGGAAGAAGCAGAACAGGATGAGATGAAAACAGAAGTCATGAGCTGCTGGGTATTCCATGTGATACAGCAAATCCGCGCAGCGGGGCCGCTGAAAAATGTGAGCGGATGGGCTGCTGCTATCTACTATATTTGGAATGAAGCTCGTGGCAAAAAGGTTAATAAAAAAGATATATCTGATAAATTTTGTATTTCGCCAAGCACGTTAATCAAATATATTAAACAAATTGATGCAATTTTAGAATCTTAAAAACAAAAAGAGGCTTATTAAAACAGCCTCTTTTTGTTTTTTTTTATTTATTTTGTGTAAAGATGGAGTCTGTAATCCAAAATACTAAAGAACTGATTAATGTAGTGAAAATAACCTCTTGGATATCTCTTGTAGAACTGAAAAATGTTAATAGTACATTTATCAAGATTGATACCAAAAAGTAAATAGATAGGTATTTAGGATTTAATTTTTTCGGGTTAGTGTTCAGAATAACTTGTACAGGAAGAGCAAAAACAGCATAGAAAATTAAAAAAAATAAAAAATAGACTTCAAAGTAAGAAAAAGAAACACCATTTTTCAAAAATAAAAATATAGATACAAAGATATCAAGAATTATTGAGCTAGTAATCAAAGTAAGAATTAACCTGATTATGAAACTAAATGAAAATAATAAATTTTTATCCCTCATATGTAAATCTCCACCTTAGTAATTGTTGCCAATACGTATAGTACTATGTTAATATATTATCCGTTATAAATCAATAATCAACTGGAGGTTTCACATGAAAAAGTTTTTAGGTTTCTTACTTTTATTTTTAATGATTTCATTTTCAAAGAGTGCAATTGCAGCTTCGAATCAAGATGTCATTATTAATAAAGATAATAGTATTGCTAACATAACAGTGCAAGAAAAAGGGGACTATTTTAAGGTTTATGATGAAAATAACAAATTAATTTATAATAGTTCTTCTAATAAATTGAAGGTTAATATCAGTGAAAATATTCAGAAGTATAAAATAGGTGTTTATAACAAAAAAAAATTATCAAAAGTAATAGCGATTAAAATTGATAATAGTTCTAAAATTCAACAAGAAAAACCCAAAGCTCAGTCGGAAGGGTTTACAATTTTAAACAAAAATAGTGATCTTGAAAATAAAAAATTGGAATACAATAAGGATATTAGTGAATATCCTGAACAGAAAAGTGTTGACAAATCGATAGAAAAAAATGGTTTGCAAGTTCAATCTAGTTCTGATGGAGTCTCTCTGTCTTGGAATAAAATCATAGGAAGCAATAATGTTTATAAAATATATAAAAATGAAAAGCTTATTAAAGTAACTAAAGATTTAAACTATCGTGATACAAATGTTAAAACTGGTAAAAGATATACATATACGGTAGAAACAAAAGTTCCACTTGGTAAGACATCCATTAATAAAGTCAATAAAAAATTAAAAAAACAAAAGATTGATAAGAAAAAATTAAGTATGGATGAAAAAGATAATTTATATAATATAAGTGCAGTTTTATCCAGCATTGTTGATGTGCCAGAGGTTTCAGAAGAGTCATTAAAAACTCAAAATCAACTTGTTGAAACCAGCAATGTAAAATCTCAAAAAGGATCGTCTAATTTAGTCAAAGCGCAAAGCACATATTCTAAAACAGATGCATTTAGTATTATTTATAATACTTTTATTCCTTATAAATCTGTAGCAGATCCCAATTTTATTCAAGGGGGATATTTAAAAGGCGACGGTAGAAAATTTAATAGAGATGCCTCAAGTAGTCGAACTCATTCTATGGTTAATTTGCAATTTCAGAATCCAACATCTATACGGTTAGCTGAAAAGAAAATAGGGAGATCATATAGATGTTCAGATAAGGATTGCAAAAAAGTTCTTGAAAGCAATGTAGCCTCAAATAAGGGAATTTTTATCGATGTCGGAGCTGCGTCAAGTAAAAAACTTTCTTTTACTTTTTATCATACTGCAAGAATTCCTTTTGAAACTGGATTTCCAGGAGTTTCTTATCCGTCAATTGATTCTCGTTGGACTTTAACAATGACAAATTCTTCACTTGTAATTAGTGGGCAACATGATAAAGCACCGAATCATGAGATTTATTTAGTATCCATGGCAGGTAAGGCTCAAACTCTTTATAGATTTTCTGTTTCAGGAACAGGTTCTTTTAAATACCTAATAGATGTATTTCCTAAACAATCATTTAAAAAGACCTTCTAATTAGATAAAACCCCGAGTCAATTCAAGCTCGGGGTTTTATTATTTCTAACTAATCAAATCTATGTTGATTTTCCAAAATCCCAAAGTATATTAGATAAAATGACAAAAAAACAAGGACATGAAATGTGTTTGAAACACAAATGTAATAAAATTTATCGCTAATTTGTCGAAACTTGATGGTATAATGATTCTCGTACATAAGGAATTAGTGTTTTTTACATATGATGTGAAATAAACGCTATACACCCAGAATAAGAGATGCACAGAATAATTAACCATAAACAATCATCATTCCTCGTAGAATATGAGGAACGAAACTTGATGTTCAAAATACAATTCCAAATGAGATCAGGTTCACAGTAAAAGGGAGGATATAAAAAGTGAGAAAGAGTTTATTGACACTTGGTTTGGCTTCCGTCATCGGGACAAGCAGTTTTTTGATCCCATTTACAAGTAAAACTGCATCGGCGGAAACATTAAATGAAAAGAAACAAAAAATCGAAAGCAAGCAATCTGAGGTTGCTTCCAGCATTGAAGCGAAGGAAAAAGAATTAACTGAGCTTCAGGAAAACCAATCAAAGATTGAAAAAGAACTGAAAGACATTAACGCTAAGGCGCTCGATACAAGCAACAAAATCGAAGATAAAAAAGAAGAAAACGATAAAACGAAAAAAGAAATCAAAGAACTGAAAAAAGAGATTAAAGAAACAGAAGCACGCATCGAAAAGCGTAACGAAATCCTGAAAAAACGCGTTCGTTCTTTACAGGAAAGCGGCGGATCTCAAGGATACATAGATGTACTTTTAGGATCAACAAGCTTTGGTGATTTTATCTCACGCGCTACTGCGGTTTCATCTATTGTTGATGCAGACAAAGATTTAATCAAGCAGCAAGAGCAGGATAAAGCGAAGCTTGAAGACTCTGAAGCAGATCTGAATGATAAGCTGAAAGAAGTACAAGCTGCATTGGCTAAGTTAGAAACAATGCAAAAGGACCTTGATAAACAGCTAGATGAAAAAGACAAGCTTTTCGACGAAGCAAAAGACAGCCAGAAGAAAACGGCTGCGGCGATTTCTGAATTAAAATCAGAAGCGTCTGAACTTGCAAATCAAAAAGCAGATACTGAAGCAGAACAAGCACGCATCAAAAAACAACAAGAAGCTGCGGCTGCTTTGATCAAAAAGCAGGAAGAAGCTCAAAAAGCATCTGATGAAACACAAACAGATGGCCAAACAGCTACAACTGAAACAGCAAAAGCAAGCTCATCTGATGATGATTCTTCAGACAACTCTTCTAGCGGTTCATCAAACAGTTCGTCTAACGGGTCGTCTTCTAAGAAGCACAGCAGCTCAAACAGCAATTCAGGCGGCACTGTCATCAGCAACTCAGGCGGCATTGAAGGTGCGATCAGCGTTGGTTCAAGCATTGTCGGACAATCTCCGTACAAGTTTGGCGGCGGACGCTCTCAGTCTGATATCAACAACCGTATTTTTGACTGCTCATCATTCGTTCGCTGGGCTTACGCTTCTGCAGGTGTCAACCTTGGACCTGTTAGTGGAACCACTACTGACACATTGATCAATAAAGGAAGAGCTGTAAGCGCGTCAGAAATGAAACGCGGAGACCTAGTCTTCTTTGATACTTACAAGAAGAATGGACACGTTGGTATTTATTTAGGAAACGGTACTTTCCTAAATGACAATACATCTCATGGTGTGTCAATTGATTCTATGAGTAACCCTTACTGGAAAAAATACTTCAATGGCAACGTAAGACGTGTTGTTCAATAATAAATAAGACAAGGGCCTTCTATGGACAGAAGGCTCTTTCTTTTATTAAATACATACCCTTTTGTAATACATCTAATCGCGTTTCGAAAAAAATGAGCAAAAAAATGGCGTATCACCATGAGATTTTATAGGATATGGGTAAGGAATACGTTTGATGGGGATTCTTATCTTATAAGGAAGAGCCCAACTCGAAAAGACGTTTTAAGGAGTGAGTGAGTGTGTCAGAAGAAAAAATATATGATGTGATTATTATCGGCGCAGGTCCTGCTGGGATGACGGCCGCTGTATACACATCTAGAGCAAACTTATCGACATTAATGATTGAAAGAGGAATTCCGGGCGGCCAAATGGCAAACACGGAAGATGTGGAGAACTATCCTGGTTTCGAAAGCATTCTCGGGCCTGAGCTTTCCAACAAAATGTTTGAACATGCAAAGAAATTCGGCGCTGAATACGCTTATGGCGATATTAAAGAAATTGTGGACGGCAAAGAGTACAAAGTTGTGAAAGCCGGTTCAAAAGAATATAAAGCACGTGCTGTTATCATTGCCGCAGGAGCAGAGTATAAAAAAATCGGCGTGCCTGGCGAAAAAGAATTGGGCGGCCGCGGTGTTTCGTATTGTGCAGTATGTGACGGCGCTTTCTTTAAAGGCAAAGAGCTGGTTGTTGTCGGCGGAGGGGACTCAGCGGTTGAAGAAGGCGTGTACTTAACACGTTTCGCTTCAAAAGTAACGATCGTTCACAGACGTGACAAACTCCGTGCGCAAAGCATTCTCCAAGCGAGAGCGTTTGATAATGAAAAAGTAGATTTCTTATGGAATAAAACCGTGAAGGAAATTCATGAGGAAAACGGCAAAGTCGGCAAAGTGACGCTTGTGGATACGGTGACCGGTGAAGAAAGTGAATTCACAACAGACGGCGTATTCATTTATATCGGTATGCTTCCTCTGTCTAAACCGTTTGACAACCTTGGCATCACGAATGAAGAAGGCTACATCGAAACCAACGACCGAATGGAAACAAAGGTTGAAGGGATTTTCGCAGCCGGAGACATTCGTGAAAAATCATTGCGCCAAATCGTAACGGCTACAGGAGACGGAAGTATTGCGGCACAAAGCGTACAGCATTATGTCGAAGAGCTCCAGGAAACGCTGAAAACCTTAAAATAAAAAAGGGCTGTCATACGAGTTTCACATAACGTTACTGGGTTTTAATTACGCTGTAACAGTTGTGTAAAACTTATCGGTTATGATTAATAAAGTAATTGACCCCCTTTTTATAATGAATACACTTTTGGCACGGATTCTCCAGTTATCCGTGTCCTTTTTTTGTCCAAAAATAAAAGACAATTTCCTTTCACAATAAAATCATCTGAACGCTGGGAAGAATATGCTGTAAAATAGAAGGAAAGATTGTCAATGTCTCTTCATTGTGAGAGGCATCTTGAAACGGTATAATAAAGAGACGATGACAGGACGAGAAGGTTAGGTGACGTACTTGCAAAGAGTGACAAATTGTGTTCTCAAGGCGGATGACAAAGTTCTTCTTCTCCAAAAGCCAAGACGTGGCTGGTGGGTCGCGCCGGGAGGCAAGATGGAGAGCGGAGAATCAGTCAGGGATTCCGTCATCAGAGAATTTAGAGAAGAGACAGGTATCTATATTATAAATCCTCAGCTAAAAGGCGTTTTTACCTTTATCATTAAAGACGGTGACCATATTGTGTCCGAGTGGATGATGTTTACGTTTGTCGCTGATTCCTATACGGGAGAGAACGTGTCTGAATCAGAGGAAGGCATTTTGCAGTGGCACAATGTGAAGGATATTCAAAACCTGCCTATGGCTCCGGGAGACGGCCATATCCTGGACTTTATGATGAAGGGACAAGGGCTGCTGCACGGCACATTTACGTATACACCGGAGTTTGAGCTGCTCAGTTATCGTTTAGATCCGCAGCATATCAAATAGAAAGACAAGTCAGGGGGGAGAAAGATGAGTGTTAGTGAATCACATGATATTCAGCTTGTCATTATAACCGGCATGTCGGGCGCGGGGAAAACCGTTGCGATTCAAAGCTTTGAGGATCTCGGGTATTTCTGCGTCGATAATCTGCCGCCTTCATTGCTTCCGAAATTTTTAGAACTGATGAAGGAATCAAATTCGAAAATGAGCAAGGTCGCGCTTGTTATGGATTTGCGCGGCCGTGAATTTTTTGACCGGCTGATTGAGGCGCTGGATGAAATGGCGGAAAATCCGTGGATTACACCGCGAATTTTATTCCTGGACGCGAAGGATTCAATTCTCGTGACGAGATATAAAGAAACGAGACGTTCGCATCCGATGGCAGCGACTGGTCTTCCGCTCGAAGGCATCGCGCTGGAACGTGAGCTGCTTGAGGAATTAAAAGGCCGCTCTCAAATGATTTATGATACATCAGACATGAAGCCGCGCGATCTGCGCGAGAAAATCGTAAAGCATTTTGCGACAAACCAAGGCGAGACATTTACGGTAAATGTCATGTCATTTGGTTTTAAATACGGTATTCCCATTGATGCCGATCTCGTTTTTGATGTCAGATTTCTGCCGAACCCATATTATATCGAAAGCATGAGGCCGCTGACCGGAAAAGATGAAGAGGTATCGTCTTACGTCATGAAGTGGAACGAAACACAAAAGTTCAATGAAAAATTAATCGATTTACTCAGCTTTATGCTGCCGTCCTACAAAAGAGAAGGAAAGAGCCAGCTCGTCATTGCGATCGGCTGCACAGGGGGCCAGCACCGCTCTGTGACGCTTGCCGAGTATTTAGCTGACTATTTCAAAAAGGATTACTATACTCATGTTACTCACCGGGACATCGAAAAGAGAAGCCGGAAATAAGATGGAACAAAAATCGAAAATTGCCATCTTTGGCGGCGGCACGGGCCTTTCTGTATTGCTTCGGGGCTTAAAGCATAAACCCGTTGATATTACGGCGATTGTCACTGTTGCTGATGACGGAGGAAGCTCGGGGCGGCTGCGGAACGAACTGAAAATCCCGCCACCCGGAGACATCAGAAATGTGCTTGCCGCTTTATCCGATGTGGAGCCGCTAGTTGAGGATCTCTTTCAGCACCGCTTTAATAAGGGGAACGATTTAACGGGCCATTCACTCGGAAATTTAATTTTGGCAGCGATGACGAATATAACCGGTGATTTTTTTCACGCTGTCACAGAAATGAGCAAGGTGCTGAATGTAAGAGGAAAGGTGTTGCCGGCAGCCAATGCCAGTGTTGTTCTGCATGCCGAAATGGAAGACGGCCGCGTGGTCACAGGCGAGTCCACTATTCCGGAGTACGGCCAGCGTATTAAGCGCGTTTTTCTGACGCCTGAAAACATTGATCCGCTGCCGGAAACAATAGATGTGATCAGGGAAGCGGATCTGATTATTATCGGACCGGGAAGCCTATATACCAGTATTCTTCCGAATTTGCTCGTTCCAAAAATTGGAGAAGAAGTGATCAAGGCGTCGGCGAAAAAAGTATATATCTGCAACGTGATGACACAGCCCGGAGAAACGCTGCATTATACCGCTGCCGATCATGTGAAAGCGCTCAATCAGCATATGGGCTGCGGTTTTATCGATACCATACTGGTTAACAGTGAAGACATTCCTGACGAAATAAAACGTAAGTACGCAGTAGAATCGGCGCGTCCTGTTGATTTTGATATCGAAGAGCTGAAAGCAATGGGGCTTGAAGTTATCAGAGATCAAATCGTAACACATAAAAATGGCGTAATTCGTCACGATACACATAAAGTGGCCTCTCTTCTTGTCGATTTATTGAAAGAATGAAGCCTTGAAATGAGGTGGCTATATGTCATTTGCATCGGAAACCAAAAAAGAATTAACGAACCTGGAAGTGAAGGATTGCTGCATTAAGGCAGAGTTGTCAGCACTTATCAGAATGAATGGATCTTTATCATTTGCTAACCGCCATCTCGTACTTGATGTTCAAACTGAAAATGCAGCGATTGCCCGCCGCATCTATACATTGCTGAAAAGACAATATGATGTGTCGGTTGATCTGCTGGTCAGAAAGAAAATGCGGCTGAAAAAGAATAACGTCTATATTGTGCGTTTTTCAGAGAATGCAAAGTTCATCTTAGAGGATTTAAAAATACTCGGCGAGAATTTTGTGTTTGAACGAAATATTTCAAAAGAGCTTGTCAAAAAGAGATGCTGCAAGCGTTCTTATATGAGAGGGGCATTTTTGGCGGGAGGTTCAGTCAATAACCCGGAAACCTCCTCGTACCATTTAGAAATTTTTTCTCTCTATAAAGAGCATAACGATTCATTATGTGAACTGTTAAATGAGTTCCAATTAAACAGCAAAACGCTCGAGCGGAAAAAAGGCTATATCACTTACTTAAAAGAGGCTGAAAAGATTACTGAATTTCTGAACGTGATCGGCGCACATAATTCATTGCTGCGTTTTGAGGATGTCAGAATCGTCAGAGACATGAGAAATTCGGTTAATCGTCTTGTCAATTGTGAAACAGCCAACTTAAACAAAACCATCGGGGCTTCGCTCAGACAGGTGGAAAATATTAAATACATCGATGAAAGAATCGGCTTGGAGGCGCTTCCTGAAAAACTTCGGGAAATCGCGCAGCTGCGGATTGATTACCAGGAAGTGACGCTGAAAGAGCTGGGGGAAATGGTAGCGAGCGGGAAAATCAGCAAATCAGGGATCAATCACAGGCTGAGAAAACTTGACGAAATCGCAGAACAGCTGCGGACAGGGCAAACCGTCACTTTAAAATAACCGTAAAGAAAAGGGGAGATCTTATGGTTCAGCAGAAAGTGGAAGTTCGATTAAAGACAGGACTGCAGGCGCGTCCTGCTGCTTTGTTTGTACAAGAAGCAAACCGGTTTACGTCAGATGTGTTTCTTGAGAAGGATGGGAAGAAAGTAAATGCGAAAAGCATCATGGGGCTGATGAGCCTTGCGGTAAGTACAGGCACAGAAGTCACATTGATTGCCGAGGGAGAAGATGAACAAGAGGCGTTGGAAAAGCTTTCGGCGTATGTTCAAGAGGAAGTTTAGGTGATACAAAATGAGTGATTTTCTGAAAGACTGTTTTAAGAAAATCGGCTGGGAGAAGGATCATGTCAGCTTCGAGGATCTTCCCCTTTTTCTAAAAGCAATGGCGTACCGATACCCTTTTGAAAACCGGGCAGTTCTTGCAAAAGAGAATTATAAGCTAACCAAAGAAGAGCTTTGGCGCCGTCTGATCAAAGAACAGCATGGGGGGCTATGCTACGACCTGAATGGTTTTCTTTACTATGTCTTACGTGATGCCGGTTTTCATGTGAAGCTCATTCGCGGAACAGTTTATGCAGGAAAGCAAGAAGAGTGGGCATTAGAAGGAACCCATGCTGCTGTATGGCTGTCGGCAGAAAAGGGAGATTACATTGTTGATATTGGTTTTGGCATCAACCTGGCGCTGGAGCCGATACCGCTTTCCGGAGAAAGGGTACAATCTCCTGTGGGAGCCTTCCGAATCAAGGAAAAAGCGACGGAAATGGGCACCCATCTTCTGTTGATGGACAAAGGAGAAGGCTGGCAAATCGGTTATGCCTTTACCCTTGAAGAGAGGGATCCCGGTGATTTAGATGACATGAAGGACCTGATTCATTCTCATGAAAAATCTCCTTTTAACAAATCACTGCTCGCCTCAAAGCTGACCCCGAACGGACGGATTGTCATGTCAGACCGCCATTTTACGGTTCATGAAAACGGCGGAGAAGGCCAAAAAAGTGACATCGCCCCTTCAGAGTTTGAAGAGAAATTAAACACTTATTTTTTGTAATGTGAAAAGCTTGCAGACATACTGCAAGCTTTTTCTTATGAACAAGTATTGATTACTACATCAAATGCATCTTCCGGGATATACAGTTTCCCTTTTTCATATTGATAAGGAATGTGATTCTCTTTAAAGCACTCTTTTTCGTATTCAGTCAGTGAATCTCCAATTTCTATGTATTCCCCGGTATAGTTCGGCTGGCATGCTGAAAGAGTTGACGTAATGGTTACAAGTAGCATGATTATCTTCATAATGACACCTACTTATTAAGAAATTTTTCCCTTTTTTCATTCTACCATAACGAATAGAAAAAGCCCGATTTACTATCCCCCACATGCTATAATAATTTTGGAATCTTCTAGAAAAATCACCGTGTTAGATATATAAGGGGGATAAACGTGTATCGGATCTTACTCGTGGAAGATGATGAACGGATTGCGTCATTGCTGGGCGGCCATCTTCAGAAATACGGATATCATATAAAAATAGCTGAAAAGCTGAATGACATAAAGGAAGAATTTTCGGAAATGAAACCGGATCTTGTGCTGCTTGATATCAACCTGCCTTTTTTTGACGGGTTTTATTGGTGCAGGCAAATCCGAACGATTTCAAATGCCCCGATTATTTTTATCTCGGCGCGGACTGATGAACTGAATCAGGTGATGGCGATTGAGAACGGGGGCGATGATTATATCACGAAGCCGTTCCATTTAGAGGTAGTGATGGCCAAAATCAAAAGCGTGTTGCGCAGGACCTATGGTGAGTATTCTCCTTCTTTGTCTCAGGAATCAAGATTGGTGGAGCTTGGCGGTCTAACGATATATCCAGATCAATATGAAGCGGAGTGGAAGAACAGCCGCATCTCGTTTTCGCAAAAAGAATTTCAGTTGCTTTCGATTTTCATAAGAGAGCACAAAAAAATTGTCTCGCGTGATGAATTGCTGGAGGCATTATGGGACGACGTTGATTTTGTTGATGATAATACATTAACGGTCAATGTCAATCGGCTGCGGAGAAAGCTGGAGAATGCCGGATTGAAAGACGCCATTGCTACGATCAGGGGACAGGGCTATGTATTTGAAGTCAATCGGAAGGATGAGCGGGAGTGTTAAAGACTTATATCATCGACCGATTAGCTATTATTCTTTTTTCCTTATTAAGCATAGGTACCGCCATGTTTATCGCATATTTAAGCATTATAGAGAGCGGTGCCGAGCCTGCTTCAGAAAATATGATATACATATGGGTCCTGCCTGGTGTCCTTTTGGCCGCTGGTTTTACTGCCGACTACATGCGGCAAGTTTCCTTTCTGGCATTTTTGAAAAAACTGGCTGAACAGGCACCCGCTTCGAATGACATAGGGCAGTCACTTGAAGCCCGCAAGCCAAGAACTAGAGAACAAGCCCTCTGGACAAAAATGATTAACGCGCTTGGTGATCAATACGCGGGAAAGCTCTCACAATATATTAATAAACAAAAACAGCATTATACTTTTACGAATCAATGGATTCACCATATGAAAACACCCGTATCCGTCATCTCCTTAATGATTCAAGAAGGAAAGAACGGGACCGCTTCTTCCTTTCAAACATTTTTAGAGGAACTGGAGGATGAAAATGAACGGTTTCGCCACGGGCTGGATATGATGCTGCAAACAGCCCGGCTGGAGGAATTCGCTTTTGATGTAAAACCTGAAACCTTTGATTTGACAGAGCTTGTCCGCTCATTGATCAATCAGGAAAAACGGCAGTTTATTAAACGGCGGCTTTTCCCGAAATTACATGTGCCGCCAAACGCCGTCCAAGTTTCCAGTGATCAAAAGTGGCTTTCCTTTGTTGTGGAGCAAATCCTTTTCAATGCCCTGAAATATTCAAAGCAAGGCGTTGGTGACCATATTACCATCCGGATTGAAACGCAAGGCCATGAGACACGTTTATCAGTTGCAGATGACGGTATCGGCATCCCGGCGCAGGATCTTCCCCGGATTTTTGATCCGTTTTTTACTGGTGAAAACGGGAGAAGCATGACACAGGCGACAGGAATGGGCCTCTATTTGGCGAAAGAGGTGTGCAGCCAGCTGGGCCATAAACTGGACGCACAATCAAAAGAGGGAGCGGGCTCCGTGATGACAATTGTCTTTTCAAGTGACACTCTGGCAAATGTGACAGCATTGTAAGGTTCGAAAGCGAGATTGAAAGAAAGTTCGATGGGAGGCTGCTGACTTCCTTTTTATAATAAAGAAAAAAGGAGGATCAGAGGCATGAACGTGCTGCAAACAACGAAGCTGTCAAAAACATATTATTCAAATAAAGGAACGATGTCATATCAGGCGCTTAGCGATTTTGATCTCAGTGTAAATAAAGGAGAATTTGTCGGCATCATGGGGCCGTCAGGAAGCGGAAAAACGACGCTCCTGAATTTGCTGGCCACCATTGATAAGCCGACCCAGGGCGAGATGATGATCAACGGCATCCAGCCGAAAACGTTAAAGGATCAAGACCTGGCTCTGTTTCGCAGAAGAGAGCTGGGCTTCGTCTTTCAGGACTTTAATCTGCTTGATACGCTGACGATTCGGGAAAACATCCTGCTTCCGCTCGCGTTGGACAAGGTAAAGCTGAGTGAAATGGAAAACCGCTTAGATGAACTGGCAGATACATTGCAAATCAAACATATTCTCGACCACCGTACGTACGAAGTGTCGGGAGGCCAGCAGCAGCGTGCGGCCTGTGCAAGAGCCATTATTCATAATCCGGCTCTGATACTGGCGGATGAACCGACAGGCAACCTTGATTCAAAATCTGCAAAACAGGTGATGAACACGCTGGCTCAGCTGAATGAAGAAAAGGAAGCAACGATACTATTGGTTACGCATGATGCCACAGCGGCAAGCTTCTGTAAACGAATCGTCTTTATTAAAGACGGAAGATTTTTTTCAGAGATCCGCAGGGGAACGAATCAGCAGGTGTTTTATCAAAGTATCCTGGATACCCTGAGTGTGTTGGGAGGCGATTTTCATGAATTTGAGAACCATCGCCCGTAAGAACATTATTGGGAATCTGCAAAGATATGTCGCTTACTTCTTAAGCTGTGTGTTTGCCGTCTCGGTCTTTTTCGTCTTCACCTCTTTTATTTTTCACCCGGATGTGACGGAAGACAATGTGTATGGCGGAAGCCTTGTGAAAACGTGTTTGAGCGCAGCTCTTATCGTCATCATCGTGTTTTGTATATTCTTTATTTCTTATTCAAATTCAGCGTTTCTGCAGGCGAGAAAGAAAGAGTTTGGCTTGTTTACACTGTTTGGAACATCAAAGCAGCAGCTCCGAAAGATGATTTATTATGAGCAGTCGCTGATTTCTCTTGCGGCGATTGCGGCCGGTATAGGCACGGGGCTGTTATTTTCAAAACTGTTTTTTATGGTCATGACATGGATGCTCAGTGTGAAGGTGCCGATCTCGTTTGCGATTGTACCGAAAGCATTTGTGCTGACGGCGGTCGGTTTTCTCATATTGTTTCAAGTCCTGCTTATTTTATCGCTGGGGCAGATTCGCAAGCTCGAAATCATAGATTTGATTAAATCCGCTCAAAAACCTAAAAATCTACCGGCCTATTCAAAATGGCTCACTGTGCTGTCTTTGCTTTGTCTGGCTGGCGGTTATTATCTGTCTGCCACAGCCAATGCGATCGACATGATGTTTCGTGTCTTTCCGATTTTGATTTTAGTGTTAATCGGCACGTATTTCTTTTTTACACAAAGCAGTGTCGCGTTTTTTCGCATGCTGTACAGAAAGAAACATAGCTTTTACAAAGGAACCAATATCATTGTGCGTTCCAACATGATATTCAGGCTGAAAGATCACGCACGCATGCTGTTTTTAACCTCTGTGATTACAGCAGTCATTTTAACCGCTACAGGTGTGATCTATATGTTTTATGCTGATTTAGAAAGGCAGGAGGAGCAAAGCATTCCTCAATCTGTTGCCTGGGTGGAAAAAGACGCTTCCCGCTTTCAGGTTATGAAGCCTGAGACCGCTGAGAATACATTGAAAAAAGCAAATACTGAGATTAAATATAAGGTGAATGCCACAGGTATTCCTGTTACATTTCAATCAGACTTGCCGTATGGGAACAGGAAAGCGGAAGCAGAGGCCTTGCTGATTTCAGAGAAAATTTATAATCAAGTCGCAAAGGAAAAAGGTTTTCCTGTTATTCATGTACAAGAAAATGAAGCGTTTATCAATGTTCCGTTTCAAATGATGGTGAAAGATACGTTCGGGGAAGGGGAAAAAGCAGCGTTTCATATGAAGTCAGGAAAATCACTTTCCTATGTCATGAAAAAGCAGCAAAACAAAGGGATATTGATGTCAGTCGGAGGAGTCAGTCGTTTATTGGTTGTCAGCGAAAAAAGCTTTGACGGCCTGACACAGGAGGTGCCGCTGAAGGATCAGACGAGAGTGGTAGGCTATGAGCTTGAGCATTGGCAAGAGACGGTGGAGGTCTCTGAGAAGCTTGAAAACATGGTGCCGAAAGAACATACATCTGATTTTCAAACGCGTGCTCCGAGTTTTCAAGTTGTGAAGCAGGGAGTCGCACTCATGCTGTTTATCGGTCTGTTTGTCAGCGTACTGTTTTTTATTGTTCAAGGCAGCATGCTGTATTTGCGGATGTTTACTGAAATAGAAGATACGAGAGTGCAAGTGTTAGCATTAAAGAGAATGGGAGTTACGGACAAAGAGATTCACTCCATCCTTGGAAGACAAATTGGATTTTTGTTCTTCATCCCGTTTATCGCGGGTACGATTCACGCCGGCTTTGCGTATGTGGCGTTAAGCAACATGCTGCATGCTAACTTATTTCTTGAGGCCGTGATTGTCATCTTCATTTATTTTGTGTTCCAGGCTGTTTATTATGTCGTCACTCGTCATATTTATAAGCGTGCTGTTCTCCAGCATATGTAATATGAAATCCGGTCTTCATCAGACCGGATTTTTTTTATTTACTGAAATTCTCTTGTCAGATTTTTCGGTGTTTGCCCTTTGATAGCTGCAATCATGTTTTCGGCGGCCTGTTTACACATATTGAAGCGCACTTTCGCTGTTGCTGAGCCGATATGCGGCAGTAGGGTAACATTGTCAAGCTGCAAGAGCGGATTGTCTTTTGCGACAGGTTCTTCTTCGTACACGTCTAAACCGGCACCACGAATCCAGCCTTCTTGAAGAGCGCGGATGAGGGCTTTTTCATCAACTGTCTTTCCCCGGGAAATATTGACGAAAATTGCGGAATCCTTCATCAGTTTAAATTCGCGTTCCCCGATCATGTGATACGTTTCGTCAGTCAGCGGAGTAATCAGCAGAACAAAATCTGATTGCTCCAAGAGTGTGTCGAGCTCAGCGTATTTGACGCCGATGCTTTCTTCAGTTTCTTGTTTGCGATGGCGGTTATGATAAAGCACGTCCATATCGAAACCGAATTTGGCGCGTCTGGCCGCTTGCTCGCCGATTCTGCCCATACCGATAATGCCTAATGTTTGATGATGGACGTCAATGCCGAAAAGGTCTTCTTCTTCAACCGTACCCCATTTACCGGCCCGGACGAAACGGTCAAGCTCAGCAACACGTCTGGCCGATGAAAGAATTAAAGAAAAGGCCAGATCGGCCACTGTATCATCCAGTGTATAAGGCGTATGAGTGCCGACGACGCTTCTTTCTTTCATCGCTTCTATATCAAAATTATCGTATCCGACGGATTGATTGCTGACGACCTTCAGCTTAGGAGCATGCTCAAGCAGCTCGCTGTTGATGGACGGCCCTGATGTTCCAGTCGTTAAAAGCCCTTCAGCATCTTTCATTTTCTCGAATAGCACTTCTTGTGGAAGTGAATCCTCCTGCCATATCTCATAACGGCAATGCTCACTGATCATGTGTTCAATCTCTTTAGGAATGGGTTTGGTGATAAATACAAATGGTTTCAACAAGGCTCCCCCTTTATGGCTGTTGTCTATTTTATTATATCGGAAAGAGATAAAAGTTAGAAATATTGCTGCGTTTGTTAAATTTCTGGTTCTTTTGAACTTAAAATGATTGCGATGAATGAAAAAAAAAGCAGCCTCTGCTTAAATAAGTTTTTTAATTATCTGAATTCGCCTATATTTTTTGTCAGACAAATCACCAAAATATCAGCAAAACCTGGATTATAGGATTCAATAAATATAAATTTTATTATCTTTGAAAGATATAAATGTTTATGTTTTTATTTTACAGTCCAATTAGATCGTCTTTTAATGAAAGCCTTTTCGCGGCCTGTTCCTATGCTATAATTCCTTACTGTAAGCTAGGCAAGAAGGCTTGCAAAATCATATGGATGGGAGATGAATTTAGAATGGTTTCTTTAACATCAATTTTGGAACACAATCAGCAGTTTGTCAGAGAGAAGAAGTACGAACCCTACAAAACGACAAAATTCCCTTCAAAAAAGCTCGTTATTGTTACCTGTATGGATACAAGACTCACAGAACTTCTTCCGCAAGCAATGGGGCTTAAAAACGGCGATGCTAAGATTGTAAAAAACGCGGGAGCCATCGTTTCTCACCCATTTGGAAGTGTCATGCGCAGCATATTGGTCGCCGTTTATGAATTGCAGGCGGAAGAGGTTTGCATCATCGGCCACCATGAATGCGGGATGTCAGGCCTGAATGCTACCTCAATTCTAGAAAAAGCAAAGGAACGCGGGGTAGAAGCAAGCTGCCTGAGTTTACTTGATAGCGCCGGATTAGATTTGAAAACCTGGCTGACCGGCTTTCACAGTGTGGAAGAAAGCGTTTCCCACAGTGTCAATCTGATCAAGAATCATCCGCTTCTGCCAAAAAAGCTGCCGGTTCACGGGCTTGTGATACACCCGGAGACAGGCAAACTTGACGTCGTGATTAACGGTTATGAAACTGAGTTCATAAAGACTAATTCATAAGGGAGGTTTTAACAAAATATGCGATTCTCTGGGAGATTCAAGGGATACAATTTACAGAAATTTCAGAAAGACCTGATTGCAGGTATCGTAGTAGGAGTCGTGGCAATTCCTTTAGGTATGGCGTTTGCCATTGCCTCGGGAGTCGAGCCTGAATATGGGCTGTATACTGTTGTTGTGGCGGGGATCTGTATTTCTTTGTTCGGGGGATCTAAATATCAAATAGGCGGTCCGACAGGCGCGTTTGTCCCGATTTTATTCGGTATCGTGATGCAGTATGGGCTGGAAAATCTGCTGATAGCGGGGTTTATGGCAGGCGTCATGCTGGTGCTGTTCGGATTGTTTAAGCTCGGCAAAATTATGAAGTACGTGCCGAAGCCAGTTATCGTCGGATTTACGGCTGGAATCGCCGTGTTAATCTTCACTGAACAAATCGCTAATTTTCTCGGTTTGAAAAATGTAGAAAAACATGAGAACTTTCATCACAACATGTTTGAAATTGCACAGAAGCTCGGCACCTTTAACGGATATGCCATTTTGACAGCGGTCATCGGACTTGTCATTTTGCTTGTATCCGCCAAAGTGATGCCAAAGATACCCGGAGCTTTATTGGCTCTTCTCATTTCCACGCTTGTTGCGGTTGTGTTTTTCCCTGACCGCATGGCAACGATTGGCTCAACCTATGGAGAAATTCCTCGCCATTTGCCGGAATTTCAGTTTCCGGAGCTGACAATAGATAAAATGGTCATGCTGTTTCCGGCAGCGCTTGTCATCGCGCTTCTTGGCGGCCTCGAGTCCATATTATCCGCGATGGTTGCCGATAATATGAAAGGGTCAAAGCACGACAGCAACAAAGAGCTTGTCGGCCAGGGGATTGCGAATATGGCCGCGCCGCTGTTTGGCGGAATCCCGGCTACCGGAGCGATTGCGCGGACGGCAACCAATATTAAAAATGGAGCGGTTTCACCTGTCTCAGGTGTCGTTCACGGCGTCGTGGTTCTTCTCGTACTGCTTGTATTCGCGCCTTATGCTTCCCACGTTCCGCTTGCAAGTATGGCGCCGATTTTGATGGTTGTCGCATGGAATATGAGTGAGCGGAAGGAAGTCGCAAACATGCTGAGACTGAAAAACGCCGATTCCTTCATTTTAGCCGCTACCTTTGTCCTGACGGTTCTGTTCGATTTAATCGTCGGTGTGGCGACCGGATTGTTGCTCGCATTTGTGTTCTTCATCAGAAGAATGAGCGAAGCGACCCGTATTCACAATCAGGAGTCTCATCCAGCTCTTGCGAAAGCGGCTAAGAGGGAGCAGGGGACAGATCCTTCAGTCAGCATGTACTCCATAGAAGGACCGCTGTTTTTCGGATCGATTGATTCACTTGAATCGTCACTGTTAGAGCATGTACAGAAAAAGCCGAAGACCCTCATTTTGCTCATGAATAAAGTGCATTACATGGATACATCCGCAGAAGCAGTGCTTGGGAACGTTATGAACCGAATTAAACGCCACAACGGAAAGCTGATGATTGTAGGACTGCAGTCTCAGCCTAGGGAGCTGCTTCATAAAACAGGCCTATTTCACAAAATAGGGAAGCAGCATTTCTTTGATCATCATGATGAAATCACAGGGTGAAAAAAAACGGCCGATTGCGGCCGTTTTTTTTTTATGCATGCTCAAATCGTTTTGTCAGTTTTTCTTGGTGGGCTTTCATTACGTCACCTAATGAAACGCCGTACATATCAGCAAGGATGGCGATATTCCCGATGACGTCTCCCATTTCTTCAATCAATTCTTGTTTTTGCTCAGCTCGTGTCAATTCTTTCTCATCCGGCCGGTCTCTGCCGATTTCATACGCCCGGACAGCCCGTGCCAGCTCTCCGGCTTCCTCCATTAAAAACCCGACTCGAATAAACGGTCCGTATTCCGTCCAGCCCCTTTTTTCGTAAAACTCTTTCATCCATTTTTCAGCATCAGCCAGCTGCAACATCATCACTCCTGCATTCTTTATGTATTTCATATTGATATTATCACATGAAGGTGGGACAATATATAGTGTGTTTTTTTGAATGTTAACACGATATATAGATGCGGAGATGACAAGATGAAAACAATTTGTGTATTTGCGGGCTCAAACCCGGGGGGAAATGAAGCGTATAAAAGAAAAGCGACGGAGCTTGGCGTGTATATGGCAGAGCAGGGAATCGGCCTGGTATACGGGGGCTCTCGTGTAGGTTTGATGGGCGCGATTGCCGATGCATTAATGGAAAACGGCGGCACTGCAATTGGAGTGATGCCGAGCGGCCTGTTCAGCGGAGAGGTTGTCCATCAAAATCTGACAGAGCTGATTGAAGTCAACGGCATGCATGAACGAAAGGCAAAAATGAGCGAACTGGCTGACGGCTATATCGCCATGCCTGGCGGTTTCGGTACATATGAAGAATTATTTGAAGTGCTTTGCTGGGCGCAGATCGGCATTCATCAAAAGCCGATCGGACTGTATAATGTCAACGGATATTTTGAACCGATGATGAAAATGATCAAATACAGCATTCAAGAAGGATTTTCTAACGACTCTCATCTTAAACTGATCCATAGCTCTTCACGGCCCGATGAGTTAATTGAGCAAATGAAGAACTACTCATATCCGATTTTAGAGAAAAAGTGGACAGAAATTTAGTGAGCAATCAAAGCTGATTATTACAATGTGAGGTTTCCTGTAGGAAATCTCTTTTTTAGTTTCTTTATGGTTACATAGTATAATTTACTATAATAAAGGACTTTTTCACTAGTTTGGATAGGCGTAATAAGCACAGGTGAGGAGGGGATGAAAATGGCAACATTGTCAGATGTGGCGAAAAAAGCAAATGTTTCGAAAATGACGGTATCACGAGTGATCAATCATCCTGAGACGGTGACAGACGAATTAAAAAAGCTTGTTCATTCCGCGATGAAAGAGCTGAATTACATCCCTAATTATGCGGCAAGAGCGCTCGTGCAAAACAGAACACAGGTTGTCAAACTGTTGATTCTCGAGGAAATGGATACGACAGAGCCGTATTACATGAACTTGCTGACCGGAATCAGCCGGGAGCTGGACCGCCGCCATTATGCTTTGCAGCTTGTGACAAGAAATTCTCTTAATATTGGTCAATGCGACGGTATTATTGCCACTGGCTTGAGAAAGTCCGATTTTGAAGGTGTGATCAAAGCTTTTGAAAAACCGCTAGTCGTATTTGGGCAAAATGAAATGGGCTTTGACTTTATCGATGTGAATAACGAAAAAGGCACTTTTATGGCAACACGCCATGTCATGGGACTGGGCGAGCGGGAAGTTGTCTTTTTTGGCATTGATTTAGATGAGCCTTTCGAACGTTCAAGAGAACAGGGGTATATTCGTGCGATGAATGAAAGCTTTAACAAAACGAATATGTTTCGGATCGATAACAGTTCTAAGAAAAGTGAATGCCTTGCAAGAGAAGTACTGAAATCCATGGACAAACAGGCAGCGTTTGTCTGCGCATCCGATCGAATCGCGCTCGGCGTCATTCGTGCGGCGCAATCTCTTGGGAAACGAATTCCGGAAGACGTTGCGGTTACCGGGAATGACGGTGTTTTTCTTGATCGCATCTCCTCGCCCCGGTTGACTACAGTCAGACAGCCAGTAGTTGAAATGGGTGAGGCCTGTGCGAGAATGCTGCTGAAAAAAATGAATGAAGGCGGTGCTCCCCAAGGACATCTATTTTTTGAGCCGGAGTTAATCGTGCGTGAATCGACTCTGTAAGAGCCTTATTCTGTTATCGATAACAAGGCAACAAGGATTGTTCCTGCGATTTCATCATGATACTTTCAAAATTGAACCGGATTAAAACGGAAATCAAAGGGGGAGACATGATGGAATATGCAGCGATTCATCATCAGCCATTCAGTTCTGATGCTTATTCTTATGACGGGCGGACAGTGCATATCAAGATTCGGTCGAAAAAAGGTGATGCCAATCACATTCGATTGATTTGGGGCGATCCTTATGAGTACAACGATGGCAGGTGGGCGGCAAACGAGCATCCGATGAGGAAAATCGCCGCAACGGACATGCATGATTATTGGTTTGCTGAAGTGGTGCCGCCATTCAGGCGTTTGCAATATGCGTTTGTTGTAACAGACCATCATGAAGACATCTTTTTTGGAAGCTCAGGTGTATGCCCTTATAACGAAAAAACGCTGGAGACGATCTATTATTATTTTAAACTTCCATTTGTTCATGAGGCCGATACATTCCAAGCGCCTGAGTGGGCCAAATCAACGGTTTGGTATCAAATTTTTCCGGAGCGTTTTGCTAATGGAAGAGAAGACTTATCGCCGGAGAATGTATTGCCGTGGGGGAGCAAAGATCCGGACGTCAATGATTTTTTTGGAGGAGATTTGCAAGGAATTGTTGACAAGCTTGATTATGTAGAGGATTTAGGGGTGAACGGAATTTATTTAACTCCTATTTTTTCCGCGCCTTCTAATCATAAATACGACACGCTGGATTACTATTCCATTGATCCGCATTTTGGAGATCCGGAGCTTTTTCGCACATTGGTCAGCCAGCTTCATCAGCGGGGGATGAGAATTATGCTTGATGCTGTTTTTAATCATATAGGCAGTGCTTCTCCGCAGTGGCAGGATGTCGTGAAAAACGGAGCTCAATCCCGCTATAAAGACTGGTTCCATATTCACTCTTTTCCTGTCACAGAAGGCAATTATGATACATTTGCGTTTACTCCCGATATGCCGAAGTTACATACGGCTAATCCCGAGGTACAGAGATATTTGCTTGATATTGCTTTGTATTGGATTCGCGAATTTGACATTGACGGCTGGCGTTTGGACGTGGCAAATGAAGTGGATCACGCTTTTTGGAAGAGATTCAAGCAAGCCGTATCAGCAGAAAAGCCTGATATTTATATTCTGGGAGAAATCTGGCATTCTTCCGAACCTTGGCTAAGAGGAGATGAATTTCATGCGGTGATGAACTATCCTTTTACAGAGCCTATGATTGAATATTTTGCTGACCGGGCGATTCCAGCCTCGCGTATGGCCCACCGGTTAAATGCACATTTGATGAATGGGATGAAGCAGGTCAATGAGGTGATGTTTAATTTACTGGACAGCCATGACACAAAACGCCTTTTGACCAGATGCCGAAATGACGAGAAAAAAGCACGCGCTTTGCTGGCCTTTATGTTTGCCCAGACAGGTTCACCATGCATCTATTACGGAACGGAAATCGGGCTGGACGGCGAAAATGATCCGTTATGCCGGAAATGTATGGTTTGGGACAAAGAGAAGCAAAACCAAGAGATGCACACATTTATGAAACGGTTAATTGCTTTACGCAAACAGGAAAATACTGTATTAACTGAAGGAACTCTTGAGTGGAATCTGCTGGATGACCAAAACAATTTTATTCGTTTTTCACGGACTCTTGATGAAAAAAAACTGATTTATTTCTTTAATCAAGGGGACGCGGCTCGACATGTCAGTTTGCAAGATTTGAATATTGAAAGAAATAAGAAAATCTACGATGCATGGACAGAGCAGCCGCTTCATCATAGCGATGTGATTGCCATTCAGCCGGGAGAATTTTTTATTTTGGGTGCTGCCGCCCCTAGTTAAATTCTGTTATCGGTAACAAATCGAAAGATGTTGTAACCGCTTTCTGCAGAGCCATACAATTGTTATAGATTCATAAATAGAAGGGGGAAAAGAGATGGTAGTTTTTAAAAAGGCCTTCGCCTTATTGGCAGCATCAGTCCTGACATTCGGCCTTGCCGCCTGCTCAAGTTCAAAAGATCCGGCAAGCTCTGACGGCAAAAAGGTACTGACTGTGTCTGTTGAAGAAACCTATAAAAAATACATTGAAAGCATCAAAGCAAAGTTTGAAAAAGAGAATGATGTCACAATAAAAATTGTTGAAAAGCAAATGTTCGATCAATTGGAAGCGCTTCCTCTCGATGGTCCGGCGGGGAATGCACCTGATGTGATGCTTGCAGCATACGACCGGATCGGCGGTTTGGGCCAGCAGGGACATTTGCTAGACATTAAGCCATCTCATACAAAAAGTTTCGGCGATAAAGAAATGCAGCAGGTGACGGTTGACGGAAAGGTGTATGGAATGCCGCTGGTTATTGAAACACTTGTTTTATACTACAACAAAGATCTTTTAAAAACAGCACCAAAAACATTTAAAGACCTTGAAAAATTAGCAAAGGATTCCCGCTTTGCGTTTGCTTCAGAAAAAGGAAAATCAACCGGATTTTTAGCGAAATGGACTGACTTTTATATGTCATACGGTTTATTGGCGGGTTACGGCGGATACGTGTTTGGGAAAAACGGCACAGATTCCGGGGATATCGGCCTGAACAATAAAGGGGCAGTAGAAGCTGTGAAATATGCGGAGACATGGTTTAAAACCTATTGGCCAAAAGGCATGCAAGACAATTCAAGCGCTGATGATTTTATTCAGCAGATGTTTTTAGATGGCAAAGCGGCTGCTATCATCGGCGGACCTTGGTCAGCTGCCAACTATAAAGAGGCTAAATTGAACTACGGAGCGGCTCCTATTCCGACATTGCCAAACGGAGAAGAATACGCCCCTTTTGCCGGCGGCAAGGGCTGGGTTGCTTCAAAATATACAAAAGAACCCGAACTGGCTGAAAAGTGGCTTGAGTATGCTACAAATGATGCCAATGCCTACGTTTTTTATGACGATACAAACGAAGTTCCGGCCAACACAGCTGCAAGGAAGAAAGCGGATGAGCAAAAAAATGAGCTGACGTCAGCTGTGATTACACAATATGAAACAGCGACACCAACTCCAAATATTCCGGAAATGGCTGAGGTATGGACAGGAGCGGAAAGTTTGATTTTTGATGCAGCTACAGGAAAAAAAGCAGCACAACAATCAGCGGATGATGCTGTAAACGTCATGAAGGAAAATATAAAAGAAAAGTATGTGAAATAAAACGGCGGGGTAGCGTCCGGAAGAATAGAGGGCGAAAAAAATGAATCAACACCACACACATGCAAAGCAAAAACGAAAGGCAGGGCTTTTATCGATCATTCCAGGGCTTGGGCAATTTGCGAATCATCAGTTTTCAAAGGGGATCTTGTTTCTGGTCATCACAGGTTTGTTTGTTTTTGAATTATGCGTTTTCGGTATTCAGGCGCTAACCGGATTGATTACATTGGGGAGTGTTCCCGTTAAAGACCACTCACTGTTTATGCTGATTGAAGGCACACTGCAATTGATCGTGACGCTGATGTTCCTCATGTTCTATATCTTTAATATTTATGATTCGCGTAAGACCGCCGCTATGAAAGCGGCGGGTTTGAAGGTCAATACAACAGCCAGGGACATGATCTGTCATGCAGGAGATAAAGGGTTTCCATATTTATTTACACTGCCGGCATATATCATGATGGTGTTTGTGATTATTTTTCCGGTTTTGGTGACTCTGTTTGTTGCATTAACAAACTATGATTTTTATCATATTCCGCCTAATAGTCTGATTGACTGGGTCGGTTTTAAGAATTTCTTGAATATTTTTCTCCTTGGCTCCTATCGTGAAACATTTGTGAATGTACTGGGCTGGACAATCATCTGGACATTCTGTGCGACAACGCTGCAAATCATTTTGGGTATTGTGACGGCTCTTTTCGTCAATCAGGATTTTATAAAAGGCAAGCGGATATATCGATTGATCTTCTTATTCCCGTGGGCTGTTCCGGCTTTTATTACAATCATGAGTTTTTCCAACATGTTTAACGACAGCGTAGGGGCGATGAATGCACAGGTGATTCCATTATTAAATCACCTGCCGTTTGTAGAGCTGCCGGCGATCGCGTGGAAGACCGATCCTTTCTGGACGAAGACGGCTCTCATTATGATTCAGACCTGGCTCGGTTTTCCTTATATTTATGTTATGGTAACGGGCGTGCTTCAAGCGATTCCAGGTGAACTGTATGAAGCGGCAAAGATTGACGGGGCCACTTTTTTTCAGCGTTTTCAACATATTACATTCCCGATGATTTTATTTGCGACAGCGCCTGTGATGATTACCCAGTATACATTTAATTTTAATAATTTCTCGATCATCTACTTATTTAATGAGGGAGGACCGGGCAGCGCGGGAGCAGGCGCCGGGTCGACCGATATTTTAATCTCTTGGATTTATAAACTGACAACAGGCACATCACCGCAATATTCTGTTGCGGCGGCTGTTACATTGTTAATTTCTTTCATTGTCATAGGAATTTCCCTGATTGCTTTTAAAAAATCGAATGCCTTTGGCAATGAGGAGGTTATGTAGGTGAACGCGAGAACTGCCAGAATGCTCAATAGAATCTGTACCTATTTATTTTTGACGCTTTTAAGTATCGTCATTCTATATCCGCTGCTGATTACGGCAACATCCGCTTTCCGTGTGGGGAATGTGGCGGCTTTTCAGCTTGATTTTTCGGGTTCTTGGACTTTGGACCATTTTAAGCGGCTATTTGACGAGACGCTTTATCTTCATTGGTACAGCAATACAATTGTCATTGCGCTATCGGTCATGGTATTGCAGGTTACGATTGTGACACTCGCCGGGTATACGTACAGCCGCTATCGGTTCTCAGGCAGAAAAAAGAGCCTGATATTCTTTTTAATCATTCAAATGGTGCCGACGATGGCAGCGCTGACTGCTTTTTACGTTCTGGCCATGCTGATAGGCGCCCTCGATCAGTACTGGTTTTTGACAGCGATCTATATCGGCGGCGGAATTCCGATGAACACGTGGCTGATGAAAGGTTATTTTGATACTGTGCCGAGAGAAATTGATGAAGCAGCGCGAATTGATGGTGCGGGACATCTGAGGATTTTCGCATCAATTGTTTTGCCGCTTGTTAAGCCGATGCTTGCGGTACAAGCGCTTTGGGCTTTTATGGCCCCGTTTGGCGACTATTTACTGGCGAAGTTTTTGCTTCGCGCACCGGAAAGGCTGACCATCGCTGTGGGGCTGCAATCATTCATTTCAAACCCGCAACAGCAAAAAGTCGCCCTGTTTGCGGCCGGAGCGATACTTGCCGCACTGCCGATATGCATCTTGTTCTTTTTTCTCCAAAAGAACTTTGTGTCCGGGCTGACAGCCGGCGGAACAAAGGGGTAGTTCGATGAAGAATCTGCAAAATGAAAACTTTATGATTCGCTGCCTGAAAGCGGCCGCATCTCCGTCAGGTGTTTGCCGTTATAGGAATACATTCAGCTGGCTGCAGCTCTCTTTTCTCTTTATGTTTTTAACTGCGTGTTTGATGGCGCCGTTGACGGTTTCGTTTATGAAAATGGATCGCTTTAACGTTCAATCCTTCATGCCGTCAGCTATTCAAAAGGTCAATGATCGATTTGCTGATCAATTACAAGGCTTTCAAATCAAAAACGGAAAATTGACAGGCGGGAAAAGCTCTGATCGGATGGAAGATGGACAGAATTTGCTGGCGGTTGATATGAAGCATGAGTTTAAGACGAGCGGTGAAAATGGACGTTTGAAAGTGGCTGGATATGATAACGCAATTATATTTCAGTCTGATCATCTGATCATCACCGATCAAAATGGAGCGGGGTTTTCTGTTCGCTATGCGAAAATGGACGCTAAGCTTAAGAATCCAAACACCCATGATGTAGAGCGTTTTATCAATAAATGGTGGCTGTCACAGTATAAGCCGATGATCATGATGCTGGCATATGCGGTGATTTTTATGATCCAGTTTTTTTTGACGGCTGTTCTTGCGGGAGGCATGTGGATCACAAAATTATCAAACATGATCTCAATTGCGTCAGTTAAGGAAGCGGCATCTATAGCGATTTGCGCATCAGCACTGCCAGCCTTTGTGGCAGCTGCTGTCGGCATGGTTCATTTTGACTTGATCACTGTATTGATGATCCATTCTTGTGGCGTCACTTTGATGATCTCTTTTGCATTTAGATATTTGACCAAAACCCGCCGTTATAATGGAAACTTACATTCAGGAGGAAATTATGATAAATCAGCGGTTATTCGAGATTGATGAATGGCAAATCAAAACAAAACATTTTCAAAAGGAACATATGCGGCTGCAGGAAAGCCTGACTTCTCTTGCCAACGGCTATATGGGTGTCAGAGGGAATTTTGAAGAAGGCTATTCAGGTGACAGCCATAAAGGCACATATATCGCAGGCGTGTGGTTCCCTGACAAAACGCGGGTAGGCTGGTGGAAAAACGGGTATCCGGAGTATTTCGGCAAAGTGATCAATGCGATGAATTTTATTGGCATAGACTTATATATTGATGGTGAAAAAGTCGATCTCTATCAAAACCAAATCGAATCATTTGAGTTAGAACTTAATATGAAAGAGGGGATTCTGCGGCGTAGCGCTGTTGTCCGCATTCAGGATAAAACCGTCAGAATCAGATCTGAGCGATTTCTTAGCCTTGCTGTTAAAGAGCTTTGTGCAATTCATTACGAAGCGGAGTGCCTGACGGGAGATGCTGTCATTACGCTTGTTCCTTACCTGGACGGAAATGTCGCAAATGAAGATTCTAACTACCAGGAACAATTTTGGCAGGAAGAAGCGAAAGGGGCTGATTCTCACCGCGGCCATGTCATCACAAAAACGATTGAAAATCCATTTGGAACACCGCGTTTTACTGTTTCGGCAGCAATGGCAAACGTGACAGAAGGCTTTGTCAGTGAAAGCTTTCAAACAGCTGGCATGTATGCTGAGAATCGCTACAGCTACCAAACGAAGGCTTCTTTGAAAAAGTTTATTATTGTCACGACTTCCCGTGATGTTCGGGAGGAAGAGCTTTTATCGAAAGGCAAGGAGCTTTTGGCGGATGTTCTAGAGAACGGATATGATGAAGCAAGACAAAGGCACACTGATCAATGGAAGGAAAGATGGGCAAAAGCAGACATAGAGATTAAAGGAGATGAGGAACTTCAGCAAGGAATCCGCTACAATATCTTTCAGTTATTCTCGACATACTACGGGGGCGATGCCCGTTTGAATATCGGGCCGAAAGGATTTACAGGCGAAAAATACGGAGGCGCCGCATATTGGGATACTGAGGCATATGCCGTGCCGATGTATTTGGCTGCTGCCGATCCGGAAGTGACGAAACACCTGCTTTTATACCGTTATCACCATCTGGAGGCTGCCAAACGAAATGCCGCTAAATTGGGATTGAAGGGGGCACTTTACCCGATGGTGACGTTCACAGGTGATGAATGCCACAACGAATGGGAGATCACCTTTGAAGAAATTCACCGCAATGGCGCGATTTGCTATGCGATCTATAATTATATCCAATATACAGGCGACAACGACTATATGAAAGAATACGGGATAGACGTTCTTGTTGGTGTCAGCAGGTTTTGGGCGGACCGCGTTCACTTCTCAAAACGAAAAAACAAATATATGATCCACGGCGTCACAGGGCCGAATGAATACGAAAACAATGTCAACAACAATTGGTATACAAATGTCATTGCGGCTTGGACGCTGGAGTATACATTAGAAAATCTCGAATGGATTTCAGCGGAAAAACGCCGCCTGCTTGATGTGCAGGAAGAAGAACTGAAGGTCTGGAGAAATATCATTCAGCACATGTACTATCCGTATAGTGAAGACCTGCAAATTTTCATTCAGCATGACACATTCTTGGATAAAGACCTGCAATCAGCGGATAAATTAGATCCAGCTGAGCGGCCCCTTTATCAGAATTGGTCCTGGGACAAGATTCTCCGCTCGAATTTTATTAAGCAGGCAGATGTGCTTCAAGGCATTTATCTTTTTCATGACCGTTTTACAATGGAAGAAAAACGGCGAAACTTTGAATTTTATGAACCAATGACTGTTCATGAATCAAGCCTATCGCCCTCTGTCCATGCGGTTCTCGCAGCCGAACTTAAGATGGAAAAGAAAGCGCTTGAATTATGTAAGCGTACAGCAAGGCTTGATCTTGACAATTACAATCATGACACGGAAGAAGGCCTGCATATTACATCAATGACGGGGAGCTGGCTCGCGATCGTTCAGGGCTTTGCCGGCATGCGCATCACGAATGAGACGCTGTCATTTGCTCCGTTTTTGCCGCAAGATTGGGATGGATATTCGTTCAAAATCAATTATCGACACCGCTTAATCAATGTTACGGTTGACGAAAAAAGCGCCATCTGTGAACTTTTAAAAGGCGAGCCGCTGCACATGAAAGTTTATGAGGAGCCGGTTGTGCTAAATGAACGATATGAAAGGAGAACGCCTGATGAGTGAATGGTGGAAAGAAGCTGTTGTTTATCAAATTTACCCGCGCAGTTTTTATGATTCCAATGGAGATGGATTCGGGGATTTGCAAGGCGTGATTCAAAAGCTGGATTACATCAAACATCTCGGGGCTGATGTGATCTGGCTCTCCCCGGTGTTTGATTCCCCGCAGGATGATAACGGCTATGACATCAGCGACTACAGAAACATGTACGAAAAATTTGGGACAAATGATGATATGTTTCAGTTAATTGATGAAGTGCATCAGCGCGATATGAAAATCATCATGGATTTGGTCGTGAACCACACGTCAGATGAGCATGCCTGGTTTGCTGAAAGCCGCAAGTCAAAGGACAATCTTTACCGGGATTATTATTATTGGAAAGATCCAAAAACGGACGGCTCAGAGCCGAACAATTGGGGGTCGATCTTCTCAGGCCCGGCGTGGACATTTGATGAAGGAACAGGGCAGTATTATTTGCACTACTTTTCGAAAAAGCAGCCTGATTTAAACTGGGAAAATGAAGCGGTACGCCGGGAAGTTTATGATTTGATGAGGTTCTGGATGGATAAAGGCGTTGACGGCTGGCGCATGGATGTGATCGGCTCCATTTCGAAATACATCGATTTTCCGGACTACGAAACAGATGACAGCCGCCGCTATATCGTCGGCCGCTATCATTCAAACGGTCCCCGCCTGCATGAGTTTATTCAAGAGATGAACCGGGAAGTGCTGTCTCATTACGATTGCATGACAGTGGGAGAGGCAAACGGTTCCGATACAGAAGAGGCGAAAAAGTATACGGATGAAAGCAGACATGAGCTGAATATGATCTTTACGTTTGAACATATGGATATTGATACGGAACCACATTCGCCAAATGGGAAATGGCAGATCAAGCCGTTTGATCTGATCGCTTTAAAAAAGACAATGACAAGGTGGCAGAACGCGTTAATGAATGTCGGCTGGAATACCCTGTATTTTGAAAACCATGATCAGCCAAGGGTCATATCCCGCTGGGGCAATGACGGCGAGCTGCGAAAGCTGTGTGCAAAGGCATTTGCAACGGTTCTTCACGGGATGAAAGGAACCCCGTTTATTTACCAAGGAGAAGAAATCGGGATGGTCAACAGTGATATGCCGCTGGAAATGTATGACGATCTTGAAATAAAAAATGCATATCGTGAATTAGTCGTTGAAAACAAAACGATGTCAGAAAAAGATTTTCTAAAAGCTGTAACGAAAAAAGGAAGGGATCACGCGAGAACACCGATGCAATGGGATGCCGGAAAACATGCGGGATTTACAGTTGGAGATCCTTGGATAGCGGTAAATTCCCGCTATCATGAAATCAATGTGAAGGAGTCCTTGGACGATCTAGATTCGATTTTCTACTATTACCAGAAGCTCATTCAATTGCGGAAGCAATATAAGATCTTGATAGATGGAGATTATCAGCTGCTGCTGGAGGATGACCCGCAAATCTTCTCTTATATCCGTGAATATCAAGGGGAAAAGCTTCTCGTCGTTGTGAATTTGTCGGAAGACAAGGCGCTGTTCGAATTGCCTCAGGAACTGATTCATGAGCGTTGGAAAGTGCTCATTTCCAACTATTCGCAGGAGCGGGCTGACTTGAAGAGCATTTGCCTCGCACCTTATGAAGCTGTGATGGGCATCAGCATATGAAAGCAGTCATTTTTGATTTAGACGGAGTGATAACAGATACTGCTGAATATCATTTTCTCGCTTGGAGGCACATTGCAGAACAAATTGGTATTCCCTTTGACCGAAGTGTGAATGAAAGCCTCAAAGGAATCAGCAGAGAAAAGTCGCTTGAAAACATACTGATCAGGAGCGGTGCGGAAGCAAAGTATACAAATGCGGAGAAGCAAGATCTCCTGCATCAAAAAAACAAATATTATCAAACGTTGATCAGCAAATTGACGCCGGAAGATCTTTTGCCTGGAATCGGCAGGCTTCTTTGTGAATTAAAAGGCGAAAAGATAAAAATTGGGTTAGCATCTTCAAGCCGCAACGCCCCCGAGGTTTTAAAACGGTTAGAGATTATTAACGATTTTCATGCGATTGTTAATCCAACGGCTCTTGCGAACGGGAAACCTGATCCTGAGATATTTTTAACCGCCGCGGCGCTGCTTGGCGTCTCTCCGGCTGACTGTGCGGCAATAGAAGACGCTGAAGCGGGTATCGCCGCCATTAAATCTGCCGGGATGTTTGCGGTTGGAGTCGGTCATGAACAATCAATGCATGATGCTGATTTGATTGTCAGGCAAACTTGCGATTTGTCGTTTGATGTGCTCAATGAAGAGTGGAAGTCGTATAGAATAAACATTGTTCAAAAGTGAAAGGAGGAGAAAGGGGCTGCATTTCCGATATTTTGTATGTATGTTCACTTGTCAGTATGTAAATTCCTTTAGCATGAAAAAACCTGCAAGAGACATGTCTCTTGCAGGTCGCAGTATTACTTTTGCTCTTCTGTGTTGCGTGTCAAAACCTTATCAATCAAGCCGTATTCCATTGCTTCTTCGGCTGATTTGAAGTTATCGCGGTCAGTATCGCGCTCAATGACTTCAAGCGGCTGGCCTGTGCGTTCAGCAAGCACTTTGTTTAATTTGTCGCGAAGCAAGAGAATGCGTTTCGCAGCAATTTCAATTTCTGTTGCCTGACCTTGCGCTCCGCCAAGTGGCTGGTGAATCATAACTTCACTGTTAGGAAGCGCATAGCGTTTGCCTTTTTCTCCGGCAGCAAGCAGGAACGCACCCATTGATGCAGCCATACCGATACAAATTGTAGATACCTTTGGCTTAATAAACTGCATGGTATCATAAATCGCCATACCGGCTGTGATAGAGCCGCCCGGGCTGTTGATATAAATAGAAATATCTTTTTCAGGGTCTTCTGCTTCTAAGAATAAAAGCTGTGACACGATGGAGTTCGCAACGTTGTCATCAATCGCAGATCCAAGCATGATGATACGATCCTTTAATAAACGAGAATAAATGTCATACGCTCTTTCCCCGCGGTTCGTTTGTTCAATGACTGTAGGTATTAAATTCATAATGCTCCTCCTTCACCTTTTAGGTAAGTATGTAGTTACATGATACATTTTTGGTCAATAAAGGTCAAACAAAAAGCTGGCTTGACATGCAAACTCTTCTCTTTTTCCCATTTTCCCCAAAAATACAACGGTTCAAACCATCGTATGTGAGGTTCTGAAAGAAGATGATGTGTCTTCTTAAAAAAACAGCCCTTTCAAAAAGAGGGTTGTTATTTTAGCTGAAATGCCGTATAATGAGTTATGCTGACGTTATCATCACGCAGTGAAAATATGTCAATATGCGCTCGTAGCTCAGTTGGATAGAGCGGTGGTTTCCGGTACCACGTCTGTCGGGGGTTCGAATCCCTCCGAGCGCGTCCAATAGAACAACAGGAAAGACAAGGGTATGGCATTTGCCGCTCTTGTCTTTTTTGTGTGAAGAGTAATGAAAAACTAAGGATCCTGTTCCCTCTCTCTATATAATTAAAAGAATAAGAGCTTTCTGATGTGTGAAAAACCTCCAGCGGATGTTATAGAGTGCGTGCAACTCTAATGTCCTTGATGCTGCTTATTTAATGCTCGAAATCATTTTTTATACAAAAAAGGGGAAAAGGTTTAAATAAGTATAATATCAAAAAAATAAAACCCGGCAACCTGATTGTTCCTTCTAAGTTAGCAACTCACTTTTCTGCAGTGGCTGTTAAACTTGGAGGTGATTTTTTATGGCGCAAAAAGGACAATATTTTTAAAAGCCGTCAACTTGCTTGGGAAAGGAAACTAAAGGCCTAAGGATACGGAGGTCAACCCAGCTCAAAAATTGGAGTAAAATACGCCGTTATCTTTTGGAAAGAATAAAGTCAGACAACTTTTTTATAGGCTAACCTAAGACTACGTTAAAAAGCGTTCCGATTATATGACTGTTTAGTATCGTTAATGTGTCAAGATAATGATACTATGGTGCAAGACTCAAAGGGTTCGAATGGCAAGGTGGCAAATCTCCATTCGAACCCTTTAGTCATTCTTATAAGGATAACTGTCTGGTTAGTGTATCGAATTGTTTTTCCTCACACCATAGTTTTCCTCATGCCAAACTGAAAAAGAGCTACATAAGAACCTTAAAGATCATTCAGTTCTATCATCAACGATTCCAGAAAAACCTAAGCAACTAATGTACTTCGGTAGAATAACATAATAGACTGGTTACTTAGGTTATTTATAACTGTCTACTTGACAGGGCTAAGATCAACCTACTGGGTATCTTTTTTACGATTATTTTTATTTTTTGGTGCTATGTAGGTCGGGCCACAAACAAATCCTACAACCATAATAACGACTCCTACCCACCGGACAGCATAATAGTCAGTATCACGTAGGAAGACGAATGAAAATAAGGTAATGATTGTCCCAATAATCACTGCAACTGCCCAGATATTACTAGATTTCCTCATTTAAAATCTCCTTTATAACCTTAATGGTTTCAGCTGAGTATTGCGATACGCTGTAAAATATAACATACCGTTGATTAAATGGAAAATCCTAAAGGTAATGATTTGATAGCACTATTTTAACGAATATCAATTATATGGAATTAATATCCGAATAAAAAAGTTCTTAATACCCATTTTAGTTTATTATTTATATTCTGAATATAAAATATAGTCAAAAAAACTACACTTTAGATTTATATTAAACGAATCAATTCAATAAATTCATAGAAATTGAGATTATTTATACCTATAAAATTACACATTTAAATTAGTTTTAAAGATTTGACATATTAAACAATTATTCCTAATATTGGATTTGAATACAAATAAAAGGAGGATTTTTGTGAAACTTAAAAGATTTGTTATAGCTGTTACTATTGGAACTGGGATTCTGGGATCTGTAATGTATTCTTCAGCTTCAGCCGCAACATTAGAGACAAAAAAAGTTGAACTGGAAAATGTCTCTCAGGAGGGCAAAGATGCTAATGCAGCAGGCATTGGAAACTTAGCTCAAAAAGCCTGGGTTTATGGGACTGAAGCTGCAAAGCATTATGGAGGCAAAGCTTTGAATATGTTTTTAGACAATGGAGGGTTAGGTATAACTAAACCTTCAAACGAAGAAGTACAAGATATGGATGTTATCTTTGACAAAAAATAATTGATAAGAAAGGGGGATTATCATAGTCTCCCTTTTTTTAATAGAGGGGATTTTGATGAGAAAAAATAAAACTTTAATTATCGGTTTGTTGTTTATTTTATTATTTACTTTCATTGCACATTTCTTTTTAATTTTTTCTACTGTATTACCCCCTAATCCGTTAGCTCTTGCGGTCAAACCTGTTTCTGATCGTTATACAAATACTTTATTCCAACAGAACTGGCACCTATTTGCGCCAGACCCTATTACAACTAATACAAATATATATATGGAGGTTGATACTGGAAAAGCGAGGGGAAAGAACGAGTGGATTGACATTTCAACCCCCTTAAAAGACCAAAATCACACTAAAATCGTAACCCCTTACAATCGAATTGTTAGAATTATAGATGGACTTTCTTCTGATATTTTTGGAACGAATCAAGATGATGTCATTTTTCAATACGTTAAAAAAGCAGATGAAAATGATAAACAGGTAAAAGCTATAACAAAGGAAATAGAGAAGAGTCAAAAAATTGGCGAGGAAAATGTATATCGTTATGCAAGTTCGTATGCTAAATCTATTTACAATCCTAAAACAATAAAAAGAATAAGAGTAAGAATAGATACAGTGAAACCGATTCCGTTTTCTCTACGAGATAACAATGATAAAGAAGAGAAATTAGAACAAAGCACTACATTTGAATGGAAAACGTTCAATAATAAAGTGGTTCCATTTTTTTAATGAGAGTGGAGGAACATTATGAATAACAGTATCACTAACAGAGTTATCGAATATTTTTCAAAAGAACGTTTTTATATTGGGGTGAGCTTGCTTCGCATCGTATTTGGTTTGCTCATTTTATATTTTTATTTAATCCATTACAATCAAAGGCATTTCTTGTTTTCCGATTATGGTATTAATACATTTCATAATGTTATGAAACCAACTACATACTCATTGTATAATGTAACTTCATCCTTAAATTACTTTGATGCGGTATATCACGTTGGCATTGTGTCAGCAATTCTATTTACTCTTGGTTTTAAAGGCCGGCTCATGGGAATCTTGAATTATGTTTTGTTCTATTCGTTATATGTTCGTTTCTCATATATTGGAGACGGTGGCGACAATTTAATGATAATTACACTTTTTTATCTCTTGTTTGCGAATACTACAAAATATTTTTCTATAGATGCAGCGTTGCGAAAAAAAGAGGCTTATGTAACTGACTGTAGGAAAACTATCGCTAATATTATTCAGTACTTTGTTGTTTTGTTTTGTGTTATGCAAGTTAGTATTGTATATGTCACATCTGCTATTTATCAGATTATGGGTGAAACTTGGAATAATGGAACAGCCTTATACTATATATCACAAGTTAAAACGGTTGCGATGCCTTTTCTTGAGTCGTTAGTCAGTCAACACATCTATTTAAGTGTTGTGATTTGTTATTCTAGTGTGTTATTAAAAATTGCTTTTCCTTTTCTAATTATAAACAAAAAAACAAAATGGCTTGCTGTCTTAATGGTTTGTTTACTGCATTTAGGTATTGCATTTGGAATGGGATTATATTCATTTTCTATTGTCATGATTGCGATTGAGTTAGTGATTTTTACCGATAAGGAGTACAATCGCATATTCTCTACTTATCAGCAAATAAAACATAATCTTAATTGGATGGTAAGGAAAAAAGTAATGCGGAAAATTCAAGCCCACTGGAAAATGACTGTATACTATGATGCATGGTGCCCGTTATGTACAAAAACAAAAAAACGTATCGAGAGGGCGGACTGGCTCAATTTAATTGTTTTCGAGTCCTTTCGTGATGGGACAACGTCTATTATTGATGAGGTGGGTATAGATGAATTAGAAAAACGGATGCATGGAAAGACGTTGGAAAAAAGCATCGTCTCTGGTGCAGATACTTTTATCGAAATAAGCAAGCGGGTTATTCCGCTATGGGTATTGTATATGATATTACTCTTAGCTAAGTTGTTTCATGTTAGCGATAGGATATATGATTTGATTGCCTCAAAAAGGAAAATAATTCCTCATGGGCAATGTAATCATGGGGCATGCGGACTTAATCAGCAACAAAGAAAGGGGTAATAGTTTGTTCCTCATTGTTTTAATATTGATAGTAGCTGTTTTTTTATTCGGGTTTTTTGGTTTAGCTGCATTTTTGAAAAGAAGGGATCGAAATAGAACGGTTGAGGATTTGACACGTTTTATGTTTTCTCATCCTGAACGCTTTTCACTCACTATTATACAGAACGATCAAATCCTTTTAAATCATAATGGAAGTAAGATGTTTCCCTTAGCCAGCACAGTGAAAATCCTTTTTTTACTGGCATTTGTGCATGAGGTCAGAAAAAATCAGATAAGTTTCAATGATACTGTCAGTATCATTGAAATAGATAAATTTTATATTCCGAACACTGACGGAGGAGCACACGACAATTGGAAGAGCAAAGAGAATATTGGTCAAACTGTGACGATGAAAGAAGTACTCATTGGTATGATGAGATACAGTTCAAATGCATGTACCGATTATATTTACTTAAGGGTCGGAAAAGACAATATCCAAAAAATAATTGATAAATATTTGCCTGATAACCACACACCTGTTTTTTCCATAAACTCTTCGATGTTAGTCGCTCCTTATCTGAAAAAATATAAAAAGAAAAAAACGAAAGAAATCTCTGGTTATATGAAAGAGATGAAGCAAAAATATTTCATGGAGATTTCAGGGGAAACTTTCGATGCCCTTGTGCATGGTAAAGCTGCTCCGTTAATATCCTCACTTCCTTCTGCCAATCATATTGAGATACAAAAGGAGTTCACGAGGAAACTTCCATCCTCATCCAGCGAAAACTACGCCAGCTTAATGTACCGTCTGGGGACTGGGGACCTTTTAAGTGAAGTGGAAAAAGGATTATTAGATGAGATAACAGGGCCGCCGAACCCTCAAGCTGAGAATCGTATTTGGTATAAAGGCGGCTCTACCTTATTTGTTATGACGTCGGCTATTTTTAAAGAAACTGCGTCAGATTCCATCTCATTGGCCTTTTTTATTGAGGACATGAATCGTTTAGATATGTTATGGATTGATCATGTTTACCAGCCATTTCTTCAAAAGATAACTACCGAACCCTTATTTCGACAACAATTAATAGCTGATTTAAAGGATAAATTATAATAATGTTGAAATACGGAACTTTAAAATGAAACCAACAAATTTACAGATGTTAAGAAGCTCTTTAATGGTTTCCGGTACCACGTCTGTCGGGGGTTCGAATCCCTCCGAGCGCGTCCAATAGAACAACAGGAAAGACAAGGGTTTGGCGATTGCCGCTCTTGTCTTTTTTGTGTTGTACAAGAAAACATTCTCGCAAATACATAATTTTCCCCCTGCAGGGCATCGTAGGTAAATGAACAGTATTGAATTTGCTAAGGAGGATGACAATGGGAATTTTAAGCGGTAATCCGCAAGAAGAACCGATGCATTACGGTGAGGTATTCAGTTTGTGGAGTTATGTAATGGCGGGAAATAAAATGATCGGCAATTACCAGATGTTATTGCATCATGTTGGTGATGGCGATTTAAAGAAGCTGCTTCGTGAGTCCATCGAGAAATGCCAAGATGAAATCAAACAGGTCAGCAATATCCTGAAAGAAAATGGCGTGGGGCTTCCGCCTGCTTCTCCTGAGCCGCCGGACGCAGATCTAAACGAGATTCCGCCGGGCGCGCGGTTTCTCGATCCGGATGTGGCCGCATCTGCAGCGGCGCAGAATGCAGCCGGTCTTGTGACATGCAGCAAAATTATGGGGCAGTCGATTCGCGAAGACATCGCCATGATGTTTGGGCAATTTCATATGAGCAAGGCAGCAACAGGAGCAAAATACTTAAGGCTGCTGAAAAACAAGGGCTGGCTGATCCCGCCGCCGCTTCACCTTCATAAACATCAAGATGATGAGTAAAAGATAAAAGGCATATACAGCTATCTGTATATGCCTTTTATGATTAAGACGTAAGACGCAGGCCGATGACACCGGCAAGGATCAGGCAAAGAGAAATCAGCTGAGAAAGCTGAAACCGTTCCTTAAACCAAATCAGGCTGACTGCTGTTACGCCTATGCTGCCTATACCGGTCCAAACGGCATAAGCAACACCGGATGGCAGGATTTGCATGGCCTGTGAAAGGCAGTAAAAAGATAAAGCAAATCCGGCAGTCATCACAATAATCGGCCATTTTTTCTTTGTGCCGTCTATATATTTCATGGCGATGGCAGCTATAATTTCTTCTATACCCGCAATGAATAATAAAAACCACGCCATTATTTTTCACCTCTCGGCTGAGTTTTACTTTCTTTTGTGAAAAGCTTCATTCCTAAAATGCCGGCTAGCAGCAGCATTAAAAAGAAGATTTGGGCTTCTGAGAAGGATTCGCCTAAGTAGATTCCGGTCGTGTAGGTTCCGACCGTTCCAATTCCGACAAATACGGTATACGCCGCGGCCATAGGGATTTTTCGATAAGAGCGGATTAACAGTATAAAGCTTATCGCTATTAATAGAAAAACGATAATCCAATCAAAAAGCGAATCCGCATGTTTGAGGGAGGAGGCCCAAACCACTTCTAGAAGCCCTGCTATTAAAACAAGCATCCAATACAACATAAACACCTCTTTTTATGAATGAACGTCAGTCATTTTTAGATATTAAAAAATGAGCGGTGTCACCCAGTCATTTTTTAAGCTTTATCTAAGCTCCGTTTTAAGAATGTAAAAATTTCTTTTTTAGATACTTCAAGATTTTCATCTTGTTCAAACCCGATATAAAACCGTTCTGCTGTGTTCTCAACTAAATTGATGATGGTTCTTGCCGTCCACTTTGCATTGATGCCTTCGATCACATCTTGGCTGTCGATCGCCTTGTTGATGATGTTCTCAAGCCAGGAATAATAAGGCTGATAAATGGTCTCCCATTTTTCCATGGAATGGTCGATGGCAAGCCCCGAATAGCAAAGGACAATAATATCTTTATGGCGCTCTGTGATGTGAAACGTCTCATCAATTAAGGTTTGTAAGACGGTCCAAAAATCTTCCTCGCCATTCAGTCTTCCTTTGATTTGCTCTAGCGTGTGAGTGAGAAGGTTTTCCGCTATGGCCGGAATCAAAGCATTTTTGGATGAAAAATATAAATAAAACGTTCCTTGGGCAGTCCCGGCTTTTTTTACGATATCTGAGATGGAGGCCTTATCGAGTCCCTTTTCAGAAATGACTTCAATCGCCGCCTGCAGAATCTTTTCATATTTTCCTGATGTTTGTTTTGGCATGAGGAACACCTCCTGTAATGACTGACTATCATTCATTTTATCTCGAGTGATGGCGTTTGTAAAGCGAAAAAAGAAGCAAGAGAAACTCCTGCTTCTTTATTTATCATAATCAATCGCGGCTTTCGGGAGCCCGGTATACTTTGCCCAATAATAAATCGCAAGCGAGCCGACAGCAACCAAAATGAGATCGATGGGATTGCTGATCAAGCCTAGGCCATGCCCGAAAGAGCCGATATAGGAAAAAATCAGCATCATGACATAAAATCCGACGAGCCACCAGGCTGATTTCAGCTGCTGGGCAAGGCTTACATCTTCTTTAGGCGCGTATTTGCTGAAGCAGAGATAGATCAAAAACATGACGAGCTGTGAGCCGAGAAGCCAGGAAACGGTTGTCCATCCTGACCAGTACACAATAAACGCCGTAAATATAAATGAAAGCGGCCCGATAATGCTCATTCCTTTTAAATAAAATGGCCTGTTTAAGTCCTTCGCATTTACTCTCAGTGCGGCTGAAGAAATCGGCGCAATCGCATAAGAAAGGATTAAGGCAACAGAACAAACATTGACGAGCGCGTTCCACGAAGGAAAGGGAAGCGTCCAGAATATCGAGAGACCGAACGAAAGCCATAGAGACGCCCGGGGGGTACCGGTTTCTTGATTGACCTTTGAAAATACACGGAATAACGTGCCGTTCCGTGCCCAGGCGTAAACGAGACGAGACGTCGTATTCATAAATATATTCCCATTTCCTCCGGGGGACAGGATCGCATCCAGAATGACAAGCGTTGCAAGCCATCCTAAACCAAGCATGACCGCAATATCTTTAAACGGCAATGAAAACTCACGGCCGATTGCCGGCCAACCGTTTTTCAGTGTTTCTGTCGGAATCGCACCGATAAAGGTAACTTGCAAAATAGTATAAATGATGGTGGAAACGATAATACAGATAATTAATGCGATTGGGATGTTACGCTTCGGGTTTTGCACCTCGCCGGCAACAGATACGATAGGGTGCAGCCCGAGATACGCAAACATGACACCCCCGGTCGAAATGGCGGCCTGTATGCCTGTAAAACCAAAAGGCGCAAACCCTTCAACCGATAAGTTCCCTGGCTGAAAATGAAAAATCAGCACAATAATGATCGTGACCGGAACGATATATTTAAAAATAGAAATAATGAAATTGGCCTTAGCAAAGGTTTTGACGCTCCAATAATTCAGCAGGAAAAACAAGCAGAGCAAGGCAAACTGCAAAATCCAGCCTGCGATAGTCGGGGAGTCAGAGCCCTCTTTGGTCAGGCCCGGAAACCAATAGGCCACATATTGCCGGACAGCTGTGACTTCAATCGAAATCAGGCTTGTGTAAGCGACAATTGTGACAAATGAAATTAAATAGCCGACCAGATGGCCGTGTGAATAAACCGGATACCTGATGATGCCTCCAGTGCGGGGCAAAGCGGCTCCGAGCTCCGCGTACACCAGTCCGATTAACAGAATAATGGCTCCTCCCATAATCCAGGAAAAAGCGCCGGAGGGTCCTGCTTTTGAAGCGACATTACTGACAGCGAACAGCCATGCTGATCCAAAGATAGCTCCCATCCCGATCAAAATCAGATCAAACAGCGACATCGATTTTTGAAAATTTCCTTGTTTAGACATCCGCTTCCTCCTTAGAAACAAGCCTTATATTTCTTACAATGCCCAATATGAAACAGACAATACGCACCTGCTGATTGCTTTCGGCTCTCACAATAAAAACAGATGCAGCAAGCGCTGCATCTGTTTTTATTGATGAATCGTATCGAAATGTTTCACTTTTATATTTGTAAAGGAAGCTGAGCCGCCTTCAGAAAAAAGTGTAATGCCTTTATCCTCGGATTTTGGGAACACTTCATTTGAGAAAACGGTTTTCCCGTCACCGACAAACACTTCTATCGTTGTTTTATCAACGAGTATTTTTAAGTGCACATTTTGTTTGCTGCTGTCATAGGGCGCTTTGCTTTCAACGAACCTTTTGCTTTTATCAGGCTGGTCTGTGAAAGCTCTGTTGACATACGCATAGCCGCCTTCAGCAAATATGCCGACATCAATATGGCGTTTTTTGTCTGCCGATTCTCTCAGCCGGACGCCGGCGTTTTTCATGTCTGACCAAGAAAGATCCATATCCAGCTGATACGTATCGCCTGTTATGGATAGGGTTTTGGAGCCGCTGACACGCAGTTCTTTCACTTCGTCAGTGGAAGCTGAAAGCTGCTGCAATGCTTCAACAGGCTGTGAGACGAGGCTGTATGTGCCGTCCTGCTGCTGAAGCCGGATTTCACGCACGATTGAATCTGTGCCGTTAAAGCCATTTTTTCTGGTCGGCGTGTTATTCGCGTAATCCCAATTATTCATCCAAGCCAGCGCGTAACGCTTATTCAATTGATCTGTTTCTTTCCCGTCCTCAAACGTTACGCCCCCATACCAGTCAAATCCGTAATCAAGCCATTGGGGTTCGGTTTGATCAGCAGAAAATTCTTTTCCGTCAAAGCCTCCGGTCCAGTAGGCGTACGTATTGGGTTTGCCCCACGGTTTCCCGTTTGCGCTTGCGCCGAGAATCCACTTCGTCGTCCCGTCACTTGCCCGCATCATGTATAGGTCGGGGCATTCGATCATGCCTGCCTGCTTCGTAATAAAACCGCTTGTGTACTGCCAATCCTTTAAATTATCGGATTCATAAAAGCCGATTTTTGTTCCTTCGGCCATGACCATTACCCATTTATGATCCTGATCATCCCATATGACTTTAGGGTCTCTGAAATCATTTGTCCCCGGATTGGGCATAATGGGATCATCAGTGTAGGGCTTAAATGTCTTCCCTTTGTCTGTGCTGTACCATAAATGCTGCTCCTGCTTTTTGTCTTTGGCTGAAGGCTGAGTCACAATGGCGACAAGTGCATTTTTGCCAAAGCCGGCTGTATTTTCTTTATCGATGACGAATGATCCGGTCCAGATGTCGCCGTTTGGATTTGTGTATTTGGGAATCGCCACGCCTTCATCTGTCCAATGCACCAAATCCTCTGATACGGCATGCCGCCATTCCGTGCCGTTGCCGTTTGGATAATCCCCGTTATACAGATAATAGTAATGATACTTTCCATCGAAATAGATGGGTTTTTGTGGGTCGTTTTTCCATTTGTCAGGAGCCGTAAAATGATATGCCGCCCGGTAGTCCGGCTTATGGGTTGATTTTGATTTTTTGACCGGTTCCTCTTTTGGCCATAGGTCTATAAACAAAAGGATTCCTAAAAAGATGAGGAATACCGCTGACCATTTGCATGTTTTTTTATATGTCATTTCGGTTTCTCCGCTTTAGATTTTAATAAAGAAATAAAAGAAAATGCCAATAGGGTATCGGCATTTTCTTTTGCGTTTATTTGTTAACTGTTAGTTGGCCTTGTTCAAGGATGCTGTTTTTCACAACAGATGTCTTTTTGCCTTTGATGTTCAATAAGAAGCTTGGCGCGAACGTTGCCTGCTTGTCTGCATAGAAGCCTCTGTTTGTCATGTAGCTTGTAATAACGACATTGTTACCTTCAGCTTGTGGTACGGCAAAGTGTGAGTAAGTAAAGGTCACATCGTTAGGATCAAGATCCATTTTCAGCACAAGGCCGGTTTTGTTCAGCGGCTTGTACGGGCCTGTTAAGGAGTTGGAAACATAACCCAGCATGTAAATATCGTTAGACGTAATGCCGTCGATTGTCATTTTTGATCCTCTAGAGTCAGTGAACAGATACCATTTGCCGTTCATTTTAAAGACATTCGCACGTTCGATTTCGTCAGTCACTGTGTTAGACGTGATTAGCGGCTTCATGACTTTCTTCAATGTGTAGTCATCGTTAAGCTCAATAATGCCAAGTGCGCCGTTAGCTAATTCTGCAGTGCGTTTTTTATCGCTTTGCAGAAGTTTTTGACTTTCTTGACGGAAGAATGATGAGCTTTTGCCATAATAAGCTTTGTTAAATAAAGATTCTTCGCCTTGGTAGCCGTCTTCAGTTCCTGTGTTTGCTTCAAATACCAGGTATTTGCGGCCGTGATCTTCCACATAGTGAGGATCTCTCAGCGTATGGTTATCGCCTGAACTATAGTTGCCCTCATCAATGAACTGTTGAACATTTTGATACGTTTTGCCGTCCCCGTCAAAAATTGATTTGTGATCTTCTACACCGTTAATCGTAAGAGAACTGTCTGAAGTTGACACGTTAACCTGCGCAGTTGTCAGTGTTTGTTTGCCGTAATGTTTACCGGAAAAGTCAGTGTAGAATAAACGGATTTTGCCATCGGATGTAAATGTAGCTGATCCTGACCATTCTTGTGTTTGATCTTTTAAGATGGGATCATTTGCGTCAAACTTGTCACTGTCTTTAAAGACACGGCCTGCGTTTTTCCAGCTGTCAATGGAAGTCTCGCCAACTTTTTGATAGAACATGTAAATTGATGTGTCATCCGCGTTTTTAGGGTCTCCGGCTAATGCAAAGACAATGTGATAGCCGTGATAGTTTGCGACTGTGCCGTCCGCGTTTTGCAATGGCCAGCTGTCCCACACGTCCAAACCTTTTGCGGAAGAGATGTTTTTAATCTTCGATTGGTCAAATTCAGGCACCTGATATTTTTCATTCTTTTGCTGTTCAGGGATTTGCAGCATGTCGTGGCGGGTAATATGGGAAATGCCGTATGTCTCTTTATACGGTTTGTGATCTGCTTCTTTCGCAAACGCTTGAGTCGCGCCTCCTGCCAGCAGTGCGGTTGTAAAGGTTAATGCTGTTGCCTGTTTGGCAAACTTTTTGATGTTCATCGTTCATGTCTCCTTTTTTATGTACTGTGTTAGCGGTCTGCTTTCTTCCAGCCCTCCTGTTGAGTGGCAAGTCGGTTACGTGCAATAAAAAAAGACCTAAAATATGTAAAGGGTGACGCCAAAGAATACACTTTGCCCTTAACACATTTTAGGTCTTGCCTGCTTTATCAGTAACAAACCTGCGTAATTTACTTTTCGACATTATTCTATTAGACACTGGACCTTATTTCAACGGGTCTATTTTCCTCTTTTGTTTGATAGAAAATGAATAAAAAGATTTTAAGAGTACAGGTCTTATGGACTAATCAGGCTGATTATTTCTTTACATCTTCTATAGGTTATCACAAGCTTTCGCATGGGTATAAAGTTCCTTTTTATCAAGCCTATCCGAACAACACAAAAGTGATGAAAAATGTAAATTCATCAATAACGACAGTATAAATAAAGCCATTTCCGTAAAAAAAATTTTAAGCGGAGGTCCTATTTCTTCTATTATATAAGTATTGACTTATATATTCAGTGGATTATACAATGAACGCGGAAGGGAGCTGATGCTTTCATGAAGCATGCCTTGACATCTACTGAAATCAGTCGCTGCCTGAAGCTTCTTCATGATCAAACCAGGCTTTTGATCATGAAGAAGCTGGAGGAAAAAACATACTGTGTCTGCCAGTTTGTCGAGATGTTTGACATGAGCCAGCCAGCTATCAGCCAGCATTTGCGGAAGCTGAAACAGGCTGGATTTGTAAATGAAGAGAAAAAGGGACAGTGGCGGTTTTATTCAATTAATTCGGCTTGTCCTGAGTATGGATTGATTCAATCGATTCTCGGTCACATCAGAGCAAATGATGACGTGTTGCAGTCTATTCAGAAAAAAGAAACTCAAGTTTCTTGTAAGTAGGAGGTTCTCGTTTGAGTTCAGCGGTTTTAGCAGCAATGATCTTTATTCTTACACTTATTTTTGTTATTTGGCAGCCGAAACATCTGTCTATTGGCTGGTCAGCCTGCGGGGGAGCGGTTTTGGCTTTGCTTGTGGGGGTTGTGAGCGTGAAGGATGTGGCGGACGTTACGGGCATTGTATGGAATGCCACTCTGGCGTTTGTGGCGATCATTCTCATCTCGCTCATTTTAGACCACATTGGCTTTTTTGAATGGGCTGCTTTGCATATGGCAAAGGCGGCTAAAGGAAGCGGCCTGCGTATGTTTATTTATATTTCCGTTTTAGGCGCTGTCGTGGCGGCGTTTTTTGCCAATGACGGTGCGGCGCTTATTTTAACGCCAATTGTGCTTGCGATGATGCGGGCTTTGCGTTTTGAAGAAAAGCTGGTGTTCCCATTTATTATCGCGAGCGGGTTTATCGCTGATACAACATCGCTTCCGCTTGTGGTCAGCAATTTGGTCAATATCGTGTCGGCCGATTTCTTTCACGTCGGTTTCATTGAATATGCGGCACGGATGATTGTCCCGAATCTCTTTTCGCTTGCGGCAAGCATACTCGTTTTATACTTATTTTTCAGAAAAGGGATTCCGAAACATTATGATCTCAGTCAGGTGAAGAGACCGGCTGACGCCATTAAAGATATAAACATGTTTCGTATGTCTTGGCTTGTGCTGGGCATGTTATTAATCGGTTATTTTGTAAGCGAAATATGGTCCATCCCCGTATCCTTTATCGCCGGTGCGGTGGCTGTTTTCTTTCTTATTATGGCGAAGAAAAGCCCGGCCGTTCATACGAAGCAGGTGGTCAAAGGGGCACCGTGGGCGATTGTGTTTTTTTCCATTGGGATGTATGTCGTCGTGTACGGGTTAAGAAACGCCGGCTTAACAGACCTTCTGTCCAGCCTTATACAGACAGCCGCAGATCAGGGGCTATTGGCGGGGACCATTGGAATGGGTTTTATCGCGGCTATTTTATCATCGGTAATGAATAACATGCCGACCGTCATGATTGATGCTATTGCGATAGCCGGTACAGATACACATGGAATAATGAGAGAAGCCTTAATTTATGCAAATGTCATCGGTTCTGATCTGGGACCGAAAATCACGCCGATTGGGTCGCTGGCGACGCTGTTATGGCTTCATGTTCTCGCCCAAAAAGGAGTGAAAATCTCTTGGGGGACATACGTGAAAACAGGGATTATCCTGACGGTTCCGACCCTGCTGATTACTCTATTCGGCCTTTATATCTGGTTATTGATCATTCACTAAAACATTTGGGAGATGAACAAACATGCCTAAAAAAACCATCTACTTTTTATGCACGGGCAACTCCTGCCGCAGCCAAATGGCTGAAGGCTGGGCGAAACAATATCTAGAAGATGAATGGAACGTATACAGCGCGGGGATCGAAGCGCATGGGCTCAATCCGAATGCTGTAAAAGCGATGAAGGAAGCGGGGATCGACATATCCGGCCAAACATCAGATATCATCGATCCGGCTATTTTAAACAGTGCTGATCTTGTCGTGACGCTTTGCGGAGACGCGGCTGATAAATGCCCGATGACGCCGCCTCACGTCAAGCGCGAGCACTGGGGCTTTGATGACCCTGCAAAAGCGGAAGGATCCGAAGCGGAAAAATGGGCGTTCTTTCAGCGTGTTCGTGACGAAATCGGTGAGCGGCTCAAACGTTTTGCGGAAACAGGTAAATAAGCTGGAAAGGCCGGGAGGATGGTATCCCGGCTTTTTTGTGGCTCTCATCGCGGTGATGATGCTGGCTGTACCCGCAGATAACAGGGGATACCAAACGATATTGCCATTGGTAATTCTCGTAATCGCAATTTAAAATGTGAATTGATCTTATATCTTTTTTATAGGTCTTGTAATAGAGGCAGTAATCCGTTTTGGAACTAGCAGCTTTCATTTTTGTTTTGAGTTTAGTCGGGCAGATACCGTTTCAAACCCTGTAACGATCAATATAATAATGTATTGCGAAAGCAAACAAATGATAGAAGCGGAAAGAAAACGTATAAGGAGGAATAAGTCAATGCCGCCACGGCCAACTAAATGGATTAAGAGAAACGATCGACCGGAACCTCTTTTATCACCAAGTGTCATGCAAGGCAGAAATGGAAATACCCCATCCACTCAACAAAACCAGCTCTTCGCACCAATTACATCAGATACGAACCAGCCTATTTCTGCTTTCAGAGCCACCAGCAATGCGAATCTGTCAGTGGCTGCAAATGCAGCTAGCGGAGTCTTATTTCAAAATGTAGAATTTGATTTGGCGAATGAATATAACCCCAACACTTCTACATTTTCACCGAGAACAGCAGGCGTATATTCTCTTAACGCATCAGTTGAGTTTCAAACGAATGCGATTGTTGACTTCAACTTAGAAGTCGTATTTCTTGTGAATCAAGATGTGATAGGCGGAAATAACACATTTCAAGCAGGGAATCTCCCGGCTGTCGTAGCCATTACGGAAATTCTTCAGTTAAACGCCGGAGATACGGTGACAGTTGCAATGAGAAGTACTGCCGCCGGAGTCATTCAAGCAACTCCGAGAACCCGTTTTGCAGCCGCCAGAGTTCCTTCTCCGACTGCGTAAAAAGGGATTTTTGATTCGTGTAAATCTAAAGTTGATTTTTCCTGTTTGAGGATTGATCAGCTTTTTTTATATTTTCAAAATAATTGAAACATTAATAGCTCAGTATCGTACAAAAAAGGGGAGGTGAAACAATGAAGCAGGATAAAAGGAATGACCTTAAGACTTTATTTGAAACATTAGGCGAAAGAAATCATTTCAACGGGGCGGTTTTAGCTGCAGAGGATGGCGGCATCTTATACCATCACGCTTTCGGTTATGCGGATTTGCCGGAAAAACGGTTTTTGCAAGAAAATTCTTTGTTTGAGCTGGCATCACTATCAAAGCCTTTTACAGCGCTGGCAGTTGTTTTATTGGAGGAGAAAGGGATGCTTGGTTATGAGGATAAGGTGGAGCGCTGGATTCCTGGATTTCCATATGAAGGCGTTACGATACGGCACTTATTGAACCATACGTCCGGGCTTCCGGAATATATAGAGTGTTTTTTTGTCAATTGGGATAAAAGCAGAGTCGCAGTGAATCAGGATGTAGTGGATATGCTGATGAATGAGCAGCCTCCTTGCTATTTTGCTCCGAATGAAGGCTGGCTGTACAGCAATACGGGGTATGTGCTGCTGGCAGTTTTGATTGAGAAGGCATCCGGCATGAGCTATGCGGATTTTTTGAAACAGCATATTTTCACCCCGGTCGGTATGGCGAACACGAGAGTATATAACAGGAGGCTGCGTCCTGAGCAGATCGATGACTATGCGTATGGATATGTGTATGATGTGCATTCCGGCCAGTACGTTCTTCCAGATGACCTGGAGGAAACGAGCTATGTTGTGTATCTGGATAGAATACAGGGAGACGGTACAGTGAATTCTGTCACAAGCGATTTATTTCGATTTGATCAGGCTTTATATCAGGACAAATTGATCAGCAAGGCTTCTAAGGAAGCCGCATTTTCTCCTGTACAACTGAGCAATGGGGAAACGGTTGACTACGGATTTGGCTGGGTGCTGCAAAACAGTCCTGAAAAAGGGCGGATTGTCAGCCATAGCGGAGGGTGGCCCGGCTATTCGACGATGATGATCCGATATATAGATCATGGTAAAACGCTGATCTATTTGAGCAATATGGAACAGGATGCTGATTATGAACAAGCGATACTGAAGGCAGCGGAGAATATTTTATTTGACCAGCCTTATAAGATCCCTGAACGTCCAGCTGATAAAAAGAAAAAAGAAATTGATACAGCGATTTACATCCGCTATGTTGGCAGCTACTCCTTTCACGATGGTACCGCTGCGACGGTGACAGCTGAGAATGAGCGGCTTTATCTGCAAATCACCGGACAGATGAGGTTTGAATTATTTCCTTCCTCGGAAACCCGTTTCTTTCTGCAATCATTGCCTGTTGAAGTTGAATTTATGTTAGGGGATGATACTGCGAAAAGTTTTATCGTTTATCAGGACGGAACAGAGGGAGAAGCGGTCCGGACGAATTAGAAAGGAATGAATTTGATGATTGGGATATTAGCTGGAATGGGCCCGAAATCGACCTCTCCATTTTTAGATAAGGTCATTGATTACTGTCAGAAGCTATATGGCGCTTCACATGATATCGATTACCCGCAAATGATGATTTATTCCTGTCCGACCCCTTTTTATGTCGATCGCCCTATCGATCATAATGAAATGAAAAAAGCGATTATCGATGGGGCCGTCAAGCTGGAGAAGACCGGTGCGGACTTTATTTCTCTTCCTTGTAATACGGCGCATGTCTATTTCGAAGACATCCAGCAAGCATTGTCGATTCCTTTGTTACATATCATTGAGGAAACGATGAAGGCGCTCCTGGATTCAGCGCAAAAAGTGGCTGTTTTAGGAACGGACTCAACCATACAATCCTGTCTTTATCAAAAAGGTTTGAAGGCGGGGGGATATGAGTTTATTCATGAGACACATTGGCAGCGGGAAGTCAATCAGCTCATCGCCGCGATCAAACAGCCGAATCATGTTCAGAAAACTCAGGACATATGGCGGGAGCTATATTTGGAAATCAGTAAAAGAGCGGATCTCATCATTTCGGCTTGCACAGATTTAAACACAGTGTTAGATCATGTTCACGGTGATATTCCGATTATCGATTCCTCTGATTGCCTCGCAAAAAGCACGGTCAGCACGTATCTTACCTATCAAAATGAACCATTCAACAAGGGCTGTATGTAATCGGCTCTTGTTTTTTTTGTGTTCTTATCGTTTGACAGCCTCATGCAATGGTGTTAAAGTAAACATGTAAATAGTTACATGATTTCTTCTGAAGATCAGGTGGTGCTTATGAAGAAGCCAGTTTTAAAGAAATTCGTCTCCCTAGACATTAAGGTTGATCCTCCAATCACCATTGGTGAGACAGGTTTAGGGCTGAGACGATGGATTCCGATTCGATCGGGAACAGTAACCGGAGAAGTGGAAGGACGTATTTTGCCTGGCGGAGCTGATTCGCAAATTATTCGCGCTGACGGCAGAACAGATTTATCTGCCAGATATGTCATAGAAACAGCAGATCATGAGCTGATTTACCTTGAAAACAATGGAATACGGCAAGTCAGCGAGCCGTTCCGAACACGAGCAGCGGCCGGGGAAGTGATTGACACCGAGCATGTTTATTTCCGCACGGTGCCGACATTTGAGACAGGCAGTGAAACCTATCAATGGCTGCATGACCGCTTGTTTATCGGTTCCGCAGAAAGAACCCCTGATTACGTTCGATTAGACATTTATGAAGTAGAGTAAAAGACTAAGGAGAGTGTGAAATATGGAAAACTTTATCGGAAGCCACATGATTTATACTTACGAAAACGGTTGGGAATACGAGATTTATATTAAAAATGACCATACAATTGATTATAGAATTCATAGCGGAATGGTGGCCGGACGCTGGGTTCGGGATCAGGAAGTGAACATTGTCAAACTGACAGAGGGCGTATATAAAGTGTCTTGGACAGAGCCGACAGGTACAGATGTTTCATTAAACTTTATGCCGAATGAAAAACGGATGCACGGCATTATTTTCTTCCCAAAATGGGTGCATGAACATCCTGAAATTACGGTCTGCTACCAAAATGACCACATTGACCTGATGAAGGAATCACGCGAGAAATACGAAACCTATCCCAAATACGTAGTGCCCGAATTTGCTGACATTACATTTCTGAAAAATGAGGGAGCCGATAATGAGGAAGTCATTTCTAAGGCGCCTTATAAAGGAATGACAGACGATATTCGCGCAGGGAAATTGTAAGAAAACAAAAACCCGGTAAAGAGAGAATGACTTCTCTTTACCGGGTTTTCTTTTTGCTGAGTATGTGGGCACCATCACAATACCCGCGAAAAACAGTAGGATCCCAATCCAGCGGATGGGCTGGTAATAGGCGGTGTCTTGTAAATAAACGACTGCTGATAAAATGAAGATACATGCTGCCACAACGATGACGGCACCCATGCAGCCTGTTTTTCCCATGTGATTCTCCTTACGAGTGTAATAGTTTTTTCCGCTTCTCACCATCAGGATCGTGCTCAATAGAAAGTTCGGAATCCAAAATCAAGGTTTCTCGTTTGTCTTCAGTATAAGCCGGCCATTGTACATCTTCGCAGCTTGGACTTCCTGTTTTTGCGAAGGCAAGCCACGCTGATTGTATCGTGTGTGGAAGCTGTTTGACCTCATCCGTAATGTCTGCTTGTACCATTCGTTTCAGTCCGTTTAGATTGCCGAACACAAACGGCAGTTCCAGTGCGTGAACCGCTTTATTGTACGGCGGCTTGTCCGGGTGCCAATCGAATCGGTACATCCAGACAGGTGCGTAACGGGATTGGGCGGAAGCGCAGGCGACGGCCGGGCGCCAAAACAGCAAATCCGTCATGATATGAATTTGGCTTTCGAGAGAGCGCGGATACAGATCGGCCGCTTTCTTTGCCAGCGGCTGACCCAATAGATACTCAAGCGCTTCATCAATTGTTTCCTGAGAGTGAACTTCTGAATCCGGCGTAAAAAATAAATACCCTTCATCACGATTTGTTCCGATTAACAGCGGAATGCCGTCAGCAGCCCCTTCAGCGATGGCTTTCTCCGGCTCAGCAGGCAGTGTTTTCGGATCAAGGGCAGGCTGGAATAACAGCTGAAAGATATTTTCATTTTCGTTTTTTCGCAGCTGGTCGGCGGCTTTAAGCAAATCTTCCGCAGACATAGTATGAAGCCTGTCCAAATGGTGACCGTCAATTCCAAGGGTTCGTAAAAAAGCATGCGCGGTGCTTGCCGCTTTTTCTTCTGTCATGGTTCGGGAAGAGCCGCTTTCTAAGATTGCTTTCTGGAACAGGCCTTTTGCAGCAGGCATGGCTAGCAGCGCGGCAATGCTCATACCGCCCGCTGATTCTCCAAACACCGTTACATTTTCCGGATCGCCGCCAAACGCAGAAATATTGTCCTTGACCCATTTCAGAGCCGCGGTTTGGTCAAGCAGTCCAAGGTTGTTGGAATACGCTTCATCAATGGAAGATAAATGTAAAAAACCAAATGGTCCCAGCCGATAATTCAGTGTGACGACAATGACATCCCCCTGAGCCGCCAGGTTCGAGCCATCGTATAAAGGCTCACTGCCCGCGCCGAGATAAAATGTGCCGCCATGAATCCACACCATGACAGGACGATTTTTGCCCGGAGTGTCAGGTGCAAATACATTTACATACAGGCAGTCCTCAGACTGGCGGGGGAGTTCAGGGTATGAATATGACAGTAAATCAGGCGGCTGCGGGCAAACCGGGCCGTACGCAGTTGCGTCCAGTACACCTTCCCAGGCCGCCGGCGGCTCAGGTGCTTTAAACCGCAATTGTCCGACGGGCGGCTTTGCGTAGGGGATGCCTTTCCATATGTGGACACCGTTTTTTGAAATGCCTTTCACTGTGCCGTATTGCGTTTTGACCATTGATTCAGACATAGCATTCTCTCCCTTTTTCCCCCATTATAAACAGATTTGTCCTGATGATGCGAACCTCAGCCCTTCTACGATATTCATTTTCCCATCGTTTTTAAAAAGGATTTGACTTCCTGAACCGTCAGGCCGATTTCTCTCGCTTCCGCCATCAGCGCTTTCCACTCTTCTATATTCGATTCTGTCAGCTTTCGGTTTCGGTAGGAGGCGGTTTCAGGCTCCCCTTTCTTTAGCTTGTTCGTAAAAGTGAACAATTCTTCCTTTTCCATTCCGGCTTGAACAGCTTGTACAAGATGCACACGCCATTCTTCCTCTCCGCCGCTGATTTTTTGATACATCATCGTTTCAGCGTCAAATAATTCTGTTAATTCGACATCCAGGGTTGCTGATACTTTTTTCAAAAATTGAACGGATGGATTCGTATGAACGCCTCTTTCAATCTTGCTTAAATAGGATTTAGAAACGCCTGACTCAATAGCCAGCTGATTAATAGAATAGCCTTTTCTTTTGCGGTACAAGCGGATAATTCTTCCAATCATAATATGAAATTCTCCTCTATTCCTGTCGTTATTTCGTTCATTATAAGGAATTATTCGTTCTTTATAAAATTTAAAATAATAAGGGAAGTGCAGTAAATAAGAGGAAAATCATGATTTTGTTCTCTAAAGAGAACTTATTGGCTTATTTTGCAATTTTTAAATAATAAAGTTTTCTTTTATAATCCAATCATTAACAGAAAGGGGCGCGGGAAGCCAGCCGTGAGAAGGCTGAAGGCTATGAATATATGAATGAGAATATGAGTTTTAAAGAATTATACGCAATTGTCAGACATAGATTCGTGCTGATTCTGCTCATCACAATAGGCGTCACCTTTATTACAGGTTTTGTCCAATTTAAGGTCATTTCACCGACTTATCAGGCGTCGACTCAAGTGCTGATTCATGAATCAGACGGTGAAGAAAACTCGAATCTCAGTGACATCCAGAGAAATCTTCAATACAGCAGCACGTTTCAATCGATTATCAAAAGCACGGCCTTGATGGAAGAGGTCAAGGCGGAGTTGCATCTTTCTGAATCGGCTTCCTCGCTGAAAGGAAAAGTGATGACCAGCAGTGAAAATGAATCGGAAATCATCACCGTTGCCGTTCAGGATCACAATCCGGAGAGAGCGGCTAAGATTGCAAACACGTTAGTGAACAAGTTTGAAAAAGAAGTAGATGAAAGAATGAATGTGCAAGGCGTACATATTCTTTCAGAGGCGAAGGCTTCTGAAAGCCCAATGATTAAGCCGTCCCGGATGAGAAATATGGTCATGGCTTTTGGAGCGGCCGTGATGGGAGGCATTACACTGGCATTTTTTCTGCATTTTCTCGATGATACGTGCAAAAGCGCACGGCAGCTCAGCGAGAAAACCGGATTGCCCTGCTTGGGCTCTGTCCCTGATGTCAAAAAGAAACGGAATCGCAGGGTTGGATAAAACATTTCGAGGAGTGAAGTGAGTGGTCTTTAGAAAAAAGAAAGCAAGGCGAGGTTTGGCTCAAATATCCGTTTTACATCATAAATCAATTGTTGCGGAACAATATCGCACCATTCGGACAAACATTGAGTTTTCATCCGTACAGACCAACTTGCGGTCCATTCTCGTCACCTCCTCTGTGCCTGGTGAAGGAAAATCGTTCAGTGCAGCGAATCTTGCGGCAGTCTTTGCGCAGCAGCAGGAAAAGAAAGTGCTGCTGGTGGATGCCGATTTAAGAAAACCGACAATTAACCAGACGTTTCAGGTTGAAAATTTGACCGGGCTGACAAATGTGCTGGTCGGCAATGCTTCTCTCAGTGAAACGGTGCAAAAGACACCGATCGATAACTTATATGTGCTGACAAGCGGACCGACGCCGCCGAATCCGGCTGAACTGTTATCCTCGAAAGCAATGGGAGATTTGATATCAGATATCTATGACCAATTCAGTCTGGTGATCTTTGATTCTCCTCCGCTCTTAGCTGTCGCGGACGCTCAAATTTTAGCGAACCAGACAGATGGAAGCGTGCTCGTTGTCTTAAGCGGAAAAACAAAAACCGATACCGTCCTGAAAGCGAAGGACGCACTGGAGCAATCCAATGCAAAGCTGTTGGGTGCTCTCTTAAATAAAAAGAAAATGAAAAAATCAGAACACTATTCCTATTAATTTGTGCTTTTAGGTGATGTCTCCTTACCTGTATCAATGGAGGCACTCGGCTCCGCTGTGGGCAGCTTGAACAGGCTGCCTTAGATGCTGGTCGTCGCTGGCGGGGCGTGAGGACGGGTTAAATGCCCACTTATTTGATATACATAGGGAATGTTATCGGTTTAGCTGCTGTCGATTTTTTAGAAGACGAAAACCGCCGCAGCTAAACCGATAAAAGTATTAGGGGGGAAAAGGTTGAGTTACCGGAGAAGACTGTCAATGATTATCGCGCTGGATACTTATCTCGTTTTAAATTCAGTTATTGCAGGATATCAATTTTTAAAAGATTCTTATCAATTTTATGACTCCGGAGCATTATTGCTTACCGCAGTCAGCTTGCTCCTCAGCTATCATGTATGTGCTATCCTGTTCCATCAGTATAAACAGGTCTGGACATACACCGGACTCGGCGAACTGATTGCTCTGCTTAAGGTCATTACGATTTCAGCCGCTGTGACCGGCATCATACAGTACGCTGTGTATCATACGATGTTTTTCCGGCTGTTAACAGCGTGCTGGGTGCTTCAGCTTCTGTTCATTGGGGGAACCCGCGTTTTATCGAGAATCTTAAAAGAAAGCATCAGAAAAAAACGCAGCACATCGGCCCGCGCATTGATTATCGGAGCGGGATCAGGCGGAACCCTGATGGTCAGGCAGCTGCTGCAAAAAGATGATCCCGACATTACACCTGTCGCTTTTATTGATGACGATCAAACGAAACATAAGCTGGAAATGATGGGGCTGCCCGTCATCGGCGGAAAAGAAAGTATCATGCCTGCGGTACAAAAGCTCAAAATTAACTATATCATTATTGCGATTCCTTCTCTCCGTACCCATGAACTGCAGGCGCTGTACAAAGAATGCGTGCGAACCGGAGTGAACATCAAAATCATGCCTCATTTTGATGAAATGCTGCTTGGAACGCGCACTGCCGGTCAAATCAGAGATGTAAAGGCCGAGGATCTGCTAGGCAGGAAGCCGGTAACCCTCGACACAAGCGAAATTTCAAACCGCATCAAAGGAAAAACAGTTCTCGTCACCGGAGCGGGCGGTTCAATCGGCTCGGAAATCTGCCGGCAGATCAGTGCGTTCCAGCCTAAGGAAATCGTTCTTCTCGGCCATGGGGAAAACAGCATTCATTCTATTTATTCTGAACTGAATGGACGATTCGGAAAACACATCGTGTTCCACACGGAAATTGCGGATGTGCAAGACCGTGACAAAATGTTTACCTTAATGAAAAAATACGAACCGCACGTCGTCTATCACGCGGCTGCCCATAAGCACGTGCCTTTAATGGAACACAACCCTGAAGAGGCAGTCAAAAACAACATCATCGGAACAAAAAACGTGGCGGAAGCGGCAGATATGTGCGGGACAGAGACGTTTGTGCTCATTTCATCGGATAAAGCGGTGAACCCGGCCAATGTAATGGGAGCAACGAAACGATTTGCCGAAATGATTATTATGAATCTGGGGAAATTCAGCAGAACGAAATTCGTTGCGGTTCGCTTTGGCAATGTTCTCGGCAGCCGGGGCAGCGTCATTCCAATTTTTAAGAAACAGATTGAAAAAGGCGGTCCCGTTACAGTGACACATCCGGCGATGACCCGCTATTTTATGACCATTCCCGAAGCGTCACGGCTTGTCATCCAAGCTGGAGCGCTGGCGAAAGGCCGGCAGATTTTTGTTCTTGATATGGGAGAGCCCGTGAAGATTGTCGATCTCGCCAAAAACCTCATTCATTTATCTGGCTACACGACGGAGCAGATTCCAATTGAGTTCACAGGTATTCGCCCGGGTGAAAAAATGTATGAGGAGCTACTGAACAAAAATGAAGTTCATGCCGAACAAGTTTTTCCGAAAATCCATATCGGCAAAGCGGTGGACGGCGACTGGCCATTGCTGATGCGTTTTATAGAAGATTTCAATCAGCTGCCGGAAGCCGAGCTCAGAGAGCGGCTGTTTGCGGCAATAGACACATCAAACGAAATGACGGCTGCCGGCATTCGTTAGGGGGAGTGAAGATGACGAAAAAAATATTATTTTGTGCCACTGTCGATTATCATTTTAAAGCCTTTCATCTTCCTTACTTTAAATGGTTTAAACAATTGGGCTGGGAGGTTCATGTTGCTGCGAGCGGGCAGACGCGACTGCCGTATGTCGATGAGAAATTCTCCATTCCGATCCGAAGGTCACCCTTCCATCCTCAGAACCTTGCCGTTTACAGACAGCTGAAGAAAGTGATCGAAACCAACGAGTACGACATCGTCCATTGCCATACGCCGGTCGGCGGCGTTCTCGCACGGCTTGCGTCAAGGCAAGCGAGACGGAACGGAACAAAGGTGCTCTACACCGCACACGGATTTCATTTTTGCAGCGGAGCGCCGATGAAAAACTGGGTCCTTTATTATCCGGTTGAAAAATGGCTTTCTGCCTATACAGACTGCCTGATCACCATAAATGAAGAAGATTACACGCGAGCGAAAGGGCTTCAAAGACCGGGCGGGATGACAGAAAAAATTCACGGCATCGGCGTTAATACAGACAGGTTTAGGCCAGCCAGCCTTGAAAAGCAGCATAGGCTGAGAGAAAAACACGGCTTCCAAAAAGACGACTTTATATTGATCTATCCGGCTGAATTGAACCTCAATAAAAATCAGAAGCTGTTAATTGAAGCTGCAGCACTGCTGAAAGATAAGATACCGGAGCTCCGTCTTGTTTTTGCCGGAGAAGGAACGATGGAACAAACGTATCGGGATTTAGCTGAAAAGTTAGGAGCTTCCCGCAATGTTTGCTTTTACGGCTTTTGCCGCGATATTCACGAGCTGATCCAGCTTGCGGATGTTTCTGTCGCATCCAGCATCAGAGAAGGCCTCGGCATGAATGTGCTTGAGGGCATGGCGGCGGAAAAGCCGGCAATTGCCACTGATAACCGCGGACACCGGGAAATCATCCGTGACGGAAAAAACGGTTTCCTCATCAAAATGGGCGACAGCGCTGCTTTTGCTGACCGGATTGAACAGCTCTACCTTGAGCCGGAACTGCGCAGATCACTTGGACAGGAAGGCCGCCAAACAGCCTTGCGCTTTTCTGAAGCGCGAACGGTTGAAGAAATGGCAGATATTTATTCCGTGTACATGGATAAAAAGGAGAAAAGCGTATGAATTCAGGACCGAAAGTTTCTGTCATTATGGGCATTTATAATTGTGAATCCACTTTGGCGGAAAGCATTGAATCCATTCTCAGCCAATCCTATAAAAATTGGGAGCTGATCATGTGCGATGATGCGTCAACAGACGGCACGCTCCGTATCGCGAAGCAGTATGCCGCTCATTACAGCGACCGCATCAAGCTCATTCACAATCAAACAAACAAGCGGCTTGCCGCTTCATTAAATCACTGTCTTTCTTATGCCACAGGCGAGTATATCGCCCGCCAGGACGGAGATGATCTGTCCTTTCCGCGCCGTCTGGAGAAGCAGGTTGCCTTTTTAGAGAAGCATCGGCACTACCAGGTGGTCGGCACCGGCATGCTTGTGTTTGATGAATTTGGCGTAAGGGGCACACGGATGCTGCCTTCTGTTCCGGACCCGGCCATTATGGCGAAAGGGACGCCGTTTTGCCATGGGACAATCATGATGAGAGCCAGCGCTTACCAGACGCTGAAAGGCTATCGTTCGGTGCGGCGGACAAGGCGAATGGAGGATATCGATTTGTGGCTCCGCTTTTTTGAAGAGGGCTTTCGAGGCTATAACCTCCAAGAAGCGCTGTATAAAGTAAGGGAAGACAGCGACGCATTCAAGAGGCGGTCTTTTACCTACTCAATCGACAACGCCATTCTTGTATACCAGGCTTGCAGACGCCTGAAGCTTCCTTTTTCCGCTTACATATATATCGCAAAACCGCTCATTCGCGCGTTTATGCCTCCTGCTGTGATGAATCGTTACCATAAAAAAAGAGTGATGAATCAGAAGGAAGGGCTTGTGAAGCATGAATAACAGCCAACAGCGCGTGCTCCATGTTTTCAGCGGCATGAACAGGGGCGGCGCGGAAACCATGGTCATGAATTTATATCGGAAAATGGATAGAAGCAAGGTGCAATTTGATTTTTTAACCTATCGAAATGATCCGTGCGCTTATGATGAAGAAATTTTATCGCTAGGCGGGCGGCTTTTTTATGTCCCGAGTATCGGACAAAGCAATCCCATCACATTTGTGAAGAATGTAAGAAACACAATAAAAGAAAACGGGCCATTCAGCGCGGTTCATGCGCACACAGATTTTCAAACCGGCTTTATCGCGCTTGCGGCAAGGCTAGCTGGAGTGCAGGTCAGAGTATGCCATTCCCATAACACCTCGTGGAAGACCGCCTTCAATTGGAAGGACCGCCTGCAGCTGATGGTGTTCAGACGCCTCATTTTGTCATATGCGACTGAATTGTGCGCTTGCGGAGAGGATGCGGGACGGTTTTTATTCGGGCGATCCAATATGGAGCGGAAGCGGGTTCATCTGCTGCCGAACGGAATAGACCTTGATCTGTTTTCTCCAGCCGGCAAGGCGCCCGATGACGAAAAAAAAGCACGCGGCATAGCGTCTGACCGGCTGATCATTGGTCATGTGGCCCGATTTCATGAAGTGAAAAATCATGCGTTTTTGCTGAAGCTCGCCGTTCACCTGAAAAAACGGGGAGTTCGCTTTCAGATGGTTCTCGCAGGAGACGGACCGATGCGGGAGCAGATGGAGGAGGAAGCGCGGCGGCTGAATCTGCTTTCCGATGTTCTCTTTTTAGGAACTGAAGAACACATTCATGAGCTCATGCGCACCTTTGATGTATTTGTCATGCCATCATTGTACGAAGGCTTGCCTGTTGTGCTTGTGGAAGCGCAGGCTTCAGGTCTTCCGTGTATTATTTCAGACACGATCACAGAAAAAGTCGATACGGGGCTCGGACTTGTGAAAAGGGTAAGTCTCTCTAAGCCGATGGACATTTGGGCTGAAACGATTGTAAGAGCGGCCGCCGCAGGCAGGCCGAAGCGGGAGCTCGTTAAAAGTACCCTTGCAAAACTCGGCTATGATGCGCAGCAAAATGTAGGTGCATTGATGAATTTATATCAGATTAGCACTGAAAAAGGACAATAAAAAATGATTGTGTATGTCGTCAATATGGGAATTGTATATATTTGGTCTTGGTTTGCTAAAATGTGCGGCGGCCGGGATGGGTCACTTGCTACGGGCTATCGACCGAACAAGCTTCTCATTTGGGTTCCGCTCGCCTCACTTGTGCTTGTTTCAGGGCTGCGTTACAGGGTCGGTACAGATTTTCAGACGTATACGCTGCTGTATCAAATGGCAGGAGACTATCAAAATATTTGGCAGATATTCGGTTTTGGCACAGCGAAAACGGCAACAGATCCGGGCTTTACCGCGCTGTTATGGCTGATGAATTTCATCACGAAGGACCCGCAAATCATGTATGTCACTGTTGCGGCCGTGACCTATATCTTTATTATCAAGACGCTGGCAGACTACGGCAGACCGTTTGAGCTGAGCGTCTTTTTATTTTTAGGAACCTTTCATTATTACGCATCCTTTAACGGAATCAGACAATACATGGTGGCAGCCGCTTTGTTTTGGGCGATTCGCTATATCATCAATGGAAACTGGAAGCGTTACTTTCTGATTGTGCTAGTCAGTTCGCTCTTTCACTCCTCAGCGCTGGTGATGATTCCGGTCTATTTTATTGTCAGAAGAAAAGCCTGGTCACCGGCAATATTCGGTCTCTCAGCTTTATTTCTCGGCATGACCTTTTTATACCAGAAATTTATTTCGGTATTTGTCGTTGTGCTTGAAAACAGCTCATACAGCCATTATGAAAAGTGGCTGATGACCAATACAAACGGAATGAATGTGGTCAAAATCGCTGTTTTGGTCCTGCCGCTGTTTCTGGCCTTTTGTTACAGAGAGCGTCTCCGAAAGCTGTGGCCGCAGATCGATATTGTCGTTAATTTGTGCCTTCTCGGGTTTTTATTCGGTCTCTTGGCCACAAAGGACGTGATCTTTGCCAGATTTAATATTTACTTCGGGCTGTATCAAATGATCTTAGTTCCTTATTTTGTCAGAATATTTGATGAGAAATCGAATGCGTTGATCTATATCGCCATTGTGGTTTGTTATTTTTTATACAGTTATTTGCTTATGCCGGTTGATTCATCTGTTCTGCCGTACAGAACGATTTTTTCCCGGTAATTTATGCAAGAGGAGCCGGTCATTATGGAAACACCTGCGGTTAGTCTGTTAGTCGCTGTTTATAATACAGAAACCTATATCAGAAACTGTCTTGAGTCGTTAAAGAACCAGACATTGGACAATATTGAAATTATCATCGTCAATGACGGTTCGGCAGACGCCAGCCCGGACATCGCGGAAGAATATGCGCAAAAGGATAAACGATTCAGAGTCATTCACCAGGAAAACCAAGGGCTCGGTGCTGTTCGGAACAAAGGGATCGAGGCGGCCCGCGGAGAATTTGTGGCATTTATAGATTCAGACGATTGGATCGAGCCTGATTATTGCTTGCAAATGGTTCAGGCAGCATCAGAGGAAACCGATCTGGTGATTTGCAACTACGCCGCAGAGTTTGAGGACACTGAAAAAACCGTTGTCTCAGACATTGCGGAAACCTATCGGGATCAGCCCAAGGAGTCCTATATCAAGGCGTTATTCGAAGGGAAGGTCAGGGGATTTTCGTGGAATAAACTGTACCGAAGAAGCATGATTGACGCGCACCGGCTTTCATTCCCGCTCAGAGGTGAGCTGGAGCATGTCGAGGATCAGTTTTTCAGCTTCAGGGCACATTTTTTCGCCCGCTCGGTTTCCTATGTAGAAGCGCCTCTCTACCATTACCGAATTCACCTTTCCTCCATCGTGCAGGGTTATCAGAAAAAACTGTTTGAATCAGGACTGGCGCTGTATCAGGCGAACGCAGCGTTTTTACAGGAGAACAACAAGCTGGAGGAGTACCGTAAGGAGCTTGATTTCTTTATCGTTCTCCATAGCACCATCTGTCTGCTGAACGAATGGAAAACAAGCGGCAGCCGGCGCCTTTTGGAAAGGCTCAAAACGGTCGGCGTGATTTGCGCTGATCCGGTGTTTCAAGGCAGCCTGTCGAAAACGGGGACAGCGCCTTTTGACGCAAAACGGTCATGCCTGCTGCTGATGGCGAAATACAGAATGATTCCGTTCGTTGCCATGGCGTCCGCCGTGTATCAGCGAGTGATCGAGTACAAAATGAAAATCAGAGGGTGAAGAGATGTCGTTACATTCATTGAAAATCAATCTTGCAGAATGGCTGCTGTTAAAGGTTAAGTACCCGTCCCAATTTTTGCTGGGTGCGGCCGATCAGCCGGTAAAGGATGCCGCACATAAGAAGAAAATTATACTGACTCTGCTGCCTTCCCATGATAATTTGGGGGATCATGCCATTGCTTATGCCAGCAAAGCGTTTCTTGAGCAGGAATACTCCGATTTTGAAATCATTGAGGTCGATATGAAGGACATATACAAATCTGCAAAAGCGCTGATTCGCTCCCGCCACCCGGAGGATATGGTCTTTATCATCGGCGGCGGAAACATGGGGGATTTATACCGGTATGAAGAGTGGACGCGCCGCTTTATCATTAAAACGTTTCATGATTATCAAATCGTCCAGCTTCCGGCAACCGTTCATTTTTCTGATACGAAAAAGGGACGAAAAGAGCTGGAACGGGCGCAGAAAATTTATAACGCGCACCCCGGTTTATTGCTGATGGCGCGTGATGAAACTACGTACCAATTTATGAAGCGGCATTTTAAAGAAAAAAAGATCCTGAAGCAGCCCGATATGGTGCTGTATTTAGATAGAAGCAATGCCTCTGCGGAACGCGAAGGGGTGTATATATGTTTGCGTGAGGATCAGGAAAGTGTGCTTCATGAGGAACAGAGAAACCGCGTGAAGGCCGCTCTTTTTGATGAATTTGGCGAGATCAAAGCTTTTACGACAACGGTCGGGCGCCGGGTCAGCCGCGATACACGGGAACAGGAGCTGGAAGCGCTCTGGTCTAAGCTGCAGAGTGCGGAAGCCGTTGTCACTGACAGGCTGCACGGCATGATTTTTTGTGCATTGACAGGAACGCCATGTGTCGTGATTCGTTCTTTTGATCACAAAGTCATGGAAGGCTACCAATGGCTGAAAGAGATTCCAATGATGAAGCTGATTGAACAGCCGGAGCCGGAACGTGTGACAGCCGCAGTGAAAGAGCTGCTGACAAAAGAAACAAACCGTGCCGGCTTTCCGCGGGACATGTATTTTAAAGGACTGCGCGATAAAATCAGCGGTGAAGCACGATGACACCGCTCGTCAGCATTATTGTCCCGATGTATAACGTTGAACCTTTTATTGAAGATTGCATCGATTCGCTGCTGACCCAAACGCTTTCTGATATAGAAGTTATCCTGGTTAATGATGGAACACCCGATCGATCTGGTGAGATGGCAGAGGCATACGCGAAACGGGATACAAGAGTTCAAGTCATTCATAAAAAAAATGGCGGCTTGAGTTCGGCTCGAAACGCGGGAATCAAAGCGGCGCGGGGTACGTATATCGGGTTTGTAGACGGAGACGATTATGTCTCTCCCGCCATGTTTCAAAGGCTTGCAGACGAAGCAGAGCAGCACCGGCTCGATATTGCTGGCTGCGGATTTTATAAACAGTCCGAAGACAGGCGGGAATACGTGCCGCCGCAGCTCGAAACAGGCCGTGTGCTGACAAAAGCGGATATAGCTGAGCAGCTCCGACAAGCCCACGAAACGAGATTTATCTGGTATGTATGGCGGTATGTGTATCGCCGTGAGCTTTTGGAAAGGGCGAGCCTTTGGTTTGATGAAGACATCCGTTTTGCTGAAGACTCGCCCTTTAATTTATCTGCTTTTTATGAAGCCGAGCGGGTAAAAATGCTGGATGAAGGTTTGTACATATACCGTGAAAATCCGAACAGCCTGACGGAAATTCCTTATAAACCTGCGATGGATGAAAATATCCAAAAACAATATCAAGCCAAAATCGCATTTTACAATCAGCGCGGCTTATCGGCTGTGTGCAAAGAAGATTTGGATGTGTACATTTGCAAGCACCAGCTTCCGATGCTCCTGGCAAACGCCTGTGCCTCACCGCAGCCGCCGAAAGACATTAAAAAACAGATCAGAAAGATTTTATCTTATGACATGGTGCGGCAGGCTGTCAGACACACACCGTTCCAGCATGAGAAATTAGGCAGAGGCGAGCGATTGGTCTTAGCGCTGTGCAAATGGCGGCTGATCTTTCTCATCAAGCTGTTTTTTGAGACTCGCGGAACCATGAAAGGCAGTGCAAAGCAGGCATGAAATTCACCATAAACTTCAGCGCCAATCTCACAGCTTTTCTTTTGTCCGTATTCCTGTCTGTCTGGATGACGCCTTTTATTGTCAAAACGCTTGGTGTGGAGGCTTTCGGCTTTGTGAATTTAACACAAAATGTGATTAATTATTTTTCCATTATCACGGTGGCGCTCAGCTCCGTGGTTGTGCGTTTTTTTTCTGTCGCAGCCCACAGGGGAGAGCAGGAAAAAGCAAATGCGTATATCAGCAATTATTTGGCTGCGTCTGTTTTGATTTCATTGCTGCTTCTGCTGCCTCTTATGAGTGCGGCTTTTTTTATTGACCGCGTCATGAACGTCCCACAGGATCTTTTGGCTGATGTTCGGCTGTCGATTTTGATTGGAAGTCTGCTGTTTCTTTTAACTTTTTTGATGGCGGGGTTTGGAGCGGCGCCGTTTTATGCCAACAAACTGTATATCACCAGTTCCATTCAGGCGGTGCAAATGCTCATCCGCGTGCTGTGTGTGCTGGCGCTGTTTGCCTGCTTCACGCCAAAAATCTGGCAGATTCAGCTTGCCGCTTTAGCCGGTGCCGTCATAGCGTCTATCCTGTCTTTCCACTTTTTCAGAAAACTGATTCCATGGTTTTCATTTAAGCTGAAAGACTTGTCATTTCGCGTAAGTAAGGAACTGTTTCAGGCAGGAACCTGGAACTCAGTCAATCAGATCGGCGTGCTGCTTTTTTTGCAGATCGACCTATTAACCGCCAACTTGGTGCTGGGTGCGTCTGAAGCGGGAAAATATGCGGCGATTATCCAGTTTCCGCTGCTGCTGCGCAGTTTGGCAGGAACAGTCGCATCTCTATTTGCGCCTGTCATTACTTCTTATTATTCAAAAGGCGATATGGACGGCTTGGTCAAGTACGCCAATCAGGCAGTGAGACTGAACGGGCTTTTGCTTGCGCTTCCGGCTGCCTTATTGGGAGGTTTGGCCGGGCCTTTTCTGACGATCTGGCTTGGATCGTCTTTTTCCTCTGTAGCGCCGCTATTATATATTCACGCCGGATATTTGGCGGTCAGCCTTGCCTTTATGCCGTTGTTTTATATATGGACCGCCTTTAATCAACAAAAAACACCGGCGCTCGTCACTCTGCTGTTAGGCGCAGTGAATGTTGTGCTGGCGGTCACATTAAGCGGGCCGGCTCATCTTGGGCTTTATGGCATTACACTTGCCGGGGCAATATCGCTTGTGCTGAAAAATGTTATCTTTACGCCGCTTTATGTCTCACGCATTACCGGTTACAAAAAGCATGTGTTTTTTACAGGCATGTTCGGTCCGGTCTTTGCCGCTTTGTTTGCATGGGCGGTTTGTGAGGCCATCCAGTTATGTATCACCATTGAAAGCTGGACATCACTGATTGCTGCAGGTGCCGCTGTCAGCTGCTGCTACGCGGTTTTCGCTTTTATGCTTGTTTGTACGAAAGAAGAACGACAGATGGTGCTGAAACGGTTTAGAAAAACGAAAGGAGCTGTAAATATTTGATCCTGAAACGTCTTTTTGATCTGACGGCCGCTATTCTTTTATTGTGCTGCACGAGTATCATCATTCTCTTCACCATCGCCATTGTCAAGCTGAAAATAGGATCGCCTGTCTTTTTCAAACAAGTACGGCCCGGCCTGGGGGGGAAGCCGTTCACCCTCTATAAATTCAGAACGATGACGGATGAACGGGACAGTGAGGGCAACCTGCTGCCGGATGCAGTCCGGCTTACGAAAACAGGCAGGCTGATCAGAAAGCTGAGCATTGATGAGCTCCCGCAGCTGCTGAATGTAGTGAAAGGAGACCTCAGTCTCGTCGGCCCTCGGCCGCTGCTGATGGATTATCTGCCGCTTTACACAAAACAGCAGGCACGGCGCCACGAGGTGAAGCCCGGGATTACAGGCTGGGCGCAGGTCAACGGCAGAAATGCGATTTCCTGGGAAAAGAAATTTGAACTGGATGTTTGGTACGTTGACAACCGTTCATTCTTGCTCGATTTGAAAATTTTATGTCTGACGGTACGCAAAGTTCTTGTTTCAGAAGGCATTCAGCAAACCAATCATGTGACGGCAGAACGCTTCACAGGAAGCGGAGATGTGTCTTCATGAGAAACGTGGCCATTGTGGGAGACGGCGGTCACGGAAAGGTGATCAGAGAACTCATAAGCGCCCGTTCAGACACGCGCTTAGCTGCGGTGCTGGACGATAAATTCAGCACATTTGATGCCGGGAGAGAGCTGTACACAGGCCCCTCGGAAGCCATTTCTGAAGTGCGCAGGCTGATCCCTGACGTCATGTTTGTGATTGCAATTGGAAACAACAGCGTCAGAAAACAGCTGGCAGAGCGGCTGGAATTATATAAAGAAGATTTCATCACATTAATCCACCCGTCAGCCATCATCAGCAAATCGGCTGTCATCGGGGAAGGAACGGTTATTATGGCCGGTGCGATTATTCAGGCGGATGTTCGGATCGGCGCCCACTGTATCATCAATACGGGCGCGATCGCAGAGCACGACAATCAGATCGGCGACTTCGTCCATCTTTCTCCGCGCGCCACGCTTTCTGGAGGTATTGCGGTTCAAGAAGGGGCTCATGTGGGCACCGGGGCCTCCGTCATTCCGCAGATCACAATCGGCTCCTGGAGCATCGTCGGCGCAGGCTCTGCGGTGATCCGCTCCATCCCTGACGGCGTAACGGCTGTAGGCACCCCGGCGCGCGTGATTTCTTCTATTCAAACCTAAAGCAAAGGATGATTACATGCATAAAAAAATCTACTTATCAGCCCCTCATATGAGCGGCAGGGAGCAGCATTATATTTCAGAAGCCTTTCACTCAAACTGGATTGCGCCGCTTGGGCCGCTTGTGAATACTTTTGAAGAAAAATTGGCTGAACGAGTCGGCGCCAAAGGGGCGGCTGCGGTCAGCTCAGGCACCGCCGCAATTCATTTGGCGCTACGTTTGCTGGATGTCAAAGCGGGAGATACCGTGTTTTGTCCGTCTTTTACATTTGTGGCAACGGCAAACCCGATTTTATATGAAAAAGCGGTGCCTGTCTTTATCGATTCTGAGCCAGATACGTGGAATATGTCTCCGAAAGCCCTTGAAAGAGCACTGGAGGAAGCGAAACGAAATGGAAATCCGCCAAAAGCGGTCATTGCCGTCAACCTGTACGGACAAAGCGCGAAAATGGATGACATTGTAAGCCTGTGCGATTCATACGGAGTGCCGGTCATTGAGGATGCGGCTGAATCCCTCGGTGCTGTCTATAAAGGGAAGCAGAGCGGGACATTCGGCCGTTTCGGCATTTATTCATTTAACGGAAATAAAATCATCACGACTTCAGGAGGCGGGATGCTTGTGTCAGACGATGAAGCCGCCATTGAAAAAGCAAGATTTCTCGCTTCACAGGCCCGCGATCCCGCTGTTCATTATCAGCACAGTGAAATCGGGCACAACTACAGATTGAGCAATATTCTTGCAGGAGTCGGCATTGCCCAGCTTGAGGTGCTGGATGAGCGGGTGGAGAAAAGACGGGAGATTTTTGCGAGGTACGAAAAAGCGCTTGGCAGCATAGATGGCGTTTGCTTTATGCCGGAATACTCGGAAGGCGTGTCCAACCGCTGGCTTACTGCACTCACGCTCGATAACGGGCTGACTCCATATGACGTGGTTCAGCATCTTGCTGAAGAACAGATTGAAGCGAGACCGCTTTGGAAGCCGCTGCATACCCAGCCGCTGTTTGCGTCATCTGCATTTTATTCCCATACAGATTCTGAAAGTGTGTGCGACACCTTATTCAGGCGAGGGATCTGCCTCCCATCCGGAACAAATATGACCGAAGAAGATCAAGACCGAGTAATCGATGTGTTGTTACACTTATTCCAAACAACAGAGGTGAAGAGATGGACAGCAAGCATTCAATGATCAGCCTGAAGAAAAAACTGGCCGGGCTGCTCGATATGATACCGAAGCAATCCGAAATCATTTACGCCGACTATCCTCTATACGGAAATGTAGGGGATTTGTTTATTATGAAAGGAACGGAAGCCTTCTTTAAAGAAAATGACATTCGGGTCAGAAAACGCTGGAACCCAGACAATTTTCCAATCGGACGAAAGCTTGATCCGAATCTGATCATCGTCTGTCAGGGAGGCGGCAACTTCGGGGATTTATATCCGTACTATCAAGGATTTAGAGAGAAAATCGTTCAAACCTATCCGGACCACAAAATCGTTATCCTGCCGCAATCGATTTATTATCAGAATGAAGATAACTTAAAACGGACAGCTGACATTTTCTCTGCCCATTCAAATCTGCATATTATCACAAGGGAAAAAGCCTCCTATGCCACGGCACAGGCGTACTTTCAAAACAATCATATCAAGCTCTTGCCTGATATGGCCCACCAGCTGTTTCCCATCATTCCGACACAGCAGCCGACCGGTCAAAAGCTGAGATTTATCAGAACAGATCATGAAGCAAATGATGAGCTTCAAAGACATGCGCAAGCGGAAAGCTATGACTGGCGCACCGTGCTATCAGCTTCAGACCGCCGGACAATCGCTTTTCTCCAAACGCTGAACGTCCTGAACAAAAAAGCGGGCAATCCTCTGCCAATCGCATTTATATGGAGAAAATATTCAGATTACATCATCAATAAAGCCATTCGTTTTTTCAGCCGTTACAAATCGGTGGAAACGTCAAGGCTGCACGGCCACATTTTGTCTTCACTTCTTCAAAAAGAAAACACGGTCATTGATAATTCCTACGGAAAAAACGCCAATTACTATCATACTTGGATGGAGGGAGTGCCAAACACTCAAATCATTCGGGACGCCTCAAAGAAGGAAAACCTTCCTGCTCATATGTGAGCGGAAGGTTTATTTTGTTTCTCCTCGTTTTACCTTGTTGTAGGCTTCATCTAAATGCTGAATCCGCTTCAGGACAACTGAGTTTTTTGTCAGCTGATCCTGCACCAGTGTTGAGACCACAGAACGGTAGTAGCTGTTCATTGCGTGGATCTTATCCTCAGACGGGTTCATTTCAATATGCTGCTTTAAGTTTTCAATAAAATACGGTACAGAAAAAAGTTCAGACATTTCTTTGGCAGCTCCTTTTTCATAAATGTATACGGTGTCATCCCAATCATGTACAATGAAGAAAGGAGAGTGAGCAAGATGGATATGAAACTTCAGCAAGTACAAGTACTAAAGCCTCAACTGACACAGGAGCTCAGGCAGGCCATCACGCTGCTTAGCTATCATTCGGCGGAACTGGCCGAATACATTGATGAGCTCTCACTGGAAAACCCTCTTATTGAACGAAAGGAAACAGACACACCGCCACTATCTTACCATAAAACAAACAAAAACAGGATCAGCAGGCAGGAGGCGGGCCTTCAATTAAGCAATCCGCAAAAAACACTGCAGGATGTCCTCAAACAGCAATCGCTGGATATGAATCTGTCAAACACTGAAAAAAAGATTTTTAATTATCTGATACATTCGCTAGATTCAAACGGATATCTGGAGGAAGATGTGGAGGAAGCAGCCCGGCGCCTGTCCGTTTCGGCAGAGGAAGCGGAAGCGGTTCTGAGAAAACTTCAGTCGCTTGAACCAGCGGGCATCGGCGCAAGATCTCTTCAAGAGTGTATCTTGCTGCAATTACAGCGTCTCCCGAGGAGAAATGAACAGGCAGAACTGCTTGTTTCAGAACACTTTGATGTATTTGCGCAAAAAAACTGGAAAGCGCTTTCAAAAGAAACTGGAATGCCGCTTCACACGATTCAGGACATTTCTGATAAAATTGCTGCGCTTCACCCAAGACCCGGCCTTCTATTTGCCAGTCCGGAGCATGATATGTATATTGAACCCGACATTTTCATCACCGTTAAAAACGGCCACATTACAGCGGAACTGAACAGCCGCTCGTTCCCGGAGATTGAGCTGCATCCGCAGTACAGGCCGCTTCTATCGTCGGGCGCCTGTCAGGATACGGTTTCCTATTTATCTTCGAAATATCAGGAGTGGCGCTGGCTGAGCCGCGCGCTGAGGCAGCGGAAGCAGACGATCACCAGAATTGTAAATGAGCTGACCGCGCGTCAAAAAGATTTTTTCTTGAAAGGCCGGAGCGCCATGAAGCCGCTGACACTGAGAGAGGTGGCGGATTGTCTAGGCCTGCATGAATCTACCATCAGCCGGGCCATTAAAGGGAAAACGATACAAACGCCTTACGGATTGTTTGAGATGAAGATGTTCTTCTCAGGAAAAGCGGAGGCCTCTGGGGATGGCGATACATCCAACTATGCGGTCAAAACGCATCTTGAAGCATTGATACAGCAAGAGGATAAAACAAAACCCCTCTCAGATCAAAAGCTTGCCGACCTGTTATATGAACAGCACCGCATCCAAATCTCCAGACGCACAGTGGCGAAATACCGCGATCAATTGAACATTCCGTCATCGGCAGCCAGAAAACGGTACAAATAAAATCCTCCCTGTAAGGAGGATTTTTTTACGGAATCATCCAGCTGAAAAACTGGTGCTGCAAAAAGGTGATGATACAGACGAGCAGCAGCAAAAATAAGCTGTGCTTAATTGTAAAGCGGAAAAGATCCGACTCCTTCCCGGCGAGCCCGACTGCCGCACACGCGACCGCGATCGATTGCGGAGAAATCATTTTGCCGGTGACGCCGCCTGATGAATTGGCCGCGACTGATAGAACAGGGTCCATTCCGACCGATAAGGCCGTTACTTTCTGCAGGTTGCCAAACAGCAGGTTAGCTGACGTATCCGAGCCGGTAATAAAGACGCCGAGCCAGCCGAGAACCGGCGAAAAGAAGGTAAACATCGAGCCTGTCAGCGCAAGCGTCATGCCGAGCGTCGTGCTCATCCCCGAGGAGTTGGTGACATATGCAAAACCAACGACCGAGGCGATCGTCAAAATCGGAAATTTCAATTCCTGCAGTGTTTCGCTAAAAACAGCTCCCCAGTCTTTCCACGAAATCGACGTGATGAATTTTGACAGCAATGCGGCAATTAAAATTGCGGTGCCTGCCGAACCGAGGACCTCAAGCTTATACACCGCTTCAATCGGAGTGCCGTCAGCATTGACGATCTGATTGTTCAAAAAAGGCACCCCAGGAGCAAAAGTAAGCTTTTCTCCAATCACATTCAGCCACTTCAAGAGAACGGCTGTGCCTTCGTAATGTCCTGTCAGCGCGGACTTGACCGAAGGAATACCCCAAACCGAAATCATCACCGTCAGCAGCAGAAACGGCGACCAGGCCTTAAAAATCTGCTCGCCGGTGTAAGCCGGTGCATCATCAGGGTGTAGTTTTGCCGTTTCAATCGCGGCTGCCGATTCCTGTTCCCCCGCAAACCGGAATGTTTTCTTCGGCTTCCACCATTTTAAAAACACAGCTAGCGCAGCCATCGACACTAGCGCCGACAAAACATCCGGCAGCTCTGGCCCCAGAAAGTTGGAGCTGAGATACTGAACAGCGGCAAAGGAAACACCTGAAACGAGAATCGCCGGCCACACCTCAAAGGCTTTCTTGAACCCGCTCATAATGATAATTAAATAAAGAGGAATAAATACAGATAAAAACGGCAGCTGCCGCCCAACCATCTGAGAAATCTCCATCGCCGGAATTCCGGTAGGCCCTTCAACGGCTGTAATCGGAATCCCAATCGCCCCGAAGGCTACTGGTGCCGTATTGGCAATCAAACAGATTCCCGCCGCATAAAGAGGGTTAAAACCGAGGCCGACAAGCAACGCGGCTGAAATCGCGACCGGCGCCCCAAAGCCCGCCGCCCCTTCTAAAAAAGCCCCGAATGAGAAAGCGATCAGCAGCGCCTGAAGCCGTCGGTCATCGGTAATCGAGAGAACAGAGCTGCGAATGATATCAAACTGTCCCGTTTTTACGGTGATTTTATACAAAAAAACAGACGTCACAATGATCCAGCCGATCGGCAAAATGCCGTATACGGCTCCTTGTGTAGCGGACATCAGCGCTTTTTCCGCCGGCATTCCGTAAACCAATACCGCAATCAGCAGCGCGATTCCCAAGGTGGACAATCCCGCGGTATACCCCTTCATTCGTTTAATGGCGAGTGCCCAAAAAAAGAAAATAATCGGTACAAGTGCGGCAAGCGCAGATAAAAGCAAATTTCCCCCTATAGGCGTATAGGCCTGTGTCCATTGCATCCCAAACCCCTCCTTCAAACATAACCGGCTTTTTGTAAGCGGTTTCTAAAGATGATATGATCATCTGATGACTGGATAATAAGACCAGTTACCTAGCATTATATTTTGAAAAAAATCAAAGTACAAGACTTTTTAACGAAATTGTCTAAATCTTTTGGCGGCGCCCAAAAGGGAGTATAATAGATCGTAAACAGCCAGACCTACAAGTTGCGGGGTGAATTGCATTGAAATATAAACAGATTAAAACAAAGAAGATATATGAAGAAGTAGCAGATGCATTATTAGAAATGATCAAAAACGGCCAACTGAAGCCAGGGGATAAATTAGACTCCGTTCAGGCACTTTCCGAAAGCTTTCAAGTCAGCCGTTCAGCGGTGCGCGAAGCGCTTTCCGCATTAAAAGCGATGGGACTTGTTGAAATGAAGCAGGGCGAAGGCACTTACCTGAAGGAGTTTGAACCTGATCAAATTTCTCAGCCTCTGTCAGCCGCACTTTTAATGAAAAAAGAAGATGTCAAACAGCTGCTCGAGGTCAGAAAACTGCTTGAAATCGGCGTGGCTTCATTAGCTGCCGAAAAACGTACAGAAGAGGATCTCCAAAGCATTTATGCGGCATTAAAGGAGATGGGTGAGATTGAAACAGACGGGGAGCTCGGTGAAAAAGCAGACTTCGCTTTTCATTTGGCACTTGCTGACGCTTCACAAAACGATCTGCTCAAACATTTGATGAATCACGTATCATCATTGCTTCTGGAAACCATGAGAGAAACGCGGAAAATCTGGCTGTTTTCCAAGAAGACCTCGGTGCAGCGGCTTTACGAGGAGCATGAACGGATTTATAATGCCGTGGCTGCCCAGGACGGAGCAAAGGCGGAAGAAGCGATGCTGGCACACTTGACGAATGTGGAAGATGTCCTTTCGAGATATTTTGAGGAAAACGTCCAATAACCGACTCATTTCCCGGGCAATGCTGCTCGTGCATACAAACAATCAAGACTGAGCTGCAATGGTTCAGTCTTATTTACTTTGTGCAGCTTACACTGCTTGACATTTAAGAAAAAGGAAGTAAAATGTTTTACTAAAATGGCCACTGGCATGCTTAAAAATGGAGGCAGATATAATGGCGACAATTAAAGATATCGCACAAGCCGCGGGATTTTCGATTTCAACCGTTTCCCGCGTTTTAAATAACGATGAGAGCCTTTCTGTACCGGACGAGACGCGTGAAAAGATCTATGAAGCCGCAGAGAAACTTAATTATCGCAAGAAAACTGTAAGGCCGCTGGTGAAACACATTGCTTTTTTATATTGGCTGACAGATCAAGAGGAGCTGGAAGATGTCTATTTCAAAACAATGAGATTAGAAGTAGAGAATTTGGCGAAAACCTTCAATGTCGACATGACGACCTATAAAATAACGGACGGTATTGAATGCATTCCAGCTCATACAGAAGGTTTTATTGCCGTGGGTACCTTTTCTGATAAAGAATTAGCGTTTCTCAGAAATCTGACGGAGAACGGCGTTTTTATTGACTCTTCCCCTGATCCCGACCATTTTGATTCGGTCAGGCCGGACTTAGCGCAAATGACGAAGAAAACGGTAAACATCCTGCTTGAAAAAGGGCATAAGAATATCGGATTTATTGGCGGCACGTACAAAAATCCGAACACGAATCAGGATGAAATGGATATTCGTGAAAAAACGTTCCGATCCTATATGCAGGAAAAAGGGATGCTGGACGAGCGCTATATTTTATGCCACCGCGGCTTCTCCGTCGAAAATGGCTACCGCCTGATGACTAAAGCGATTGAAGCATTGGGCGATCAGCTTCCGACCGCCTTTTTTATCGCGGCAGACCCGATCGCGGTCGGCTGTCTGCAAGCCCTGAATGAAAAAGGCATCGCGATACCAAACAGAGTGAGTGTCATGAGTATCAATAACATCAGCTTTGCCAAGTACGTCTCTCCGCCGTTGACAACCTTTCATATTGATATCAAGGAACTATGTAAAAATGCTGTGGAATTATTGCTTGAGCGAGTGCTGGAAAAACGGAAAACGGTTAAAACGTTATATATGGGGGCTGAATTAATCGTTAGAAAGAGCCTAAATTAAATCATATTTCAAAATGGCTTAGGAGTCTAAGTCATTTTTTATTTGGTAAAAAAATTTACCGATGTGAGTAAATAGTTTGTTTACACATTTTCTCAGCCGTGCTATATTATTTTTAAAGCGCTTTCATTAAGAGCGAAAGGGTGACAATTGATGAAAATGGTAAAAAAGTACGCCGGTGTCATGCTCTGCGTGGCTGTCAGTTTATCTTTAACCGCCTGCGGCCCGCAGGAAAGCAGCAGCGAAAAAACAAGTTCAAAGGGCTCGGAGCTTGTCGTGTGGGAGGATAAAGAAAAAAGCATCGGCATTAAAGACGCTGTTGCCGAATTTGAAAAAGAGCATGATGTAAAGGTCAAAGTTGTTGAAAAACCTTATGCCCAGCAGATTGAAGATTTGCGTATGGACGGTCCGGCCGGCACAGGGCCTGACGTGTTAACGATGCCCGGTGACCAGATCGGAACGGCTGTCACAGAGGGATTAATCAAAGAATTAAACGTCGAAAAAGATGTTCGATCGCTCTACACAGACGCATCCATTCAGTCTCAAATGGTGGATCAGAAGCTTTATGGCCTGCCTAAAGCCGTCGAAACAACAGTGCTTTTTTATAACAAAGATCTCATCTCAGAGGACGAATTGCCGCAAACGCTGGAAGAGTGGTACGACTACTCTAAAAAAACGGCTGATGGCAGCAAATTTGGATTTTTAGCCTTATTTGATCAAATTTATTACGCGCAAAGTGTCATGGGCGGGTACGGCGGATATATCTTTGGAAAGGATAAGGACGGAAACGATGACCCGTCTGATCTTGGAATCAATAATGAAGGCGCTGTCAAAGGTGCCGAGCTGATTCAGAAGTTTTATCAAGACGGCTTATTCCCGGCCGGCATTGTCGGAGAGCAGGGAATCAATGTACTCGAATCGCTGTTTACAGAAGGAAAGGCTGCCGCGATAATCTCAGGCCCGTGGAATGTAGAAGCCTTTTCAAAAGCGGGAATTGATTATGGCATCACAAAGCTTCCTAAGCTGGAAAACGGCAAAAACATGAGCTCGTTTATCGGCGTCAAAAGCTACAATGTCAGCGCATTTTCAAAACATGCAGAGCTGGCACAAGAGTTAGCCGTTTTTCTGGCTAATGAAAAGAATTCTAAAAAACGATATGAACAAACGAAAGAAGTTCCGGCCGTTCAATCATTAGCGAGTGACAAGGCGATCATGAAAAGCGAAGCGGCACGGGCGGTCACCGAGCAATCCCGCTTCTCAGAGCAGACGCCGAATATACCGGAAATGAACGAAATATGGACCCCGGCGGATTCAGCATTACAAACGATTGCAACAGGAAAAGCGAACCCAAAAAAAGCCTTAGATCAGGCTGCTGAAACGGCCAAAGGGCAGATGAAGGCAAAGCATAGCGGAAAATAAAGAGAAAAGAAAATTTGTATTGTAAGAGAGGTGAAAACGGTGCAGCATCGTAAAGTCGCTTTGTTACTGTCAATCATTCCGGGCCTTGGGCAATTCTACAACAAACAATGGATAAAAGGCCTCTTGTTTCTCCTACTGGGCGCATCGTTTTTTGCGGTATTTGGAGATTTGCTGAATATGGGGCTTTGGGGAATTTTTACGCTGGGAACAGAAGTGCCGCGGGATAACTCGGTGTTTTTGCTGGCGGAAGGCATTATCGCTGTCATTGTGACATGCTTTGGACTCGCGGTATATTATGTGAATTTGCGAGACGCTTATCAAAGCGGAAAACGGCGAGATGAAAAGAAGCCTATGAGCTCTCTCAAAGAACAATATCAAAATATCATTGCTCAAGGCTATCCATATGTCGTCAGCGGACCATCTCTGTTTATTTTAATTTTCGCAGTGATCTTTCCCATCTTATTCAGCTTTGCCTTAGCTTTTACAAACTATGATTTATATCATTCCCCTCCTGCTAAATTAGTAGATTGGGTTGGTTTTCAAACATTCACTGATATTTTCACTGTTGATATTTGGCGCTCGACCTTTTTTGATGTGCTGGCTTGGACAGTGGTGTGGACACTTTGTGCCTCCACTCTGCAAGTCAGTCTGGGGATATGTCTGGCGATCATTGTAAATCAGAAAGACATCCGGTTTAAACGGTTTTTCCGGACCATTTTGATTTTGCCATGGGCTGTTCCCGGCTTTGTCACGATTTTAATTTTTGCCGGTTTGTTTAACGATAGTTTCGGCGCAATGAATCAAGACATTTTGGCTTTCTTTGGCATTGATCCGCTTCCGTGGATGACAGATGCGAATTGGTCGAGGCTGGCGCTGATCCTCATGCAGGGCTGGCTTGGCTTTCCGTATATCTTCCTTGTTTCAACAGGTGTTTTGCAATCGATTCCTGAAGATCTTTATGAAGCGGCGACAATTGATGGCGCTTCCATCTTCTCAAAGCTGAGATACATCACGCTCCCGATGGTGTTCATTGCGATGGCTCCGATTATCATTACACAGTTCACATTTAATTTTAATAACTTTAATATTATTTATCTTTTCAATGGTGGCGGTCCGGCTGTAGCCGGATCAACAGCCGGCGGAACAGATATCCTTGTATCGTGGATTTATAAATTGACGATGCAGTCGAGCCAATATTCCCTTGCGGCTGCTTTAACCATTTTATTGTCTGTGTTTGTGATTGCCATTGCATTGTGGCAATTCAGACAGACGAAGTCTTTTAAAGAGGAGGCATAAGACATGCTGGCAGATATGAAGGTCAGAAAATTTGTGCGGCTCCTTTTCTCTTACTTGTTTTTAGCCTGCATGGCGGTCATCATTGTGTATCCTCTCCTTTGGACGGCAGGCGCCAGCTTTAATCCCGGCAACAGTTTAATCAGTACATCCCTCATTCCGAAGAATCCGACATTTGACCACTACAAAGAATTATTTGCGGGCAAGGAAAGCCTTCAATATGTGCAGTGGTATATCAACTCGATAAAAATCAGCCTGTTTACGATGGCTGGCTCACTGATCTGTGTGACGTTTACGGCTTATGCATTTTCCCGCTTTCGGTTTAAAGGAAGGAAATGCGCATTAACACTCTTTTTATTGCTACAAATGATCCCTCAGTTTTCTGCTTTGATTGCCCTGTTTGTGCTGGCTCAAATATTAGGAATGGTCAATAGCCATTGGCTGCTGATCCTGCTTTATATCGGCGGTCTGATCCCGATGAATACGTACTTGATGAAAGGATATATGGATTCCATTCCGATTGATTTAGACGAAAGTGCAAAAATGGACGGAGCAAGCAGCACGAGGATCTTTTTGCAGATCATCCTGCCTTTATCAAAACCGATGGCGGCAGTGGTTGCGATGAATGGCTTTACCGGTCCGCTCGGAGATTTTGTTTTGTCATCAACGATATTGAGAACACCGGAATCATATACATTGCCCGTAGGCTTATTCAATTTAGTCAATGATGTCATGGGAGCAAGCTATACGACATTTGCGGCGGGTGCCTTGCTCATCAGTATACCGGTTGCCGTCATCTTTATCATGCTACAAAAGAACTTTGTGTCCGGATTAACCGCAGGCGGAACGAAAGGATAAGAGAATAAGGGGGAGAAAATCATGTCAAAGCTTGAAAAAACGCACGTTACAAAAGCGAAGTATATGCTCCACGGAGGAGACTACAATCCTGATCAATGGCTGGATCGGCCGGATATTTTAGCCGACGATATAAAGCTGATGAAGCTTTCCCATACCAATACGTTTTCTGTCGGCATTTTTGCATGGAGTGCGCTTGAGCCGGAGGAAGGTGTATATCAATTTGATTGGCTTGATGATGTTTTTGACCGTATTCACAGCATCGGCGGCCGTGTCATTTTAGCAACGCCGAGCGGAGCGCGTCCTGCCTGGCTGTCGCAAACCTATCCTGAAGTGCTGCGGGTCAATGCCTCCAGGGTGAAACAGCTGCACGGCGGACGGCACAACCACTGTCTGACGTCCAAGGTCTATCGTGAAAAAACGCGGCACATCAACCGTTTATTAGCAGAAAGGTACGGCGGTCATCCGGCGCTTTTGATGTGGCATATTTCCAATGAATATGGAGGAGAATGCCACTGTGACCTATGCCAGAACGCTTTCAGAGAGTGGCTGAGAATGAAATATGACAATAGTCTCAAAGCATTGAATAACGCGTGGTGGACACCGTTTTGGAGCCATACATTTAATGACTGGTCACAAATTGAAAGCCCATCCCCGATTGGAGAAAATGGCTTGCATGGACTGAACTTAGACTGGCGCCGGTTTGTCACGGATCAAACCATTTCGTTTTATGAAAATGAAATCATTCCGCTGAAAGAACTGACGCCTGATATTCCTATCACAACGAACTTTATGGCTGACACACCGGATTTGATTCCGTATCAAGGCCTGGACTACAGTAAATTTGCAAAGCATGTGGATGTCATCAGCTGGGACGCTTATCCTGTGTGGCACAATGATTGGGAAAGCACAGCAGATTTGGCGATGAAGGTCGGCTTTATCAATGATCTTTACCGAAGCCTGAAGCAGCAGCCCTTTTTACTTATGGAGTGTACGCCTAGCGCTGTCAATTGGCATAACGTCAATAAAGCAAAACGCCCCGGCATGAACCTGCTTTCATCTATGCAAATGATTGCCCACGGATCGGACAGCATTCTCTATTTCCAATTTCGAAAATCACGGGGATCGTCGGAAAAACTGCATGGGGCGATTGTGGATCATGACAACAGCCCAAAGAATCGTGTCTTTCAAGAAGTGGCAAAAGTCGGGGAGACATTGGAAAAGCTTGCTGATGTCGTTGGAACGAAGAGGCCGTCTGAAGCTGCTATTTTGTATGATTGGGAAAATGACTGGGCGCTTCAGGACGCTCAGGGGTTTGCAAAAGCGACAAAGCGTTATCCGCAAACACTGCAGCAGCATTACCGCACTTTCTGGGAACAGGATATCCCGGTCGACGTGATTACAAAAGAACATGATTTTTCAGCGTATAAGCTGCTGATCGTCCCCATGCTGTATGTAATCAGTGAAGAAACCATTTCGCGATTAAAGAAGTTTACGGCTAACGGGGGCACCTTGGTGATGACGTATATCAGCGGAATCGTCAATGAGCATGATTTAACGTACACAGGCGGTTGGCATCCAGACTTGCAAACGATATTTGGAATTGAGACGCTCGAAACAGATACGCTGTATCCGAAAGATCGAAATGCTGTCAGCTATCGCAATCAAACGTATGAAATGAAAGATTATGCAACGGTGATTGAATTGAAAGCCGCAACGGCAGAGGGTGTGTATCAGGATGACTTTTATGCGCATACCCCTGCGGTTACAAGCCATCAATATGAACAAGGAAAAGCGTATTTTATCGGCGCGCGTTTAGAGGATCAATTTCACCGAGATTTTTATTTAAGTTTGATAAAAGAACTGTCTTTATCTCCGGTTTTTCCGGTTAAGCATGGAAAAGGCGTCTCCGTACAGGCGAGACAGGATCAGCACAATGATTATATTTTCATCATGAATTTTACGGAACAACAGCAGCTGGTTTCGTTTGATAAGCGTGTGAAGGATATCGTTACTGGTGAAATGCTTTCAGGTGACTTGATCTTGGAAAAATATGAAGTGAGAATTGTTGTGAACTCACATTAAGGTGTGCCTCCGCTCGATATGGGCGGGGTCTTTTTTGAAATCGCTTACGTGAGAGGTGGAAATATGAAAAGCAGAATCATCATGCTGTTAGCCGCTGTCATCGTCTGGAGCGGGATCGGAAGTTCGACTGGATATGCTGCGGCAGAGGGGAAGAAATATGTATCGGAGCTTCATGCGGATGACCTTTTTGTTAAAAAGGTAGCGGGCATGAACAAGGACTTTATCAAAGGAGTTGACGTGTCGAGCATTATTGCTTTAGAGAACAGCGGTGTGACCTTTTACAATGCAAGCGGGAAACGTCAGGACATCTTTACAACCTTAAAGCAAGCAGGCGTCAACTATGTCCGCGTCCGCATCTGGAATGACCCGTATAACGCTCATGGCAATGGTTATGGGGGAGGCAATAATGATGTTCAAAAAGCCATCCAAATCGGAAAAAGGGCAACCGCGAACGGGATGAAGCTGCTGGCAGACTTTCATTATTCCGATTTCTGGGCTGATCCTGCAAAACAGAAGGTGCCAAAAGCTTGGGTGAACTTAAGCTTCGAAGCAAAGAAAGCAAAGCTCTATACATTTACAAAACAAAGTCTGCAGGCCATGGTCAGGGAAGGCATTGATATCGGTATGGTACAGGTCGGAAACGAAACAACAGGAGCAATTGCCGGTGAAACGGATTGGAAGAAGATGAGTCAATTATTCAATGAAGGTAGCCGGGCAGTCAGGGAAATAAATCGAGACATATTGGTCGCGCTGCATTTCACCAACCCAGAAACGCCAGGACGATATTCATATATTGCTGAAACCCTCAACAAAAACAAAGTCGATTATGATGTATTTGCCAGCTCGTATTATCCATTCTGGCACGGTACGTTACACAATTTGTCCTCCGTACTGAAAGCTGTTGCGGATACGTACGGCAAAAAAGTCATGGTGGCGGAAACGTCATACACCTATACGGCTGAGGACGGAGACGGACATGAAAACACAGCGCCTAAAAGCAGTCAGACGCTGCCATACCCGATTTCAGTGCAAGGCCAGGCAAATGCCGTAAGAGATGTGATGGACGCAGTGGCAAAAACAGGAACGGCCGGACTGGGTGTTTTTTATTGGGAGCCTGCATGGGTTCCTATCGGCCCGAAGACGCAATTGGAGAGAAATAAAACGATATGGGAAACATACGGTTCCGGCTGGGCCGCCAGCTATGCAGCCGAATACGATCCTGAAGACGCAGGTAAGTGGTACGGGGGAAGTGCAGTGGATAATCAAGCTTTGTTTGATTTCAACGGACACCCGCTGCCGTCCTTACAGGTATTCAAATACGCGGAAACAGGCCATATCCCGAAAAAACACTGAAAAAATGAAAATCCATGAGGCGTAACAATGCATTGTTATCTCTCATGGATTCTTTTATTTTACATCTATTAAAATAAAACACTCATCATCATTTTTAGGCTCAGCTTGAAGAGATGAGAGGATTTTGTTTTTCAGTTCAGTTATAGGCAAAACAGGATGATCCTTTAATAAATGGACTAAATAACATGAAGCCGTCGGGTCCATCACACCGTCTGTATACAGAAGCAGCCTTCCGCCGTGTGTATAGTGAAGGGTGCTTGACTGAAACACCGCTTCTTCAAACATCCCGATTGGCGGAGCGGTTGCGTCCAGCGTTGATTGGGTTCCCTTAGCATCCTGCCATAATGCGGGCGGATGGCCCGCGTTGACATAATCAATTCTTTGCAGGTCTGTATCAATGATAAGACAAATAGCGGTGCAATAATGCCTTGCCTCCTCATCGTTTTGAAACAAGCTGTGAAGATGGTAGTCTAACTCTTTCATGACTTTGTCGGGACTGAGCCCCTGCGTCATTAATCGCTGGAACAAAGGATGGAGGGACATCGTAACTAATGCAGAAGAAATGCCGTGTCCCATTACATCAAGGATGATCAAGCCGTAGCGGTGCTCATCGATTTGATAAAATCCATATAAGTCGCCTGATAAGTCACTGGATGCTTTATAATACGATTCAATTTGAATATGATCCGTCATCATCGGTTCGGTCAATGAATTTTCTTGGATCTTTCTGGCGAGTTCAAGCTCTCTTTTTGTATTCGATCTGAATTGCTGATTTTCCTTATTGATCGCGAGAAGCTCTTCTTGTTTCTCCTTCAGCGTCTGCAAAGCATTTTCTAACTCCGCATTTGCTTTCTGTTTGGCGAGCAGTGCTTCCTCGACCTCGTTTCTGGCAATCAGCAGTTCATTTTCATATTCATTTCGCTTCCGCATCGGAATGACAACGCATTCTGTTACAGCAGCTTCCTGATCCGTTCTCTGAACAGCGTTTACTAGGACCGGGATTTCTTCCCCATTGTTTGTTTCCAGGGAGATGTACATTTCTTCAATGTGTTGCTCCAGCTGCAAAAGCGGAACAAAATAAAGCTGATAAAAAAGCTTTGCAGGAATGGTTAAAAGAGCATTGATATGCTGGCCGATCACCTGTTCCGGTTCATAATCAAGAATCTTAAGCAAGGTGTGATTGACAGCTAAAATTGTACCCTCTTCAGATAAAGTAAGGAAACCGCATGGTGCATAATTCAATTGTTGATCCATTCAGAGGGTCACCTCTATCCCTTTCGTTCCTAAATCACGTATGCATTCAAATAATCCCTGATCAGTTGTACTGTCTCTTCGGGATGGCTCATATGCGGGCAGTGCCCGTTGGCTTTCATCTGTATGAGTGTGCTGTAAGGGAGATGCTTTTGCATATACTCACCTACTGCTGACGGTGCAATGACATCATTCGAACATTGCAGGATAAGCGAAGGCACGGTCACCTTTGGAAGATCTTTTCGATGATCTGAAAAAAACGCCGCCTTCGCGAATTGCCGTGCGATGATAGGATCAGTAGAACAAAAACGGCTTTCCAGCTCTTCCTTAATTTCTGGACGATCCGGCTGATTCACTACGGTCGCCGCAAAAACGGTTGCCCAGCCAATGTAATTTTTCTCCATCATCTCGATTAACCCAAGGAGCTGCTCTTCCTCAAAACCTCCGTAATACTCAGGCGGATCATTTAAATAGCAAGGAGAAGGCCCCACCATAATCAGCTGTGAAAAAAGCTCAGGACGGCGTAATGATGCAAGCATGCCAATGACAGCCCCGACAGAATGCCCCACAAACACAATTTTTGACAGATCTAAGGCTTCGCAAACATCGATAACATCTTGTGCATAGCCGTCAAGTGTGCTGTAACGATTCATATCATATGCCCGCAAATCAGAATTCCCCGCACCCACGTAATCAAATAAAATCAGCTGATATTCGTCTTCAAAGGCAGGAACTACGGCATCCCACACACTTTGATCACACCCGAATCCAGGTGCAAATACAATTGGTGTTGTGCCGTTCCCCCTCACCTTCACATGATTCCTAGTCAAAATTGATTGATTCATAGTCTGCTCCTTTCAGCCAAAACGACATGAAGATTACTATGTATATCATACCACTTCGGGGTGTGAATTGCGGGCATTCTATGAAAGTAAATAGGAGTCTTGCAGATAGAGGACACGCGGCATGGAGAGCAGGATTGATGGGAAGATGTAGCGTGAGGATTGCCTGGGTGCCGGAAATAATATAAGGCGGTCATATCATCTGAATGAGACAAATGACATTTGTCATCTCATAATCATGACACCCCTTACTAAAAATCATCTGTTCCGGTATTTTACAATTGATGTAAGCAATCAGGAGGTGCTCATGTGATGAATGAGGTTGTGTCAGTAAGAAATGTCACAAAATATTTTCAGCAAAAAACAGCAGTGAAGAACATTCAATTCAGCATAGGAAAAGGAGAGATTGTCGCCATCCTTGGCCCGAATGGCGCAGGGAAGACAACAGCCATCTCTATGATGCTGGGATTGCTGAAGCCAAGTGAGGGTGAAATCAAATTATTTAACCGTCAGCCTGATGAAAAGCAGGTGCGTCAAAAAATCGGCACCATGCTGCAGGAGGTGAGTGTTATGCCGGGATTAAAGGTCTGTGAAACCCTCGAGCTTATCCGCAGTTATTATCCCCATCCATTATCCATGAAAGAGCTTGTTTCGCTGACAGCACTCACAAAAGAAGATTTGAAAACACCGGCAGAGAAATTATCCGGCGGACAAAAACGCCGTCTGAGCTTTGCTTTGGCACTTGCCGGCAATCCGGAGTTACTAGTATTTGATGAACCGACTGTCGGAATGGACACGACATCCAGACACCAGTTTTGGAAGACAGTGAATAGCTTGGCGGATCAAGGAAAGACCATTATTTTTTCAACCCATTATTTACAGGAAGCAGATGATGCCGCACAGCGCATTTTGTTTTTTGCTGAAGGACGGCTTGCCGCAGACGAAACGCCGAAACAAATCAGGGCAAGGATTCAGAAACAGTCTGTCTCCTTTAAGGTTCCATCGGATGAATCATTGGAAAAGCTTTATCGGCATCCGGAAGTTGAACGAGTGACGCAAAAGCATCAGCGAATCAGCATTCACACGTCAAATACAGATAAAGTGTTGGCCCTCATCTTTCAAGAACACATCAATGCACGTGATATTCGAATCGAACAAGGAACACTTGATGAGGCATTTCGACAGCTTGCTGACGGGAACAGGGAGGCGATGTGAGATGAACATGCTGCGGAAACAGTGCATAGCTGAAATGAAAAGGGTGCTCAGGAATAAATATTTTGTATTTTGGTCACTTGTTATGCCGATTGCCTTTTACTATCTTTTTACAAACGTAGTGAATACCAATGTCGCTGACAAAGGCGCCTGGAATGCCCATTACTTAATGTCTATGACAACCTTCAGCGTAATGGGTTCGTCTATGATGACGCTTGGAATCCGTTTGGTACAAGAACGGGCACAAGGCTGGTCAGTCTTTATCCGCATCACGCCTCTTCCGGATCATATTTATTTGGCGGCTCAGATGATCGGGCAAAGTGTCATTCATCTTTTATCTATTACTGTCATTTTTCTTGCGGGCGCCATCATAAACAGCATTGACTTGTCACTGTTTGAATGGGTGATGAGCGGGCTTTGGATTTTAATTGGCGCATTTCCGTTCTTAGCGTTAGGAACATTAATCGGTCTCATGAGAAAAGTAGAAACGGCAGCCGGGGTCAGTAATGTGCTTTACATGCTGCTGGCGATAAGCGGGGGCATGTGGATGCCGATCGAGGTCATGCCGGACATATTGAAAAACATAGGGCAGTGGCTCCCGTCTTATCATTTTGGGAGCGGAGCGTGGGCTCTTGTTCAGGGCGAGCTTCCAACCTGGAAAAATGTTCTGATGTTAATCGCTTATTTAGTGATCTTCATGCTACTATTTAAGTATATAAGAAGAAAACAAGAAGCGGTGTAATACATGAAACTTATAAAATCCATATTCCCCAAGCAATTCGGTTTTTTCCCTTATATCTTTTTGGTGTATACCATTATGCCGTTTCTTTCTTTATTGAGAGAATCGGGCAGCAAACAAGTGCTGGGATATGGCATGCTGCTCCTATTTGTTGTGACATATCGTCAATTGTTCGTCAGTGCGGACAGACCTTCATTTACGTATTGGTTATGCGCGCAAATGGCCATTATTTTTATTTATAGTTTGTTTTATCATATCAGCTATATTTATTTAGGCTTTTTCCCGGCAAACTTTGTGGGCTATTACCGCGAGAAAACGAAGTTCAACCGTGCTTTCTTTGGTCTTGTTTTCATGCTGATATTTCCTTGCGTGTATCATTTTCTGGCGGATTCGGCCTCGATCAGGGAGCTGTTTTCTGTTCTGCCGTTTCTGGTCATTATGCTGATTTCTCCCTTCGGAATTCGTTCCATGTTTCGAAGGATAGAGCTTGAAAAAAAGCTTGACCAAGCCAATGAACATATAAAGGAACTCACCAAAAGGGAGGAACGTGTTCGGATAGCCCGCGATCTTCATGATACACTCGGCCATACCCTCTCGCTCCTCACGTTAAAAAGCCAGCTGATTCAGCGGCTGGCGGCAACAGATGCAGAACGGACCAAGCTTGAAGCGAAAGAAATGGAAACAAGCTCGCGTGCGGCACTCAAACAAGTTCGTGAGCTTGTAGCGGATATGAGAACGGTCACCATGACGGAGGAGCTAGCCAACATTCGGCACATTTTAAGAGCGGGTAATATTACCTTTCAATACGAAGGGACCGTAGATTTTTCAGACATCTCTCCCGTCACTCAAAATATTGTCAGTATGTGTATGCGGGAGGCAGTGACAAATATCATCAAGCACAGCAAAGCGACCCATTGTGCAGTCACCATTTCTCAATATGCCGACAAAATGACCGTTCTCATACGGGATGACGGAACTGGAGCGGTGAAGGAGAAGATGTTTGGGAATGGATTGCGGGGAATGGAAGAGCGGCTGATGTTTATTGACGGAGGACTGACTCTTTCAGCCCAAAACGGAACGGTGTTAACACTGACGATTCCGCTCATTAGAAAAGCAGAATGATAGGAGGAGGACGAAATAGATGATTCGTCTATTTATTGCCGAGGACCAGCGAATGCTTTTAGGCGCTCTGGGATCCTTGCTTGACCTGGAAGAGGATATGAAGGTCATCGGACAAGCGTTAAATGGAGAAGAGGCACTGAAAGCCATTCTCAAGCTGGAGCCGGATGTCTGCATCATGGACATTGAAATGCCGGTTTACAGCGGGCTGGAGGTTGCAGAGGAGCTAATGAAAAAAGGCTGTAAAAGCAAGGTCATTATTCTGACAACCTTTGCCCGCCCCGGATATTTTGAACGCGCCGTCAAAGCCGGCGTACACGGGTATCTTTTGAAGGATGGGGAAATCGACGATCTGGCAGATGCCATACGAAAGTGTGTAAAGGGAAAACGGATGTTCAGCCCGGAATTAACCTTCAACATGATTCGTGATGAAAATCCGCTGACTGTAAGAGAACAACAAATACTGCGGCTGGCTGCTTTAGGCAAGACAACAAAAGACATCACACTTGAACTCTATTTATCTCAAGGCACAGTCCGAAACTATATCTCAGAAATCATCCAAAAACTGAATGCAAAAAATCGGACAGAAGCGGCTAGTATAGCTGAGGAGAAAGGATGGATTTAATGAGGAACCTGGTGAATCGTACAGAACCAGGTTCCTTTTTATTTACATGGTTATTTTCTGGTTTTCTTATCTGTCCGTCCGCAAAGCTTGTACTATACATCGGGGTTATGGATATGTCAGGTTCAGCGGTCGTCGGTGCTTTTTTGTTTGAAATGCTTTTGCGCTCATGAGGTCTTTCGTTCCTTTATCTCTTTGTGAAAACATATAAGAAATACAGAAAGTGTGTGCAAGAACATGAAAAAGCAGTATCGCTTTTTTAAACACGCTGTCCTATGTACAGGCGTTTTTTTATTGCTGAAATCATTAGAAAATGCTTTCAATTTTGTGTCCAAATAGTGTACGATATTGGTAAATGCTTTAACTTCAGGTCATCAGATGACCAGATCATATATTGGGGATGAGAGAGGGGTTCATCATGAAAGTCTCACTTTTTGTCACTTGTCTTGTTGATATGTTTCAAACAAACGTAGGAAAAGCAACGGTAGAACTGCTTGAGCGGCTCGGGTGTGAGGTTGATTTTCCGGAGGGGCAGATCTGCTGCGGCCAGCCGGCTTACAACAGCGGTTACGTAAATGACGCCAAAAAAGCAATGAAACGAATGATCGAAACGTTTCAGGAGTCAGATTATGTCGTCAGTCCATCCGGTTCCTGCACCACAATGTTCAGGGAGTATCCGCACCTGTTTAAAGATGATCCGAAATGGGCGGATAAAGCGCAGAAGCTGGCCGATAAAACGTATGAATTAACCGATTTTATCGTCAATGTCCTTGGGGTAGAGGATGTCGGCGCAACCCTTCATAAAAAAGCGACCTTACATACGTCATGCCATATGACAAGGCTGCTCGGCGTATCGGAGGAGCCGATGAAACTGCTGAGCCATGTGAAGGGGCTTGAATTCACGTCACTTCCGGGGAAACACAACTGCTGCGGATTCGGAGGAACATTCTCTGTCAAAATGGCGCAGATTTCTGAGCAGATGGTTGATGAGAAAGTCGCATGTGTGGAGGATACGGGAGCAGAGGTGCTCATCGGCGCTGACTGCGGCTGTTTGATGAATATCGGAGGTCGGCTTGATCGTAAGGACAAGAATGTCAAAGTGATGCACATCGCCGAAGTGCTCAACAGCAGATAACACTGGATACAGAGGGGGAAAAGGATCATGGCGATGAAAATCGGTACTGACGCTTTTAAAGAGCGGGTATCACAGGGGATCGATAATGAATTTATGAGAGGCGCTGTCTCGGGTGCGCAGGAGCGACTGCGGACGAGACGGCTGGAAGCGGCCGAAGAGCTGGGAAACTGGGAAGAATGGCGTTCGTTATCTGAGGAGATCAGGCAGCATGTCCTTGAAAATCTTGATTTTTATTTGGAACAGCTAGCATCCAATGTATCAAACAGAGGAGGACACGTTTATTTTGCTGAAACAGCTGAAGAAGCTTCCTCTTATATCCGCAGCGTGATTCAAAAGAAAAACGGCAAAAAAATCGTAAAGTCTAAATCTATGGTGACAGAAGAAATCAATCTGAATGAAGTGCTGGAGAAGGAAGGCTGCGAAGTGGTCGAAACCGACCTCGGCGAATATATTTTGCAGATTGATGATCACGACCCGCCGTCACATATTGTGGCGCCGGCTCTTCATAAAAATAAAGAGCAGATTCGCGATGTGTTTAAAGAAAGACTGGATTATAAACAGACAGAGAAACCGGAAGAGCTCGTCATGCATGCGCGCGGCATCCTGCGGCAAAAATTTCTGGAAGCCGACATCGGCATTACCGGCTGCAACTTTGCCATTGCCGACACGGGTTCAGTCAGCCTTGTAACCAATGAAGGAAACGGGCGGCTTGTCACGACATTGCCGAAAACCCAAATCACTGTCATGGGAATGGAACGCATTGTCCCGTCATTTTCCGAATTTGAAGTGCTTGTCGGCATGCTGACAAGAAGCGCTGTCGGACAGCGGCTGACGAGTTATATTACGGCCTTAACCGGCCCAAAACTGGAAGACGAAATCGACGGCCCGGAGGAATTCCACCTTGTCATCGTGGATAACGGCCGGTCCAACATTCTGGGCACCGAATTTCAGTCTGTGCTGCAATGTATCCGCTGTGCGGCCTGTATCAATGTCTGCCCTGTGTACCGCCATGTCGGCGGACACTCATACGGCTCGATTTACTCGGGGCCGATTGGAGCCGTTTTATCGCCGCTGCTCGGCGGTTATGACGATTACAAGGAGCTGCCGTACGCGTCTACACTGTGCGCAGCTTGTTCAGAAGCCTGCCCGGTCAAAATTCCGCTTCATGAGCTGCTTCTCAAGCATCGTCAGAACATCGTCGAAAAAGAAGGCAGAGCGCCGATCAGTGAAAAGCTTGCGATGAAAGCGTTCGGTCTTGGGTCTTCCTCTTTGTCGCTTTATAAAATGGGCTCAAAATGGGCGCCTGCCGCCATGACGCCTTTTACAGAGGATGACAAAATATCTAAAGGACCCGGTCCGCTAAAAGGCTGGACGCAAATCCGCGATTTCCCGGCACCGCATAAATCAAGATTCAGAGACTGGTTTACAGACAGAGAGACAGCTGAGCACACAAAGGAGGAGCAGTGATGACGAAGGGAACCATTCAGAATCAAGAAAGCTTTTTAAACCGGATCGCGTCACGCCTTGGCCGTGAAAGAAGAACAGGCGGCGTGGCCGTCCCTGAGTGGGCGCATCAGCCGCAATATAAAACATTTGAAGGGTATTCGCCCGATGATTTAGTCACGGTGCTCAAAAACCATTGTGTCAAAATCCATACTGAGCTGATTGAGACGGATTCAACCGGTCTGTACGATGCCTTGCGTGAACAAGTCAGCCAGTTTTCCGGAGGGCCTGTCATCATTCCGAAGGATCCCCGGTTTGAGGCTTACGGTTTAAAAAGCCTGCTCACCAAAGACTGGCCTGGTGAAGGAACGCAAGTCTGGGAATGGGATGCTGACAAAGGTGAAGAAAATATCAAAAAAGCGGAGCAAGCCAATGTGGGGATTACATTCAGTGAAATCACACTGGCCGAGTCGGGTACGGTTGTCCTTTATTCTTCAAAAGACATCGGCCGCTCTGTCAGCCTTCTGCCGACAACCTATATCGCCATTGTGCCAAAATCAAGCATCGTGCCGAGAATGACACAAGCCAGTGATATCATCAGGCAAAATATTGCTGACGGCATCACGGTTCCCTCGTGCATTAACTACATTACAGGACCGAGCAACTCCGCCGACATCGAAATGGATTTGGTGGTCGGTGTTCACGGTCCGGTAAAAGCAGCTTATATTCTCGTATCTGACCGATGATCCAGAAAGCCCGGCTACCTATGCCGGGCTTTCTGCTTGAAAAAACTTCATTTTCCAAAAATTTGGCCGATGAGAAGAGTATGACGTGAAAAAGGAGGAAACGAAATGAAAAAATGGCTGATCATAGCTGTTTCACTAGCGATAGCAATCGTTCTGTTTATGTATACAAAAACAGAAGCAAAGGCGGCCGGTATGACATTAGGCTATACAACTGGGGATACGGCATCATACAATTCTCTTACGAAGTATCATAAATATATCAGCTCTATTGCCACTGATACGTTTGCGTTTGATAAAAACGGACGTGTGATTGGCGATGTCCCGAGCAAGCAGCTTACATACGCGGAAAAAAATAAAATCAAAACGTGGGCCGTCATTTCCAATTATAATGACGCTATTTATGATTTTGACGGAAACTTAGCGCATCGGGTCATGACTGACAAAACAGCGAGAAAACGATTCACTGACCAGCTTATTTCTTTGGCAAAAAAGCACCACTATTACGGAGTCAATATTGACTTTGAGGCAGTTAATCCGAAAGACCGTTCTGCATACTCAAGCTTCATTCAATATGTCTCACAAGCTCTGAAAAAGAAACATATCAAAACAATGGTATCCGTTCCGGCCAAAAGCGCCGATAATAAAAACGATGACTGGAGCTGGCCGTATGATTATGCGAAAATCGGAAAATATGCGGACTATGTACAAGTCATGACTTACGACGAACACGGCATTTGGGGCGAACCTGGCTCAGTGGCAAGCACAAGCTGGATCAAGCACTCGCTGCAGTTTTCTGTCAAAAAAATCAAAGGAAATAAAGTGATCATGGGAGTCCCTGCTTACGGCTATGATTGGGATCTGAAAGATGGGAGCGGCAGCTCAGCGAGGGAATGGAATGACATCAAGTCCCTCATTAAGAAGCAGAAAGCAAAGCCGGCATTCAATAAAAAAACAGGTTCTATGACGTTTTCTTACATTGACAAAAAGAAACATAAACATGTCGTTTGGTATGAAAATGAAAAAACAATCGAAACAAAAAGCCGCCTGGCGAAACAATATAAAATAGCCGGTGTCTCTGTCTACGCTTTAGGACACGAATCGGAATCCTTCTGGAAGGCCGTTCAAAAAGGGACAAAATAACAGTTTGTTTTTTCTCGCAAGTTATTGACAGAGAAAACAGAAGCACGTATATTATGTTAATATATTCAGAACGTAAAATTTGAGTTTTTCAGAAAACTAAAACACATAGAATGGGAGCAGTAAAAGAAAGGAATCAGTAACAGAGAGCTGCGGGGTGGTGCGACGCAGTCTGATTCTTCTTTGAACTCGCCCGGGAGTGGTAGGACGAAACGGAATAGATTGAATATTCCTTATGTTTTAACGGCTAACCTTCGTTACAGGGTCAAAAAGCTGGATTCTTCTAGGAAGAATCAACAAGAGTGGTACCGCGGTCAGCCGAAGGCTCGTCGTCTCTTTATCTATTCGTATAGATAGGAGACGGCGGGCTTTTTTGTTTTTGAAGACGAGAAGGAGAGGGAAAAAAGGATGGAAAAGGACAATCAGACGTTAAAACGCACGATGACATCCCGTCATATTATGATGATGGCGCTGGGCGGAGCAATCGGTGCAGGTTTATTTAAAGGAAGCAGCTCGGCAATTGATGTGGCAGGGCCATCGGTCATTATCGCATACCTGCTCGGCGGCATTATTTTGCTGTTTATTATGCAGGGGCTTGCAGAAATGGCTGTGCGCAACCGAAACGCGAGAACCTTCCGTGATCTTGTGCAGCAGGTGTTAGGAAATTACGCTGCATATTTCTTGGACTGGATCTACTGGAAAATGTGGGTGCTTAACATTGCGGCTGAAGCTGTTGTCGCTGCAATTTTTATTCAATATTGGCTGCCGGGCTGCCCGATCTGGGTGCTGGCATTAGCAATTTCTCTTGTTGTTACGATTGTGAACTTGCTTTCTGTAAAAATTTTCGCCGAAACCGAATATTGGCTGGCTATGATCAAGATTACCGTTATTATTATTTTTATTTTATTAGGATTGCTGCTCTTATTTGTATCATTCGGTGATCATACAGCGGCCGGGTTTTCGAATCTGACAGAGCACGGCGGATTTTTCCCGCACGGCGGCACAGGGCTGATTACGGCGATGCTTGTCGTGATCTACTCTTACGGCGGTACAGAAATTATCGGAGTGACGCTTGCTGAAACAAAGAACCCGGAAAAGGTTGTCCCGAAAGCAGTCCGCAGCACACTGACACGGATTGTCGCGTTCTACCTGCTGCCGTTTTTCATCATTGTCAGTCTGATCCCGTGGAATCAAGTGAATTCAGTTCCAGAAAGTCCTTTTGTGATGGTCTTTAAAATGGTAGGCATTCCGGGGGCAGACCATATCATGAATGCAGTCATCCTGCTTGCCATCATTTCCTCTATGAATTCAGGTTTATACGGATCGTCCCGCATTTTGTATACACAGGCAACTGACGGAAGATTGCCGCGGGTCTTTTCTAAGCTTTCATCGAAAAACGTCCCGATGTTTGCGATCCTGATGTGCACTTCTTCTTTATATATTGGTGTATTGATTTCTCTGTTCGCCGGAAGCCAGACGTTTAATTACTTAATGGGGTCACTGGGATATACAGTCTTATTTATTTGGCTGATCATCGGATTCGCTCATTTGAAATCGAGAAAAGGGCAAACAGAAACACCAGCCTATTATGTAAAATGGTTCCCGTACACTACATGGTTTGCGATTCTGGCGTTACTCGCCATTCTGATCGGGGTCATCATGACAACGTCAATTGTCATTACCAGCATTACTGCGGCGATCTACCTTTTGATTACAGTTGCATATTTGGTCAAAGGCCGCAAGCACCAGTAAATAAGAAACCCTCTTGTCACATCCGACAAGAGGGTTTTATTATTGTGAAGCCTTCTCATTTACACAGATCAACGCAGCTTTCTGTGCTTTTGATTTTGAATTCACGAGGCAGATGCTTGTGACAATCAGCAGCAGACCCGCCAAGAGGCTTAAGGTAAGCGGTTCATGCAGAAAAATGGAGCTGGCTACGATTGAAATGAGCGGAATCAAGAAGGTGTAGGACGCGACCTTGCTTGCTTCTCCTGAACCGACAAGCGTAAAAAAAACAAGCCAGCCAAGCGCGATGACAAACACTGAGATGAACATTAGACTGGCGACAAATGGGACTGTCCATTGGATCGCGGAAAAGCTCTCCGTCCAGAAGCCGGATACGAGCAAAAATACGCTGCCAATCGTCAGCTGCAAGGCGACCATCCAGATGGAATCGACGCGGCTGCCTGTTCTTTTCATAAATACTGTTCCGAATGCCCAGCTGAGCGCGGAACCTAGAGCCAGCAGAACCCCTATGACAGAAATATGCCCGCCAAAGCCCGCGGCACTGATGACAGCAACCCCGGCAAAACCGAGTACAAGCCCAATCACTTTTAACGTAAACATGGATTCACCGAGCCACATCCAAGAAAAGACACCCATCAGCACCGGCTGAAAGAATACAATAGCGGAAAACAGACCAGCCGGAAGATAATTCAGCCCGATCGTTTGCAGTCCGTAGAATAACGTAATATTTAAAAGAGCAGAAACAAGATAAATCGGCCACGTCTCTTTAAAACGCAGTTTATGAATACGCGGCAGTGCAACAATCACTAATAAGAGCCCGCCGATCAGCGTCCGGATGCCCGCAAACAATAAAGGCGGCGAAAAGGCGAGCGCGGCTTTCGACAGCGGCCAATTGATGCCCCACATGATAACGAGAAAGGCGAGAAGGAGCGCTGTCCGCGTTTTTGATAGCTGTTTCACTTTTTTGATCACTCCTTGTAGATCATTTCTATCATATGATACGGTAGAACATAGGATAAATAAAATGAATCTTTTTTATGAGGAGCATAAGTGAATAGTTATGACCATTACACAATTAAGAGTTTTCGTCAAAGTAGCTGAGACGGGGAGTTTTACAAAAGCGGGACAGTTGCTGAACATGACACAGCCGGCTGTCAGCCATGCCATTTCTGCGATTGAAGCCGAGCTTGATGTGAAATTGATCATCCGTGACCGCCGAAACGGCCTGATGCTGACGGACACGGGAAAAAAGATCTTAGTCCATATCAGAGAAGTATTAAAAGGAATTGAAAAAGTTGAGCAGGTCGCAGCGGCAGAAAAAGGGCTTGAGCTGGGAACGATTCATATCGGCACATTTCCAACCGCCTCCGCTTATTTTATGCCGAAGCTGATCAGCGAGTTTAAACAAAGGTATCCGAAATTGGAGCTTGTTTTGCATGAAGGAACCGTAGACGAAGTCAAGGAGTGGCTCCATACACGGATGATTGATGCCGGCATTCTTCTGTATCCGGCAGACAAGATGGAGTACATTCGGCTGAAAAAAGACAAAATGGTCGTCGTGCTGCGTGATGATCACCCGCTGTGCAGCCGATCAGCCATTACGCTGAAAGATCTCGATTGTGAGCCGATGGTTGTCTGCGACGGCGGCTATGAATCCCCTTTTATCGATAAGTTCAAGCAAGCTGGTTCAACGCTGCACACTGCTTTCACTGTCTATAACGTTAACACCTCGATCAGCATGATCAAAGAAGGCTTGGGCCTGGCGATTTTATCAGAAATGTCAATGTCGGGAATGACGCTGCCGGAGCATGTGGTGACTAGGGATCTCGATCCGCAGGTGTATCGGGATGTGCAGCTTGCCGTTCCTTCATTACATGAGGCTTCTTTGGCGGCTAAGCTTTTCATTGAGATGGCACAGGAGCTTTTTGTATAAAAATCAAATGATGAACGCCTTTTTATTGTTCGAATTTCATCGAATCAAATTCTTTTCATCCTAAACGCAGTTGTGTTAAGGTGTGATAGAAGTCCTTTCGATAGAGACGTAACAGCATGAGGCTGTTTACTTATATCACAACTGCAAAGGAGAACAATATGTCTAACAACCAACGCAAAGATACCTTGCTTTCTGTCTTGAATTTATCTCCTGTTGTTCAAGGGGGAACGATAGCAGAGTCATTCCGAAACAGCATGGACTTGGCGCGCCGTGCAGAGGAGTGGGGCTATCACCGTTATTGGCTTGCAGAGCATCATAATATCGAAGGTGTCGCAAGCTCTGCCACCGCCGTACTGATCGGCCATATTGCCGGCGGCACAAAGAAAATCCGCGTCGGCTCCGGCGGCATTATGCTCCCGAACCACTCATCTCTTGTAATCGCTGAACAATTCGGCACACTGGAAACGCTATATCCCGGACGGATTGATCTGGGGCTCGGACGTGCGCCGGGAACAGACCAATTGACTGCAAGGGCGCTCCGCAGAAACATCAGCAGCGGTGAAGATTTCCCAGAACAATTAGAGGAACTGCGCAATTACTTTAAACCGTCAGGAAATGTGCGCAATCAAGTCCGTGCCATTCCCGGAGAGGGCATAGATGTGCCGATTTGGCTGCTGGGCTCAAGCGACTTTAGTGCCCGTCTGGCAGGTGAGCTGGGCCTTCCGTTTGCATTCGCTGCTCATTTCTCACCGGCGAATACGGTTCCCGCGTTGGAGCTGTACCGCAATTCCTTTACGCCGTCAGAAGTGCTCAACGAACCGTATGCGATGGTCGGCGTAACGATTATCGCCGCAGATACAAACGAGAAAGCACAGCATCTGGCTACATCCCATTACCAGCGATTCCTTGATCTTGTCCGCGGTACGCCAAACCAGCTGAAGCCGCCAGTAGAAGACATGGATCAAATCTGGAGCCCATATGAAAAAGCAATGGTTCATCAACAGCTCAGTTCAACCATCGTCGGCGGTCCTGAAGAAGTGAAGGAAAAGCTTGAAGACTTTGTCAAAACAACTCAGGCCGATGAAATTATGGTCAACTCAGAAACCTTTGATCACGCTGACAGAATGCGTTCATTTGAAATCGTGGCTGACATTTGGAAAAACAGATAAAGGCCATAAAAAAGCAATGTAAAGGGGAAACCCATACATTGCTTTTTTATTCATTCAGCTTTCTTGCGGACTGACGGATGATCAGCTCAGGTTCAAAAATGACATCTTCCTGCTTAGGCTTTTTATGCTCCAAACAGTCAATAACATATTTTGCGGCAGCTTTACCCAGAACAGACTTCGGGTGCTTCACGGAGGTTAATTTCACCTCGGAAATTTGCGCGAAATGAGAGTCATCATACCCGACGATGGACATATCCTCAGGCACCTTGATATCCATCTCCCGAAGCATATCAATCACCTTCAGTGCAATTTCATCATTATAGCAAAGGATAGCAGTCGGCATGTTTTTGCTGTTTTTCTCCAGTGTCTCTTTTACTTTCTCCAGCAGCTTCGATTCCTTTTCCTCCGTCGTAAACGTCACAATCATATCCGGGGAAGGGAATAACTCATGCTCACGATGTGCCTGTATAAATCCGTTCATCCGTTTGACACCTTGTGTATCATCAGCTTTAAAAATACCCATCATGTGCGTATGGCCGAGAGAGAGTAGGTGCTCCGCAGCCATCATGCCGCCTTTCACATCATCGAGAGTAAAACTTGGTGCGGCAAGTTCGGCGTATGACGCATTAATCATCGCAAAAGGAATGCCGTTTTTCTCTAAATTGAGATAGTAGCCAATATTCGGCGTTTGCAGAGCGCTTTTGGTCGGTTCTACAATCAACCCGTCAATATGCTGTGACAGCAGGTTTTCTAATCCTCTGCGTTCATTGTCCGGATTGTTGTTTGTGCTTGTCAAAAGCATAGAATATCCCTGCTCGCTTAAATAAGACTCGATTCCCCTAATGATGCTCGGGAAAATATAGTCTGATATGTAGGTCGTCAGAACGCCGATCGTTTTATTGGAATGCAGCGCTGATTTAGCGGAGCGTGAAGCGACAAAGGTGCCCCCTCCTTGCACGCTGTATAGCAGCCCTTGCGATACGAGGTCTCCAATGGCTTTACGAATGGTATGCCGGCTGACGCCAAATTGCTGCATTAACTCGTTTTCGGTAGGGATCTTTTGATCGGGCAGAATTTTACCTTGATTAACCCATGAACTGATTTCTTCTTTTACTTGAGCATATTTTGGTAACATATCTATTCCTCCAAAATGTATACGGACAAATTTTAGTATATCACAGTGAACTATACAAGAAAACATTGACAGAAAATACAAACAGGATTATTCTATATTTGTACGTACTAATAAAGAACAAATTTCGTTAAAATTTTAAATAAGTACGTACAATTGTAATGGGAAATGTAAACGCTTTACTCAACTTTCGGGAGGGCAGAGAAATGAAGAACACTCCAACTCAATTAGAACCAAATGCTCCTGTAACAAGAAGCCATTCAATGGGATTTGTGATTTTGATATCATGCGCGGCGGGGCTTGGCGGTTTATTGTACGGCTATGACACTGCAGTTATTTCTGGTGCTATTGGTTTTCTCAAGGATTTATACAGCCTGAGTCCGTTCATGGAGGGGCTTGTCATTTCAAGCATTATGATTGGAGGAGTTGCGGGAGTCGGGATATCCGGGTTTTTAAGCGACTGGTTCGGGCGCAGAAAAATCTTAATGACAGCGGCCCTGTTATTTGCGGTATCAGCAGTTGTTTCTGCTGTTTCACAAGACGTGTCGACCTTAATCATTGCGAGGATTATCGGAGGTTTGGGGATCGGAATGGGTTCGTCATTATCCGTCACTTATATTACGGAAGCGGCGCCGCCCGCCATACGCGGAAGTTTATCTTCCTTATATCAGCTCTTTACGATACTGGGCATTTCCGCAACGTACTTTATTAATCTCGCTGTCCAGCGCTCCGGAACATATGAATGGGGCGTGCAAACCGGCTGGAGATGGATGCTCGCTTACGGAATGGTGCCATCTGTTATCTTTTTCCTTGTCCTGCTGGTCGTGCCGGAAAGTCCAAGATGGCTGGCGAAAGCGGGCAGAACAAAAGAAGCGTTATCGATACTGACACGTATTAATGGAGAAACTGTCGCAAAAGAAGAATTGAAGAACATTGAAAACTCTTTAAAAATAGAACAAATGGGCTCACTATCACAGCTCTTCAAACCAGGCCTCAGAAAAGCGCTTATTATTGGAATCCTGCTGGCGCTCTTTAATCAAGTGATCGGCATGAACGCCATCACCTACTACGGGCCGGAAATCTTTAAAATGATGGGATTCGGACAAAATGCCGGATTTGTGACAACCTGTATTGTCGGTGTCGTGGAGGTCATTTTTACTGTCATCGCGGTTTTATTGATTGATAAAGTTGGGCGCAAAAAACTGATGTCCATCGGTTCAGCTTTTATGGCGATTTTCATGATCTTAATCGGAACGTCGTTTTATTTTCAGTTAACAAGCGGATTTATGCTGATCTTCTTTATATTAGGTTTTGTCGCCGCGTTCTGTGTATCGGTCGGGCCGATCACATGGATTATGATTTCTGAAATCTTCCCGAACCATCTGCGGGCGAGAGCCGCTGGGATCGCCACCATCTTTTTATGGGGAGCAAACTGGGCGATCGGGCAGTTTGTGCCGATGATGATCAGCTCGTTCGGGCTGGCCTACACGTTCTGGATCTTTGCCGTCATTAACATTCTCTGCTTCCTGTTTGTCGTCACAATCTGTCCGGAGACGAAGAATAAATCGCTCGAAGAGATTGAAAAGCTTTGGATAAAATGAAAACGCTTTAAAAAGTGAAGCCCTTTCGATTGAGAAGGGCTTTTTATTTTGTGCGCACCATTAAAGGTTTGCTGTATAAGATAGAAATATAGAGGGAAAAATAATGAAAGAGAAACGCAGCTGCATAAAACTGCGCGAATATTGTCGATGAATTGGCTCTTAACAGTTGAATAAACATTTCCACCCTGTTAAAATAATTAAAGAAAGCAGAAATAATTTTTTTTGGCTATGATGGGACGTTTTTTGTCATAGCGGGACGTTTGGTGTCCAGCAAAAAAAGGAAGGAACGTTTGAGTCATGAACCAGTTAATACAAGCTCAAAAAAAATTATTGCCTGATCTTCTGCTCGTTATGCAAAAGAGGTTCGAAATCTTGCAGTATATCAGGCTGACAGAACCCATCGGCCGCAGAAGCCTCTCTGCCAGTCTCGGAATCAGCGAGCGTGTGCTGAGAAGCGAGGTTCAGTTTTTAAAGGAACAGAATCTGGTCGATATTAAAACAAACGGCATGACGCTGACAGAAGAGGGTTATGAACTGCTTTCCGTTTTAGAAGATACGATGAAAGATGTTTTAGGTTTGACGCTTTTGGAAAAGACATTAAAAGAACGATTAAATCTAAAGGATGTCATTATCGTATCCGGAGACAGCGACCAATCCCCATGGGTCAAAAAAGAAATGGGAAGAGCGGCTGTCGCATGTATGAAAAAAAGATTTTCAGGCAAAAATATCGTCGCTGTGACCGGCGGTACGACAATTGAAGCTGTCGCCGAGATGATGACGCCGGATTCTAAAAACCGCGAGCTTTTGTTTGTGCCTGCAAGAGGCGGTTTAGGCGAAGACGTAAAAAACCAGGCGAACACCATATGCGCGCATATGGCGGAAAAGGCTTCAGGCACTTACCGGCTTTTGTTTGTTCCGGGACAGCTGTCACAAGGCGCCTATTCATCTATTATTGAAGAACCTTCTGTCAAAGAGGTGCTGAACACGATTAAATCAGCGAGTATGCTGGTTCACGGAATCGGCGAAGCTAAAACTATGGCTGAGCGGAGAAACACACCTTTAGAAGACTTAAAGAAAATAGATGATAAAGACGCGGTGACAGAAGCGTTCGGCTACTACTTTAACGCGGACGGCGAAGTGGTCCACAAAGTGCATTCTGTCGGAATGCAGCTGGATGACATAGACGCCATTCCCGATATTATAGCGGTAGCCGGCGGATCATCAAAAGCCGGGGCGATCGAGGCTTACTTTAAAAAGCCGCGCAACACGGTTCTCGTCACTGACGAAGGAGCCGCAAAGAAGTTATTAAGGGATGAATAATCCCTCAATATAAATATCTCTCACTTATTTAAAGGAGGAAACAATCATGGCAGTAAAAGTCGGTATTAACGGTTTTGGTCGTATTGGACGTAACGTATTCCGCGCAGCATTAAACAATCCTGAAGTTGAGGTAGTAGCGGTTAACGATTTAACAGATGCTAACATGCTCGCTCACCTTTTACAATATGATTCTGTACACGGAAAATTAGACGCTGAGGTTTCAGTTGACGGTAACAACCTTGTTGTTAACGGTAAAACAATTGAAGTTTCTGCAGAACGCGATCCTGCTAAACTTAGCTGGGGTAAACAAGGCGTTGAAATCGTTGTTGAATCTACTGGTTTCTTCACAAAACGCGCAGACGCTGCGAAACACTTAGAAGCTGGCGCGAAAAAAGTAATCATCTCTGCTCCTGCTAACGAAGAAGATATCACAATCGTTATGGGTGTTAACGAAGATAAATACGATGCGGCTAACCACGACGTTATTTCTAACGCATCTTGCACAACAAACTGCCTTGCGCCGTTTGCAAAAGTACTTAACGACAAATTCGGCATCAAACGCGGTATGATGACAACAGTTCACTCTTACACAAACGATCAGCAAATTCTTGATCTTCCGCACAAAGACTACCGTCGTGCGCGTGCAGCAGCTGAAAACATCATCCCAACTTCAACTGGTGCGGCTAAAGCAGTTTCTCTAGTTCTTCCTGAACTAAAAGGCAAACTGAACGGCGGAGCAATGCGTGTTCCAACTCCAAACGTTTCTTTAGTTGACTTGGTTGCTGAACTGAACCAAGAAGTAACAGCTGAAGATGTAAATGCAGCTCTTAAAGAAGCAGCTGAAGGAGATCTTAAAGGAATCCTTGGCTACAGCGAAGAGCCATTAGTTTCTGGCGACTACAACGGAAACAAAAATTCTTCTACAATCGATGCTCTTTCTACAATGGTTATGGAAGGCAGCATGGTAAAAGTAATCTCTTGGTACGATAACGAAAGCGGCTACTCTAACCGCGTTGTTGACCTTGCAGCTTACATCGCTAAAAAAGGTCTTTAATTCATAGCTGAAAAAAGGACCTTACTTGGTTCTTTTGAATAGAAGCGCTATAATGAAAGCGGACAAGGGAAGGGGACGGACTCCCTTTCCCTTTTTCCATGAAGACCGGCTTTCAGAAAACGTTCTGTGAAAGAGAAGCATCTGCGCTTTGCAGCTTTCCGGCGCCTTCGCCTGCGGCCACTGCCCTGGCTTCAGACGATCTGCCCTGTGCCGAAAAGTATGCGATCTGCCCTCGCGGAGTCATCGCTTGATCAGACGGTTTCACGTTTTTCGTGCTGCATGCAAACCATTTTGAAGGAGGATCTCCTAAAGCATGAATAAGAAAACTCTCAAAGACATCGACGTAAAAGGCAAAGTTGTATTCTGCCGCGTTGACTTTAACGTTCCAATGAAAGACGGGGAAGTAACAGACGATACACGTATCCGTGCTGCACTTCCGACAATCAAACACCTTGCAGGCCAAGGCGCGAAAGTCCTTCTTGCGAGCCACTTAGGCCGCCCGAAAGGCGAAGTCGTTGAGGAGCTTCGTTTAACTCCTGTTGCTGCACGCCTCGGCGAACTGCTTGGCAAAGAAGTGAAAAAAGCGGATGAAGCATACGGTGATGCTGTAAAATCGCAAATTTCCGACATGAAGGACGGAGACGTTCTTGTATTGGAAAACGTACGTTTCTACCCTGGTGAAGAGAAAAATGATCCTGAGCTTGCAAAAGCATTTGCTGAGATTGCAGATGTATATGTGAATGACGCATTCGGTGCTGCCCACCGTGCCCATGCATCTACAGCTGGAATTGCCGAGCATCTGCCAGCGGTTGCAGGTTTCTTAATGGAAAAAGAGCTTGACGTACTCGGAAAAGCAATTTCCAACCCTGATCGTCCGTTCACTGCCATTATCGGCGGAGCGAAAGTAAAAGATAAAATCGGCGTCATCGAAAGTCTTCTTGATAAAGTAGACAACCTGATCATCGGCGGCGGTCTTGCTTATACATTCGTTAAAGCGCTTGGTTATGAGGTTGGTAAATCTCTGCTTGAAGAAGATAAAATCGAGCTTGCGAAAACATTTATGGATCGCGCGAAAGAAAAAGGCGTTAACTTCTACATGCCTGAAGATGTACTCGTTGCAGATGATTTCTCTAACGATGCAAACGTAAAAATTGTGCCGATCTCTGAAATCCCTAGTGATTTAGAAGCAATCGACATTGGTACGAAAACACGCGAAACGTATGCTGATGTCATCAAAAACAGCAAACTTGTCGTGTGGAACGGACCGATGGGCGTATTCGAAATCGATTTGTTCGCTCAAGGAACAAAAGCGGTTGCGGAAGCATTGGCAGAGGCGAAAGATACATACTCTGTCATCGGTGGAGGAGACTCTGCAGCAGCGGTTGAAAAATTCGGCCTAGCTGACAAAATGAGCCACATCTCAACAGGAGGCGGCGCATCTCTTGAGTTCATGGAAGGCAAAGAGCTTCCAGGGGTAGCTGCACTGAACGATAAATAATTTTAAAACTGCTATAAGGAAGTGGAACAGATGAGAAAACCAATTATAGCCGGTAACTGGAAAATGAACAAAACACTCGGCGAGGCTGTCAGCTTCGTTGAAGAAGTGAAATCTTCCATTCCAGCAGCAGACAAAGCGGAAGCTGTTGTTTGCGCGCCAGCGCTTTTCTTAGAAAAGCTGACTTCTGCTGTGAAAGGCACTGACCTTAAAGTCGGCGCTCAAAACATGCACTTTGAAGAAAGCGGCGCGTTCACAGGCGAAATCAGCCCGGTTGCTTTGAAAGACCTTGGCGTTGACTACTGCGTCATCGGCCACTCTGAGCGCCGTGAAATGTTCGCTGAAACTGATGAAACAGTTAATAAAAAAGCACATGCTGCTTTCAAACACGGTATTGTGCCGATCATCTGTGTTGGTGAAACGCTTGAAGAGCGTGAAGCCGGCAAAACAAATGATCTTGTGGCTGACCAAGTGAAAAAAGGCCTAGCGGGTCTTTCTGAAGAACAAGTTGCAGCTTCTGTTATTGCTTATGAGCCAATCTGGGCAATCGGAACAGGCAAATCTTCTACATCTAAAGATGCGAACGACGTGTGTGCGCATATCCGTAAAACCGTCGCTGAAAGCTTCGGCCAAGAAGCGGCAGACAAGCTTCGCATTCAATATGGCGGAAGCGTAAAGCCTGCAAACATTAAAGAATATATGGCAGAGTCCGATATTGACGGTGCTTTGGTCGGCGGCGCGAGCCTTGAGCCACAGTCATTCGTTCAATTATTGGAGGAAGGTCAATATGAGTAAAAAACCAGCTGCACTCATCATTCTTGATGGGTTCGGATTACGAAACGAAACAGTAGGGAACGCAGTCGCTTTGGCGAAAAAACCGAATTTTGACCGCTATTGGAATCAGTATCCTCATCAGACACTGACTGCTTCAGGCGAGGCTGTAGGTCTTCCTGACGGACAGATGGGGAACTCCGAAGTAGGGCACTTAAATATCGGTGCGGGCCGTATTGTGTATCAAAGCTTAACACGCGTAAATGTTGCCATTCGCGAGGGAGAGTTCGAACACAATCAAACATTCCTTGACGCGATCACCAACGCGAAAGAAAACAACAAAGCCCTGCATCTGTTCGGTCTTTTATCAGACGGCGGTGTGCACAGCCATATCAATCATTTATTCGCGCTGTTAAAGCTTGCGAAAAAAGAAGGGCTGACAAAGGTATATATCCATGGCTTCCTTGACGGCCGTGATGTAGGACCGCAAACAGCGAAAACGTACATCAACCAGCTGAACGAACAAATCAAGGAGATCGGTGTCGGAGAAATCGCCAGCATTTCCGGACGCTACTACTCAATGGACCGCGATAAACGCTGGGACCGTGTAGAAAAAGCGTACCGTGCAATGGCATACGGCGAAGGCCCGACTTACCGCAGCGCATTGGATGTTGTTGATGATTCATATGCGAATGGAATTCACGATGAATTCGTTATTCCATCTGTCATCACAAAAGAAAACGGTGAGCCTGTTGCGAAAATCCAAGACGGCGATTCTGTGATTTTCTATAATTTCAGACCGGACCGCGCCATCCAGATTTCTAACACGTTCACGAACAAAGACTTCCGCGATTTCGACCGCGGCGAGAATTATCCGAAAAACCTGCATTTCGTCTGCCTGACTCACTTCAGTGAAACAGTTGACGGCTATGTGGCGTTTAAACCGATAAATCTTGATAATACAGTCGGAGAAGTATTATCTCAGCAAGGATTAAAACAGCTTCGAATTGCAGAAACTGAAAAGTATCCGCATGTCACGTTCTTTATGAGCGGCGGCCGTGAAGCTGAATTCCCGGGTGAAGAGCGTATTCTTATCAACTCGCCGAAAGTCGCAACATACGACTTGAAGCCTGAAATGAGTGCGTATGAAGTGAAGGACGCGCTTGTCAAAGAAATCGAAGCTGACAAGCATGACGCGATTATCCTTAACTTCGCAAACCCAGACATGGTCGGCCACTCCGGAATGGTTGAACCTACAATTAAAGCAATTGAAGCAGTGGACGAATGCTTAGGCGAAGTCGTTGACGCGATTCTCGCTAAAGGCGGACACGCCATCATTACCGCTGATCACGGTAATGCTGATATTCTGATTACAGAATCAGGCGAACCGCACACTGCACATACAACAAATCCAGTCCCTGTAATTGTAACGAAAGAAGGCATCACGCTGCGTGAAGGCGGAATCCTAGGCGACCTTGCACCAACGTTATTAGACCTTCTCGGTGTTGAAAAACCGAAAGAAATGACTGGAACATCTTTAATTCAAAAATAAGCTGAAAATCAAAGGAGAGACAAACTCATGCCATACATTGTTGATGTTTATGCACGCGAAGTATTAGACTCCCGCGGCAACCCAACAGTTGAAGTTGAAGTATATACAGAAACAGGAGCATTCGGCCGCGCTTTGGTGCCAAGCGGAGCTTCTACAGGTGAATACGAAGCAGTTGAGCTTCGTGACGGCGACAAAGACCGTTACCTTGGAAAAGGCGTGTTAACAGCTGTTAACAACGTAAACGAAATCATTGCTCCAGAGCTTCTTGGCTTTGATGTAACTGAACAAAACGCAATCGATCAGCTTTTAATCGAGCTTGACGGTACTGAAAACAAAGGCAAACTTGGTGCGAACGCCATCCTTGGCGTATCTATGGCTTGTGCGCGTGCTGCTGCTGATTTCTTACAGATTCCTCTTTATCAATACCTTGGAGGATTCAACTCAAAAACGCTTCCTGTACCGATGATGAACATCGTCAACGGCGGAGAGCATGCTGACAACAACGTAGACATTCAAGAATTCATGATCATGCCTGTAGGTGCTCCTAACTTCCGTGAAGCACTTCGCATGGGCGCTCAAATCTTCCACAGCCTGAAATCAGTTCTTTCTGCTAAAGGAATGAACACAGCTGTAGGTGATGAAGGCGGATTCGCTCCAAACCTTGGTTCTAACGAAGAAGCGCTTCAAACAATCGTTGAAGCAATCGAAAAAGCTGGCTTCAAACCTGGCGAAGAAGTAAAACTTGCAATGGATGCTGCATCTTCTGAGTTCTACAACAAAGAAGACGGCAAATACCATCTGTCTGGCGAAGGCGTTGTGAAAACGTCTGCTGAAATGGTTGACTGGTACGAAGAAATGGTTTCTAAATACCCAATCATCTCTATCGAAGATGGACTTGACGAAAACGACTGGGAAGGCCACAAGCTTCTTACTGAGCGTCTTGGCAAAAAAGTTCAGCTTGTTGGTGATGACCTCTTTGTTACAAACACGAAAAAACTTGCTGAAGGTATCAAAAACGGCGTAGGCAACTCTATCCTGATCAAAGTAAACCAAATCGGTACATTGACTGAAACATTCGATGCAATCGAAATGGCGAAACGCGCAGGCTACACTGCTGTTATCTCTCACCGTTCTGGTGAAACAGAAGACAGCACAATCGCTGACATCGCTGTGGCAACAAACGCAGGACAAATCAAAACAGGTGCTCCGTCACGTACGGACCGTGTTGCGAAATACAACCAGCTTCTTCGCATCGAAGATCAGTTGGCTGAAACTGCTCAATACCACGGTATTAACTCTTTCTACAACTTAAACAAGTAATAAAATGACCGCCGAGAGAAATCTCGGCGGTTTTTTTGTGCTTTTTACAGATCCAAATAAAGCCTCACCATATCACGGCATTGAATGCCGTTTTCAAAGATCTCCTCATCATAATGTCTAATAAAAAAATCATGGTCGATCGCTTGCAGGCGAAATCCGCATTTTTGATAAAGAGAAAGCTGATGGATGCTGGAATTTCCAGTGCCAATCTCAATCACCTTTGCTCCCATATGTTTCGCTTGTTCGATGGCGTCGCGGATAAGAAGCTTGCCGATGCCTTGTTGTTGCATGGTTTGTTTTACTGCGATGTTAGCAATTTCTACGGTTTGCGGTCTAGTTGTGATGATCACGTATACACCAGCTAATTCGCCCGATATATAAGCTGTGTAGCATTCTCCTCTGGCAATGTATTCATCAACAATTTCTTTTGACGGATCGGCGAGCAGCAGAAGCTCATACAGCGCTTGATCATAGTTTGTCGCTTTTTGAATGGTGAGCTGTTGCATCATCATTCCACCTTTTCACATGTTTATAGAGATATTTTCGTGATTTCCTCCAATTTCATACCATTCTATTATAAAATATGTAACATAGGAAATATGTACAAAATAGTGGATAACAAATAGGAGGAAAGTCACATGTTTTGTAAGGAATGTGGTCAAAAAAATAATGAAGGGGCCAAGTTTTGTAAAGAGTGCGGCACCCCGATCGGAGGGAGCAACAGACAGGCAAATAAAGAAACAGCAAGCACTGCTGAAACGAGGCAGGCACCGCGAAAACCAATCCCTAAGAAAACCATCATGTTATGGAGCAGCATTGCCGCAGCGTGCGTCATATTATTCGCCGCATATAAAACCGGAGCGTACTTGACTTCAAAGGATAGGTTAGTCGACAAGTTTGAACAGGCTGTAAATGAGGAAGATAAAGACCAAATCGCGTCTCTCCTTACGCCGGTAAATGATAAGCTTAAGCTGACTAAAAATAATGTAAAGCCGTTTCTTACATATTTGAAGGATCATCCTGACAAAAAAGATGAGCTTTTTGCATCGCTGCGTGCTGAAACAGTCCAAAAGGATATTGTATACGCGGAGAAAGATGGGAAAAGCTTGCTAGTGTTTGACCATTATGATTTAAAAATAGCACCTGTTTATTTTGAAGTAACCAGCAATTATAAACATACGGATCTCTATGTGAATAAAGAGGAAGCCGGATCTGTAAAGAAAGCAGATCAAGCACAAACCCTCGGACCGTATATTCCCGGCGATTATACAGTCTCAGCCAAACTGAAAAACGATGTAGTCGATCTTGTGAAAAAGGAAGACATTCAGGCGGTTGGTGACAACAGCTTCCATGTTGATCTCTCATTAGAAGCAGACAATGTAACATTCAGCTTAGCGGATGACATCAAGGATGGAAAGGGAGAGTTGCTCATTAACGGTACATCCATTCATAAAGATCCGTTCAAATCTGTCACATACGGCCCGCTTCTGACAGACGGATCAATGACAGCTGCGGTCGAAGCGGAGTTTCCATGGGGAAAAACAAAAACAGCGGGCGTGCCGATTGATAGCAAAGAAATGGAGTTAACGTTAATTCCTGACCAAGACACACAAGAAACAATCATGAACACGATTGTCAAAACGACAAAGCAATATTCCAAAGCGCTTTCTGATGGAAATACAGCTCAGATGACAGAGGCAAGTGCCAGTTGGAAAGCCGAAGTAAAAGAGAACGTGGACTCGATGAAAAACACGGATTCTTACTTAAAAGATAAATACCTGGAAACAGACTTTGATTTGGATACATTTGCTCTATCCCAGAAGAATGACGGTACATGGCAGGCGACGGTAAAAGGAAAAGAACTTCACCAGTCCGCTAATTATAATGACTATACGAAACCTGAAATGTCGGATGAAAGCCCGAGCTATGAATATCTGCTTTCATATGATAAAAAACAGAAAAAGTGGATTTTCGAAGATACGGAATCAACTTTTGATTCTGCCGGAACAAACATAAAGAAAATAAAAAATGATCATGCAGAGACGTACACGTCAGCCTGGGCAGACGCAAAAGGCAAGAAAGCAAGCGTAAGCCCATCGACCGGCGATGTCACGGATGAACAAGTGACATCATTTATGGTTAGTTATCTGACAAATCAATCAACCGCAGTGAATTTAAATGAGTTTGCGGTCATGGAAGGCAATCTGGAAAAAGGAAGTTCATTATATAATGATCAGCAGAAATTGGTTAAGAAGCTGTACAGCGAGGGGACGACTGAAGTATTTATTGATGTAGAGGTAAAAAGCTTTAATCAAAGCGGCTCGACTATCACAATTAAAACATATGAAGAATTTGATATTACAAAATCAGGCGGCGGTACAAAGCGCAGAACATACAACTGGACCTACACCGGCGTAGTGAAAGACGGAAGAATTTATTTAACATCTATTCAATAAAAACAAACCCCCATCACCAGCAGGTGATGGGGTTGTTTTTTAAAAGAAGATATAACGGAAAATCTCTTTGATATAATGTTCGATGATGAACCGAAACGCAACGCACGTGATCAGATAAATCACAATGGTTGAGTAAATGATATCAGCCTTTCCTTTATACGAATGCTGGTAACTGCTCAGCATCGCAGGGGGAATAGCAAAGAATGCGCCGATTAAACCAATTGCTAACACAGTGAAACAAAGATCTGTATGTAATAAAAACAATAGAAGTGCAAGAATTAAAATAGCTGTAAACGGAATAAGAAACGCACCAAATCTTGATAGTGAATCTTTAAATGACACTTGGTTTCCCGCGATTTTTAAGGAAAAAAAGATCAATGCATGCAACCCGAAAATATAAAGGGCAAAGTAAATGGTTGGCTTGAAAAAGATTTCTGTAAAGCTCGCACTGCCGGGACCATTTGAAAAAAGAATATAAAACATCAGCGGAGTTAGTAAACTGAAAAGCACCATTGTAATGATTCCGCTGATCAGCTGTTCTCCACCTGTTGTTTTGCACTCCTGATAAGGGCGTTTCAGAACAGCCAGGACAAATGAACCGAACTGCTTTGCTGCTTGTTTTGCAGCCTCAGCTCCCGCCTGTGCTCCTTGATTTTCGCCCGCTTGGCGTGGAAGAGGCGATCCGCATTTCTCACAAAATTTTCCGCCATCTGCTTGATGGCCGCATTGAGGACAAAACATATGATGACTCCTTTTACATGTAATATAGGGAAAATAGACTAATAAGGTCATTATAAAAGAAAAAAGTAGAAAAGTAACCAATATCTATCCAAAAACTTTCTCCAAGATATGTATCAGAAAAAGACACGGGCTGCCAGATGCGAACCCGTGTCTTTTTTCTAGTTATTCATATATTTTTCAAATACGTCACCGAAATCTTTAATATGGTACTGCGAGCGGACGGAAGTGACCCATGTAAATCCAAATTCGGTCAGCTCTTTGTATTGTGTTTCAATATTGACGTGCTCAGGGCGGGTATGCTGAAGGATGGTGACTGCTCGTTCCAGACTTTGTTCAGCCTGATTAATCAAAATGTCATTTTCATAGATCGTTTCAGAGATACGGAGAAGGGCTTTATACAAATCTTTTAGCTTTTCAATTTGCTCTTTATGCACATCGATATCAAATTGTTCAGAGCCCAGCTTGAACTTGATTTCAACATCCAAATCGACTTTTCCGGCAGTTTCCAGAAAAACATCAGAGATTTTATATTGGGAATAAGGGTAGCGTTTCAGCGTTCGTTTAGAGGAAGTGGCACGTTCGCCGTCAACATGGATCAGCGCCAGATTCGTGAAGCAATATTCATCGGCTTTTGTTTTAATCAGGAAATAAATTTTTTCGTTGTCTTCATGCATGACATAGTCATCAGCATCTGTTTTGTCATAATCCTGAGGTTCGATAATTTTTCCGATATCTGATAATCCGAGTGCATCTGCTGCAATTTTCTTGAACATATAGATACATCCTTCCTATTTACATAGTCACTTTATTGTAGCATGTGGCGTTTCCGAACGGCTATAAACGTTTGCGAAGAATCAGCCTCTGGGTAAGGCCAATGTCACATGGAGGAAGTATATGATGTTCTCATATATGATGTTTCCACTATTCATCTCATCATGTAGAAAAGCAGCTCCCTTACTTCAGGGAGCTGCTTTCAGCTGTTTTCGGCACGTATTCAAATACTTCCTCACTCTCAAAAAACTCAATTAAGCGGCTCAGCCAGTCATAGTAATGGAGCCATTCTCTTAATTCATTCAGCAGCTGATTGACTTTCTCTTCCACTTCGGGGGTAAGCCCGTCCCTTTGTAAAAGATCTGTCAGCTCCCGGTTTAATTTTTTATACAGCACTTTGTTTTTGCTCACGACCTTTGTCCAATTCGCCGCAAATAAAGATATGAAGGTTTGGTAATAATCCTGCTCTACGTCGTAAAGATCTTTTCTTACGCCTTTTTCAAACACTTTTTCGGCAATGTTGGCATCAATCATTTCACGGACGACCTGGCTCATCCGTGTTTTGCTCATGCCTGTTGCTTCTGACAGCTCGCTTAACGTCATCGGTTTTCGATTCATATAAATAATCCCGAGCACACGCCCGACAGTAGAAGGCATTCCAAACGTATGCATATTTTCGGCAATCTTCTCAATGAGATGCTCTTCAGCATGTTCAATGATGTCGAGAGCAGTTTTTTCCACAGCTGATCATCCCTTCAAATGGCAATTGATGGTGTCAATATATCATATTTCTGCCAGTTGTTGAAAACAGCTGTATGCGGAGGAAGCGAGAGGTATCCGGCGTAATTGTAAGAACACCTTCTCTGCCTGAGTCATAGCAATAAATATCTGTAAATAACATATAATTTCAACACATTGTAAACTTTTTATTTTATAAAGTTCAAATTATAATAAAGATTATACTTTTCAGAAAAATGAATGGAAACCTGCGGAGGTGCACGGATTGCTGAAATTAGAACAAGTGTCAAAAGTATATAAAGGCGGCAAAAAAGCTGTGAACAGCATTGATTTAGATATTGCCAAGGGTGAATTTATCTGTTTTATCGGCCCGAGCGGCTGCGGAAAAACGACGACGATGAAGATGATTAATCGACTGATTGAACCGTCGTCAGGAAAGATCTTTATCGACGGAGAAAACATAATGGAACAGGACCCGGTTGAACTGAGGAGAAAAATCGGCTATGTGATTCAGCAGATTGGTTTGTTTCCCCACATGACTATTCAGCAGAACATTTCACTCGTACCGAAACTTCTGAAATGGCCTGAAGAAAAACGGAAAGAACGGGCGAGCGAGCTGTTAAAGCTTGTTGATATGGGCCCTGAATATTTAGACCGTTATCCCCACGAGCTCAGCGGCGGACAGCAGCAGAGAATCGGCGTGCTGCGCGCACTGGCTGCGGAACCCCCTCTCATTTTAATGGATGAACCGTTCGGAGCGCTTGACCCGATCACGCGGGATTCCCTTCAGGAAGAATTTAAAAAACTGCAGAGAACGTTAAACAAAACCATTGTGTTTGTGACCCATGACATGGACGAAGCTATTAAGCTAGCTGACCGGATTGTGATCTTAAAAGCGGGTGAAATCGTTCAGGTCGGCACACCTGATGAGATTCTCAGAAATCCGGCAAATGAATTTGTAGAGGAATTTATCGGGAAAGAGCGCCTGATCCAGACAAGACCTGAAATTGAGCGGGTTGAGCAGATGATGAACAGGATGCCTGTCACGATCACAGCGGACAAAACGCTTTCTCAGGCCATTCAGCTGATGAGAGAAAAACGCGTCGACTCGCTGCTTGTTGTAGATGAGCAAAATGTGCTGAAGGGATACGTAGATGTTGAAATTATTGATCAAAACCGCAAAAAAGCGAGCGTTGTTGGTGAAGTGTACCGATCAGATATGTATACCGTGCAAAAAGGAGCCCTTCTCCGAGATACCGTCCGGAAAATCTTGAAGCAAGGAATAAAGTATGTTCCCGTTGTTGATGAAGAGCACCATTTAGCAGGGATTGTGACAAGAGCAAGCCTTGTGGACATCGTATACGATTCCATATGGGGCGAGGAAAACCAGCTAATGACGATCTGATCAGGGGAGGAGCTCTTATACATGAATCAAATGATGACTTTTTTACAGACGAACGGCGGTGAGCTGCTGTATAAAACAGGAGAACATTTATACATTTCGCTCATTGCTGTTGTGTTGGGCATTATCGTTGCGGTGCCGCTCGGTGTTCTGCTGACCAGAATGAAAAAAGGCGCTGGCGCGGTTATAGGTGCCGTCAATATTGTGCAAACCTTGCCAAGTCTGGCGATTCTGGCGTTTTTTATCCCGCTTCTCGGTGTGGGAAAAGTGCCGGCGATCGTCGCTTTATTTTTCTATTCGGTGCTTCCGATTCTGCGCAATACGTATACAGGCATTAAAGGTGTAAACAAAAATCTGCTTGAGTCAGGAAAAGGGATTGGAATGACCGTCTGGGAGCAGATTCGGCTCGTCGAGATTCCGCTGGCGATCCCAATTATTATGGCGGGAATCCGTACATCAACGATTTATTTAATCGGCTGGGCGACCCTTGCCTCATTTATTGGCGGCGGCGGTCTCGGTGATTACATTTTTATCGGACTGAACCTGTATCAGCCTGAATACATCATTGGCGGTGCTGTGCCGGTAACGATCTTAGCCATTATCATTGATTACTTGTTAGCCGTGACGGAACGAAAAGTGACACCGAAGGGATTGCAAGGAATGAAGGAAGTTTCTTAAGGAGTTGGCTGTGTTGAAAACGAAAAAAATCAGATGGATCGGCGCGCTCGCTTTCGCCTTTGTCATGCTGCTGAGCGGCTGTTCTTTGCCGGGACTTGGCGGCGCCTCCAAAGATACGATCAAGGTCGGAGCGCAAAGCATGACAGAATCAGAAATCTTAGCGAATATGATTGCGCAGCTCATTGAACATGATACGGATTTAAATACGGCGTTAGTCAAAAATCTCGGATCAAACTATGTTCAGCACCAGGCGATGCTTGGCGGTGACATTGACATCTCCGCCACGCGCTACTCAGGGACCGATTTAACGAGCACCCTCGGAATGGAGGCTGAAAAGGATCCGGAAAAAGCGTTAAATATCGTGCAGAAAGAATTTGATAAACGTTTTAAATATAAGTGGTTTGATTCTTACGGGTTTGATAACACATACGCCTTTACCGTAACAAAAAAGTTTGCGGAAAAGGAGCATGTAAACACTGTGTCTGACCTGAAGAAAAACGCTTCTGAATATAAACTGGGCGTCGACAATGCCTGGCTGAAACGGAAGGGCGACGGATATAAAGGCTTTGTCAGCATGTATGGATTTGAGTTTGGAACAACCTATCCGATGCAAATCGGACTTGTCTATGACGCAGTCAAAAACGGGAAAATGGACGCCGTTCTTGCTTATTCCACAGACGGCCGGATTAAGGCGTATGATCTGAAAATCCTAAAAGACGACAAACAGTTTTTCCCGCCGTATGACTGTTCACCTGTGATTCCGGAAAAGGTGCTTAAAGACCATCCTGAGCTTGAAGGCATTATTCATAAACTGATCGGGAAGATTGATACGGAAACCATGCAGGAGCTCAACTACGAAGTAGACGGCAAGCTGAAGGAGCCGTCTGTTGTGGCAAAGGAATTTTTAGAGAAACATCATTATTTTGACTAAGAAAAGAGGCAGATTAAATGGAAGTATTACAGCAGCTTGGCACTTACTATTCGCAAAACGGCGGCTATGTGCTGCAAGAGTTTTACCGCCATTTTCTGATGTCGGTGTACGGCGTTTTGTTTGCGGCCATCGTCGGCATTCCGCTTGGCATCCTGATTGCCAGATATCGAACATTAAGCGGCTGGGTTTTCGCCGTCACGAACGTGATTCAGACGGTGCCGGCGCTTGCTATGCTGGCCGTGCTGATGCTAGTGATGGGGCTTGGCGCCAATTCGGTCATTTTATCGTTATTTCTTTATTCACTGCTGCCGATCATCAGAAATACGTATACAGGCATTGTCAGCATTGAACATGCCTATCTTGAATCCGGAAAAGCGATGGGCATGACAAAGTTTCAAGTGCTGCGGATGGTCGAGCTTCCGCTGGCGCTTTCTGTCATTATGGCCGGCCTTCGCACCGCGCTCGTCATTGCCATCGGCATTACAGCCATCGGGACATTTGTCGGCGCCGGAGGCCTCGGAGACATTATCGTCAGGGGATCAAACGCAACAAACGGGACCGCGATTATATTAGCTGGTGCGATCCCGACAGCCCTTATGGCGGTGATAGCTGATTTGGTCATGGGCTGGCTTGAACGCGTGTTAAGCCCGATTAAAAAAAAGAAAAAACTGCTCAGTGCAGCTTAGTAAAAAAACGCCTTGTTCATGACAGGGCGTTTTTACGGTTTCGGCACATATTTAAAAATCTCTTCACTCTCAAAAAACTCAATCAGACGGCCGAGCCAATTGTAATAGTCGAGCCATTCCTTTAATTCCTTCAACAGCTCATTCACCTTTTCTTCCGCTTCAGGAGAAAGCTCTTGATCCAAGATACTGAGCAGCTCCCGGTTGAGTTTTTTATGCATCATTTTATTTTTGCTGACGACTTTGCTCCAAGTGGCTGTAAACAGTGTGATAAAGGTTTGGTAGTAATCCTCTTCAACATCGTATAAGTCTTTTCGCACGCCCTTTTCGAACACCTTCTCGGCGATGTTGGCATCGAGCATGTCCCGCACGACCTGGCTCATTCGCGTTTTGCTCATGCCAGTCGCTTCTGATAATTCCGTCAGCGTCATCGGCTTGCGATTCATATAAATAATGCCCAGCACACGTCCAACGGTAGAGGGCATTCCAAATGCTTGCATGTTTTCCGCGATTCTTTCTATGAGGTGGTCTTCAGTCTGTTCAATTATCGTTAACGGATCTTTCTCCAACAGTTTCAATCCTTTCAGCTAACAATTCCGATGTCAATATACCACATTTTTGATGCGGCGGAAATGCTGTAACCATAGAATTTGGCAGGAAATTGGAGCAATAAGGAGATCATTACCGGTCAATACGGGTAAATCAGGGCTTACACATACTTTATAAATAATATGAACAAATTGTAAACTTTTTATTTTATAAACTTTATTCTATAATGAGAAGCATTCAATTGTCTGAAAAATTAAATATGAATTGAACAAATTGAATGAATTTAATTTTGGAGGTGCGATGTTTGCTGACATTACAAAATGTCTCGAAAACATATAAGGGCGGCAAAAAAGCTGTGAACAGCGTGAATCTGGAGATTGAAAAAGGTGAATTTATCTGTTTTATCGGTCCAAGCGGCTGCGGAAAAACGACAACGATGAAAATGATTAATCGATTAATTGAGCCGTCAGCCGGCCAGATTTTTATTGACGGCGAGAACATTATGGAACAAAACCCGGTAGAACTCAGGCGTAAGATCGGCTATGTCATTCAGCAGATCGGTCTGTTCCCCCATATGACCATTCAGCAGAACATTTCACTTGTGCCTAAGCTGCTGAAATGGCCGGAGCAGCAGCGGAAAGAACGTGCGCGTGAGCTTTTAAAATTGGTCGATATGGGACCTGACTATTTAGACCGTTATCCTCATGAATTAAGCGGGGGACAGCAGCAGCGAATAGGTGTATTACGGGCACTTGCCGCGGAACCGCCGCTTATCTTAATGGATGAACCGTTTGGGGCGCTTGACCCGATTACGCGGGATTCCCTTCAGGAAGAATTTAAAAAACTGCAAAAAACCTTACATAAAACCATCGTATTTGTTACCCATGATATGGATGAAGCGATTAAGCTTGCAGACCGGATTGTCATTTTAAAAGGCGGAGAGATTGTTCAGGTCGGAGCGCCTGATGATATTCTGAGAAATCCGGCAAACGAATTTGTTGAGGAATTTATCGGCAAGGAGCGCCTGATTCAGTCATCAAGTCCTGATGTTGAGCGGGTTGATCAAATGATGAGTACACACCCGGTGACCATTACGCCAGATAAAACGCTCTCTGAAGCGATCCAGCTGATGAGGCAGGAGCGTGTCGACTCGCTGCTGGTTGTTGATGACAGCCATGTTCTTCTAGGCTATGTGGATGTGGAAATCATTGATCAATGCCGGAAGAAAGCCAATCTGGTAGGCGAGGTCCTGCATCAAGACATCTACACCGTATTGGGGGGCACACTGCTGCGGGATACAGTACACAAAATTCTAAAACGGGGTGTAAAGTATGTGCCGGTTGTAGATGAAGACCGCTGTTTAATAGGAATTGTGACGAGAGCGAGCCTGGTTGACATTGTATATGAGTCCATCTGGGGAGAAGAAAAACAGCTCGCAATATTGTCATAGGGAGGTTGTAAGACGTGAATCATATCATTGAATTTTTGCAAACCAACGGGGGCGAGCTGCTTTACAAAACATATGAGCATATCACCATTTCTCTCATCGCCGTCATTTTAGGCATTGTTGCCGCTGTGCCCCTTGGGGTTGTGCTGACCAGAATGAAAAAAGGAGCCGGCACCATTATCGGTATTGTAAATATCATTCAGACGCTGCCTAGTCTGGCAATCCTCGCTTTCTTTATCCCGCTCTTGGGAGTCGGAAAAGTCCCGGCTATTGCGGCCTTGTTTTTCTATTCCGTTTTGCCGATCCTGCGCAACACGTATACCGGGATTCGCGGCGTTAACAAAAATCTGCTTGAATCAGGAAAAGGCATCGGGATGACGGCTGCTGAACAGATTCGCCTCGTAGAACTGCCGCTTGCCGCGCCCGTCATCATGGCGGGGATCAGAACATCTACGATTTATTTAATCGGATGGGCGACGCTTGCATCCTTTATCGGCGGCGGCGGATTGGGTGATTATATTTTCATCGGCCTGAATTTATATCAGCCGGAATATATCATCGGAGGAGCGGTTCCTGTCACGATATTGGCGATTGTCATTGATTATGTGCTGTCAGTAACTGAACGAAAACTGACACCTGCCGGCATGCAGAGATTAAAGGAAGTTTCATAAGGAGGCGGCTCATGAAAAGAAAATATCTCAAGTGGATGATCGGTTTACCGCTCGCAGTAATGCTGATGCTAAGCGGCTGTTCGCTTCCAGGTCTCAGCGCCGCTTCAGACCAGACCATTAAAATCGGCGCGCAAAGCATGAGTGAATCAGAAATCATCGCCAGCATGCTTGGCCAGCTGATCGAACACCATACGGATCTAAAAACAACGACCATTAAAAATCTAGGCTCCAACGCGGTACAGCAGCAGGCCTTATTGAACGGAGAAATCGATATAGCGGCCACAAGATATACAGGTGACGCGCTGACAGGCACGCTGAGGATGAAACCTGAAAAAGATCCGGACAAAGCGCTGGCGCTGACACAGCGGGAGTTTAAAAAAAGATATGATTTAAAATGGTATGACTCCTACGGGTTTGATAATACGTATGCCTTTACCGTCAGCAAGAAGCTTGCGGACCAATATCATTTAGAAAACGTATCAGACGTCAAAAAATGGGCGCCGCAATTAAAGCTGGGCGTCGACAACTATTGGATGAAGCTGAAGGGGAATGGCTATCAGGATTTTACGAAAACCTACGGCATGACATTCGGCGGCACGTATCCAATGCAGATCGGGCTTGTGTATGACGCGGTAAAAAGCGGAAAAATGGACATTGTCCTCGCTTACTCCACGGACGGGAGAATTAAGTCCTATGATCTCAAAATGCTAAAGGATGATAAACAATTTTTCCCGCCGTACGACTGCTCCCCGGTTGTTCCGGAACAGGTGCTGAAAGAACATCCTGAACTGGAAAGCATCATTCAAAAAATGATCGGAAAAATCGATACAGCCACGATGCAGGAGCTCAACTATGAAGTCGACGGTAACCTAAAAGAACCGTCTGTCGTTGCCAAGGAATATTTGCAAAAGCATCACTACTTCGAATCGTGAAAGGGGGATTGACCAATGAATGTGCTTGAACAGTTAATGTCGTATTATGCACAGAACGGCAGTTACGTCATAGAAGAATTCGGCCGCCATTTTCTCATGTCGGCTTACGGCGTCTTGTTTGCCGCTGTTGTCGGTGTTCCGGTGGGGATCCTCATTGCGCATTTCCGCCGCTTGTCAGGTTGGGTATTCGCCGTTACAAATGTCATTCAGACGATTCCGGCGCTCGCCATGCTGGCAGTCTTGATGCTTGTTATGGGGCTCGGTGCAAACACCGTGATTTTATCATTATTTTTGTATTCCCTGCTTCCGATTATCCGAAACACGTACACAGGCATTGTCAGCATTGAACACGCAACCTTAGAATCAGGAAAAGCGATGGGGATGACGAAATTCCAGATTCTTCGGATGGTTGAGCTCCCGCTCGCGCTTTCTGTCATTATGGCAGGCCTTCGAACGGCTCTCGTCATCGCCATCGGCATTACAGCCATCGGCACATTTGTCGGCGCTGGCGGCCTTGGGGATATGATTGTCCGCGGGTCAAACGCCACAAACGGAACGGCGATTATTCTAGCAGGCGCGATTCCGACTGCGGTAATGGCGGTTGCGGCTGATTTGCTCATGGCTTGGCTGGAGCGGGCGTTACATCCGGTTAAGAAAAAAAGAACCAAGGTGAGACGTATTCAAACAGCTGCATAGGAACAAAAAAGAGGCTTGGATGATTCCAGCCTCTTTTTTCATATTTAAATTGTAAACTGATCCATTTTCTCATTAAGTTCTTTCGCCAAACGCTCAAGCTCCTCAGCATTTTGAAGCACTTGATCCATTGAATGGGCGGATTGCTCGGTAATGGAAAATGTTTCTTCGATGCCAGCGGCGGATTCTTCAGAAACGGAGGCGATATTTTCAATCGATTGGTTAATTGTGATCGATTGGTTTGTTAACTGCTTTAATCCGTCCGTTACTTCCTTAATGCTATCCGCTACATAGGTGACCGATTGCTTAATGTTCTGCATGGCCTGTCCGGTGTCAGTCAGGTTTTCGGTACCTTTTTCTACTTCGGTAAAGCTGCTTTCCAGGTATTGAATGACAGTGTTGATCTCCTGCTGTGTGCCGCCTACTATTTTAGTGATATCCTGAACGGAGTCAGATACGCCGTCTGCTAGCTTTCGGACCTCTTCGGCTACAACGGCGAAGCCTTTGCCGCTTTCTCCTGCGCGGGCTGCCTCAATTGCGGCATTAAGTGACAGTAAGTTCGTTTGCTCGGCAATGCCGTTGATGACCTGAACAAGCTTGTTGATGTCCTGTGAATGCTGTTCCAGCGATCTCACTTTGTGAACGGCTTCCTGAACGATATGATGTATCGTTTTCATTTGCTGCACTGACGTATTCATATTTTCGTTTCCGTTTACGGCGAGTTCGAGAACGTTTTGAGACGTATCGCTGATCGTCATGCCGTGATTGTAGGCTTTATCAATGCTTTCTGTAAATTCATTCATTGATTCGGCAATCGTCACAGCGTCTTGCGCCTGCTGCTCGGAGCCTTCAGCCATTTCGTTCATCGTTTCGGTAATATGCCTGCTGCCGGTTCTTGTTTCATTCGTTGCAGTGGTCAGCACTTGTGATGAAGAAAGCACGCGGGTGGAAATTTCTTTTGAATACCCGACGATATCTCTTAAATTCCCTACCATTTTCTGAAGCGCTTCGTTCAGATCGCCAAGCTCGTCTTTTGATGCCAGCGGCTCTATGTCATTTGACAGATTGCCCTCGGCGATTTCATTCGCAGATGTTTTCATTCGAATAATCGGTTTTACAATGCTGCGATTGATATAAAGCCAAATACATATGCTGATGACGATGGAAGCTGCCAGAAGCATAGCCGTGTAAATGAGGCCTTTATAATAAACGTCCTTGGTTTCTTTCACCGCCGTGTTGCTGCCTTCTTTATTAAAGTCAACCAGTTCAGTGATTGATTTTTTCATATCCTCAAAGCTTGCTTCAGTCTGTACCAATAAACCCCTTGCTTTATCTATATCATTCGTGCGTCCGCTCTCTAAAATCTGGTTATGAATATTCGTATATGAGTTGACTTCAGTCTTGAGCTGTTCGAAAATGCTGCGCTCTTTGTCGTTAGAGATTGTTTTTTCATAGTTATCAAGCTTTTCATTGATATCCTTAAGGATCTGGTTCATATCTTGTTCCAGCGTATCCATTTTATCTTTGTCTGTATAAATCAGGAAATCCTTTTCCGTAGAGGAAAGGTGCTCTGTCAAATAATTAATAGATGTGATTTCTTTAATGCCGTCTATCCATTTTGTGTTGATTTCATCTGTCTTTTTGATGATGTGCTGCATATTGAAAGCGCCTATTCCGCCTATAAGCAGATTGATGAGGATCAGTGTCAAAAAGACCAGGCTGAATTTGCGGGAAATCGTCAGTCGCATATAAGTGTTCTCCTTTTAAAAAAAGTGATGTGATGTACTATATATCGGCTGAGAAATTGTTTTTTCACCTGGAAATAAAAAATAAAAAACGGCTCTTCTCTCCGTTGAGATCAGAACCGTTTTAGCAATTACATATGAAAGGAAGGGTCAATCCATTCAGTCGCCCATTTGGAGATTTCACCCAGAATGGGCGCTAACGCCATTCCTTTGTCAGTTAATGAATATTCGATGCGAACCGGAGTTTCGGGGATGACGTCCCGTTTAACCACTCCTTCTTGCTCAAGTTCTTTCAGCCTTTCTGACAGAACTCTGCCGCTTAGATTTGGAAGTGCTGCTTCTATTTCGCTAAATCGCTGCTGACCGTTCAACAGTTGAAAAACGATTAAAGCAACCCAGCGTTTGCTCAAGATGTCGACTGCTTTTTCAAATCTAGGACACATTTCTGATTGGTTCATACTTTTTCACCTCGTATGTCATTATTATAACGCAAATAACGAGGGAACGTATGCATGCGTGATTGATAAAATGCGGAAAGAGATGCAGAGGATCACGTGGAAGAAGAGCGTTTTTTCGCTTCGGAAGCTAAAAAATCGAAGTATTTGCTGAGATTTTCAATATCCTTTTTTGAGAGGTGTTTCCATTCCTTGCTGTTAAAAAGAGACAGGTTCCCCGCTCCGCGAGTGACTGCTGTCTGATAAATCGCATAAATAGACTGATAGCCTTCCGAAGCCTCTCGAATTTCTTCAGGAAAAGCGGTGATGTGCCCTGCAGCTGCCATCAGGTTTTCGTGCGGTATTTTCAGCACAGCTGCGAGCTTTTTTATGGTCGCGGGCTTCGGTGTGCCGCGCTTGCCGTTTTCTATTTTTGAAATGGTCGCTGAGCTGATGCCCGAATACACTGCAAGCTGGTTCACTGTTAGTTTGCGGGCGCGGCGCAGCGCCCTTAATTCCTGTCCGAATGTTGACATGATAATCGCCTCGCATTTCTACTAAGAGTTATTGATCAGCAGATCGTTTTTTGGCTTCGTCTGAAATAAAGGAGAAATAATGATCCAGCATGAGCAAATCCTCTTTATTGAGATACTGCCATTTTTCACTCTCAAGAAGGGCAAGATTTTTCAGGTCATAAGCCTCCGCCTTTTCAAGCAGCTGGCACTTCGTTTCATAAGGCGCTCTGGCTTCATGAACCTCTTCGATATATCCCGCTTTATACATAAGCCCTTCATAAGGAATTTTTAAGGCTTCCGCCAATTTTTTGATGGTGGCAGGTTTAGGAACGCCGCGTTTGCCGTTTTCAATTCTGGAGATGCCGGCCGCACTTACACCGGAATAAGTCGCCAGCTGGTTGACGGTTAATTTTCTCTCCTCACGCAATGCCCGTAATTGTTCGCCAAAGCTTTCCATATGTCTCACCCCGTCCCTCACTGTTACTCATATTTTAGTATGTTTATTGACTAAAGGGAATAGGGAGGCTGGAAATGTATTGACAAAAGTTAACAAACGCCGTAATGTAAATGTATAGAAAAAAGTTTTTTCATGAACGGAAGGTGAGGAAAGTGGCAGTAGAAAAGATACAGATTAGACGTGATTATGTATTGCAGTATATGGTCAATAACGATTATTCCCTCAATCAGCTTGCGCTGGAAATCGGAGTCTCACCCGCCACACTGAGCCGTGTGCTGAATGGAGAAAGACGGCCGGGACAGCTTGTGATCGGAAAAATGCTTCACTATTTTGACTTGAAATTTGAGGATCTTTTTTACTATGATTTCATTGACAAAAGTCAATGATGCAAAAACGCCTGGGGAACCAAGCGTTTTCTAAGCCTTTGATTAATGTGTCAATACAAAACCCGTCACAAGTTCATTACAAGTTTTCCATTGCTTTGTCGGCAGCTGATGGCCCTGATATTCCAACCTGAAAAATTCAGCGTGGCTGCATGCTTTCCGGTAATAGCCTGCATGTGTAAAGGTCCAGTCGCGCAGGCCGCCATACATAAACAGCATCGGCATGTTAAAACGGCGCAATTGTCCAAGGCAGCTGTAGCGGAGCGAATCCTGATAATATTGATACCAATGGCCAAGATCAGCTTTCTTCATATGACTCGTTAATAGATTTCGGAGCTGTCTGTTTTTCGTATGGCTGCTGGCGATGATTTTCATCAGCATGCCGGGATTTTTTTCAAGAAGATACATTCCCATTTTGTGAAGCTGCTGACCGACCATGGTATGAACAGCGGGGTAAGCGCCGGCCAACATCAAATGAGACACTTTGTCTGGCCGGGTGAAGCCAATGTGCTGTGCGATTAAGCTGCCGGCGGAATACCCGAATACTGCAGCCTGATCAATGTGCAAACGATCCATAAATTGCACGATCTCGTTTGCGTAATAGGAAATCGAGATTTGCTGGTCTGCGTGATCGCTGTCGCCATGACCGCTTAAATCGGGAAATATCACCCTGAAATGATCCGCCAGAAGGCGCTGATAATAAAAAACCTTGCGTCCCATGCCTGGCGGGTGAATAAAAATGACAGGGATTCCCTGTCCATATTCCTCATAATATAGTTGTTTCTTATTGACTGTGCTGACGATCGGCATGGCTGTTCTCCTTTTTCGCTCAATTCATATGAATAGGCTAACCAAAACAAAATGTCTTATCCGGCCTTTTGGCGTCTGATACGGCGTGACATGCCAAACCTTTTCATGTAAAATAGAAGTAATGTAGGCCAGTGAGTCTGGAGGTGTAAGGGATGCACGCGGTTTTGATTACCTTATTGGTTATCGTCAGTATTGCACTTATTATTGTCGTTTTGCTTCAATCCAGTAAAAGCGCCGGATTATCTGGTGCGATTTCAGGCGGAGCGGAGCAGCTCTTCGGGAAACAAAAAGCAAGAGGTCTTGATTTGATTCTGCACCGCATTACGGTTGTGCTGGCAGTCTTGTTTTTCGTGTTGACGATTGCGCTTGCTTATATCCTATAGGGCAATGTTTGTATAAGGTCTGATGTAAAGTCAGGCCTTTTTCACGTTTCTGGCTGATATCAGAGCGTTTTTTTCTGATCAAACTGTGGAAAACTAAAATGATCGTGCAGAAAGAAAGGGAGAAATGAGCATGAAAGTTGTGACACCAAAACCATTTACATTTAAAGGCGGAGACAAAGCGGTGCTTCTGCTGCACGGCTTTACAGGGAATACAGCGGATGTGAGAATGCTGGGACGTTATTTGAATGAACGAGGCTATACGTGCCACGCGCCACAATATGAAGGACACGGCGTTCCTCCTGAAGAATTGGTACATACGGGGCCGGAAGACTGGTGGAAAAACGTAATGGATGGCTATGATTATTTAAAATCTGAAGGCTATGAGAACATTGCTGCCTGCGGACTGTCGCTTGGCGGGGTTTTTTCGCTGAAATTGGGTTACACTGTACCCATAAAGGGAATTGTTCCAATGTGCGCGCCAATGCATATTAAAAGCGAAGAGGTCATGTATCAGGGCGTCCTTTCCTATGCGCGCAATTACAAAAAATTCGAGGGGAAAAGCCCGGAACAAATAGAAGAGGAAATGAAGGAATTTGAAAAAACGCCGATGAAAACCCTTAAGGCGCTGCAAGACTTGATTGCCGATGTGCGAAAGAATGTCGATATGATTTATTCTCCGACATTTGTTGTGCAAGCCCGTCATGATCACATGATTAATACCGAAAGTGCCAATATTATTTATAATGAAGTGGAAACTGACGATAAACAGCTGAAATGGTATGAGGAATCAGGCCATGTTATCACGCTGGACAAGGAACGGGACATCGTACATCAGGATGTGTATGAATTTTTAGAGAAGCTGGATTGGTAACTAACAGGAGGTCGGATGATGGAAAAAGAAGCATTTATGGATAAGCTTCTCTCGTTTATGAAGGAAGAGGCATATAAGCCTCTGACTGTTCAGGAACTTGAGGAGATGTTACAGATTACGGAAGCCGAGGAATTTAAAGAGCTCGTCAAAGCGCTGGTTGCGCTGGAAGAAAAAGGGCTTATCGTGCGGACGAGAAGCGACCGTTATGGCATTCCGGAAAAAATGAATTTAATTAAAGGAAAGCTTTCAGCGCATCCGAAGGGATTTGCCTTTTTGCTGCCTGAGGATACATCGTTAAGCGATGTGTTTATTCCGCCTAATGAGCTAAATACAGCTATGAACGGCGATATCGTAATGGTACGCCTGAATTCGCAGTCAAGCGGCTCCAGACAAGAGGGCACCGTCATACGCATTTTAGAAAGGGCGATTCAGCGTGTTGTCGGAACGTATACAGAAACAAAAAACTTCGGTTTTGTGATTCCGGATGACAAAAAAATCACAAGCGATATATTTATTCCTAATAGCGGGAAAAACGGAGCGGCTGAAGGACATAAGGTTGTTGTTAAGCTGACCAGCTACCCTGAAGGCCGCATGAACGCAGAGGGTGAGATTGAATCCATTCTCGGCCATAAAAATGATCCGGGCATTGATATTTTATCGGTCATCCATAAGCACGGCCTGCCGGGAGAATTCCCTGCCGACGCAATGGAACAAGCGACAAGCACGCCTGATACGATTGATGAAAAAGATCTGAAAGACCGCCGTGATCTCCGTGATCAGGTCATTGTTACCATTGATGGAGCAGACGCGAAGGACCTGGATGACGCGGTTACAGTGACAAAGCTGGATGACGGCAGCTATAAGCTTGGCGTTCACATTGCCGACGTCAGCCATTACGTGACTGAAAATTCGCCGATTGACAAAGAAGCGATGGAAAGAGGAACGAGTGTGTATTTGGTTGACCGTGTGATTCCGATGATTCCGCACAGACTGTCAAATGGTATTTGTTCATTAAATCCGAAGGTTGACCGCCTGACACTTTCTTGTGAAATGACCATTAACAGCCAGGGTGAAGTCACAGAGCACGAAATCTTCCAAAGCGTCATCAAAACAACGGAAAGAATGACATATTCCGATGTGAATCAAATTCTTGTTGATGATGATGAAGAATTAAAACAAAAATACGAACCGCTTGTGCCGATGTTCAAAGACATGGAGCGACTGGCAGAAATTCTTCGCGAAAAGCGGATGAACCGTGGCGCCGTTGATTTTGACTTCAAAGAAGCAAAGGTGCTTGTTGATGAAGAAGGCGCGGTCAAGGACGTTGTGATCAGAGAACGCTCTGTCGCCGAAAAACTGATTGAAGAATTTATGCTTGTTGCGAACGAAACTGTTGCAGAGCATTTCCATTGGATGAACGTTCCGTTTATTTACCGGATACATGAAGAGCCCAATGCTGAAAAACTGCAAAAGTTTTTAGAGTTTGTGACGACATTTGGCTATGTTGTAAAAGGTACGGCGGGAAATATTCATCCGCGCGCGCTGCAAAGCATTCTTGACGCTGTTCGTGACAGACCGGAGGAAACAGTGATTTCTACTGTCATGCTTCGTTCCATGAAACAGGCGAAATATGATCCGCAAAGCTTGGGGCACTTTGGCCTGTCAACGGAATTCTATACCCATTTCACATCGCCGATCCGCCGTTATCCGGATTTGATCGTTCACCGTTTGATCAGAACGTACTTAATCAACGGCAAAGTCGATGAAGCGACACAGGAGAAGTGGGCTGAACGACTTCCGGATATCGCTGAACATACTTCATCAATGGAACGCCGTGCAGTTGACGCAGAGCGTGAAACAGATGATTTGAAAAAAGCGGAATATATGCTTGATAAAATTGGTGAAGAATTTGACGGCATGATCAGCTCTGTGACAAACTTCGGGATGTTTGTCGAGCTGCCGAATACAATTGAAGGACTCGTCCACGTCAGCTTTATGACGGATGACTATTATCGCTTTGACGAGCAGCATTTTGCGATGATCGGCGAACGGACGGGGAATGTGTTCCGTATCGGGGATGAAATTACAGTCAAAGTCGTTGACGTCAATAAAGACGAGCGCAATATTGACTTCGAGATCGTCGGTATGAAAGGCACCCCGCGTCGTCCGAGAGAAATGGACAGCCGCAGCCGAAAACGCGGAAAACCTGCCAGAAAACGCGTGTTAAGCACAAATACGCCTGTATCTCCTGCTCCTTCCGAGGAAAAAGGAGAGTGGTTCACAAAGCCGAAGAAGAAAAAGAAAAAACGAGGCTTTCAAAACGCACCGAAGCAGAAACGGAAAAAGAAGAAATAGCAGCTCATCCAGCAAATAGGGCCGCAGTGCTCTATTTGCTTTCTTTCGGAAACAGCTTTTCATTGTCGCCATGCGTGACATTTGGTAAAATAGAGCGTATCGCAAAGGTGGACAGTTTTCCTTAGTGAGAGGAGGTTCTGGCATGCCGAAAGGGTCAGGAAAAGTATTATCTCAAAACAAAAAAGCCAATCACGATTATTTTATAGAAGAAACATATGAAACAGGCATTGTATTGCAAGGAACAGAAATCAAAGCAATTCGCGCCGGCCGCGTGAACCTTAAGGATTCCTTCGCCAAAATTGAACGGGGAGAAGTATTTCTCCACAATATGCACGTCAGCCCGTATGAGCAGGGAAACCGTTATAACCACGATCCGCTCCGGACAAGAAAGCTGTTAATGCACCGTAAGGAAATTAATAAGCTGATCGGCTTAACGAAGGAAAAAGGTTATTCTCTCGTTCCGCTCAAGCTATATTTGAAGAACGGCTTTGCCAAAGTTCTTCTCGGTCTGGGTAAAGGGAAGAAAAACTATGACAAACGTGAAGATCTGAAGCGCAAGGATGCGAAGCGTGAAATTGAAAGAGCGTTCAGAGACAGTCAAAAAGGGTTCTAAAAGCATAACGCTTGATACTGAAATCCAGCCTGTGCTATACTGATTTCACGATGAGATGACACGGTCTTTTCTTGAAGGATTTGTCAATTGAAATAAGCCGTGATCATGTTATAATAGGAATGTAGCCAGTTTGAGTGAGAGCTTGATATTTCTCCCGTATTTCCCTTATAACAAGGGGACGTTACGGATTCGACAGGGATGGATCGAGCTTGAGCTGCGAGCCGAGAGGCGATCTCGTAAACACGCACATAAATATAACTGGCAAAACTAACAGTTTTAACCAAAACGTAGCATTAGCTGCCTAATAAGCGCAGCGAGCTCTTCCTGACATTGCCTATGTGTCTGTGAAGAGCACATCCAAGTAGGCTACGCTTGCGTTCCTGTCTGAGAACGTAAGAAGAGACAAACAGACTAGCTCTCGGAAGGCCCGCCCGCAGGCAAGAAGATGAGTGAAAACATAAGTATGCAGGCTACGCTCGTAGACGCTTAAGTAATCGATGTTTCTGGACGTGGGTTCGACTCCCACCGTCTCCATACATAATGCAAAAAAAAGCAGAACCTTTTACAGGTTCTGCTTTTTTTTTCGTATAACAGGCACCAAAAAGTGCGTACTTCCATTTCAATCCCAGCTGTTTCATACTGGTTTTACAGCAGATGTTTCACCAATCACATTTCTGTTAATAAATAAGAGGAAACAAAAACGGAGGGATAAACGAATGAAGCTGAATTTACATGGAAAAACCGCACTGGTGACTGGCTCAACGTCGGGGATCGGCAAAGCGATTGCCGCTTCGTTAGCGGAAGAAGGCGCGGCGGTTATCATTAACGGACGCCGGGAAGAAAAAGTGAATCAGACGATAGACGATTTGAAAAAACAGCATGCAGAGGCTGTGTTTCATCCGGCCGCATTTGACCTTGGAACCGATGAAGGCTGCAATGACCTGTTTCAGGCATATCCGCAGGTTGATATTTTGGTCAATAATTTAGGGATTTTTGAACCGGCGGAGTATTTTGATATTCCTGATGAGGAGTGGTTCCGATTTTTTGAAGTGAATATTATGAGCGGTGTGAGGCTCACACGCAAGTATTTACACAAAATGATAGAGAAAAAAGAAGGCCGGGTGATTTTTATTGCCAGTGAAGCGGCAATCATGCCTTCACAGGAAATGGCCCATTACAGCGCGACGAAAACGATGCAGCTTTCCATTTCCCGCAGCTTGGCTGAGCTGGCAACTGGCACAAATGTAACGGTAAATACAGTCATGCCGGGTTCAACCTTAACAGAGGGAGTGGAAACAATGCTGAACTCTCTTTATCCTGGTGAAAACCTGACTGTTCAAGAAGCCGAAACCCGTTTTATGAAGGAAAACCGTCCGACTTCAATTATCCAAAGGCTGATTCGGCCGGAAGAAATTGCCCATTTTGTTACATTCCTAAGCAGTCCGCTGTCTTCCGCAATTAATGGCGCGGCACTGCGGGCGGACGGCGGCTTGGTCCGCAGCGTCTTTTAGAAAACCTCTCCCTCTGGGATGAGGTTTTTTTATTATATTGATTTCCAGAACCTGCTATCGTATAATATTGGTACCAAAATAGTTTCGATAGTACCAAAAGCGAGGTGGTTGAATTGGAGAAAAGAATATTGGCGGAAACCATTCGGCTGATCAGACAGAAAGGTTTTTCATTTACAATGAACGATCTGGCGGCAGCGCTTGGAACAAGCAAGCGGACGCTTTATGCGCACTATTCGTCGAAAGATCAGCTTGCGGAGGCCGTCGTGGAGCAGTTCATCTCAGAGATGAAGCAAATGGAAAAAAGCATCTATGAAGATGAGACCCTAGATGCGCTTGAAAAGGTGAAGCAATTGCTGATCGGTCTTCCAAAGGAAATGGAACTGCTGAACATGGGGTTATTACAAGAGCTGAAGAAATCCCATTACGATGCGTGGCTCACATTAGACATCTTTATGAAGGAAGAATGGTCAGTTGTTATCGATTTGTTAAACGAATGCAAGGAGCAAAAGAAGATCAGAAACATCAATATAGATTTATTGGTTCAAATGTATATAGGGAGCATCAACCAAGTGTACGATCCTGATTATCCCCTTAAACATCAGTACACAACAGGAGAGGTTCTTGAATCAATCGTAGATGTATTATGTAACGGCATAACAGAAAAATGAGGAGGCTGGTGGTGCGTGCAGTGGATGTTTTTATGTTTGGCCATTTTATTTGAAGTTGCCGGAACGGTCAGTATGAAGCTTTCATCGGGTTTTACAAAGCTTCTGCCGAGCGTGCTATTGATGTTTTTTTATGGCGGGAGTCTTTTCTTTCTGACGCTTACGCTCAAATCTATCGATGTATCTGTTGCTTACGCAGTCTGGTCGGGGATGGGCATTGTCCTGATCACAATTGTTGGGTTTTTGTATTTTCAAGAGAATATAAGTGTCATGAAACTGATTTCAATCGGGCTGATTATTGCCGGTGTTGTGTCTTTAAACCTGATCGATCAAGGGGCGGAATCTCAAACGGTACATAAAAGTGAGCAGTAACATGAGAGTGATGAAACTGTTCTTTCTCGTGACTGATATCGGTTTTATATTGTACTGGCTGTCTGCCGGCTTTTCATTAATGCCGGAAAGCTGGGCCTTTAAACATTATCAAGATCCGTTTATGATCGCTTGGAATTGGTCCTTTTTTCCCTTGGATATTTTAATCTCCATGACTGGTTTGTACAGCTTGTATTTGCAGCGCGTCAAAAGAGCAATATGGAGGCAAATGGCGCTGATTTCTCTTGTGTTGACCTTCTGTTCAGGCCTTCAGGCTTTATCATTCTGGACATTTAGCGGGGATTTTGATCTTGCATGGTGGCTGTTTAATGGATACCTGTTGATTTATCCTTTATTTTTTATTCACAGACTTTTATCTAAGCAGTGCGAGTAGCACTGCTTTTATTTTTCGAAAACACCTTGTTTTCAGAAAATTTAACGATACAATATGTAATATATTGCATATTACATGTCAGGAGGATATACGTTGGCGACTCAGAAACAACGGTTGTACGGCTTTTTTATGGTGATTGTCGGAGCCGCTTTTTGGGGATTATCGGGTACGGTTGCCCAGCATTTATTTGAAACGAGTGATGTATCGGTGGAGTGGCTTGTAACGGTGCGTTTACTGTTATCAGGCCTGTTGGTGCTGATTATAGTATCCGCCGGTAAAAACAGGAGGGCAGTTTGGGGCATATGGAAAGATAAAAAAGCGGCTGTCCAGCTTATTGTTTTCGGGATTGCCGGCATGCTGGGTGTTCAGTATACATTTTTAGCTTCAATCGGCAACGGGAACGCAGCGGTGGCCACGCTGCTCCAATACTTAGCGCCTGTTCTGATTATGCTGTATTTGCTTCTAACCCGAAAGAATTCCTTTCAGTTTTTCGATTTTTTGGGGCTTTTGTTGGCTTTAGGAGGCACTTTTTTGCTGCTGACGAATGGAAACATCAGCAATTTAACAGTTTCTCCTTTGTCTGTTGTGTGGGGGATTCTGTCTGCTGGCGCGCTTGCCTTCTATACGCTGTATTCCAGTTCTCTTTTGAAAACATGGGGGTCGGCTATCGTCATAGGCTGGGGGATGCTGGTCGGGGGCGTCGGCATGAGCTTTATTCATCCGCCTTGGGCTGTCCAGGCAGAAGGCTGGACGGTTTCTGGAATTGTATCGGTCGCTTTTATTGTCATTTTCGGAACGTTATTGGGATTCTGCATGTATCTAGAAAGCTTGAAATATTTATTTCCCCAAGAGGCGAGCATGCTGGGATGCACAGAGCCGGTTGCCGCAGTCGCGTCTTCTATTCTTTGGCTTGGCGTGTCCTTTGGGTTGTTTCAGGCGGCAGGAGCGGCATGCATTTTAGTCATGATTTTTGTCCTTTCACAGAAGAAAAGTGCCGGCAAAACGGCAGCATTAAAAAACAATATTCAGAGGTGATGCTTTATGCCGATACCGTCAAATGCCTCGAAGCCGAAACGGCAGACTGCCAAAAAGCTTGCGTTTGAGCAAATTCAAAAGTGGATCGTGGAAGGAGTGCTCATGCCCGGAGAAAAATTGAATGATGACGCATAGCGCTTGGCGTCAGCAGAACACCGGTCAGAGAAGCCTTGCAATTATTAGAGATGCAGGGGTTTGTTGAAATGTCGCCGGGAAAAGAAACACGAATTTCACAGATTGAAAAAAACGATGTCTTCAAAGTCTATCCGCCGATGGCGTCTCTCCAGTCCACCGCTGCCGAATTGGCGATTGAAAACATTCAATCGTCTCATATAGAGCAGCTGACAGCCATCAATTACGAAATGAAAGCGGCAATTGATCAAAACGAAATCTATGAAGTGCTTGGCTTTGATAAAGCGTTTCATGATGTGATTATTGAGGCGGCTGATAATGAATATATCAGCAATTTTACCTCTGTTCTTCATATGCATATTCTTCGGCTTGAGTACCTCTTTTTCAAGTCTCCGCAGAATTCTATTGAAGAACATAAGCAAATCATTCAAGCATATAAGGAGAAGGACCGGAAAAGGGTGGCTGAGCTGACATACAGCAACTGGATCAAACCAATGCAGGACATTGCGAAAAAACTTGTGTAATGAAGGCAGAGAAGATGGGTCTCTGTCTTTTTTGATGAGAGCATATCCAATGAGAAGATGAGTCGGTTTCTGGGCATACTATGGCCAATAAACGGGAAGAGACCTACATCATTTCGTTGTAGAAGAGGGTTATGTGATATGAACAAGTCTTCTGATCAAAATCGTAGAACAGTGCCAAGTGTCGTCAAGGATGCCTTTCGCATTCATGCAACTCCTTTTCCATGGAAAAAGGCGATCGGTTCAGGCATCGCTTCAGGATTTCCTGTGTTTGTCGGCGCATTGTCGGGACACACGGATTATGGTCTAACCGCAAGCATCGGCGGTTTTGTTTTTATATATGCAGGCGGGGAATCGTATACGAAACGTATCCTGAAGCTGCTGTTTGTTTCAATAGGGATCGCCGTTTCGTTTGGATTGGGGACGCTGTTGGCAGGGACTTTTTGGAGCATGGCAGCTGTTCTGGGGCTTATCGGGGCAGCTGCAATGTTTATTTTTGGCGCGCTTGGGATTCAAGGTCCAGCACCCATGTTTTTTGTCCTTGCTTTTTTGGTGAGTTCGGGTTTGCCGGCAGATCCTTCAGAAGCTCCGCTCAGAGCGGGACTGACATTTGCCGGCGGGCTTTTCGCCACGGGAATCGCCTTGATTGGCTGGATCAATAACAGACATGGACCGGAAAATGAAGTGCTGCAAACCACATACCGCCAGCTAGCATCTTGCCTTTCTGCTGTCGGAACTCCTGATTTTCATAACGCGCAGCATCAGACCGTGCTGATGCTGAGAACAGCCCGTCAAACGGTACTCGGCAAAGGAAACAGATGGAGAAAGTCGCCTCATGATGAACGGTTTATCCGCTTGCTGGAAAAAGCTGATAATCTCTTTATCGCCATCATTCATTTTTCTGCTGAAACACCAAACGCAGATACAGTTCAGCTCGAAAAGGCACTTCGCCAAACTGCCGATATGCTTGGACAGGCTCGTTGTTCCGATGCGTTTCTGATCAAGGAGGATGAAGCGGAGCCAACCCGGAAGCTGTATGAAGGAATCAACGAGGTTTTGAGCATCGCTTCAGGACGGAATGATGATCCATCGGATGCGGAGCCAAGCCGGCTGCCATCCTCCTATTATTTTCTGAGAAATGCCTTTGACTGGAAGTCACCTGTTTTGATTCGGGCATTAAAGTATGGGATTGTGCTGTTTGCGGCTGCTTTGTTTGCCAATGCCTTCGGTTTTCACCGTTCTTATTGGATCCCGCTCTCGGCAGCGGCAGTGATGCTGGGCACGACTGTTGTCTTTACGCTGCATAGAGCTATTCAGCGTTCGGCAGGAACCGTGCTTGGCGTGATGCTGGCAGGGGCGATCCTGTTCTTTAAGCCAGCCGGCGTGTATATCGCTTTATGTATCACAATGCTTCAATTTCTTCTTGAAATGCTGATTGTCCGCAATTATGCTTTGGCGGTTCCTTTTCTGACCGCAAATGCGCTTGTCATCACAGAAAGCATGCATGGCGGCTTAGGGACCGGTTATTTTATAACGGCGAGGCTGACCGATGTCGCTGTCGGCAGCACAATTGGGCTATTGGGAACGATCCTTTTGTGGAGACGTTTTTCAGCAAAACGCCTGCCTGAACACATGAGGGAAGTGATCCGGCTGGAAGGACAGTTTATGGAGAGGCTGTTAGCAGGACAGCAAATAGACGGACATCAGCTAAGAGTGAGCTTAGTCAGGCTGCGGGATGCATATGATAAAGCACTAGGAGATTTTCCAAAAGCGAAAGCGGATACGCTGTGGCCGGCGATCTCTGGAGTCCAGCACTTGGGTTATTATTTGCTCTCCGCCCAAGCCCATCACCGCCCGCCCTCTCCGGTTTCTGAACAAGAAATAAACCATTTGAGAGCGTTTTTTGAACAGGCTGAGCAATCAGTATTGATGAAAATGCCGCCGGCTGTGATAGAAGTGCCGCGTATTCCGTATTATCCGCGAATCAGCGGGGAACTCTACACATTGTATACAGGTTTGCGAACAGCTTATGAAAAGTAAGCTGTTCGTACGGGTTTAAAAAAATCTTTAATTCGAGATATTTTACTTGAAAGCAATTTTTATTACACCTATAATAAGGATTAAGAGATAAAGAATAATCATGACGCGTCTGAATGATAATAACGGATGTGTAATTTTAAAATTGAAAGGGCTGGTAAAAATGGCAAAAGTATTGTATATCACTGCTCACCCGCATGATGAAGCAACTTCTTACAGCATGGCAACAGGTAAAGCGTTTATTGAATCATACAAAGAAGCAAATCCAAATGATGAAGTTGTACATATCGACTTGTACAAAGAAAACATTCCTCATATTGATGCTGATGTATTCAGCGGCTGGGGCAAGCTCCAGTCCGGCGATGAACTTTCTGAAAACGAAAAAGCGAAAGTGGGCCGTTTAGGAGAGCTTAGCGATCAATTTGCATCTGCTGATAAATATGTGTTCGTCACGCCACTATGGAACTTCTCATTCCCGCCAGTGATGAAAGCATACCTTGATTCAGTTGCAGTAGCAGGAAAGTCTTTTAAATACACTGAACAAGGTCCAGTCGGCTTGTTAACTGATAAAAAAGCGATTCACATTCAAGCGCGCGGCGGCTATTATTCAGAAGGCCCTGCGGCTGAAATGGAAATGGGCCACCGCTACATCGGCATTATGATGAACTTCTTCGGCGTTCCATCCTTCGATGGCATTTTCGTAGAGGGCCATAATGCAGAGCCTGACAAAGCACAGCAAATCAAAGAAGATGCAATTGCCCGCGCAAAAGAAGCAGGAAAAACATTCTAATGAAAAAAGCCTCCCCGTATAAAGGGAGGCTTTATTTATTGTTCTAACGAAATGGTCCGTTTCTCTTCACTGCTTTTCACAGCCGATTCAATAATCCGGATGACATCAATTCCCTCTTCAGCTGTGACAGGGAGCGGCGCGCCTTTGCGTATGCTGTCCGCTATTTTGCGGTAATAGGTAAGGTAAGAGCCGTTAACTGATGGAATGGTTTCAGTTTTTTTGTTTTCGCCATGAACTGTTGTCAGCTGACCGTATGATTCGGGATCATCCGCACCCCAGCTGTCATTCTCCGGTTTTTTTCCGGCTCTGAGGGCATCTTCCTGTCCGTCGATCCCGTATTTGATAAAACTTGAATGCTGTCCGTGAATTTGATAACGCGGGCCGTTTGCCGCGGCGATTGATCCGCCGTATAGAATGGCTTGAAGCTTACCGTAATTCATTGTCAGATGAAAATAATCAACGGTTTCAGCATGTTCTCTTTGAGCCATGACTTTTGCGGTTACAGCTTTAGGCATTCCGAATAAATGGAGTGCCTGGTCTATGATATGGGAGCCGAGATCATACAGCGTACCGGTGGCAGCCCCTTCTTTTTCCCGCCATCTTGCTTGAACCTCTGGTTTGTATCGGTCATAGGAGACCTGATATGTATTGATATCTTCAAGAGACCCGTCATCAATCAGTTTTTTAATTGTTAAAAAGTCATTATCCCATCGTCTGTTATGGTATACGCTTAACAATACGCCTCGTTCGTCAGCCGCTTTTTTTAATTTTTCCCCTTCTTCAGCAGTGGCTGTCATTGGTTTTTCGATGACGACATGTTTGCCCGCCTGAATGCATGCCAATGCGTGCTCGTAGTGGAGGCCGCTCGGAGTGGTGACGATGACAAGCTCAATTGCCGGGTCATTTTTCATCTCCTCAAGCTCATGTACTACTTCGGCATCAGGGAAATCACGCTTCACCTCTTCCGTTCGCGACGTCATCACCTTACTGATATGATACTCATCCAGAACGGCAAGCAGCGGCGCGTGAAAGACGGAGCCTGACAGTCCATACCCTAATATCCCTACCTGTATCGTATCCACTTTTCTTCTCCCCTTTTAAAAGTGCTTTGATAAAGGTATATACCCTTTCCTTCAAATGGTAAAACCTGCATAGTGAATTTTTTTGCCGCCGCAAGCTTAGACAACGGTTTGGACAATCAGTATAATGGGAATTAATATATGAAACAGAGGTGTGCGCATGGAGAAGCATAATGAACATAAAGCATTAAACCATAAAAGCTCGAAAGAAAAGGATCAAATTACAAACCGATTGAAACGGATTGAAGGCCAGGTCAGAGGCATTCAAAATATGGTGGAAAACGATCGATATTGTGTTGACATTCTTGTGCAGATTTCAGCTGTTCAGGCGGCGATGCAAAAAGTGGCTCTCCACTTGCTTGAAGATCACGCCCATCATTGCGTAGCAGACGCCATCAAAAGCGGAGACGGGGATCAAGCCATTTCCGAGCTATTAGACGTATTTAAAAAATTAACGAAATAATCATGCTTTCATCATTGTAATACCCTACGGGGGTATGGTAGGATGAAAACAGACAAAACAAACAGGAGGTATTGATATGGAACAAAAAACATTACAAGTTGAAGGCATGTCTTGTCAGCACTGCGTCAAATCAGTTGAAACGAGTGTGGGAGAGCTGGACGGCGTTAGCGCTGTTCGCGTTCATCTTGAAGCAGGAAAAGTTGATGTCACGTTTGATGCCGGCAAAGTGTCAGTCAAAGACATTGCGGATGCGATAGAAGACCAAGGCTATGATGTAGCCAACTGATTCACGGTATCGCACCTTGATGAAGGTGCGATATTTCTTTCATTTTTATATACCCCCCGGGTGTATATAAAGGAGTGAGTGTATTGAGTGAGCAAAAGGAAATTGCGATGCAGGTATCTGGTATGACTTGTGCGGCGTGTGCCGCCAGGATTGAAAAAGGACTGAAACGGATGCCTGGTGTCACAGACGCCAATGTGAATCTGGCGACGGAAACGTCAAATGTCACCTATGACCCTGCTGAAACAGGAACAGAAGAAATCCAAGAAAAAATAGAAAAACTGGGCTATCATGTCGTAACGGAAAAAGCTGAGTTTGATATTGAGGGCATGACCTGTGCGGCATGCGCCAATCGGATTGAAAAACGGCTTAACAAATTAGAAGGCGTTACAAATGCTCCGGTGAACTTTGCTTTAGAAACTGTGACAGTTGAATACAACCCAAAAGAAGCGGCTGTCAGCGATTTTAAAGAAGCCGTTGATAAGCTCGGATATAAACTTAAGCTGAAAGGCGATGAGGATAGCGAAGCCGCTGCTTCTAAAAAGAAAGAAGAACGGCAGCAAACAGCGAGACTGATCTTTTCAGCTATTCTGTCATTTCCTTTACTGTGGGCAATGGTGAGCCATTTTACATTTACTTCGTTCATTTGGGTGCCGGATTTATTCCTCAATCCGTGGATGCAATTTGCCCTTGCGACCCCGGTGCAGTTTTTGATCGGCTGGCCGTTTTACGTCGGCGCATATAAGGCGCTCAGAAATAAAAGCGCCAATATGGATGTATTGGTTGCACTCGGAACAACGGCTGCTTATGCTTACAGTCTTTATCTTACGATTCAAAGCCTCGGTTCCCATGGGCATACTGACGGCCTTTACTATGAAACAAGCGCGATTTTGCTGACGCTCATTTTGTTAGGAAAGCTGTTTGAGACAAAGGCGAAAGGGCGCTCATCAGATGCCATTAAAAAGCTCATGAAGCTGCAAGCCAAAACAGCGGCGGTCGTAAGAGACGGACAGGAGCAAATCATCCCGATAGATGAAGTGGCTGTTGGTGATATTGTTCATGTCAAACCAGGCGAACGAATTCCTGTTGATGGAGAGGTGCTGGAAGGCCGCTCGGCTGTAGATGAATCCATGATCACAGGAGAAAGTCTTCCCGTTGACAAATCTCCCGGTGACAGCGTGACAGGAGCGACTGTGAACTCAAACGGTTTCCTGAAAATCAAGGCTGTGAACGTCGGGAAAGAAACAGCGCTTTCTCATATCATCAAAATTGTGGAGGAAGCACAAGGATCAAAAGCGCCGATCCAGCGTCTCGCCGACCAGATCTCAGGCATTTTTGTGCCGATTGTATTGGGTATCGCCGTTCTCACGTTCCTTATTTGGTATCTTTGGGCGTCTCCAGGTGATTTTGCTGAAGCGATCAGCAAGTTTATTGCGGTTCTCGTCATCGCCTGTCCATGTGCACTGGGCCTTGCCACCCCGACAAGCATTATGGCAGGATCCGGACGGGCGGCTGAATTTGGCATTCTTTTTAAAGGCGGAGAGCATTTAGAAAAAACACATCGCCTTGATACCATTGTTCTCGATAAAACAGGAACAGTGACAAACGGAAAGCCGAAGCTGACGGATGCCCTTCCATCTGATGCCTTTGAAGAAACAGAGCTGCTCCGGTTCGCAGCAGCTGCTGAGACGGGCTCGGAACACCCGCTAGGTGAAGCGATCGTTGCCGGTGTGAAAGATAAGGGGCTGGAGATACCAAAGCTGACCCATTTTGAAGCAAAAGTAGGCGCGGGTATATCAGCCGAAGCCGGAGGCAAAACGATACTCGTCGGCACAAGACGGTTAATGGAGAGCGAACGGATTGAGCATGAAGCTCTTCTTCCTCGGATGGAGGAGCTTGAAGGAGAAGGAAAAACGGTGATGCTCGTGTCCATTGATGGTGCCGCAGCGGGACTTATAGCGGTTGCCGATACGATAAAAGACACGTCGCGGGAGGCAGTCACCCGCCTGAAAGAGATGGGGCTGGATGTCATCATGATGACCGGGGACAATCGCAGAACGGCAGAAGCGATTGCGAAGGAAGCTGGAATTGCCAGCGTCATTGCTGAGGTCCTTCCTGAGCAAAAGGCAGCGGAAATCTCCCGTCTGCAAAAAGAAGGACGCCAGACAGCAATGGTCGGTGATGGAATCAACGATGCACCCGCGCTTGCCACAGCGGATATCGGCATGGCAATTGGAACAGGCACTGACATCGCGATGGAAACAGCGGACATCACGCTCATTCGAGGTGATCTGAACAGTATTGCGGACGCCATCCGTATGAGCAGACTTACCATGAAAAACATTAAACAAAACTTATTCTGGGCACTTGGCTATAACAGTCTCGGCATTCCAGTCGCGGCCCTTGGATTTTTAGCGCCATGGATAGCGGGAGCGGCAATGGCTTTTAGCTCTGTATCTGTTGTTCTGAATGCATTGCGTCTGCAAAAAGTAAAATAAAAACCGGTAAATTGCCGGTTTTTATTTTTCATTGACACTTTCTTGGAAGACACCATATAATAGATGTAACTATTATATGATTATATGCTCATATATGTAATTTTGATACTCACACTCATTCATCTGCTTTGATGAGGGAATCCTAAATCGGAAGGTAAGGTGAGACAAATGAAACAAGTGAAGCGGGAATATGTTCTGGACGGTTTGGATTGCAGCAACTGCGCACAAAAAATTGAAAATGGCGTCAAAGGCATCAAAGGCGTTGACGGATGCGCGGTTAACTTTGCAGCAAGCACACTGACTGTCTCAGCCGATGGCAAAGAAGAACAATGGGTCACCAATAAGGTCGAGAAAAAAGTAAAATCAATTGATCCTCATGTAACCGTTCGTCCGAAACATAAAAAGAAATCAGCAGATGACGGTTATCGAAAAAGAATGATCAATATGCTGATCAGAATGGCAGCAGCGGTCATTCTCGGAGCAGCGGCATATTTGATTCATGCCGGCCCAATACTGGAATTTTTATTATTCTTTGCCGCCTACTTGATAATCGGGGGGGATATTGTCGTTCGAGCGGTCAAAAACATCAGCCGCGGACAAGTGTTTGATGAACATTTTTTAATGGCTCTTGCAACAATCGGCGCTTTTTTGATTCAGCAATACCCGGAAGGCGTTGCTGTAATGCTGTTTTATCAAATCGGTGAGCTGTTTCAAGGAGCCGCGGTCAGCCGTTCAAGAAAATCGATCAGTGCATTAATGGATATCAGGCCGGATTACGCCAATATGAAAATAGGGGACGGCATCAAGACCGTTTCTCCGGAGGACGTGCAGACAGGAGATATCATTGTCGTCAACCCGGGAGAAAGCATACCGCTGGACGGAAAAATCGTACAGGGATCAGCGATGGTTGACACATCAGCGCTGACAGGAGAATCTGTTCCAAGAAAAGCGGCAGAAGGACAAGAAGTCATGTCCGGCTTTATCAATCAAAACGGCGTTCTGCATATCGAAGTAACAAAAGGCTATAAGGATTCCGCGGTATCCAAAATATTAGATTTGGTTCAAAATGCGAGCAGCCGCAAAGCGCGGACTGAAAACTTTATCACGAAGTTTGCCAAGTATTATACACCGGCTGTCGTCATCATCGCCGCTCTGCTGGCATTTGTCCCGCCGCAGGTTATTCCTGGCGCTTTACTTTCTGATTGGGTGTACCGCGCGCTTATTTTCTTAGTCATTTCATGCCCATGCGCCCTTGTAGTCTCCATTCCGCTCGGTTTCTTCGGCGGAATCGGCGCAGCTTCGAAGGCCGGGGTGCTTGTGAAAGGAAGCAATTATTTAGAAGCCTTACATCAAGTCAAGTACGCTGTGTTTGATAAAACAGGCACCCTGACAAAAGGCAGCTTTGAAGTGACAGAGATCAAACCTGCGGAAGGCCTTTCGAAGGAGACTTTACTCGAAGCCGCGGCATACGCTGAGCTTCACTCTCAGCACCCGATTGCAGAATCTGTCCGGAAAGCCTATGGTAAGCCGCTTTCTCCAGACAAAATCGAGTCATATGAGGAAATATCCGGCCACGGTATTTTCGCTAAGGTGAACGGAAAAGAAATCCTTGCGGGGAACAAGAAGCTGATGGAAAGAGAACAGATTAAGAGCGTCCCGGATGAAAACGCCGGTACAATTGTTCACGTGGCTATTGATCAGCGCTATGCCGGGGCGATCATCATAGCAGATGAAGTAAAGGAAGACGCAAAACAAGCAATCGCAGATTTGAAATCACTCGGTATCAAACAGACAGTCATGCTGACGGGCGATTCAAAACAGACAGGAGAAACAGTCGGAAAACAGCTCGGCCTCGACGAGGTTTATGCGGAGCTGCTGCCGGAGGATAAAGTGGAGCGGGTAGAAGCACTGGAATTGAAGCTGCTCCCGAATGAAAAGCTCATTTTTGTCGGTGACGGAATTAATGACACGCCGGTGCTTGCGCGCGCGGATATCGGAGCGGCGATGGGCGGACTCGGATCAGATGCAGCTGTAGAAGCCGCGGATGTTGTGCTGATGACAGATCAGCCGTCGAAAATAGCGGAAGCGATTCGGATTGCCAAACGGACTCGGCGAATCGTGTGGCAAAACATCGGCTTTGCTTTAGGTGTTAAGGCTATTTTCCTCTTACTCGGAGCGTTTGGATTTGCGACCATGTGGGAGGCGGTTTTCTCAGATGTCGGTGTTACGCTTCTTGCTGTTGCAAACGCCATGCGTGTGATGCGCCTCAAAATGAGATAATTGTCGGACAGAATTCACTATTTCGGGCTTTTCTTATAGACGGTTGTCTTGTTAAAATAAAGAAGTGGGTCAATGGAGATCCGCTTCTTTTTTAATTTTAAAACGATGAGGTGTCGGAGTGAAAAAGAAACAGCAGTCTTCTGCGAAATTCGCGGTCATCCTTACGGTTGTCGTTGTTGTCTTATTAGCAGCAATTGTCATCATTAATAACAAAACAGAGCAAGGCAACGAAGCAGTGTCAGGACAGCCGTCTATCAAAGGCCAGCCTGTGCTTGGCGAGGATGATGCACCGGTAACAGTAGTGGAATTCGGAGATTACAAATGTCCGTCTTGCAAGATGTTTAACAGCGACATCTTCCCCAAAATCCAAAAAGACTTTATTGACAAGGGCGATGTGAAATTTTCTTTCGTGAACGTCATGTTCCATGGAAAAGGCTCAACGTTAGCAGCTCTTGCCTCAGAGGAAGTATGGAAAGAAGATCCTGATTCTTTCTGGGCATTTCATGAGAAGCTGTTTGATAAGCAGCCGGACACAGAGCAGGAATGGGTAACGCCAGCGGTTCTCGGTGATATTGCAAAAAGCACGACGAAGGTAAACCCTGATACGCTGAAGGACAATCTTGATAAGGAAACGTTTGCTTCTGCAGTGGAAAAGGATTCAGCTCTTAATAATAAAATGAACATAAAAGCAACGCCTACGATTTACGTTAATGATAAAGTGATCAGTGATTTTTCGGATTATGAAGAAATTAAAGAAACGATAGAAAAAGAGCTGAAAGGGAAGTAAGCGCATGAAAAATAGAATGGTTTTTTTATATACTTCCTGGGTTGTCGCTCTAATTGCCATGCTGGGCAGTCTGTATTTCAGTGAAATCAGAAAATTCATCCCGTGTGAACTGTGCTGGTACCAGCGTATTCTCATGTATCCGCTCGTTCTGATTTTAGGAATCGCCACCTTTCAGGGTGACACACGCGTGAAAAAATATGTGCTGCCGATGGCGATTATCGGCGCCTTTATTTCAATTATGCACTATCTGGAGCAAAAAGTGCCGGGCTTTAGCGGCATCAAGCCATGTATAAGCGGTGTGCCTTGCTCGGGTCAATATATTAACTGGTTCGGTTTTGTAACCATTCCGTTTCTGGCCTTGATTGCTTTTATTTTGATCATCATTTTTATGTGCCTGCTCAAAGGCGAAAAACCTGAATAAGAAAAAAGCGCCCGCGAATGCAGGGCGCTTTTTTAACTTGTACAAATGATAGGAGCTGCCAGAGGCAAACCCACGCTGATCGGTGTTTGCTGTTTTCCCTCTAAATTTATCTTTTTTTATCATAAAAATGTTATTGATTTTCACCTGAAGCGGTTATAAAATCTAGAGGTCGTCAGAAAATTTAACAAATATAAAGGGAGTCATCAGAATGGCTTGGGAGCTGCTCAGTGTGATCGGCATCATTGCGTTTGCGGTTAGCGGCGCAATTGTTGCGATGGAAGAAGAATATGATATTTTAGGTGTTTATATATTAGGAATTGTCACAGCTTTTGGAGGAGGAGCGATCCGCAATTTGCTGATCGGCGTTCCGGTGTCAGCATTGTGGGAGCAGGGTGCGTACTTTCAAATCGCTCTGGTATCGATCACGATCGTTTTCTTGTTTCCAAAGCTGCTGCTGAAGCATTGGAACAAATGGGGAAATTTATCGGATGCGATCGGTCTTGCAGCCTTCGCTATTCAGGGCGCCCTGTATGCCGTTAAAATGGGGCATCCGCTTAGTGCCGTTATCGTGGCTGCGGTGCTGACGGGAAGCGGCGGAGGAATCATTCGGGACCTGCTTGCCGGGCGCAAGCCGCTCGTGCTGAAAGCGGAAATCTATGCGGTATGGGCGGCGCTCGGCGGTTTAATCGTCGGCTTGGGCTGGACCGGAAACTCGATCGGTTTATACGCGCTGTTTTTTGTGCTCGTCGTATGCCGCGTTTGTTCTTATATGTTCAATTGGAAGCTGCCAAACCGTTATTATCGCTTAGATAGTCAGTAAAATAAAAGAAACCTCTCCGTCATGGAGAGGTTTCTTTTATGGTAGCCTGCTGGGATCAAATAAAAAGTCCTTTCGAATGCTGACCGCACAGAGCAAAGCTGTTTGAAAATTAATAGGTAGCCCAAAAGGTATAGCTGATGGTTTTTTTAGTTCCTGTGTTAGTGAATTTGAATCTGTATGTTGTTTTGTAGCTTTTAGAAGCTTGTTTGTAACTTAAATTTGTAGAGCCTTTTTTCGTTGCATAAAAAGTTTTAACATTTTTCCAGCCTTTATTTGTCTTTTGTTGCAGAGTTGCTGTAATTTTCCCGCTGCCTGATCCGTTTGCCTTAATGTTGGCCCAAGTTCCTTGCCCTGGATAATAAATATGAAAAGTTGGCGAGTAAGTATAGTTTTTAAACGAGCCCGAATGGTAATGAGTACTCCATATTTGCCCTTTTTTAACCCAATCTTTAGCTTCCGCTTTGTTGTTTACTAGGTCAATCGCCGTAAAACTTGTAACGGCTACGACGAATGCCAGCAACATCATAGATAGCTTCTTCTTCACTGAGTATTTCCTCCTAACTTATTCTGGTTCTTTCTTCATGTTCATATCATAAACCGAGAGAAATAATGTAACATCGTCCTATTCTCCCAAATTAAAAACTTCAATTTGTTGAAATATGTCGAAATTGGATGGAAAATGACTATTTTACTGCGACTATAGGTGCGATAGCAAGGATATAGTTGCTTTATGGAAGATGACAATAACAGCCAGTTTAATCATTCTTCACGTTAGAAGAACAGACAAACACGGTAAAGCTCTGTATGTTTTTAAAATGAAAAAGATATATCCTATCGAAGATGGAATGGAATAAGGAATCGATACTGATGAAAGAGAAGATTCGCAACCTAAGAAAAGCACGTCCAGCAGTGATCAATGTGAAATCTTAAAATAAAAAACCGATCTCGAGTTGAAATCGGTTTTTTAATGCATATAAATAACCCAAACCTTGAACGATGTTGGGTGAATGTGCTATTATAAATTGTATTTGCCTGTTTTTATCATATATTAAATATATATCCAATTCTATTTTACCTTATTTCTTCTTCGTTTGTCAACTATTTTCTGGAGGTGCCGTTCATGAATCAGCATGATAAGGAATGGAAAGAAGAGCAGTCAAGAATAGATGATGTACTGCAGGAGCTCGAGAATAAAGAGCGGCTTCTCGAAACGTCCGCGGGCGGGTTAAAGCATGATATTATCGGATTACGAAAAAGCTTCTGGGAAGATGTCACGGTTAACTTTGATGACGCCCATGAAGCTGTTGAAACGATGGCAAGCATTAAGCAGCAAGCAGAGCTGCTGTCTGATCGGGAACGGAATCATCGGCATATGGATCAGCAGCTCAAGCGAATTCATCAATTAAAAGCAACGCCTTATTTCGGCCGGATTGATTTTATTGAAAACGGCGACAAACAGGCAGAGCAGATCTATATCGGTTTAGCATCCTGTATGGATGAGAAGGAGGAACACTTTCTGATTTATGATTGGAGAGCGCCGATATCGAGCCTTTACTATAATTATTCCCCAGGAAAAGCCGAATACGAGGTACCCGGTGAAACGATAGAAGGGGAAATGGTGCTGAAGCGCCAGTTTATCATTAAAAACGGCGCTCTCAAAGCGATGTTTAATACAGATATGACGATCGGAGATGAGATGCTCCAAGAGGTGTTAAGCCACCATTCTGATACACAAATGAAAAACATTGTGTCCACGATCCAAAAAGAACAAAATCAGATTATCCGAAATGAAAAAAGTAAATTTCTGATTGTGCAGGGTGCGGCAGGCAGCGGAAAAACGTCAGCGGCGCTCCAGCGTGTCGCTTATTTGTTATACAGGCACCGCGGTGTCATTGATGCCGGACAAATCGTTTTATTTTCCCCCAACTTTTTGTTTAACAGCTATGTCTCCTCTGTTTTGCCTGAATTAGGCGAAGAAAATATGGAGCAGGCGACGTTTCAGGAATATATCGAGCATCGGCTTGGCCGCAAGTTTCAATGTGAAAGCCCCTTTGATCAGCTGGAATATTGCCTGACCAAAGCAAAAGATGGCCGTTTTCAATCAAGGCTTGCCGGAATCACGTGGAAGGCAGGTTTATCTTTTCAGCAATTTATTGATGAATACGTCAGCAGGCTGTCTTCTGAAGGAATGATCTTTAAAAATATCGTTTTCCGCGAGCAAAAACTGATCACAAAGGAGCAGGTCCAAGCATATTTTTACTCGCTCGATCAAAGCCAGTCCATTCCGAACCGAATGGAACAAACAGCAAATTGGCTGCTGAGTGAGCTTAACAAGCTGGAGAAAAAGGAACGGCGAAAGGATTGGGTCGTTCAGGAAGCCGAGCTTCTCGACAAAGAGGAATATTTGGAAGTGTACAAAAAGCTGCAGGCAAGGAAACGGTTTAGTGAGAGTACGTTTAACGACCATCAAAGAGAACAGCAGCTGCTTGCCGCCATGATTGTAAAAAAGGCCTTCAGCCCAATCAAACAGGCAGTCAGACAGCTGGCGTTTCTTGATGTCAAACAGCTGTATCTGCAATTGTTTTCTGACTGGGGAAGCAAAGCTCAAACAGAGGAAACTGCGGCAATAGGGGAGCTGACAAGATCGGCATTTGGAGAAAATAAACTGCTCTATGAGGACGCGTCTCCATTTCTATATTTGCAGGATTTGCTAGAAGGCAGAAAGAAAAACACGCAGATCAAACATCTATTTATCGATGAAGCTCAAGATTATTCTCCATTCCAGATGGCGTATATAAGGAGTATTTTCCCGTCTGCCAGCATGACGGTGCTCGGTGACATCAATCAGTCTATTTATGCCCATGCAATAAACGGTGCAGCGCGTATGGATGCCGGCTTTGAAGATGAACAGGCTGAATGTGTCCGTTTAAAAAGAACGTACAGATCAACGAGACAAATTGTGGAATTGACAAAGGCGCTGCTTCAGGACGGGGCGGATATCGAGCCTTTTAACAGAGATGGGGAAATGCCCTGCGTGTTAAAAAGCGAGGGTCGCGAGGATCTTTGCCAAAAGCTTACGAAAGAAATTGGGCGCCTTAGAAAGAAAGGGCATGAAACCATTGCCGTTATTTGCAAAACGGCGCAGCAGTCAAGACAGGCTCACGCTCAAATGAGCGAATATATCGATATTCGGCTGATCCATAAAGAAAACCAAACGTTTCAAAAGGGAGTCTGTGTTATTCCGGTTTATTTAGCGAAGGGAATTGAGTTTGACGCAGTACTTGTTTATGATGCCTCAGAAGAGCAATATAGAACAGAGCACGACCGCAGGCTGCTGTACACTGCCTGCACCCGGGCCATGCACGGGCTGACTGTTTCTTCTATCGGTGAGCCAAGTCCGTTTGTGAGTGCTGTGCCCCCTCATTTATATAAGAGTGTTGATTGAAAGAGAAGGGACCCCTTCTCTTTTTTTCTTCATTTCAATGAGACAAAGGGTTTTATCATTAATAATCTTAATCGTTATCATCATGTAAATATATTTTACTTGCGGTGTGTCTTCCGGTAAAGTTCAATTAGATACTATTTCGATCAGTTTATACAATTTTGTGAGGTGGATACGTTGCAACTTCAGGTCATGAACAGTCCGTTTAATCAGGAGCAGGCAGAGCTCCTTAACCGCCTTCTGCCAACCTTGACAGAATCTCAGAAAATTTGGCTGAGCGGCTATTTATCAGCGCCATCTGTTTCCGTACTGGAAACAACGGGGGCGCCGGCTGCTGAGTCTGCGGGTGTTACGGCACCGGCCATTTCAAAAGAAGTCACCGTTCTTTACGGTTCACAGACGGGAAACGCACAAGGGCTTGCAGAGAACGCCGGCAAGCTGCTTGAGGAGCGAGGCTTTCAAGTTACCGTTTCATCTATGAGTGATTTTAAGCCGAACCAGCTCAAGAAAATTAACAATCTTCTGATTGTCGTCAGTACGCATGGCGAAGGCGAGCCGCCTGATAACGCACTGTCGTTTCACGAATTTTTGCACGGAAGACGGGCGCCTAAGCTTGAGGATCTTCGCTTTTCTGTTTTGGCGCTTGGTGACAGTTCATACGAATTCTTCTGTCAGACAGGAAAAGAATTTGATCAGCGCTTGGAAGAGCTTGGCGGGAAACGAATTTCTCCGCGCGTTGATTGTGATTTGGACTATGATGAGCCGGCTGCTGAATGGCTGGAAAGCGTATTTGAGGGCTTAAGTGAAGCCGAGAGCGGAAGCGCCGCGCCTGCGCCGGCAGCAGCGCCTCAAACTGGTGAATCTGCGTATTCAAGAACAAATCCGTTTCGGGCGGAAGTGTTAGAAAATTTAAATTTAAACGGCCGCGGATCAAATAAAGAAACACGCCATGTGGAATTGTCTCTTGAAGGATCAGGCCTTACGTATGAACCTGGTGACAGCCTCGGCGTCTATCCGGAAAATGATCCGGAGCTTGTCGATGCGCTGCTTCAGGAAATGAATTGGGATCCCGAAGAGATTGTGACGCTGAATAAGCAAGGCGATGTCCGTCCGCTGAAAGAAGCGCTGATTTCCCATTATGAAATTACTGTTCTCACAAAGCCGCTTCTTGAACAGGCTGCTCATTTGACGGGAAGCGAGGAGCTTAGAGAGCTTTTAGCACCGGGAAATGAGGGGAAAGTGAAAGCGTATATGGAAGGGCGCGATTTGCTTGATTTGATCCGGGATTATGGCCCGTTCAGTGTAACGGCGCAAGAATTTGTATCCATTCTTCGAAAAATGCCGGCCCGCCTCTATTCAATTGCGAGCAGCTTATCCGCAAACCCGGATGAAGTGCATTTAACGATTGGTGCAGTCCGGTACGACGCGCATGGCCGCGAACGAAAAGGCGTCTGCTCGATTTTATGCGCTGAGCGTCTGCAGCCGGGAGACACACTGCCGGTTTATGTCCAGCATAATCAGAACTTCAAGCTTCCGAAGGATCCTGAAACACCAATTATCATGGTCGGCCCTGGGACAGGCGTTGCGCCGTTCCGTTCCTTTATGCAGGAACGAGAGGAGACGGGAGCTGAAGGAAAAGCATGGATGTTCTTCGGTGATCAGCATTTTGTTACAGATTTCCTTTATCAGACAGAGTGGCAGAATTGGCTGAAAGACGGCGTGCTGACAAAAATGGACGTTGCGTTTTCACGCGATACGGAAGAAAAAGTGTATGTGCAGCACCGCATGCTTGAACAGAGTGCAGAACTGTTTGAATGGCTTCAAGAAGGAGCGGCTGTTTACATTTGCGGAGATGAAAAGTACATGGCACACGATGTCCATAACACCCTTTTAGAAATTATAGAAAAAGAAGGCAATATGACCCGTGAAGAAGCGGAAGTTTATCTTGCCGATATGCAGCAGCAAAAACGTTATCAGCGTGATGTATACTGATTTGACCTGAAAGGAGTTTTTCAACATGGTGACCAAAATCTTAAAAGCACCGGACGGCTCTCCAAGTGACGTCGAGCGCATTAAAGAAAAAAGCGATTATTTGCGCGGCACACTGAAAGAAGTGATGCTGGATCGGATCAGTGCGGGAATTCCGGATGATGATAACCGCCTGATGAAACACCACGGCAGTTATTTGCAGGATGACCGGGACCTCCGCAATGAACGCCAAAAGCAAAAGCTTGAACCGGCTTATCAGTTCATGCTGCGTGTCCGTATGCCGGGCGGCGTATCAACGCCTGAGCAATGGCTCGTGATGGATGATCTTTCACAGAAATACGGTAACGGCACCCTAAAGCTGACGACTCGTGAGACGTTCCAAATGCATGGGATTTTAAAATGGAACATGAAAAAAACCATTCAGACGATCCACTCGGCTCTTCTGGATACAATCGCAGCTTGCGGAGATGTAAACAGGAATGTCATGTGCACATCGAATCCTTACCAGTCTGAAATCCATTCTGAAGTATACGAATGGTCCAAAACATTAAGTGATGATCTTCTCCCTCGGACGAGAGCGTATCATGAAATTTGGCTTGATGAAGAAAGAGTGGCCGGCACTCCTGACGCAGAAGAAGTCGAGCCAATGTACGGGCCGCTTTACCTGCCGCGGAAATTCAAAATCGGTATTGCGGTTCCGCCGTCAAACGATATTGATGTCTTTTCTCAGGATCTCGGATTCATTGCAATTGTGGAAGATGGCAAGCTTATCGGATTTAACGTGGCAATCGGCGGCGGTATGGGAATGACGCACGGCGACAAAGCGACATATCCGCAATTAGCCAAGGTAATTGGATTCTGCCGCCCTGAACAAATGTATGACGTTGCTGAAAAAACAATTACCATTCAGCGAGACTACGGAAACCGTTCCGTCCGTAAAAATGCCCGTTTCAAATACACAGTTGACCGCCTCGGTTTGGAAACAGTGAAAGAGGAATTGGAAAATCGTCTCGGCTGGAGCCTGGAAGAAGCGAAGCCGTACCATTTTGACCATAACGGCGACCGCTACGGCTGGGTAGAAGGCATTGAGGATAAATGGCATTTTACGCTGTTTGTCGAAGGCGGCCGCGTGACGGATTACGAGGATTATAAGCTGATGACAGGCTTGCGTGAAATTGCTAAAGTTCATACAGGTGATTTTCGTCTGACAGCCAATCAGAACTTGATTATCGGTAACGTTTCAAGCGAGAAAAAGGACGAAATCAACGCGTTAATCGACCAATACGGTTTAACTGACGGGAAGCATCATTCAGCGCTCCGTCGCAGCTCTATGGCATGTGTCGCACTTCCGACCTGCGGATTGGCAATGGCTGAAGCAGAACGTTACTTGCCGTCCCTTTTAGATAAAGTAGAAGAGATTATTGACGAAAACGGTCTTCGTGATGAGGAAATTACCATTCGCATGACAGGCTGCCCGAACGGCTGCGCCCGCCATGCGCTCGGAGAGATTGGATTTATCGGAAAGGCGCCTGGCAAATATAATATGTATCTAGGCGCTGCGTTTGACGGCAGCCGCTTAAGCAAAATGTACCGCGAAAATATCGGAGAAGAAGACATTTTGAGCGAGCTGCGCGTCCTGCTTTCCCGCTATGCGAAAGAACGCGAGGAAGGCGAGCACTTCGGTGATTTCGTCATTCGCGCCGGTATCATTAAAGCGACAACTGACGGCACGAATTTTCATGATTGATTATAGAGACGAGAGACAGGGAGGATTGCCCTGTCTCTTTTTTATTTTGCTTTGCGGCAAAAAAGTTCACCATGAGCATATCATGAGAAAAAATACCCTAAAAAGGGTACTATAAAAGAAGACTAGTGTGGAGGAGACTCCTGCGGAATCCAGTATTGGATGTAAGGCCATCTTTTATCTTTTGCAAGCCTCAGCCTCTTCGGACAAATATTGATTAACTCATCATGCAGATACGCAACAGATTAAGGAGGTTATGCATTTGGACATATTTTTAGTCGTCCTTGTTTTACTGGCTATTATTGCGATTTCTAACATTGTCAATCGGTTTATCCCGTTTATTCCAGTGCCTCTGATTCAGGTGGCGCTTGGGATTATTGCCGCCTCATTTCCACAGGGGCTTCATTTTGAATTAAACACGGAATTGTTTTTCGTTTTGTTTATTGCGCCTCTTCTATTTAATGATGGAAAGAGGACGCCTCGGGCGGAGCTTTGGAATTTAAGAGCCCCCATTTTATTGCTTGCACTTGGCCTTGTATTTGCCACTGTGATTGTAGGAGGATACACGATCCACTGGATGATTCCTGATATTCCGCTGGCAGCGGCCTTTGGACTGGCAGCCATTCTTTCACCGACTGATGTTGTCGCTGTCAGCGCATTATCAGGAAGGGTGAAGATGCCCAAAGGAATTCTGCGCCTGCTTGAAGGGGAAGGACTGATGAATGATGCATCAGGTCTGGTTGCCTTTAAGTTTGCGATTGCCGCAGCGGTTACCGGGGCCTTTTCATTGGCCCAAGCAGCTGTCAGCTTTGTGTTTATTTCTGTTGGCGGCCTTTTGTGCGGGGTTGTGATTTCGTTCTTGATTATCCGCTTTCGTCTATTCCTGCGCCGCCTTGGCATGCAGGATGTCACGATGCACATGCTGATTCAAATTCTGACGCCGTTTGTGATTTATTTGGCAGCGGAGGAAATTGGTGTTTCCGGCATTTTAGCCGTTGTGGCAGGCGGTATTACGCATGCGGTTGAACAGGATCGTCTCGAATCGACGATGGTCAAGCTGCAAATCGTCTCATCGAGTACGTGGAATATTATTTTATTTATTTTGAACGGTCTTGTCTTTGTCATCCTTGGCACACAGATTCCGGATGTCATTTCCGTCATTTTTAATGATACAGCGATCAGCAACATGAAAGTGATCGGCTATATTCTGGTCATTACATTTACGTTAATGCTCCTCAGATTTCTGTGGGTGCTGTTCTTCTGGAACGGCAAGTGGTTCTTTAATAAAGATCAAACCATTTATAAGCCGGGACTTCGTTCTACACTGTTAATTTCCATTTCCGGTGTGCGGGGAGCAGTTACGCTTGCAGGTTCATTCTCCATCCCATATTTCTTGGAAGACGGCACACCGTTTCCGCAAAGAAATCTGATTCTCTTTTTAGCCGCAGGCGTCATTTTATGTACGCTTGTCATTGCCACCGTTGTGCTTCCGCTTCTGACTGAAAAAGAAGAAGATGACGAAGAAAAAAATAAGAAGCTGCTGACGGCGAGACGCAAGCTGATTAAAACGGCTCTCAAAACGATTAAAGAAGGCATGAATGATACAAACAAAACGGCGTCTCTTGCGGTCATTGCTGAATACAATGAGAAAATGAAAAACCTTCGTTTTCAGCAATACACAACGTCAACCCGCATAAAAAAGTATGAACGGAAAATCCGCGCTCAAGGGATTAAAGCCGAGCAAGAAGAACTGATGAAACTGCTGGAGCGGGGAGACATCCCGGAAGAAACGGCAAACGCTCTGCAGGAACGGTTTAATGAATTAGAAATTTTGTATGCCAACCCGTTTAAAGTCGGTTTATCAAAGACAAGGCTGAAACGGCTGATGCATTGGATTTTCTTCGGAGAGCATAAAAAGCCGGAGATGTCGATTTTAAACGAAGAGGGATTAATGAGAGCAACTAGAGTTAAAACGGCTAAAGCCGCGCTTGAACATTTGGAAAAGCATATACCGGAAGAACATAAGGAAGTATTTTTATCTGTCATCTCGTTTTATAAACAATTAATTTTCAGATTGAAGCACAGCCATCACGAACATAAATCGAGCGCCCATTTCGAAAATCAGAAGCTGGAAGTAAAGCTGAAGGCTGTGCAGGCGATCAGAAATGAGATTCAGACACTCTTTGAGGAGCGGGAAATTTCCCGGGACATCTCTCATGAGCTTCGCCAATATATTAATGATGTGGAAGCCGCAATGCTAGAAGGCGGCGAATAACTTCAAGAAAAAAAGCTGGCATCGGATGCCAGCTTTTTTCTATAGGTTAGGGGCGATGGAATTCGACAGTGTTGTCATGCCGGTCGAACCAGCCTCTGAAGGCCCAGTTGATCCAGCCGCCGTCTCCTTTGTTTGTGAAGCTTCCGTCTTCAAATACCCAAATGCCGTACGTAATGCCGTCATAAACGGCCGAGCCGTAAAACTGCACACCATTTAAATGATCTTCATATTCCTGGCTTAAGTTAAAAACCATGACGTTATATTTTTGGCCGGATGCGTAGAAGGAAGATTCCATGAGATTTTTCACAAAACCATCGCGGTTCTGGGCTGATTTAATGGCATCTGAAATTTGGTTGGCAATTCCAAGCAAATCAAGGTTAACGTTTAAACCGACTTCTGCGGCAGCAGTTCCGGCGGTTGTTTTCTGTGAGATCTTCGGTGCGGGATTTTCCTCAGCAGAGGCAAGGGAAAAAGGGGCAATTGTCAAAGCGGCGCCAAGAGCAATAGTCATTGGGATACGAATACGTTTCAATTTGTTTCCTCCTCTATGTTTTTGTGGGCTACAGTATTCGCTTACCCTGCTCGCTGTCTAACTAATCTTATAATTGATAAAATAGGAAAAAATTAGCGGTAATGCTCATAATTTACTATGAGATGAAATTCATCCTTATGAAAAAAGAAGCAATAAGAGGCTCTTAAGCGTATTATTGGTATCTGCTGAGAGGAATGTGAGATAATATAGACGCTTACATTTCAATGAAAGGGTGGATGTTCAAGTGGCAACAAGTTTAAAAGATACTGTAAAGCTACATAACGGAGTTGAAATGCCTTGGTTCGGTCTTGGTGTTTTTAAAGTAGAAAACGGCAGTGAAGCGACTGAATCTGTTAAAGCTGCGATTAAAAATGGCTACTGCAGCATTGATACAGCGGCTGTCTATAAAAATGAAGAAGGTGTAGGCATCGGCATCAAAGAATCCGGTGTTGCAAGAGAAGAGCTCTTCATTACATCAAAGGTATGGAATGAAGATCAGGGCTATGACACTACGCTTGCTGCCTTTGAAAAAAGCCTGGAAAGACTTCAGCTTGATTATTTAGACTTATATTTAATCCACTGGCCTGGCAAGGATAAATATAAAGATACATGGCGCGCGCTTGAAAAGCTGTATAAAGACGGCAAAATCCGCGCGATCGGCGTCAGCAACTTCCAAGTTCATCATTTAGAAGAGCTTTTGAAAGATGCTGAAATCAAACCGATGGTGAACCAAGTTGAATTTCACCCTCGTTTGACGCAGAAAGAATTAAGAGATTATTGCAAAGCGCAAGGCATCCAGCTGGAAGCATGGTCTCCGCTTATGCAGGGGCAGCTGCTTGATAACGATGTGCTCACACAGATCGCTGAAAAATATAATAAATCTGTAGCACAAGTGATTTTGCGCTGGGATCTTCAGCATGAAGTTGTAACGATTCCAAAATCCATTAAAGAACACCGTATTATCGAAAACGCTGATATTTTTGATTTTGAATTGTCTCAAGAAGACATGGACAAAATTGATGCGTTAAATCAAGATGAACGTGTCGGTCCAAACCCCGATGAGCTTCTGTTTTAATCAAAAACTCCCCGTCTAAGTACGGGGAGTTTTTTCATGTGTTTTTTTCAGTTGAATCAAAAACAGCATCAGAAAGGAAATCACGATGATACAGATGACCCAAGCCCACGCAAGTGTGTTGTTGCCGGAATCCAAAGCCACATAAATGGCCGTCGGCAGTGTTTGGGTAACACCCGGGATATTCCCGGCAAACATCAAGGTGGCGCCGAATTCACCGAGCGCCCGCGCCAGGCTGAGGATGCTTCCGGTCAGCAATGAAGGATATGCCAGCGGAATGGAGATATGGATAAACACCTTCCATCTGCTTGCGCCGTCTACCATTGCCGCTCCCTCTATATCAGGGTCAATATCGGAAAATCCAGTTTTGGCCGATTGATACATAAGCGGAAAAGCAACGATAGCAGAAGCAATCACAGCGGCCCACCAGGTGAAAATGACGGGCTGATGAAAGATCCATTCGATCGCTTGTCCGATGAAGCTGTGCTTTCCAAAAATGACAATCAAAATAAAACCGACAACGGTGGGCGGAAGAACGAGAGGAAGCATAAAAATCGTTTCGAGTGCAGTTTTTCCGAAAAATGAAGCCCGCGCCATCCACGCTCCCGCCAATGTTCCGAGAATGATCACCGCGATTCCGGCGACCGCCGCCACTTGAAAGGAAAGCGCAACCGGCGTAAAAAATTCTGAAGTGCTGATGTTATGCAGCAGTAAAACCATACTTCTCAAACACTTTCATCGCTTCATCTGTTTGCAGGTAATCGTAAAATTCCTTCGCTTCCTTATGGTGTTTCGTATCTTTTACAATTCCTAACGGATAAACAATCGGGCTGTGTGTGTCAGCTTTTGCCTCGTCGACGATTTTGACTTTCTTAGAGATCAGCGCGTCCGTTTTATAAACGACGCCTGCGTCTACATTGCCTGTTTCTACATATGAAAGAACCTGGCGAACGTCTTTTCCGTAAACGATCTTATCTTTTATTTTGTTCCATAAAGACAGCTTTGTCAGTGATTCTTTTCCATAAGCTCCTGCCGGAACGGATTCCGGGGTTCCAAGAGCGATTTTTTCTGAATCAGTCAGATTGTCGAAGCTTTTGACAGGTGAATCTCCGTCTTTTGGCACGACCAGCACAATTTCATTTCCGACTACATCAGTGCTGTCTTTTTTAGCGATATCCCCATCATCTACAAGCTTTTGGAATTTGTCCTCAGCGGCTGAGAAGAACAGATCAGCCCCGGCTCCTTGAGAAATTTGCTTTTGTAAGGCGCCTGATGAGCCAAAGTTATCTTGGATTGTAATATTGTGATGGGTTTTCTCATAATTCTTTTGAATTTCCTCGAGTGCATCCTGGGCACTGGCAGCTGCTGAGACAGTTAAGGTCACTTCTTTCTCATTGTCACTTGATGACTGGTTGGCAGAGCAGCCTGCTGCAAGCAGAAAAACAGTTAATGCTGTGGTCAGAATGGAATACTTCTTAAACATGATTGCACCCCTTATAATTAGTTATATCTAATTATAACGGATTATGTTTGGGTTATGTGGGTTTTTATACATTCTCCGAAAAGGTATAATGAAATAGGAGAGTGATGATAATGAATGAAACCTCTTCCTATACGATAGAAGAAGTTGCTGGTCTGCTGAAGGTATCAAAGCTGACCGTTTATGATTTGATTAAAAAAGGCATGATCCCTGCTTACCGTGTCGGAAGGCAGATGCGTGTCGATGAAGCAGATTTAAAGCAATATAAGGCAAACATGAGGATGTCTCAGCCTGTGTCTACACACGAAGAGCCAAGAAAGGCACAGGAGCCGATGCCGGAGGGCAGGCAGAATGTCGTTATCAGCGGACAGGATATATCGATGGATCTGCTCAGCAAGCATTTAGAAAATGCCATTCAAGAGACGCCGCTCCGCCAATACAAAGGCAGTTTAAACAGCCTGATTGACATGTACCAAGGCAAATGCGACATTGTCAGCCTGCATCTGTACGATGCGGAAACCGCTCAATATAACACGCCTTATGTCAAACGCATTCTGTCAGGCGAACCGTTTTGTCAGATGAATGTTGTTCTTCGCAAAGCCGGCCTATACGTTCAAAAAGGAAATCCAAAAAACATACAAGGCTGGAATGACCTGAAACGAACCGACATTCGCATCATCAACAGAGAAAAAGGATCGGGCGCAAGAGTGCTGCTTGACGAACAGCTTGGTCTGCTTGGTGTGACGCCTTCAGATGTTAAGGGGTACAGTGACACTGTGACTGATCATTATGCTGTTGCCTCCCAAGTCTCAAGCGGACAGGCAGACGCGGGAATCGGGGCGCAGCACGCGGCACATATGGGAAGCGTTGATTTTATCCCGCTCATCGAGGAGCAATACGACGTTGTCATTTTGAAAAAACACCAGCAACTGCTTAAAGCTGTAAAGAGCATCTTGAAATCGGAAGAATATAAGGCCAACCTGTCTCATCTCAATGGCTATCAAACGAAGCTGACAGGCAAAGTGATATACGAAACATGAAAAAAAATCCCTCTTAGAGGGATTTTTTTATTGACCATAAAAACGCAGAAGGTCTCCGTTTAACATTTTATCAGAGAGAGACAGCTCTTCATTTGCTTTTTCCTTATAGGGAGTGCACGCATCTTGGTTTTCTAACACTTCTCCTGTTTTTTGGCTGTAGCATGTGTTTTTCGTATACACATAGTCGTTCGTGATAAAGCTGCCGTTTCTCAGCACGGCAAATGGCGTTCGGTCGTTTGACAGCAAATCATTGCCGAACTGAATATCACCTTTTGTATTGATTCCGAGCAGGTGCATCAGGGTCGGCCTAACGTCAACCTGCCCTCCGGCATCGGAGATTGTTTCCGGATTTTGATCAGTGATTCCAGGAATATGAATGATAAACGGCACCCGCTGAAGCTGGACGGTGTCATACGGCGTAATGTCACTTTTTCCTAAAAACTCTGCCAGAGCTTTATTATGGGCTTCTGAGATGCCGTAATGATCTCCCATAAAGACAATCATCGAGTTTTCGTATAAGCCTTCATCCTTGAGCTTTTTGATAAAATGCTTCAGTGCTTCATCCTCATAGCGAACTGTCGTCACATAGCGGTTTAACAGGTCGCTGCTTGAATCATATTCATCAATCAGCTGATCCTTTTCGTCAATTTCAAACGGAAAATGGTTCGTCAATGTGATGAAATTGCTGTAGAACGGCTGCGGCAGGCTTTTCAGTTTACCAGCTGACTGTTCCAGAAATTCCTTATCCTTTAATCCCCAGCCTGTTGAGGTTTCAGGAGTCACATGGAATTCATCGACATCAAAAAAGCGGTCAATCCCAAACGTTTCATACATCACATCTCTGTTCCAAAATGTCTTATGATTGGCGTGAAAGACGGCTGAATAATAATCATGCTGCTTGAGTGATTTGTACATCGTATGAAATTGATGGTCGCTTTTCGTAAAAAAGACGGCGCCGCTTAGGGAAGGGTATAGAGAGTTAGCGACGATAAATTCCGAATCAGACGTTTTGCCTTGCTCTGTTTGCTGATAAAAATGATCAAAGGTATAGCTCTTCTTCATCAGGTCATTCATGAACGGGGTAATTTCTTTTCCGTTTACCTTTTCATTCAGAACAAAGCTTTGAGTCGACTCAAGCGTCACAAAAATCACATTCCGTCCCTTTGCCAGTCCGAACTTGCTTTGATTGGGCTTGCTGTAGTCAGCCTCAGTGTAGTTTTTGATTGTAGAGAGGCTGTCTTCATCGGCAAATGCCTTCGCACTCATATTGACAGTCTGAGAAATGGTATCGTAGATGTGAAACTGAAACAGACCAATACTTTTGACGAGCACTTCCCGGTCGAAGGAATGGGCCAAGAGCTTCGGCTGTTCAATTTCGGCAAGCCCCAGCGTACATATAAGTATCCCGCAGGAAGCGGCATAGTACCGTTTGACCGTACGGGGGTTCGCTTTTGACTCCGGTCTCTTTTCTTTTCTGGAGAGCAGAAGAAGAAAAGTCAAATCCGCAAACAGAGCGATGAACAAAGGATTGAACAGCTCTTTTACACTGCTGCCCATATCGCTCATGTTGCTGGCCTGAAACAAAACAGGGATGGTAATAAAATCGATATAAAAGCCGTAAAAAATCGTGTTGGAGATCAAAATGGCAGTCAGAACCAAATTGGCAATCAGCAAAAAGATGCGCTGCTTGCTGCCCTGTAAAAGCAGGCCAATTCCAAATAGAGGGAGTATGAAGCTAAGCGGATTGATCAGCAGAATCAGCTCCTGTAATAGAGAGTCGGTCTGCAAATCAAAGCCCAGTTTATAGATCACATAAGTTTTGATCCACATGAATAAGATGGATAAACTTAAAAAACGCTGATTGTGAAAAAAGGTTCCTTTCATCAATTTATAACTCCTCACGTTTTCTTGAACATCTGCCATGAGATGCTTCTTATGTAAAACCTACTAAAAACAGTCTTCTTAGACAAGCTTCAGCACTCGGTTTAAAACATGCGCCCATGGAACAGCATATAAAAATAATAGCATGATGCTATTGTCAGACCGGCCAACACAAGCTGTTCGGAAAAACTGCCTGTCTTCATATACAGCGGCAGCCGTATGCGAATGGTTGAAGGGAATAACAATTTGATGCCATTCACTGTCCAGGCATCCAGAACCAAGTGGCTTGCCATTCCAATCATCAGCCCTGCTGATATGTTTTTATCTGGAATATATGTAGCTGTGATAAAAAACATGATGAGAAGAAACAGCAGGCTGTGTGTAAAGGTGCGATGGCCAAATACGGAACTTACTATTTTCGATAAGATAGGAAATCTTCTTCCGATTTTACTTTGTGTGTGGCAGATGTCGGGAATTAATGCGCCAACCGCGCCGGACGCCGCCATGAGTACTGGGTCAAATCCATAATAATAAGCTGCTGCGGTACAAGAAGCGATGCCTCCCATGATGTGTGTTTTTCCTGTCATTTCCCCGCTTCTCCTTTATGTTTTGCAAAAATCTCTGAATTACAAATATATCAAGAGAATGTATGTTTGAGCAACAGAACTTTGGCCGATAAAAAAATGAGCCGCATAATTTTCTGAGAAAAAGGCATCTTAAAGATGTACCTATTTTTTAAAAGAGGTGATACGAATGGCTTTCTTTAATAAAGATAAAGGGAAACGATCTGAAAAAGAAAAAAACGTAATCCAAGGAGCTCTTGAGGATGCCGGTTCAGCTCTTAAAGATGATCCGCTTCAAGAAGCTGTGCAAAAAAAGAAAAATAATCGCTAACCGTATGCGGATAGGGCTTGGCTCTATCCGCATTTTCCATCTGTTCCCTTTGACAGATCATTCTTTCTTTGATAACCTTCTGGAGTAACTGAATAAATAAATCCTCACTCTTTCTCAGTGAGGTAGAGGTTGCGCGGATGATGAGTCACACATGCCAGGCTGACAGGAGCTGTTAAACATGTGTAAAAGGCATCAGCGCCGAAGTGTGGAGAAAGCCGATCCTTCTCTATGCTGGGACTGTATCTGAATAAGTGCAGGACTGCCGCGTGCTTTTTCGCGGAGGGCTATCCGGAGATCAAGGGTGTGTGTTTCTTTAAGCATGGACTTTTGTTCAGGCTTTTTTTGTATTTACATGATCTCGGGTTCTGGTCCGTACAAAGAATCATTGGAGGTACTGGAATGGAACAGACAAAAAAATGGGGTTTTTGGTTATTAACGGCGTTTGTCGTTGGAAATATGGTTGGATCGGGAATTTTCTCCCTGCCGAGTTCGCTTGCTTCGATTGCAAGTCCGCTTGGCGCCACGTCCGCCTGGCTTTTGACAGGTGCGGGCGTGCTGATGATTGCGCTTGTCTTCGGGCACTTGTCGATTCGCAAGCCTGAGTTGACAGCGGGGCCGCAAAGTTATGCGAGAGCGCTGTTTTCTGATCCGAAGAAAGGGAACGCTGCCGGATTCACAATGGTGTGGGGCTACTGGGTGGCGAGCTGGATCAGTAACGTGGCGATTATCACAAGTCTCGCCGGTTACTTGACTTCGTTTTTCCCGATCTTAGTTGATAAACGTGTACTGTTTGCTGTCGGCAGCCAAGAGGTGACACTCGGCCAATTGCTGACGTTTGCTGTATGTACGATTTTGCTCTGGGGAACGCACACGATTCTTGTTGCAAGCATTAACGGTGCAAGTAAATTAAACTTTATCACAACGTTTTCGAAAGTATTAGGTTTTGTTTTCTTTATCATTGCCGGATTGTTTGTGTTTCAAACGACATTATTCGATCATTTTTATTTTCCGGTTCAAGGTGAAAATGGCACAACCATTGGCATCGGCGGACAGGTTCACAACGCCGCCATTTCTACTTTATGGGCGTTTGTCGGAATTGAATCAGCAGTGATCTTGTCTGGACGCGCGCGTACTCAGCGTGATGTCAAACGTGCAACAATCACAGGGTTGTTGATCGCGTTAAGCATCTACATTATAGTGACATTGATCACGATGGGTGTTCTGCCGCACGATAAACTTGTCGGATCTGAAAAACCGTTCGTTGATGTGCTGTATGCGATTGTCGGAAACGCAGGAAGCGTGATCATGGCACTACTAGCGATTCTTTGCTTATTCGGAACGATGCTCGGCTGGATTTTGCTTGGCTCTGAGGTTCCATACCAAGCTGCTAAAGCAGGCGATTTTCCGGCGGTCTTTGCGAAAACGAATAAAAAGGGAAGCCCGGTTATTTCTCTGATCATTACAAATGTGATGTCACAGGTCTTCATATTCTCTGTTATTTCCCGGACAATAAGTGACGCATTTACGTTTTTAACGACAGCAGCGACACTTGCGTATTTAATTCCGTATTTAGTGTCTGCGATCTACAGTCTAAAGCTGGTTATAAAAGGCGAAACGTATGATCAGCTGAAAGGCTCCCGCGTAAAAGACGGATTGATCGCGTTGTTAGCGTGTGTATACTCATTGTTTGTTATCGTAACAGGAACTGCCGATTTAACGACATTTATTCTCGGTATCGGTTTGTTCTTTGTCGGTCTGGTGATTTATCCGTTTGTGATTAAGAAATTCTCGAAAGAAAAACAAGCATAAAAAAAGACACCTGACAATGCAGTCAGGTGTCTTTTTTATATTACTCCCGTTACGAATGCCATACACAAAATAGCTGACAGGAACGCGCTTCGTATGAATGGAGTAAGAAAATATGCGATGTGATTCAATATGAGGTGCTCCGGCTTGTCGGTTTCTTTGCAAAATAGAAAAGAGCCGCAGATCAGTGCGGCTCTTTGTTTATTTTGTTAAGCTTTCGGTGATAAATTTCAGCTGTCCTTCTAGTGAAATTGGGTCTGTGAAATAGAAGCCGATTGGGTCAATTTTATAGACATGATCATTTTTGACAGCATCGAGGTTTTTCCAAATGGAACTGTCAAATACGCCGCCGTCATCTCCGCCTGATTGCCATGGACCCGCGAAAATGTAATCTCCGGCGAAGTCAGGGAGCTTTTCTAAAGAAATGCTGGTATATCCTGGGCCTTGGTCAATGGCTTTTTCCTTTGTCAGCTTTGTGGCCTGTAAACCAAGATCTTTGTAGACGATGCTTCCGCCTCTTCCGAAATCTTTACCGAATACATAAATGTCTTTGCCGTTTGTTTGCATAATGGAAACTGTTTTGTCACCGATGACTTTTTGAATTTTTGTTTTGGCAGCCGCTACTTTTTTGTCCCACTCGGCAAGCCACTCCTCCGCTTTATCTTCCGTTCCTGTCATTTTTGCAAATTCTTTCAGCTGTTCAATGTTGTCGAGCTTATCGTATTTCACCGCAACAGTTGGTGCGATTTTTTCGAGCTTTTTAATATCGGCGCCTTGTGTTGTCCAAACGATGATCAGGTCAGGCTTTAAATCAATCACTTTTTCAACAGAAGTGCCGTCTCCGATATTTGTGACTCCGTCGGTTTTACCTTTGTAGTAAGGGTTTTTAAATACATTTTCAGGTGCACCGACGACGTTGATGCCCAGTGTTTTGAAGTCTCCGTAGTAGCCGTCAGCCATGACAACCACCCGTTTAGGATGTTTAGGAATTTTCACATTTCCGTTTTCAGCCTTGTATGTAACGGTTTCTCCGTCTTTTGAATCAGAGGAAGAGCCTTTGCTTTCTGAATTATTTCCGCAGGCTGCCAGCGCTGCAATCAATAAAAGAGCAAAAAAAGCGGCGCCAAGCTTTTTGTATGTATGGGTCATATCTCATACCTTCTTTCAAAAAAATAGATGATAAAGAGAATCATTATCATCTGTGATTATACCATCACAAGTGCCAGTTGACACGATATTTTTGCATTTATATTCTCATTTTTATCAAAACGCTCTATTAAATCAGCGGAAAAAAGTGATATACTGAAACAGCAATTGATAATCATTATCATTATCGAAAGGAAGTACGGCTGTTGAGTCACATGAAAAATAAACAGATGATATTAGATGAAGAAATTCAATGGACATCCCGGTCGTTAGGTGCGGTCATTGTGCTTGTTGCGGGGGTATGCTTCCTATGCTTCGGCGCGATGCTGTCCATTTCTCTCGGTGCTGCGGATATCCATTTACGGACTGTGTGGGACGCTATCTTTCATTTTCAGCCAAATGAAACCTCACACCAAATTATACACGATCTTCGGCTGCCAAGAACGGCTGCTGCCGCACTTGTCGGCGCATTGTTAGCCGTGTCTGGGGCGATTATGCAGGGCATGACCAGAAACCCGTTGGCGGAGCCTTCTATCATGGGGATAACATCTGGCTCTGCTTTTGCCATTTCAATTGCGTTTGCTTTTTTTCCAGGGCTTTCAGCCATCGGGCTTGTGCTGTGGTCCTTTGCGGGTGCGGGACTGGGGGCATCGACAGTATTGGGCATCGGCATGTTTTCCAGAGGCGGTCTCACGCCTGTAAAGCTTGCTCTTGCCGGAACGGCCGTCAGTTATTTCTTTACGGGCATTTCAACCGCAATTGCGCTCCGTTTTGATGTAGCACAGGATGTCAGCTTTTGGTACGCAGGCGGGGTAGCGGGTGTGAAATGGTCAGGCGTACAGCTGCTGGTTATCGCAGGAGCTGTTGGTATAACGCTTGCGTTTATCATTGCCCGGTCTGTGACGGTGTTAAGCCTTGGTGACGATCTGGCGAAGGGGCTTGGGCAGTATACATCAGCGGTAAAACTGGTTGGGATGCTTGTCGTTGTGGTGTTGACCGGTGCTGCTGTTTCCATTGCCGGCACTATTGCATTTATTGGACTGATCATTCCTCATATCACAAGGTTTTTGGTAGGGGTTGATTATCGGTGGATCATTCCTTGCTCGGCGGTGCTTGGGGCTGTTTTGCTTGTTTTTGCTGACATTGCGGCCAGACTCGTGAACGCGCCGTTTGAAACGCCTGTCGGCGCTCTGACCTCTCTCATCGGTGTTCCCTTTTTCTTTTATTTGGCACGTCGTGAAAGGAGAGGGCTGTAATGAAAACGAAGACGAAAAAACCACTTGTTGTAATAGCGGTGACTTTACTGCTGATCGTGCTTGTCTTTTTTATCAGTCTGAATCTGGGTGTCATAAAAATTGCTCCATTGCAAACGCTCAAGGTCTTTTTCGGCCAAGGGACGGCGCGGGATGAGCTTGTCTTATTTGAGTTCAGGCTGCCGCGAATAATTTTGTCGTTGCTTGTTGGGGCGGGTATCGCTGTTGCCGGAGCCATTTTGCAAAGCGTGTCTCAAAATGATTTGGCTGAACCGGGTATTCTCGGGATTAACGCGGGGGGTTCGCTTGCTGTTGTGCTCTTTATTTACTTTTTTCAAGGGTCGGCATCAGATCTGGGCTTCTTAGGGACGTTTATGCTGCCGTTCAGTGCTCTGGCAGGCGCGTTCCTCGCTGCGTTTCTCATTTATCTCCTGGCTTGGAAAAAAGGTGTGACTCCGATTCGGCTGATCCTGGTCGGCATCGGTGTGAATGCGGGATTTAATGCCCTTTTGCTTATTTTTCAGCTCAAAATGGACCCGCATGACTTTATGCAGGCTGCAGTTTGGATATCAGGCTCGATATGGGGGGGCAATTGGAACATGATCTGGGCGGTACTCCCCTGGATTGTGATTTTGCTTCCTTTTACTTTATATAAAGCACGCTATCTGAACATTTTACAGCTGGGAGACCAATTGGCGACCGGACTTGGCACTGCTGTTGAAAAGGAAAGACGGATTCTCCTTCTGGCAGCGGTCGCTCTTGCCGCATCCTGTGTGGCAGCTGCAGGAGGCATCGCGTTCCTCGGATTAATCGCACCGCATGTGGCAAGAAGGCTTACCGGTCCCCGCCATCAGACGCTTATACCCGTTTCCGCCTTTATCGGCGCGTTTCTGTTTCTGCTGGCTGATACGCTGGCGAGAAATGTATTGGCACCATCAGAAATTCCGGTCGGACTTGTCATCTCCGTTTTAGGTGCGCCTTACTTTGTTTATTTATTGATGAAATCGAATTGAGGAGGGGACCGAACTTGAATTCATTATCAACGGAACAGCTTGGGATCGGTTATGGCGACAGGCTGATTGTAAAAGATTTAAATATATCCATTCCTAAAGGAAAAATAACAACCTTAATTGGGCCAAATGGCTGCGGGAAGTCAACGATATTAAAAACGATGTCCAGAATTATGCGCTCACATCAAGGTGCTGTTTACTTAAACGGCAATGCGATTCATAAAATGTCTACGAAGGACATTGCGAAGGATATGGCCATTCTGCCGCAGACGCCTGAGGCTCCGAGCGGATTAACGGTGTACGAATTGGTGTCGTACGGCAGATTTCCCCATCAATCAGGCTTCGGCAGATTAAATGATGAAGATCGCCGCATCATCAAATGGGCACTCGAAGAAACCGGCATGGCGGAATACCATGAGCGTCCGATTGAGGCATTGTCAGGCGGACAGCGTCAGCGCGTGTGGATTGCGATGGCGCTTGCACAAGGGACAGAGCTGCTTTTGCTTGACGAGCCTACAACATATCTCGATCTCGCACATCAGCTCGAAATCCTGCAGCTGCTTGACAGACTGAACAAGGAACAGGGGCGGACGATTTTAATGGTCATTCATGATCTGAATCATGCGGCCCGTTTTTCCCATTATATGATTGCGCTCAAAAAAGGCAAGGTCATCAAGGAAGGGACCGCACTGGAGGTCATGACGCCGGATATTTTGAAGCGGGTATTCCAGATTGATGCTGAAATCGTCACTGATCCTCGTACAAATAAACCCGTATGCTTAACCTATGACCTGATTAAAACTGAAAAACAGCTTGTTTCTGTGTAAGAAAAATCCCGGTATAACGCCGGGATTTTTTATTTTCAACCCCCAAAAATGTAATTTCACTTACAAATTCCGTATTTTGAAGAAAAAGATTGAAAGTCTATTTGAATTAATAGATAATATTGGTTAGAATGTTTCGAAAATATTACGAAGATTACAGAAAGAGGAGATCATTGTGTCCAAGAAGAAAAAATGGCTTATTGCCGGTTCGATATGTGCCGGTGTGCTCGTACTGGCGGGGATCGGCGCCGGCGGTTTTTACTTTTTTACTCACATGAATCAAGTTGCCGTTTCATCGGAGCCTTATGCTGAATCAGTCGCGGTGTATATGGGCGGTGAATCTGAATCAGCCCAATCGTTTTCAGGAAAAGTTGAACCAGAGAAACAGCAAAAAGTATACATAGATTCAGAGAAAGGAAGCATTAAAAAAACGTACGTCAAAGAAGGCGATAAGGTCAAAAAAGGCGATAAGCTTTTTGAGTACGAGGGTGAGGATCATTCTGACGAAATTGAGCAAAGCAATTTACAAATTGAAATGACAAACCTTCAAATCAGCCGCTTGCAAAAATCAATAGCAGAAACAGAGAAGAAGCTGAAAACAGCCGGAAAAGACGAGAAAGCACAGCTTCAAGACGAGCTTGACCAGGCTAATTTTGATTTAAAGACAAGCCAGCTTGAACTGAAGCAGCACCAAAAAGAACTGGCTGCACAATCGAAAAACAAAGGTTCAAATGTGATCACAAGCAAGCATGACGGTATTGTTCAAAGCGTCAATCAGGATATTGCGGACGGCGCTACTGGTGATCAAGCAGCAGGACCGTATATCCAAATCGTTTCAACGGGCAAATACCTTGTAAAAAGCCAAATCAACGAGCTGTTAATGGACACGATTAAAAAAGGCAGCAAGGTCAGAGTTACGCTGAAAACAGGCAGTGAAGGCGAGTGGAAAGGCAAAATTACTTCAATCGGCAAGCTTCCTGCTGGAACAGGTGAGGGGGAAGCATCAGAAAGTTATGCTGAAGAGGAAATGAATCCCCAATCTTCTAACTATCCTTTCACTGTTTTATTGGACAGCCATAAGGGCCTTGAAGTCGGCTATCATGTCAACATTGAAGTTATTAGTGACGAAGCTGATGCGAATACCATTAAGCTGCCTTCCGACATGATTATCCAGGACGATGGCGAACCGTATGTTTGGAAGACGGATGAGGATCAGAAGGCGGTTAAACAGCCTGTTGAAATCGGGGAAACAGACGAAAGTGACATGGTCGAAATCAAAAGCGGCCTGACACCGGAAGATTATGTGATCTATCCTGATCCCGCGGTCAAGGAAGGAAAGCAGGTTACAGTCAATGCTGACACTGAATAATGTTTCTAAATCGTACAAGCTGGGCAAAGAAGAGGTGCCGATCTTAAAGCAGATTAATCTCACCGTCAAGGCTGGTGAATTTCTGGCCATTATGGGGCCGTCCGGTTCAGGAAAGTCTACGTTAATGAATATTATAGGCTGTTTGGACAGGCCGACCTCCGGAACCTATATGCTAGACCAAATGGATGTATTAAAAGGGAAAGACGGTGCTTTGGCTGACATTCGCAACGAATCAATCGGATTTGTGTTTCAAACCTTTCATTTGCTGCCGCGCCTTACCGCATTGCAAAATGTCGAGCTGCCGATGATTTACAATAAGGTAAAGAAAAAAGAAAGAAGGCAAAGAGCCTACGAAGCTCTTGAAAAGGTTGGTTTGAAAGATAGGATCTCCTACAAACCGCCAAAGCTGTCCGGCGGACAAAAGCAGCGGGTGGCGATTGCAAGAGCCCTTGTCAATCAGCCGCGGTTTATTCTGGCAGATGAACCGACCGGGGCGCTTGATACAAAATCAAGTGAACAAATTTTGTCGCTGTTTTCACAATTGCATCAGGAAGGCACAACGATTATCATGATCACCCATGACCCGGACGTCGCCAGAAAAGCCGACAGAACCGTTTTTATCAGAGACGGAGAATTAGTGTTAGACGAGAGAGGGATTAGCCATGCTTGAACATATTCGGATCTCCTTTCAATCTATTTTTTCACATAAGCTGAGGTCGATTCTTACGATGCTTGGTGTCATTATCGGTATAGCGGCGATCATTGCGATCGTTTCTATGCTGAAAGGCCAAAGCGAGCAATTAAAGCAAAGTATGATTGGCATGGGAAATAACGCGATTAATGTAGTGTACCAGCCAACAGGCGGGGAGGAGGAAGGCGGTTACCAGGAGGTTTCTTATACGTCCGCCCCCCCTGTATCTGAAGAAACGATTGAGACGATAAAATCAGACCCTGTTGTAAAAGGATTATCTTTATATTACCTGTCTGAAGGCGCCTCCGTTTTTCACTTAACGAACGTTTCATATCCCCAAGTGTACGGAGTTGATGCTGATTATTTTGATATGTTCCCGATCAGCATCACTGAGGGGAGAAAACTGACGGAAAAAGAATTAAACAGCACACACCAAGTGGTTATGATCAATGAGGCTGCAAGAGATGAGCTGTTTCCTGATGGGGACGCTCTCCACAAAAACATCGAGCTGAACGGTGTGCCGTTCCGGGTTGCCGGTGTTTTTCAAGAAAAGAAACAGGAAGAAAGCATGTTTGGTGGCGACTATGCGAATCCGGTTTTATATGCGCCGAAAAAAGTGTGGCCGCTAATTGAAGGATTCGACGCACCGACACAGATTGCGGTGCAGGCAGACTCTTCTGAGCATATCCAAGAAGCCGGTGTAATGGCCGCGGATCTTCTAAATCAAGGACTGTCAGATGCTGATTTGGAAAAAGCGGAGTACAGCGTGATGGATCTTCAGGAGGTCGCTCAGGAAGTGGAATCCTTTAACCAGTCATTTGCTCTGCTGCTTGGCGGAATTGCCAGCATCTCACTTTTGGTCGGAGGCATCGGTGTCATGAACATTATGCTCGTTTCAGTGACGGAGCGCACGCGGGAAATCGGAATTAAGAAGGCGCTCGGTGCCAAGCGGCGCGTGATTTTATTTCAATTTTTAACAGAGGCCGTCGTACTGACAAGTATTGGCGGAATTCTCGGTGTGCTTGCGGGCTTTGGCATCGCTAAACTTATCACGGTTATCTTTCCGATGCCTTTCATCATCTCCGTTCCGGCAGTTATCGGAGCACTCATTTTCTCAATGGCAGTCGGCATTATTTTCGGCTTGCTGCCGTCCATTAAGGCATCGAAGCTTCAGCCTGTCGACGCGCTTCGATATGAATAAAAAGAACGCATCCAATCGGATGGCGTTCTTTTTTTAGCTGGGCAGTGATGAATTGCATTTATCCAAAATAAGAAAAACGGCTGCGAGAATCATCTCTTCTGTGGTTGACAGCCAAATGTCATGAATCATTTGATCTGTCGTATAAGCGGTTATCCATAAAAACAGCAGCTGGACGGTGCCGGCCATAAGGATAAAAGCTCGTCTTCCAGTCTTGAAAAACGTAAAACTATGTATCATCAGCCGTTCAAAAGGTTCAAAGCATAGTCCGATCACAAGAAATAACACAGCAAATAGCAGGACATGAGCAGCTGATCGGTAGCTCATTCCCGCCAAAGAAAAAACACTGAGAATGATAGTGAAATAGCAAAATAACACAGCCGCCGCTGCCAGCACGTACTGTACGGCCTGCTTTATTGTATCTTTTTGATGTAGCACTGATTCAGCTCCTTATCAGCGCTTGCAGAGAACGAGCGCTCTCTGCAAGCTGCCAGTTGTTTATTATTTACTGCTTTTCTTTTTCACAACCGGATGCTTTTCCTTTGAAAGGACATCCGTAAATTCTTTGCCTAAGTCAAGGTGTTCTTGGACGAAGGTTTCAGGAAGCATTGCGAGCCATTGGTTTAAAGACACATCGGCATAATGGTCATCCTTAAAGATTTCTAAAAAAACGAGCGGTTCATCGCCAAGGTTTTCTACGTAGTGGCCCATCGCAAATGGAACATAACCGACATCACCGGCTTGATAGTTAAAGGTTCTCGCATGGCCGTCAGCAGCAAAAACGGTCATTCTCGCTTTACCGGAGATGTAATATTGCCATTCATGCGTATTCGGATGCCAGTGAAGCTCTCTCATTGCGCCAGGTTCCACAGTTACGAGCGCTGATGCAATGGTTTTAGACACAGTAAAGTTTGTCGAATCCGCAATGTACACCTTTCCTCCTTCTGATGCAATCGGCTCCTGTTCAAGAAGGCGGTACGTAAACGGATAAGGCACTTCGCCGTACGGCCCTTCCACAATGTCATCTTTTAAACAGCCGGGTACAGGTTTTTCAAATATATATTTTTCTTTGCCTGGCAAATTGGCGATTTCTTCTTCTGTCACGCCGAAATTAGCGGCAATGACTTCTTTAGGGGTGTGGGCAAGCCAGTCTGTCAGCTGGAATGTGCTGTTTTCAGAGAATGACCCGTCGTCAAACACGAGCAGGAACTCTGCCCCTTCTTCGAGTGCTTGAATCGAGTGCGGCAGGCCTGACGGGAAGTACCATAAATCTCCCTCGCCTACATCATCAATAAAGCTGCGGCCCTTTTCATCCACGATCGTGACACGTGCTTTCCCATAGATCATGTATGCCCACTCTGCTTCCTTATGCCAATGAAGCTCGCGAATGGCGCCTGGCTTCAGCCGCATATTAACAGAAGCCAGGTTTTCTGAAATCGGCAGCTCACGTACGGTAACTTCACGGGCGTACCCGCCTTTTTCCAAACGGTTATGAGTATCTGAGAAAGAAAACTTCATATTTTCAACGGTGCCATGATCAGTTTCCGGCGGTACGAGCATATCGGGATTCTGCCGGTCCCTTTCAATATTACGCGGGATTTTCACTGTCGCTCCCTTATCTCCTCTGATTGGCTGTGGAATGTCGTTTTGTTTTTTCATTTTTCTGTCTCCTCCTTAAAAATAAATGTGACGCAGAAAGAGAATGTGAAAGGCCTTTCGTTTTCCCTTCTGTCTTGTTAAGTGAAAAAAAACGATGAAAAGTCAACTTCGATACAAAATTAATGTTTCGCTTTCTGATCTTTCACCTCTGTCATCAATTCAATGAGCTGATCGAACTTTTTCTCGAAACGGGTCAGCAGGTACATCGCGATCAGTGCCGGGAACCCCAGATTGCTGATCTGCTTGACGACCTCCTCTATAAAAACCTGATCCATGAAAAACACCTCCTTCCTTTTTGTGCAGTCATGTAAGTAAGTGAAGGGAACCCAAGAAATCGTAAACCATGACTGGAAGGTTTGCTTCAGCAAACGCTAGTCTGAAAGTAGTAGTTTACTTTTTTTTGCTTTCCTTCATTTAATTTAGTAGGGAGGCGGTTTGATGGACTATCAGGGTCTGTTGCGATCGAAATGTAAGGAGATTATGAAGCATCCCATCGTGAAGCACTTTTTGAGCAATCCTCAGCATTACCGTTTGTTCAAAAATGTAATGGAAAACCCGAATGAAAAGGATGCAAAATCGCTGGACGAGCAATTCAAGCAATTTTATAAGGAGATTCGCATCGTCAAGTATATGAATTCAATGATTCGGATTTTTTCCATCGATTTTGATAAGCGGGTTCGCAAAAATCAGAAACGGTATCCGCTGACGGTTGATCATCCGGAAGCAGGAGAACGACTTCCTTCCGAAACGGGAAGTGACGCGTTTGAGGAGTTTTTAGACCTGCAGGATGATTTGAGCCAGCATGTCCAGGATTATCAGCTTTATCAAGCGATTCAGAATCTGACTGACAAACAAAAAAGTGTGCTGACAAAAGTCTATCTTCACGGTGCCACGATGCAGGAAATCGCTGATTCATTAGGTGAGTCCCGGCAAAATATCTCTAATATTCATAAAAAGGGATTAGAAAATATTAGAAAGCAGCTAGCGGCGCAAAAAAAGGGGGAAAAGTAAACTGTGAGCGGCCAGTTTGAACATAATAGGGATCATGATGAAATGTACGACATTGAGCATCTGATTGCATGCTTTTCACCGATGATCAGAAAAAAACTCAGCAATACGTCCTATCAAGAAAGAGAAGATTTAGAGCAGGAGCTGAAAATCAAGATGTTTGAAAAGGCTGATATGCTTCTGTGTCAGGATGTTCCGGGATTTTGGGAGTTTATTTTATACATGGTAGACGAGAACTCATAACGATTACTCATTCTAAGAAAACGGGAACATTTTTGCAGGTTCCCGTTTTCTGCTGTTCACCCCCGTCAAGAGCCCTCCTATTCAAAAATGTACCAAAAAGAAACGATATAATGATAAGATGAAAAAAAACAGTGACAGAAAGGAACATAAAAGTGGAAAATGCGTCAATTTTAATCGTAGACGATGAGAAAGCGATTGTAGATATGATCAAACGTGTTCTCGAAAAAGAAGGTTATCGACATATAATGGATGCGGCAAGTGCAGAGGAAGCCATTCCGATCGTAAAGACAAATAAGGTTGATTTAATCGTATTGGATGTCATGATGGGCGGAATGACCGGTTTTGAGGCCTGCACATTAATCAGGGAGTATTCAGACGCCCCGATTTTTTTCCTGACGGCGAGATCATCGGACGCTGACAAATTATCTGGTTTTGCGGTCGGAGCTGATGATTATATTACAAAACCATTTAATCCGCTGGAATTAGCCGCGCGGATCAGAGCGCATTTAAAGCGTACGTATCAGTCGAAACCAGCTGAAACAAACAAAACCTATACATATGATTACTTTACATTTTCTCCGCAAAATGCCGAGCTGATTGTGGGCGGGGAAACTGTCGCCTGTTCGGCTCAGCTTTTGCAGCTGCTTCAATATTTTTGCGAACATCCCAATGTGGTGCTTTCTAAAGATCAAATTTATGAAAAAGTATGGGGCTATCCTTCGTACGGAGATAACAATACCGTCATGGTTCATATCCGCAAGCTCCGGGAAAAAATTGAGCGTGACCCGAGCAATCCGGAATATATCGTAACCGTTCGCGGTCTCGGATACCGTTTTATCCCGAGTCCAGAAGGAAACGGAAAGCGCCCATGAGGTTAAGGTGGAAGTTTCTGTTTCACTTTTTCGGGCAGATGCTGATTGTTATCCTTCTTCTTTCGATCATGCTTGTGGCTTCTTTTTTCTATCTAGACTCGCGATTTAGCGATGCGGAATCCAATTCAGGGCTGACAAAGGCAACGACTGACACGCTTGAGGCATATCTCGATGTAAACGAAGACGGGTCATGGGAAGTGGACGATTTCCTGAAGAAATCTGTTGATAAACAGCACGGCTGGATGCAAATCATTGATTCTAATGGAAAAACGGATTATTCCTACAGTGTGCCGAAAGACGTGCCCGGCACCTACACAAAGAAGGAGCTTTTGTCTATTTATAAAAGCAAGAAGCTTGATAACTATAAGCTGAATTATTGGGCAATCAATATTGAAGACAAGTCATATCTCCTCTTGTTCGGCTGGAAGTCAAAGAGCGAGCAGCTGCTGACTTCCATTGAAAGCCGTGAACCGTCCCTCGACTCTTTGTCACAATATAAGTCCGGTACAGTTGACTATATTAAGCGGGAAAAAGGCGCCATTTACTTATTGGACAGCGATGGGAACATTCTCGACAGCATCAACAGTACAAAAAGTGAAAGAAAAACGATGAACCAGCTGGAACTGCTCAAATACAGCTCTAAACCCTGGAACTATAAAAGGGAAATTTCCGTTAAGATCCTCAATAAAGACAGATGGATGGTCGCTACGGTGCCGAACCCTGTCTATGTAACCGATCAGGAGTTTAACAAATCGTTTCTTAATGTTGTTCTTAAAGCGATGTTCCTGATTATGGGCGTTCTGCTTCTCTATATTTTTTGGATGACGGCCTGGTATATGTTCAGGTTTGGCCTGCCGATTTTTCATACAATCAAATGGCTCGTCAATCTATCGAAAGGGAAGCTTGAAGAGCCGAAAAACCGTAAAGGGCGCCCAGTCAGCAAAAACAAAAAGGGGAAAATCAAACAGCCGTACCGTTTCTTCGGTGAGATATTTGAATCTATGGATCAGCTGACGGAAACGCTGCGACGGGACAAGAGAAACCGAGAAAAAATTCAGGCGACACGGGAAGAATGGATCGCCGGTTTGTCTCATGATTTAAAAACACCCCTCAGCAGCATTTACGGCTACAGCATGATGCTTGAATCGAAGCAATACGACTGGTCTCCTGATGAAGTGAAAGAAATGGGGCAGGTGGTCAGAGAGAAATCGGAATACATGTCAAAGCTCATCGAGGACTTAAATTTAACGTACCGTCTAAAAAATGACGCTCTGCCGATGGAGAGAAACCTCACAAGCCTCATTCCGTTCTTTAAAAATGTCATTGAGGATTTCAAGAAAAATCCGTTTTCTGAAGGGTATGATATCTCATTTGTATCAAGAGAAGAGCATATTGAATTTGCGCTGGATGAAGCCTGGTTCAGACGCATCCTGGAAAATCTGCTCGGAAATGCTGTGAAGCACAACGATAAAGGAACAGCAATTCAGGTGATTCTTGAACAGACAAAAAATCATATTTCATTGAAGGTCAAAGACAATGGGAGAGGAATGGATGAGGAGACGATCACCCATTTATTTAACCGCTATTACAGGGGAACCAATACGAAAGATCCGGCTGCCGGGACGGGGCTTGGACTGGCGATTGCCAAAGAGCTGGTGCACCTGCATAACGGAACGATTCACGTCAACAGCAGGATCAATATTGGCTCCGTCATTACTATCCTTTTCAAAAAAGAATAAGGCATGTGGTTTGGACATCTCTTTGCCGGGAATAACAATATATAGAATGAAGCTAAAGAGGTGTTACACATGGATGCAGTATTAGAAGCAGACACTAGGGCAGTAATCGGTGAAGGCCCGTTATGGGATGAAGAAAACGGCCGACTATATTGGGTTGATATTTTAGGAAGTGAGCTCCATATTTTTGATCCTAAAGAAAAAATCAATCGTTCGGTCAAATTTACATCCTTTGTGACGGCGCTTGCGAAATATTCAAAGGATGAGCTGATCATGACGATGAAAGACGGTTTTTACCTGTATCATCTTCATGATGACAGTCTTGAAAAAATCAAACAGCCGAAAGATATGCATGAGAGCCTTCGGTTTAACGACGCCAAATGTGATCCGTACGGAAGGCTTTGGGCAGGGACGACGAGCATGGAAGGCGAACAAAAACAAGCCTCGCTTTATCGTTTGGACGCAGATGGGAGCCTTGTCAAAATGAAAGATCAAGTCTCAACCTCGAACGGTTTGGATTGGGATCGCGAACGCAACCTGATGTACTACATTGACACGCCGACGCAGGAGATTGTGTGCTATCAATACGATCCCGAAAGCGGAAACGTCTCAAACCCCGAGACTGTCTATCGTTTTGAAAAATCGGATGGGCTGCCGGATGGCATGACAATTGATCAAAACGGCATGCTGTGGGTAGCGCTGTTTGGCGGAAGCCGTGTGGTTCACATTGATCCTTTTCAGAGAAAAGAAATTGATTCAATAAGTGTTCCGGCCAAATATGTCACGTGCTGTGCGTTCGGCGGCCAAGACATGAAAACCCTTTACATCACAACAGCTACTGAACAAATGACCGAAACAGAAAGATATGAACAGCCTCATGCGGGCGGATTGTTTTCAGCCAGACTTGAAACGGGCGGATATCAGCCGGTTCCATTCGCTGGGGAGTTATAAAAAAAACGCATCCGAAAACGGATGCGTTTTTGCATTTAAAGTGAACGGATAATTCCGCCTTCCACACGCTGTGCTGTGCCATTAATGGCAGATGCGGCATCAGATGCGAGGAATACAATTGTGTTGGCGACTTCTTCAGCTGTTGCGTATCTTTGAATGAGTGAAGTCGGCTCATTCACTTTAAAATAGTCTTGCACAAATGTATCTGTATCCTGGCCGGCTGCCTTTGCGGCGCCCTCCATATAGGACGCAACGCCTTCTGTCCAAGTAGGTCCCGGAAGCACTGAATTAACCGTAACGTTTGTGCCCTTCGTCATTTCAGCCATTCCTCTGGACAGGCTGATCAGCGCTGTTTTGGTCATTGAATAAGGAATCATAGTCGGAAGCGGTTTAACGCCTGCTTCACTTGCAATATTCAAAATGCGGCCGCTGTTTTTGGCAAGCATCTTTGGAAGGAAGTGACGGCTTGTCCGAACAGCGCTCATCACGTTTACTTCAAAATATTGATTCCATTCTTCATCCGTTACCTCGGCGAAATCCTTCACTTCAAAGAAACCGAGATTGTTGACAAGAACATCTATATCACCGATCTGCTTCACTTTTTCCAGAAAAGCTGCTGCTTCATCCGGTTTTGATAAGTCGGCGGCTGCTCCATGCACCGTTCCATAGGAAGAAAGCTCCTCAACCGTGCGATCGACTGTCTCTTGTGTTCGGCCATTGACTACAACGGCTGCACCTTCTTGCAAAAAGCTTTTCGCCGCGGCTTTCCCGATGCCGGAAGTTGAGCCTGTGATTAAGACGAGCTTGTCTTTAAGCTGTAAGTCCATAAGAATCATTCCTTTTTTATTGATCATGCTACTTAGTATACAAGATGAAATTTAGTGTTTACGAGAATTTTGCTTCCATACATGCAGCTGAGGAAAAGTCATTCATACTGCATATACAAGCCTGTCAGCCATATAGTATAATAACTCCGAAAAAGGATACGAATGTCAAACAGGTGCCGGTACGTGAAAATAGCCGGCTTAATAGGGAAACCGGTAAAAGCCGGTGCGATCCCGCCACTGTAATTGGCCTTTGCGCCAAGAGCCAGGATACCTGCCTGTTTGATAAGCACGAAGTCTGCGAGGACAGATGATGTGTAAACAATAGGCTTTCTTGTTGTTTACAGCGTCTTTACCATCGTAGAGATGCTTTTTTAGTTCATTTAGGAGGAAAGGGTATGAAAAAATTAGCCGGAATATGGACGGCGCTTCTGCTGACCGCCATTATGATTTCAGGCTGCGGCAATGCGGCAGATGAGAAGGATTCCGTTGCAAAGCAAAAGACAGCCGCGTCTGAAGCGTTCCCTGTCACAATTGATGATGCGTCAAGCGAAGACGTTACCATCAAAAAGGAGCCGAAAAAAATTGTTTCATTAATGCCGAGCAACACGGAAATTATATATGCTCTCGGACTCGGTGACAAAGTGGTCGGTGTCACCAAAAACGATACATATCCAAAGGAAGTCAAACAGGTTGAGAAGGTTGGGGATATGAATGTAAACGTTGAGAAAGTCATTTCTCTTAAACCTGATCTCGTTCTCGCCCATGAATCTTCCATGTCAGCCTCAGCTGATGCCATTAAGCAGCTGAAAGACGCTGGCATTCCTGTGCTGACTGTCAATGATGCACAATCTTTCGCAGAGGTATACAAATCAATCGAAATGATCGGTGAAGCTGCCGGGGTCGAGAAAAAAGCGGGCCAACTGGTCAACAGCATGAAATCAGACCTGCAGGAGATTCAAGAAAAAGCGAAATCCATTTCAAAAGACGAGGAAAAAAGCGTCTTTATTGAGGTTTCGCCTGATCCTGACATTTACACAACCGGAAAAGACACGTTTATGAATGAAATGCTGAATGTCATCCATGCTAAAAACGCTGCAGCGGATCAAAAAGGCTGGGTGCAAATGACAGACGAGGCCATCGTTAAGCTGAATCCAGACACCATTGTCACAACGGACGGTGTAAAAGCGGATGCGGTGGAAAAGCGTGATGGCTGGAGCGGAATCAATGCTGTGAAACATCATCGCGTTTATGATGTTGATCCGGATCTCGTCACACGTTCAGGTCCGCGTCTGATCGAAGGGGTCGAAGAACTTGCGGAAAGCATTTACCCGGATACGTTTAAAGAATAATCGTTTTGCTGCTTATAGCATCAGTATCTTATTTTTAGCCGCTAGTATCATATTGGGGATTTCTTGCGGCAGTCTGCAAATTCCGATACCCGCCATCGTCCATATCTTTTGGCATGAAGGCTTTGGCGGCTCTGCCGGCTCCTATGATCCAATGTATACAAATATTATGTTGAATATCAGACTGCCGAGAGTTGTGCTGGCCGCCCTTGTGGGGGCGGCTCTTTCTATCGCTGGGGCTGCTTTTCAGGGGCTGTTGAAAAATCCGCTTGCTGATCCCTACACGCTCGGTGTTTCATCCGGTGCTTCAGTGGGGGCGGTTGTGACCCTATTCTTTACCCTGCAGCTTCCTGTCATCGGAGGCTTTACACTGCCGGTTGTGAGTGTAGCCGCGGCACTTGTCACAATGGCGGCGGTCCTTTTCTTCAGCCGCCTCGTTCATGCATCAATGTCTGTTTCCACCCTCATTTTGACCGGTGTCATCATCAATTCATTTTTGGGCGCATTTATTTCTCTTGTCATTGCTCTGACAGGAGATAATTTACTGCCTATTGTGCATTGGCTGCTTGGCAGCGTCTCGATGAGAGGCTGGAGCTACGTTGCACTGTTTCTCCCGTTTTTTCTTTTAGGAATCATGCTGCTGATCATAAACGGAAGGGAACTCAACGTGATGACCTATGGAGAGGAGAAAGCAAGGCTTCTCGGGGTTAGCGTCCAGCATAGTAAAATGATGATTTTAATTGCAGGGTCACTGCTGACGGGCGGCGCTGTGGCTGTATCCGGCACCATTGGCTTTGTCGGACTTGTGATTCCGCATATCACAAGATTGCTGTGGGGAACGGATCATCGGCATTTATTGCCGCTGTCTGCCTTGCTTGGCGCGGGATTTCTCGTCTTGGCCGATCTGCTATCGAGAACAATGATTGAGCCGATTGAATTGCCGATCGGCATTATTACAGCTTTAGCGGGAGCTCCTGTTTTCGCTCTGATTTTAATTCGGCAGCATCGCGGGGGGAGAAGCTTATGATTAAGGCAGAAGGGCTGTCGGGAGGTTACGGAGACAGCCGGCTGATTAAAAATATCAGTTTAACAGTGAAGAAGGGAGAATTTCTTGGCATTCTCGGACCGAATGGGAGTGGAAAAACAACACTGCTTCACTTGCTGACAGGAACACTTCCGCCAATAGAAGGCTCCGTTTGTCTGGCTGGCAAACCACTCACTGAATATAAGCCGAAGGAACTGGCGCAAATGATGGCAGTTCTGCCGCAAAAAACAGATCAAGCCTTTAGCTTTACTGTCAAAGAAACCGTATCCTTCGGCAGATATCCATTTCAAAAAGGGCTGTTCAGCCAGCAGACTGAAGAGGATGAAGCCATCATTGAGAATGCGATGAAACAAACAGGGGTACTTGCCTTCGCTGACAAATCGATTCGTGATCTAAGCGGGGGTGAACAGCAGCGGGTTTATTTGGCTCAAGCACTGGCGCAGCAGCCGCGCATTTTATTTTTAGACGAACCGACCACTTTTCTGGATTTGGCCTATCAAAAAGAACTGCTCGATCTTATCAAGCGCCTGACGAGAGAAAATGGGCTGACTGCTGTCAGTGTTTTTCACGATCTGAATACCGCTAGCCTGTACTGTGATGAAATCGTCTTTATAAAAAACGGAACAGCCGGGCCTAAGCAAAAACCGGAAACCGCCATCACAGAAGAGCACATAAAGGCGTTGTATAACACGAAAGTCAGCGCCTTACTCCATCATCAATTGCCTAAACCCCTTATTGCGATTCAGCCTGAAGAGGCCGCCCTAAAGCTGCAGACGATTTCGTTTGAAGCTTTACTGCAAGTGCGGCGCGACGAGATCCTTTTGCAAACGGAAATCCCGCTCCGGACGCTGTCCTCGGCTCCTATCGGTTCAGGCTTTTCTTGGAACCAGACGTTTCTCCATAAACGGCTGTCTGCCCATTCAGATCAAAAAGAAGGGCTTACAGCCTATTTATCTGAAAACGGCTTTTATCCGCAGGAAACCTGTGCGATGGCCTCCTCCGGCAGACTTGACCGGCTTGTGTGCCGTACGTTTGAAGACGAAGAGCTGTCCGTTTGTATTTGTGTCATGTCTGGCTTTTCGATATGGATTTTGATCAACGGCTTTGCGACAGACCAATTCTTCGTCAGGGCTGTCATGGGAGCGGAAGCCGAGCGCATGAAAGTGCTGGGCGGTGAACAAAATGAACCTGGAGAAATCCTCGTTGCAGCGACACAAACTAAAGAGACATCTTCAGAAGAAAACATAGAAAAACGGCTGAACCAATTGATTCGGTTTGGGACAGCTGAATGTGTGCGAGAGGCTGCGGACCTGCTTGAATAAGTCTGTAAAGGAGACAGATATGATGAAACTATATACAAAAACAGGCGATAACGGGCAAACGAGCTTAATCGGAGGCAGAACAGATAAGGACAGCCTCCGAGTAGAAAGCTACGGCACGATTGATGAGCTGAACAGTTTTGTCGGGCTGGCCTTGGCTGAGCTCTCCGAAAAGCGTGACTTTGAGGATCTAACGGCCGAGCTGCTCAACATTCAGCACGAGCTCTTTGACTGCGGGGGCGATCTGGCAATCATCACAGAAAAAAGAGAATATAAATTGAAGGAAGAATCCGTTTCCTATTTAGAAATGCGAATCGATGCCTATACAGAAGAGGCACCTGAACTAAAGAGATTTATTCTTCCGGGCGGATCAAAGGCCGCTTCGCTTCTCCATGTGGCGCGCACCATTACAAGGCGGGCGGAACGTCAAGTGGTGGCGCTGATGAAAACGGAAGAGATCCATGAAATGGTGCTCCGTTATCTCAATCGATTGTCCGACTATTTCTTTGCCGCAGCACGGGTTGTCAATGTGAGAAGCGGTATTAACGACGTGGAGTATGAAAGAAGCGCTATTGTGTTTCGCGATCGAAACAGCAGCGGATCATAAAAAAACATGAATGAAAGCTGGCATTTTCAATACATGCCGGCTTTTTATTTTTTCATTTTGTCAATTTCCCTTTTTACGACAAAAAATGAACCTTATGAATTATTGACTGAAAAATGGAAAAATGAGATATTGTAACAAATTGATGTAAAAAATAGGCAGTGGGGGGCTCTGATTGATGGTGAGATTCATCGAAAGTGATAGCGTCTGGAAGAGAAATTTCAACTTCCTTTTCTTCTCAAGAATAGTCAAGATTTCCGGCGATATGTTCGCATTTAATTCGATATTATGGTTTTTAATTTTTGACGGTGAAGGTGCGATCGGAACTGCTTTATTGATTGCTGTCACCTTTTTGCCGGAAGCTGTTTTAGCACCTGTGACGGGTCCTTTCATGAAACAGAATACATTGAAATTCTGGATGTACTTTTCAGACCTGACAAGAGCCGCGGTTGTTTTAATCATTCCGCTCTGCCATTTCGGCGGATTCTCTCCGCTGTGGTTTGTTATGACTCTTATGATTGTGCATTCAGCTACTGGCGCTGCCTATAATCCTGCTTCCATTGCTTTAATCCCGCAAATTGTAGATGAAAAAGGCATTCAAAAAGCAAATGCTGTGCTGCAGTCGTCCGCCCAAATTGTCCGGCTTGGAGCTGTGACACTATGCGGCGCTCTCCTTACGTTTATCAGTCCTTCTTATACAATGCTTATGTCTCTCGTACTTTATCTTATTTCTGGTTTTCTTGTTCTCTTTATTAAATACACTGCTGTTGAAACAAAATCGGAATCAGCGGCCGTTGCACAGAGAGGTACATATTTTGGCAGACTGAAACGCGGTTTTGTCCTAGTCAGAAAACACCAAATCTTATATCCGCTCGCTATCTATTGTATCTTTATGAATTTCGCGGCAGCCCCTTGGGAAGCGCTCTCCGCTGTATATGTTGCGGAGGATTTAAACGGACAGCCGATTGTGTATTCGCTATTAAAAGCCACCACCGCAATAGGCGCGTTTTTATTGGGGTTTGTACTGACAAAAGTAAAAGTAAACAAGTACGGACTGCTTTTCGTAACCGCCGGCATCATTGAAGGATTCGCTTTCTTTATTACCGGAATGAATACCTTTTTGCCGCTCGTCTTTTTCGCCGCTTTTACATTTGGCGCTGCAGTCAGTGCAATCAATGTTCCCGAGTATACAATTATACAGACATCTGTCGATAGTGAGGACCAGCCGCAAGTTTATGCTGTCATACATATGATCTCAAATATTTCAATTCCGGCCGGCGCTGTCATTTGCGGATATGCCGCAACCGCTTTTGGTTCAGGAAATGTGATCGCTGCCGGGGGAGTTGTGGAAATTATCGCGGGGATCGGAATTCTTCTGTTTACAAAGCTGGCCAAAGCAGAACAATCCGATTTGGTAAAAGAAAGGGAAGCAAGTGTTCATATGTAAAGGTTTTTGAAGACGCCATGCCTCGTGCATGGCTTTTTTTATGCCGCTGGGTCCGGTGCTGTCTACGACTCTGGTCTTATCCAAAAATCAATCTCTGATTCGTTTTGCTCATCTTTTGTTTTGTATAAGATGAAGACAAGGAAAACGAAAGGAGGATCTGCATGAAGATCAACAAGAAAACGATAGGCGGATTCTTATTAATTGTATTTGGAATCTCCGTCTTTTTTGGGGGCGGCAGCTTCGGCTTTATCATTCCGCTTGCGATCGGAGGATTGCTGACATACGCGGGAATCAAAAGATTCGCAGCAGGCAAAACCATCACAGGTATCATCTTGGGCGGATTCGGGGCGATGATGCTCATTTGCTCACTTCCGTTTCTCGTCGGCATTGCACTCGCGGCTGCTATGGTGTATTACGGCTGGAAACTGATGAAAAACGGATCCGCGGAAAGCGATATGTCAAGCTTTGACCCTGAACCAGCTTCTGCCGGCTACCAGTCTCATTTTGATGACGAATGGGAAAATTTCTTAAAGAAAAAATAACACATGATATGAGGAGGAATAACGGTATGGTATTAAAAAGAATGAGAGATATGTTTGTTGCGTCAGTTCATGAAGGATTGGATAAACTGGAGAACCCTAAGGTGATGCTGAATCAGTACGTTCGTGATATGGAAAGCGATATTGCAAAAGCAAAACAAACGATCGTCAAACAGCATACGATCGCCTATCAATTTAAGAAAAAATATGAAGAAGCAAATGAAGTGGCTGGAAAGCGTAAGAATCAAGCTCAGCTCGCTTTTGATGCCGGTGAAGAAGAGCTTGCGAAAAAAGCGCTGACAGAAATGAAGTATTTAGAGGGAAAGGCAGCAGAGCACAAAGCTTCCTATGAACAGGCAAGCAGCCAGCTGGCTGAGCTGAAAGAACAGCTTGCCACACTTGAAACAAGGCTACAGGACGTAAAGGATAAAAAACAGGCGCTGATTGCCCGGGCAAACGCTGCAAAAGCAAAAGAGCATATGAACGCGACATTCGACAAAATTGACAGTGAAAGCGCGTATCGGGAATTTCTCCGGATAGAAAACCGAATTGAGGAATTGGAAATCCGTGCCGATTATTCGAAGTCAGCGGAAGCCGGTACAGAAACGAGCCAAAGTGAATTTGCAGACGAAGTAGAAGCTGAAATCGAAAAGATGCGGGAACTCTCTTTGAAAAAATCAGATCAAACCTCACATGCAGCAAATGAATAAACAGGACAGGGAAGGGTTTTCGTCAAGTCCTTCCCTTCCGCACGTATTCATTCACAGGCTTTTCCTTTATAATAGAATAAATGAGAAGGATGAAAACAAATGAAAAAAATGCTGGGCAAACTGCTGATCATTGCCGGTATTCTTATTTTTTCTGCGGTTGTTATCAAAGACGTGTTTGCTGAAGGTCTTTCATTCATAAACGGAACTGAAGCTGATTCAGCCAGTGCTTCACCGCATGAGATCGAAAGCGTAATCATTGAATCGGATAACAAGAATGTGAAGATCATAGCGGAAGAGCGTAATGACATATCAGCAACCATCTCAGGTGACTCGGGGAAATTGTTTGTGGCTGAAAAGAGAAGAAAGCTGGAGCTGACGGCAAAGGAAAAAGAATTTCAATTTTTGAATGGATTTCATCGATCTGCCCTTGTCGTCCGCATTCCATACACGTACAAAGGCGGTTTGGCTGTGAGAACCTCAAGCGGCGACGTGTCTGTAGACGGTAATAAACATCTCACGCTTTCTAAGCTGAACGCAGCATCTGCAAGCGGGAATATGACCTTAACGGGTATCCGCCTTCAGGAGCTGGAGGTGAAGGGCTCTTCCGGAGATGTGTCGATATCAAATACAGACGCTAAAACGGCCGGCATCCGCTTAACTTCAGGCGACGCAAATTTGGATGGTGTTTCAGGCTCACTTGATGTACGGATGACATCAGGAAACGTTGACGCGGATTTAAAAAAGGCAGCGGGCTCTTCAGCTGTCACATTGACGAGCGGTGATGTGAATCTGGAGCTTCCCGAAAACGGCAGTTTCAAAGTCAATGCTGCTTCAGAGAGCGGAAGCGTCAGTTCGGCGTACCCATTTGCTGATACAACACATAAAGATCATCATCAAATCACAGGCTTACAAGGAAGCGGACAGCATCTAGTCGATATTAAAACAGGCAGCGGGGATGTAGCGATACGGTAGCATCTGGCAGAAGAAAGGAGGCGGAACAACCAGAATGACAAAAAAACAGCTTCTTGGACTTATCATTGCTTTATTTGGCATCAGCATGTTTTTGCAAATTATCGGAGTAGGCGATCTGCTGTTTTGGCCGCTCTTTTTTCTGATTGCCGGTTATTTTTTGAAAAAATACTCTCGTGACTGGCTTGGGTCCGTCATGTACATCTTTGCCGCTTTCTTATTTTTGAAAAATCTGTTCAGCATCACCTTTAACTTATTTGGCTACGCTTTTGCCGCATTTTTAATTTACGCCGGCTACCGGCTTGTGAAAGGAAAGCCTATTTTTGAACCGAATGAGAAACCTACCGATTTAACGGAAAAAGAAAAACAGTCCGAGCCCCCAAAAGATGTGAAGCATCCTGACATGCGAAGCTTTTTTATCGGCGAACTTCTGATGATGAAGCAGCCGTTTGATCTGAATGATTTAACTGTATCGGGTTTTATCGGCGATGTGAAAATCGACTTGTCAAAAGCGATGATTCCGGAGGGAGAGAGCACGATTGTCATCAGCGGAGTGATCGGAAACGTTGATATTTATGTTCCATCAGATCTTGAAGTGGCTGTCAGCTCGTCCGTTTTTATCGGCGACATTAATCTGATCGGTTCGAAGAAAAGCGGATTAAGCACAAAGGTATACGCCGCGTCTTCTGATTTCAGCGAGTCCAAACGCCGGGTGAAAGTATCCGTCTCCCTATTTATCGGTGATGTGGATGTGAAATACGTATGAGAAAAAAACTGCTTGCCAGTCTCCAATGGCGTGCCATTCGCATGACAACGGGAATCAGTCTGCTTCTATTTGTCTGCTTGATTTCTTTTATGATGGTTTACTATCGGCTCGATCCATTTGTGTTGCTGTCGTCAAGCTGGTTCGGGATTCCGTTTATCCTGATTTTGGTGCTGATCAGCCTTACGATCGGTTTTGCGTCAGGGTACATGTACGGCAACCGGCTGAAAACAAGGGTCGATACATTAATTGAATCGATTTTAACATTTGAAAATGGCAACTTCGCTTATCGTATACCGCCGCTCGGTGACGATGAAATCGGGCTTGCAGCCGATCAGCTGAATGAAATGGCGAAGCGGGTTGAACTTCAAGTAGCTTCCCTGCAAAAGCTTTCAAATGAACGGGCTGAATGGCAGGTGCAAATGAAAAAATCAGTCATCACAGAAGAACGCCAGCGATTGGCCAGAGATCTGCACGATGCTGTCAGCCAGCAGCTCTTTGCGATATCGATGATGACCTCCGCTGTATTAGAACACGTAAAAGATACGGATGATAAAACGGTGAAACGGATCAAGATGGTAGAGCATATGGCGGGAGAAGCCCAAAATGAAATGAGGGCGCTGCTGCTCCATTTAAGACCTGTGACGCTCGAAGGGAAGGGGCTGAAGGAGGGGCTTACGGAGCTTTTGGACGAGTTTCGGAAAAAACAGCCGCTTGATATCGAATGGGACATACAGGATACGCCGATTTCTAAAGGCGTAGAGGATCATTTATTCAGGATCGTACAGGAGGCTCTCTCCAATGTATTCAGGCACTCAAAAGCCTCAAAAGTATCCGTGATTCTCGGCGCAAAAAACAATCAGCTGCGGCTGAAGGTCATTGATAACGGAAAAGGATTCAAGATGGAGCAGGTAAAAGCGTCATCCTACGGCTTGAATTCGATGAAAGAACGTGCAAGCGAAATCGGCGGAGTCGCCGAGGTGATTTCGGTTGAAGGAAAAGGCACACAAATTGAAGTAAAGGTCCCGATTTTCCCGGAAGAAAAAGGAGAGAACGAACGTGATTCGAGTATTGTTGATTGATGATCATGAAATGGTCAGAATGGGGCTCGCCGCTTTTTTGGAGGCGCAGCCCGATATAGATGTCATCGGCGAAGCGTCTGATGGCAGCGAGGGTGTACAGCTTGCTGTTGAATTACAGCCTGATGTGATCTTAATGGATCTTGTCATGGAAGGCATGGACGGCATTGAAGCGACAAAGCAAATTTGCCAGAAGCTTTCCGATCCGAAAATTATTGTGCTCACAAGCTTCATTGATGATGATAAAGTGTATCCGGTTATTGAAGCGGGAGCGCTCAGCTACTTACTAAAAACATCAAAAGCGGCCGAAATCGCTGATGCGATCCGTGCCGCAAGCAAGGGAGAGCCAAAGCTAGAATCAAAAGTGGCGGGGAAAGTATTATCCCGGCTGCGCCACTCAGGTGAAAACGCGCTCCCGCATGAATCCCTCACGAAACGGGAGCTTGAGATTCTCTGTCTGATTGCAGAAGGAAAAACAAATAAAGAGATAGGTGAGGAGCTGTTTATCACGATCAAAACAGTCAAAACCCACATCACCAATATTTTATCAAAGCTGGATGTCAGCGACCGGACGCAGGCAGCTGTGTACGCACACCGCAATCACCTCGTGAAATAGGCGTCGGTTATTTAGACGCGCCCTTCGTTCCGAAGTCTCTGACGACCACATTGACATGATATTTTATTTCCGCATTGCTGAAATGATCATCCCATTTTTTTGAAATCTTCTTCCATTTCTGAGGATAATGGATTCTGACTTCGTTACCCAGTCCGGTCACGTCTGTTTTGATCTCTTTCTGCAGCGTGCCCTTAATAAATGCTGTTACTGTTTCTTCTAATCGTTTTTCGACTGTTTTTTCAATATCTTTGATATATGAATCCTTAAACGAATCTTCATTAGGATTCCAATCCTCGGATAAACGCCCTTCAATATTACGTGTGACGGTGAATATAAACTTTCCGTCCTTGTAGGCTGTCTTGATCTTTCGATTGCTGGAATACACTTCATAAGAAAAAAGGTAGCCATTACGTTTCAAATCAATGACGCCGCCTTTGACCGCGCCGGTAAATAAGTTAATATTTTGGACTTCACCCGGTGTTAAATTTCTGCTCCATAACTTATCTTTTATGATAGCAGCTCCGTTGATTGCGAGTTTGCCGTTTTCCTCACCGACATGGGGAATGAGGAACGAATCGTCAGAGGTCAAGTGTTCTGAAATCTCCCCCAATGTAACAGGCTCCATCATTCTGATGGTTACCTTTCCATTCTCTGTCAGATTATAAATCACATTGGATGCGGGCTCGCCTTCATCATTCATCTTAAATATGTCCTTCGTGCGGCCGTCGGTGACAAACACATATGAACTCCGCCTTGTCCCGTTGTCTCTGACAAATTGATTAATGATCGAGTCCATTCGAAAATCTTCAAGCACGCCCTTGGAAAATAAAATGAGACGTAAATGCTGGGAAAACGTAGGATTGTGCTTTAATGCCGATGTTCTCATCATTTGATGGACTGTTTCACCCTTTGTGACAGCAATCTGTGTCGGATCAGATGAAGAGCCTTCCTTTGAACTGATTTTTTTCGGCACAAGAATTTGCTGTGTCAGTTGTAAATTATGATCATCCGGCTTGTCTAAGCCTACTCCGATCACCAGGCTTAATTCTTCGATATTCTTACTGTCCCAGCAGCCGGACAGTAAGAGGGCGCATATGAAAATACTTAAAATCCGGATTTTCATTTTGCTGTAATCCTCCTTTTGACAGCTACGATGAAAAAGAGAATGAAGGGAAGTAAAAACAGGCAGACGAAAATGTATCCGAGATAATCGCTATACATCATGACCTGATTAGAGTCATCCGGCCATAGAGAAAAGTAATAGACAGCCGCGCCAATGAGAACCATGCTTTTTTTAGTCGATAATCCAAACGTCTTCTTCAGCCCGTTAGCGGCAAAATACCCGTAAACGACAAACGTTGTGAAAAACTGAATAATCCAGACGACCAGTAAAAACGATTCAAACCGTTCAATGAATATGCCTTTAAGCTCAAAGGATTGAAAGAGAGAAATGGTCGGCCAGATCAGCGATTTCACCTCAGGAGCTGTCAAAGCTCCGACAACGATGATATACGTCAGGATATATAAACTAATCGGAATTATAAAGCCAATAGCCGCGTATCTGAATGTGTATTTCTTTTTCTTCATATGTTCAGGAAGAAACAGCATCACTTCCATTCCTAAAAAAGAGATGGAAACGACAGTTAGGGAGTTCGCAATGGGCCCCAAGCCCTCACCTAAAACAGGGCGCAAATTATTGATGTCAAAAATTTTAAAACTGATCCCAAACACGATCAGCAATATAATAATCGTAATCGTTAAATAAAAGGGAAACAGCCGCGAAACATCACTTAGCCCCCCAACAATTAAATAGATGCCGCAGCAGATAAACGTTAAAATAATGATTTGAATCGGCGTTTTTTCCAGAAGGAAAAACTTCACCATTTCAGCCATCGCCCTGGTTTCAAAACTGGCCACTCCGATAAAATAGCAGGAGATCAATAGCCCCATGATGCTGCCAATCCATTTCCCAAGGCCTTCCCGCAAATACTCAAACAGTGAGGGATATTGATGTTTTTTCTGAATGAGCGTGTTTAAATAAATGAAAAAAATGAAAATGACACCTTCTAATATCAACACGATCCAGCCGTCGGGAGTATTACCCTTAGTGGTCAGCGCTCGGGGCAATGTTAAAAGACCGGCACCGAGCATTGTATTTGCAACAACAGAAATACCTTGAAAGGTATTAAGTTTGAGTGGAGTCTGTTTTTGGCTCATTTGGATTATTCGCCTCTTTTGGTTTGTTTTTAATTGGGAGACGGATAATGGAATCCTCTGTATTTTTCAGGCTGAAAAATCCATTTGGCGAAAAATACGGAGACCCAAAGCTTGTTTGTCTCGTTAGGTGCGTATAAATGACCAGCATAAATAAAATAATCCCGTACAGCCCGAGTATTGCGGCGGAAAACATTGAAATAAAACGCAGCACCCGGAAAGACAGCCCCATTCCGTATTGGGGAACGGTAAAGGATGCAAGGGCAATGACACTGACGACAATGACCATAATCGAACTGACGAGATTCGCTTCTACCGCCGCTTGTCCGATGACTACGCCCCCAACGAGGCCGATCGTCTGGCCAAGCGGGTTGGGGAGACGCAGCCCGGCTTCTCTGAGCAGCTCGATCGTCACTTCCATCAGCAAGGCTTCAAATATCGGAGGAAACGGCACGTTTTCCCTGTTTGCCGAAATCGTGACGGCGAGCGCGGTCGGCAGCAGCCCTTGATGAAATGACACGAGCGCGATATAAATCGATGACAAAAACAAGGTGATGAATATAGAAGCAAAACGCAGCGACCGGATGAGGGATGCCGAGATCCAGCGTTCGTAGTAATCATCCGGAGATTGCATCAGTACACCGAGAGAAACCGGCACCAAAAGCACAAATGGGGAACTGTCCACCAAAATCGCAACCCGGCCGTTGAACAGGGCGGACGAAACTTTATCGGGCCTTTCCGTATTTTGAATTTGCGGAAATGGCGAGTATTTATTATCTTCAATAAGTTCTTCAAGCGTTCCGCTGTCCTGGATATCCTCCAGTTTGATATTGTTAAGCCGCGCTTTTACCTCTTTCACAACGGACTTTTTTGCTTTGCCTTCAATGTACATCATCGCCGCCGGCTTCAGCTTGTTTTCGCCGATCATGATTTTTTTGGTAATGAGTTTCGGATGAGAGGTTCTTTGTCTGATTAGCGCAAGATTTGTATCGATGTCCTCCACAAACGCAACCTTTGGTCCGCGAACCACTTTTTCAGTTGTCGGCTCTGTCAGGCTTCTTGTTTGTTTCTTTTCTGTGGACAGAATATAGGCTTTGTTGAGGCCATTAACAAACACCGCGCAATTGCCGCTGAGAATTTCCTTAACCGTTTTTTCGGCCGTTTCTACCGGCCTTGCGTCAATTTGGTCGAGACGATTTTTGACCTGGTCAAGCGTCAGCGTCTCCTCATCCTTCATTAAGGTTTTAATCGATTCTAAAACCTTCTGCTGGTCATTCAATTCACTAAAGTAGAGAAAGTAAAAAACAAGTCCGTTTGCCAGCATTTTTTTGTTTTTCACCAGATCATCGTTTTCTTTTAATTTTGGAAGCACCAATGCCAAATTATCGTGTATATATTCCTTAAACTCTGTTTGTTCCAACGAGGTCACCTCTTGTCCAAAACCTTAGTAGAGGTTATCTTTTCCTGTTAAAAAAATGATATACTGTGTTACAGTATTTTATGGCAGAAGTTTTTTTATGAAAGCGGAGGATATGAAGTGGCACAGGTAAGACTTGCAGGAAAACAAGAAGAAATAGAACAGCTCATTAAATCATTTGAAAAGCATTACGATGTCTCTTATACATCAAGGGAGTACGGACGAACGAATCCGAAGTACAAATATTCAAAGGATTCCCGCGTATATCTTGAATTAAAATTAAAATCTGCCAAGATCGAAAAATAAAAAGGATTTTTAATGTCACTGGCGAATTATGATCTATTGAAGCAACCGTTATGGAGGGATACATAAATGGAATACAGAATTGAACGAGACACCATGGGAGAAGTAAAAGTTCCTGCTGATAAATTTTGGGGCGCCCAAACACAGCGAAGCAAGGAGAACTTCAAGATTGGTTCTGAAAAAATGCCGATGCGTGTTGTGAAGGCGTTTGCAATATTGAAACGCAGCACGGCGATCGCTAATAAACGCTTAGGCAACCTAGATGCGGAAAAAGCGGAAGCCATTGCAGCAGTTTGTGATGATGTGCTCAAAGGCAAATATGATGATAACTTCCCGCTTGTTGTATGGCAGACCGGAAGCGGAACTCAAAGCAACATGAACATGAACGAAGTGGTGGCCAATCGCGCGACCGCGTTATTAAAAGAAAAGAACTCTGATCAAACAATTCATCCAAATGATGACGTTAACCGCAGCCAAAGCTCAAACGATACGTTTCCGACAGCGATGCACGTTGCTGCCGTTTTATCTGTCTATGAACAGCTTGTGCCTGCGCTTGATCAGCTTCGCAATACGTTAGACGAAAAAGCGAAAGCATACAATGATATTGTAAAAATCGGACGTACGCATCTTCAGGATGCCACACCTCTGACGCTTGGACAGGAAATCAGCGGATGGGTGCACATGCTCGATCGCTCGAAGGAAATGATTTTAGAAGCGACAGACAAAATGCGTGCGCTTGCAATCGGAGGTACAGCTGTCGGAACAGGAATCAATGCTCACCCGGAATTTGGAGAGCTTGTTTCAGAGGAGATCACGAAACTGACAGGTCAAACGTTTAACAGCTCGTCGAATAAATTCCACGCGCTGACAAGCCATGACGAAATCACATATGCACACGGCGCCTTAAAAGCTCTTGCCGCTGATTTAATGAAAATCGCAAATGATGTCAGATGGCTTGCGAGCGGACCTCGCTGCGGCATCGGGGAGATTGTCATTCCTGAAAATGAGCCTGGCAGCTCAATTATGCCTGGAAAAGTGAACCCGACACAAAGTGAAGCACTGACGATGATCGCAGCGCAAATTATGGGGAACGATGCGACAATCGGCTTTGCCGCAAGTCAGGGGAACTTTGAACTAAACGTATTTAAGCCTGTGATCATTTACAACTTCCTGCAATCCGTGCAGCTGCTGAGTGACGGAATGAACTCCTTCCATGATAAGTGTGCTGTCGGTATCGAGCCAAATAAAGAAACGATTCAGGAAAACTTGTCGAATTCCTTAATGCTGGTTACGGCGCTGAATCCGCATATCGGATATGAAAACGCCGCAAAAATTGCCAAGCTTGCCCATAAAGAGGGATTGACGCTGAAAGAAGCGGCTTTGAAGCTTGAATTGCTGACAGAAGAACAATTTAACGAAATGGTGAAACCGGAAGATATGGTAAAACCAAAGGCGTAATAGAGAAAAAACGGCTGCTTGTGAAGCAGCCGTTCTTCTAAATATATTGATGTTTCAAGAGAAATGTAAGCTGCTCGGCATCTTCTGCGAGAGCTTCCGACTCCATCAGGTTATGGATCATTCCTTTTATGATCACCAGCTTCGGTGTTTTTTTCTTCATTTCTGCTTCAAGTATGTCCAAGCTCTCCGATAATTCAAGGGAGGCGTTTGTGTTCAAGCTTTTTATTTTCTCACGAAGGCTTTTCACAATCGATTCAGTCAGCGGGTCAGGCCGTCCGTGAGACAGGGGCCCGAATAAAGAGCTTGCTTCTTCTAATGTGATGAAAGGCTCATCGTTTCGTTCCGACATGCCTTTAACCATATCATCAATGCGGTTAATAACGATATCTGCTAATTGATCCGGCTTCACAGTATACCCGAGCAAAATCATGCATTCCAGGTAAATCTGGCTGATTCCTTCTATTAGAAAACAAAGCTCCGCTGTATAAGGTTCAGCTTTTTCTCCGTATATGTTTAACAGACTGTCAATATGAAATTGAAGGGAAGTCTGGCGGATTTTTTTTGCGCATTGCTCTACTTCATCCGTGTAAGGCAGAGAACCTTCCTTCATTTGCATTGTAATAAAGTCTTTGTGTTCAAGGATGTTTTCATAGAACACGGTAAGCTGCTTGCGGTAAGCTGTTCTGGGGCTGTCGCCTTTCGTTTTAATATTTAAAATACGGGTAAATGTTTTATCATAATAGAAATTCAGCATAGATAAAAGCAGCGCTTCTTTAGAAGGAAAATAAATATAAAAAGCACCTTTTGAAATCTTGCATGCTTTGGCAATTTCTTGAACTGATGTTGCGTTATATCCTTTTTGGGCAAACAGTTTAATGGCTGTTTCAATAATCAGCTTCTCTTTTTCCTTCAAATGGTTCCACCCTTTCGGAGCTTGAGGCCTACATAGGATATGACCATATAGTCATACCGTACGTTTTAAATTTAACCTTATTGTAACTTGTTTTTTTATCATGTATTATTTATATTATAGATTGAGATGACCGAACGGTCAAAGCTCAAGCGAAAGGGTGAATCTGAAATGAGAGAATTGGACGAAATGATCAGCCGCTTGCGAAACAGAGGAATTAAAGTGGAGAAAGTCAAATATCCGAAGCAGACGTTGTCAGAGAAAAAATGGGTTCATCAATGCAAACAGCCGCTCAAAACAAATTACAGAGATTTTAACGGCTATTCTTTCACATAAAAAATAGACTGCAAAAATATCTACAGTCTATTTTGGCACTGCTATGCGGTATGTTACACCCGTTTTGTCATTTTCAATTGAGATAGACGCCTTATGAAGAGTTAAAATACGTTTTACGATGCTGAGACCAATGCCGAATTCGCCTTTCTTCCCTTTATTAAAAGGCTCATAGAGGCTGGAAAGCATCTCATCTTCAATATGCGGTCCGTCATTTTTAATGGTGATAAAGATATTCTGATCATCCTGTTTCATGATGATTTCAATCTTTGTTGCGGCGTAACGGATTTGATTTTCCAGTATGTTCTCCAGAAGCTTGTTCCATTGCTCGGGATCACCCGGCATAAGAATGTCTTCATCTATATCAATTCCCCAAGATAATTCTTTTCGCGCCCATTTCAGTCTTTCAATGACTTCTTCTGTCACTTCCATAATACTGAATGTTTCATGTTGTACTTTTTGCTTAGATAAATAATCGAGCTTTGTTAAATATAATAAATCTTTTATTTTTTTCTCCAGCTTAAGGGCTTCGCCTTCAATGACATCTACTGTATTTTCAAGATCTCCTTTAGGAAAAATCCCATCTTTAATGGACTGGGTGTATCCCCTGATCACCATAACCGGCGTTTTTAAATCGTGTGAAATATTTTGTAAAAGGGTTCTTTCTGTTTCATCCTTTTGCACAAGCTTTTGGCGCATCTCTTCGATGGTATGCCCCAATTTGCCGATTTCATCTTTCCGATCCACTATGACAGGATCATCCCAATCCTGTTCTGAAATCCGTTTGACGTGCTTTTCAAACGAAACGAGAGGCCTTGATAAATATTTTGCAAGCCAAATCGCCGGAATCCAGCTCAATAAAATGACAACCGCTATAATAAACAGCAGCTGTTTGAACAGAGTGAAGGCCAGATCGTCCCGATAAGAATCAAGTGCATAGGACAGCATCATGGCGGATTGCCCGTTTACGGAAAGTCCCTTCTTAATGACAAAAAACACTTTTTCGCCATTAATTTCAGCGCTGTATCGTTTCTTTTTGGCTTCCTGTTTATCAGCCAGCTGGTATACCTTATGGATAAAATCAGACGACAGGATTCGTAAATCCTTGTCAGAAGAAGCCGCTTCATTTTCGGGCAGAAGCACGTGCTGAACAGAGCGCACGGTCGTCGGCGCCGTGGCTTCCTCGCTGTAATAGCGCCTTTCGATTGAACCAGGCAGGCGGTACTCGGTCAGAACATGCTGTTCATTTTCAATGGTGGTGTACGTTTCATTGGTGAAAAAATCACGCAGCGTGTTTGAAAATAAAACAAGCAATAAAATCGATATGGCTAACAGGATGCCGGAGATGACAACCCATATTTGAAACGAGAGAGGCTTGTTTTTCATGATGTCATCATCCTGTAGCCAAACCCGTAAATGGTCTCCACTTTGAGTTCAGGCATCTTTTTACGCAGCCTCCGGACAAGATCGTCAACAACGCGGTCAGTTCCAAAGTAATCATGTCCCCATACCTTGACGAGAATATCCTCACGGGAATATGGATGTCCTTTATGATGGATAAATAAGAGGAGGAGATCAAATTCCTTCGACGTTAAATTAATCAAATTGCCGTTTTCATCATAAACCTCTCGGGCGTCTTCTGCGACCCGATAGGAGGAGACGACAGTTTCGTTCTTTTGTGCGGACGGCGCTTCCTTATAGACAAGCTGCAACAGCTTTTGCACACGTATAATCAGTTCCCGCGGGAGAAATGGTTTTGAAATATAGTCATTGCTTCCAAGCTCTAACCCAAGCACTCTGTCAATATCGGCGTCTCGTGCGGAAATAAAAATGACCGGCACGTCAGGGTCCTTCTCTTTAATTTCTTTTATTAATGTATAGCCGTCAGTATCCGGCAGCATGATATCGAGAATCCAGAGGTGGGGAGACGGCGTCATTTTTTTTCTGGCGTCTTCGCCTTTCGTAAAAGATGTAATGTTCCAGCCCTCATTCTCTAAATACTTCGTCAGCAATTCATTCAGATTATCCTCATCTTCAACTAGATAAATGGTATATGACAAGGCCCTTCACATCCTTTCAACGTCATTATAAACTAGTTTTAACATACGGCAGGCAATTTTCATAATTTCACATATTCTTTTCATTTTTATCCCACAATGTTTGTTTATGATGTGTATAAGGGAAGAAAGGAAAAAAAGAGCGGGGAAGATGCAGGATGATCAAACATATTTTATTTTGGTGCTTTGCTTTTCTCCTCATTATTGGGACAATTGAACTTGTACATGCGATGAATATGTAACGATAAACGAAAAACCGAATAAGGAGTGTATGCATATGGATTACCGACGTGATGACCAAAACGGGGAACAACAAACGGAACCTTCACATACAGAAAACATGAATACAGATAACCGGAAGCTGATTGAGCATCCTGAACAAAAATTGCTTGATCAGCCTCATTCTTATGAAGCGGGACGAAAAGAAACAGCTTCCGCTTTGGAAATGGAAAAGAAAGAAACAGCTGTAAAAAAAGAGAAGAAGCGGAGAGCGGCATGGCTGAGCCCGATTTTAGGCGGGATCATCGGCGGCGGACTGATGCTCGGCATCGCGCCTTATTTGCCGTCTGACCATAATCAGACGACCGAAACGGCTTCCGCAAATAAACAGGTGCAATCCGACAATTTTACAACGACACCTGTGACAAACGCGACCAACGTGGCTGATATGGTAGAGGACTTAGAGCCGACGATTGTCGGAATCTCAAATATCCAAACCTCTCATAATAACACATTCGGCACAGAAGGCAGCTCCGGTTCAGAAAGTGAAAGCGGAACAGGGTCAGGGGTTATTTTCAAAAAAGACAATAACAAAGCATATATCATTACAAACAACCACGTAGTGGAAGGAGCGAATAAGCTGACTGTTACCCTGTACAATGGTAAAACGGAGACAGCAAAGCTTGTGGGAAGCGATGCAATTACCGATTTGGCTGTTTTGGAAATCAACAGCAAGAACGTCAAAAAAGTGGCGAGCTTCGGTGATTCTTCGCAGCTGCGCACAGGTGAAAAAGTCATCGCCATCGGTAATCCGCTCGGCCAGCAGTTCTCTGGAACAGTGACACAAGGGATCATTAGCGGACTTAACCGGACGATTGATGTCGATACGACTCAAGGTACCGTTGAAATGAATGTGCTGCAAACAGACGCCGCAATCAATCCGGGAAACAGCGGCGGCCCGTTAATCAATTCAAACGGCCAAGTGATCGGTATCAACAGTCTGAAAGTGAGTGAAAGCGGGGTTGAGTCACTCGGTTTTGCGATTCCAAGCAACGATGTAGAGCCAATTGTTGACCAGCTTCTTGAAAACGGAAAAGTGGACCGTCCATTCTTAGGCGTGCAGATGATTGATATGTCACAAGTTCCTGAAACGTACCAGGAAAATACACTCGGCCTGTTTGGGGATCAATTGAGCAAAGGTGTCTACGTCAAAGAAGTTCAATCAAATTCACCGGCGGCTAAAGCAGGGATGAAACCTGAGGATGTGATTGTCAAATTAAACGGCAAAGATATCCAAAGCAGTGCGGATATCCGTCAAATTCTTTATAAAGATTTAAAAGTCGGAGATAAAACAACAATTCAAGTGATACGCAACGGAAAAACGAAAAACCTGAATGTGACATTGACCAAGAAGACAGAGAGCCTCAGCAGCTAACTGGCAAAAAAGCTGAACCCGAAGAGGGTTCAGCTTTTTTTTAGCCTAAATAAGAGGAAAGCATCCACACTTGTTTTTCGACTTCTTCTATAAGTCCGACAAACAAGTCTGCTGTCGCATTGTCTTGATTTTCTTCCGCAAGGCCGATGACGAATTTAGACTCGCTGCTGATTTGTTTATAGTCGTTCACCAAAGCTTGGACCATTTCTGAAGCTGACGTTTCGTTTCCGCCGTCTGTGATGGATGCTTGCTCAGTGTATTCTTTCAAAGTGGCAACAGGCTGTCCTCCGATAGCCAGCAGGCGCTCAGCAATCGTATCTACAGTTTCCGCCGCGTGGTCATACAGTTCTTCAAATTTTTCATGCAATGTAAAGAAGTGAGGCCCTTTTACATACCAATGAAAACGGTGCAGCTTGGAGTATAGAAGAAACCAGTTTGATAATTGGGTGTTCATTGAATTCTCAACTAATGTCAGGTTTGTTTTTGCGTTTTCGGTTTTCATAATATTACGTCCTCCTTGTGATCTGTTAATTTAATTATATCACATATTAATTAAAAATCAATACTAAATTATAATAATTATAATTTAGGTCGGGTGAATAGTTTTTTCTTCAAGATAGATTCCCAAGCGGACCAAGGAAAAAGTGCACGGAATAGCAGGGTGAGCTTGACGCCTTTTCCGATCGGATAACGCAATTTCTTTACGCGCTGTTTCATCGCTAATTGATAAATGAGGTCGGCAACCTCTTGGGGGTCTCCGCTTTCAGCGGCATTTTTTTCAACATAAGAAAGGATCTTTTTATAGTATTGATGATAGGCTGAATCGTCAGCCGGCACAGTCATGTGATTCGATAAAGATGTTGTCCAGATCGATGTCTTGTATGAGCCTGGCTCGATCAGAGCGGTTTCAATGCCGAAAGGAAGCAGCTCCAAGCGCAGACTTTCAGAAAATCCTTCTAATGCATACTTGGAAGCGGCGTAAGGCGACAGTGCCGGAAATCCGGTCAAACCGCTGATACTGCTTACGTTTATAATCTTTGCCCCGCTATGCTTTCTTATGTAAGGCAGGACAGTTTTTGTGACATTGATCAATCCGAAAACATTCGTTTCAAATTGTTTTCTGAAATGCTCCATCGGCACATCCTCGATAAATCCCCCGTAAGCTGTACCCGCGTTATTAACGAGTACATCAATTGGGGCATACGCACTTATGGTTTTTCCAAACGCTTCGATCGAGTGTTCATCAGTGACATCGAGAGCGGTGATGTGAATGGAGTCAGCTACATGATGTTTTGCTGCTAAACCGCGCAGCTGTTCCGCTTTCTCGGGCTGCCTTGCTGTGGCAATGACGAAAAATGACTGAGCCAGTTTGACTGCCGCCAACAGACCAAAACCGCTTGACGCTCCTGTTACGATAGCTATTTTTTTATTCATTTTCCATATCCTCCTGTTTGGCGCTACAGCTATTGTACAATGATGCACAGAGAATGACGCCTATAAAAGATTTTTTATACAATAATTCAGAATTGTTCTATAATAAAATCAAATGAGGAAAGGGGTTTTGAGTCATGGGATTGCAAGGGGTAGACAAAACATGGGATCTGGATTCGTTTTTTAAAGGCGGGAGCCAGTCCGAAGAATTCAAGGGTTATATTGAAAAGCTGTCACAAAGCCTGCGTGCATTTCAAGACATGACGGATGCATTTGAGGCGCCAGAAACGCCGGCTGATGCTGGAAGGCTGACCGCATTGCTCGATGCATTTGAACAAAATTCGGTCAAGCTGCAGCAGGCCGGTGCTTTTGTCTCGTGTCTTCAGGCACAGAACATTAGCGATCAGAAGGCGAATGAACATAAATCATTCATGCATCAGCTAGTCGCAGATTTTCAGTCCTCCCTTGTCACATTGGATCATAAACTTGTGGAGATTGATCAAGGCGTGTGGGAAGAATTGCTCAAAACACCCGGGCTGCGAGAGGTATCATACATATTAAATGAAAGAAGAGAACGGGTTGCCGAAAAGCTCAGCCCAGACAAAGAAAAACTGATTGGAAGCCTTGCGGTTGACGGCTATCATGCCTGGGATGATTTATATCATATCGTTGTCGGAAAAATGACCATTCCGTTTGAGGAAAAACAATTATCTGTCGGACAGGCGGAAAACATGATGTCTCATCAGGACCGTACTGTCAGGAAAACCGTTTTTGAACGCATCAATCATGCATGGGAGCGGGAACAGGATATTTTTAGCAGCACGCTGAATCATTTGGCTGGATTCCGGCTGGAAACCTACAAAGCGCGGGGATGGCAGGATGTTCTGAAGGAGCCGCTGCAAATCAACCGGATGAAAAAAGAAACGCTGGATACGATGTGGCAGGTCATTATTGAAAATAAGCAGCCGTTCGTTCAGTTTCTCAACCGGAAAGCATCCATGCTTGGTCTCGAAAAGCTCAATTGGTACGACGTTGAGGCACCGATTGGGTCTGCCGGTAAGGAATACTCATACGATGAAGCCGCAAACTTAATCATCAGCCAATTTTCCACGTTTGGACGAAAGTTGTCCGCCTTTACAGAAAAGGCGTTCCGTGACCGCTGGATTGAAGCCGAGGACAGAAGCGGGAAAAGAGTCGGCGGCTTTTGCACGAGCTTTCCTGACAGCGGGGAATCCCGTATCTTCATGACGTTTTCCGGCAGCGCCTCGAACGTCTCAACGCTTGCCCATGAACTCGGGCATGCCTTTCATCAGGAAGCGATGCTCAATGTAAGGCCGTTAAATCGATCCTATGCTATGAATGTAGCGGAAACTGCGTCAACTTTTGCGGAAATGATTGTGGCAGACGCGACTGTCAATCAGGCGGAAACAAAGGAAGAAAAGCTTGTGCTTTTGGAGGATAAAGTGCAAAGAAGCGTTGCTTTTTTTATGAATATCCACGCGAGATTTTTATTTGAAACGAGGTTTTACGAAGAACGAAAACGGGGAATTGTGCCGGCGGACCGTTTAAATGAGCTGATGGAAGAGGCGCAAAAAGAAGCGTTCTGCGGCGCTTTAGACGAGTATCATCCGCTATTCTGGGCGTCAAAGCTCCACTTTCATATTACGAGAGTGCCGTTTTACAATTACCCTTATACGTTCGGCTATCTGTTTTCTCTCGGCATTTACGCTCTGGCGCTTGAAGAAAAAAACACGTTTGAAGAGAAATATATAGCACTATTGCGTGATACGGCATCCATGACCGTAGAAGATTTAGCGATGAAGCATTTAGGCGCAGACATCACGAAGAGAGACTTTTGGGAAAATGCCATCAAGTTGGCCGTGCAGGACGCCGAAGCCTTTTTGCAAATGACTGAATCATAAAAGGAAAGCCGGGCGCTGAAGCCCGGCTTTTTCTGTTCTCTTCTCTGAATGAGGATTCCATTCCTTGGACATACCTAAAAGAAATGGAATTCTACAGGGGGGAAGCATTATGCATTTGATCAGAGCGGCCGGGGCCGTTTGTCTCGCAGTTGTTCTGATTGCGGGCTGCCGTCTCAATGAAGAACAGCAGCTAGCAGAAGGAGAAAATACGGCAGTTACTCATATGAAATCCGTTCCTTACAGCAATTTTTCGCTTCGCGTCAGCTACGGTGACGGTGAGCATAACCGCTATGAAGGGATATACGCAAAAAACGGAACTCATGAAACGGCAGAAATACAAGATAAGCTCTCTGGCATCAATCAAGAGGGAGAAGAAGCGCTGGATGAGATGAAAATGATTCTAAGCGAGCTGTCCGTGACAGATCAAATGGCTGAGAAAGAAGTGATTCACAGTGTGCTGGCGGCTTTTAACCTTGACAGCCACTATGATCATTTCGACTTAAAAGTGAAGCTTAAGAACGGCACTGTCAGAGAAATTAAAAAATAATATGTACTGAAAAACCCATAACCGCCATTTTTGACCAGAAAACTAATTGAAAATGATTTTCAAAGTCACTGTTTTCTGCTACAATGATGGATATATGACCATATCAGAGACTGAATATTGTATCACTTGCATTGATGACAATTTACTTACATGCATGTCTATATAAAACGTGCAATACATAGTGCTGCTAAAAAGCCAGCAAAAAGGAGCGGTTATGGGTATGAGTGCAATTTCTACAGAAACGCTGAGCTTAGGGTACGGGGATGCCGTTATTATTGATGAACTGAATTTAACGATTCCAAAAGGTGAAATTACCGTATTTATCGGCAGCAATGGCTGCGGAAAATCGACACTTTTACGTTCGTTGGCGCGGCTGATGAAGCCGAGAGGCGGTTCAGTGCTATTGGAAGGAAGAGTGATCGCCAAGCTTCCGACAAAGGAAGTCGCAAAGGAGCTTGCCATCCTGCCGCAGGGGCCTTCTGCTCCGGAGGGACTGACGGTGCATCAGCTTGTAAAGCAGGGAAGGTATCCTTATCAAAACTGGCTGAAACAGTGGTCAAAAGAGGATGAGGCAGCTGTAGAGAGAGCGCTAAAAGCCACAAAGCTGGAGGATATGGCTGACCGCGCCGTCGATTCCTTATCAGGCGGGCAGCGCCAGCGGGCTTGGATAGCGATGACGCTTGCCCAGGAAACGGATATTATCCTTCTGGATGAACCGACAACGTATTTGGATATGACGCATCAAATTGAAATTCTTGATTTGCTGTTTGAGCTGAATGAGAAGGAACAGCGGACGATCGTCATGGTGCTCCATGATCTGAATTTAGCGTGCCGCTACGCACATCACCTTGTGGCTATTAAAGATAAGCAGATTTACGCTGAAGGCCGTCCAGAAGAGGTCATTACTTGTGATCTTGTGCAAAATGTGTTTTCTATGAACTGTCAGGTCACACAGGACCCGCTGTTCGGAACGCCTCTTTGCATTCCTCATGGCCGGGGCAGATGCATTGTCCGGGAAGCGGCTTTCACATCACATGGATAAATAACACGTGTAAAGGAGCTTTCATCAATGAGAAAGCTCCTTGCTGTTTTCTCGAAAGGAAGATGTATGAATGGAACAAAAACTGCAAGAACAGCTGGATGGATTGCTTGAAAAATATACCGAGCTTCTCCTTGGGGAGTCAAATCGTGAATTAAAAGAAGAAGTGAAGCAGTGGATTGTGTACACGCATATCGCCAAAAGCATGCCTCCGCTCGCCAAGCATTGGAATACGACATATCCTGACGCAAAGCAGGGCATTAAAGACATCATACAGCATATCAAACAGTTAAATGAAGAGCACCGAAACAAAGAATAGGCTAAAAAAGCAGTCTGCCGCTCATAATCGGCAGACTGCTTTTTGTTATGTTGCGTTTTCATTTGGTGCGAAGGAAGCCATAAAGGTGCGCAGCGCGCTGCTGATAAACGAATCCTTACGGAGAATAAACTCCGTTTTCATCTGTCTGAGAGGTTCAGGGAGCGTGTACAATCGGATCGAACCTTCAGACTCGTGTTTTTGTACAACAGTCCGCGGGAGCAAGGAGATGCCAAGGCCCGCTGTCACCCCGCCTATAATCGCTTCAAGTGTGCCGAACTCCATAATAACCGGCTGTGTGACGCCGGCAGAGTGCAGCCATTTTTCAAGGGTATCTCGGTACGAACAGCCTGTGCTGTAAACGAGAATCGGCTTTGTGATCGCTTCTTCTGCACAGGACACAGATGCAGCGGACACGACTACGGGCTCCTCCTCAAATGCTGGAAAGGACTGGAGCTCAGGATGATTGCATTCACAGCCGATAAACGCGCCATCGAGTTCATACCGAAGAACTTTATCAATTAAAAATTGTGTATGCCCTGTTATTAAAGACAACTGTACGTTTGGATACTCTTCATAATACGAAGCAAGCAGTTTGGGAAGCCTGACGGCGGCGGCTGTCTGAGTGGAACCGATCATCAGCTGTCCGCTAGGCTCAGTTGAGGAAGAGAGCGCTTTGGACGCCTCATCCAGCAGCCCGATAATTTTATTCGTATAATCCAACAGAAGCTTTCCGCTGGAAGAGAGTGTCATGCCTCGATTATGGCGCAAAAAAAGGGTGGTGCCGAGCTCAGCTTCCAATTGCTGAATTCTGGCCGTCACATTTGATTGCACGTAGCCAAGCTGCAGTGCGGCTTTCGTAATTGAGCCTTCACGAGCTACCATTTGAAACACACGTAGATCTCCGCTTTCCATGTTGAATCCCCCGCTCTTTTGCTATCAACCTAAATGATAGCAAGTATCTTTAACAATCATTATACGGAACACCAAACCTGCATTACAATAGGATCAGCAGTTTAGATTTCAAAATATATACAAACAACAAGGAGTGGCGGCAATGGATCTTAAGAACAAAATAGCTCTCGTCACTGGGGGCGGCACGGGAATAGGAAGAGCAGCATGCATTGAATTAGCGAAACGGGGAGCGATTGTTGCGGTGAATTATTCACGCTCGCGTGCTGAGGCTGAGGAAACAGCAGACATCATCAAAAGAGAGGGCGGGCAGGCCGTTGCTATCCAAGCCGATGTGTCCAAAAACAGTGACGTGCAGGACATGGTTCAATCAATAGGAAAGCAATACGGCACGATTGACGTTTTAATCAACAATGCTAGCATTACACAGCATATTCCAATGGATGATCTTGATGCCGCGACAGAGGACGTATGGGACAAGTTATATGCGGTCAATGTCAAAGGAATGTTTTTTTGCGCGAGAGCAGCGGCTCCTTTCATGAAAAAAAGCAAGGCTGGGGCAATCGTTAATATTGGCAGTATCGCGGGGGCAACCGGGGCGGGCTCTTCTATGCCATACGCTGTGTCAAAAGCAGCGGTGCACGGCCTGACAAAATCATTGGCACACGCTTTGGCGCCAGAAATCAGAGTGTGCGGTGTCGCACCCGGAGCTGTCGCGACAAGATGGTGGGCAGGGCGTGAAGAAAAAATGAAAAACATGAGCGGCACTCTGCTGTTGCAGCGAATTGCTGAAGCGGGTGATGTGGCACAGCTGATTTGTTCCGTGCTTGAACAGGAATCCCTGACAGGACAAATCATCACGATTGACAGCGGCCAGACGATGTAAAGAAAGGAGCGGCTTGAGAGATGCCATTTGTACAGATTCATTTACGAGCGGGGAGAAGCAAAGAATGGCTTCAAACACTAAGCAGAGCCATTCACCAGTCTATGATCGAGGAAATCAATGTGCCGGCTGATGATTACTTTCAAGTGATCCGGCAATACCAAAAAAGCGAATTTTTTTATGATCCGTGTTATTTACAGGTAGAGCGCACAGATGAACTGATTTACATCCATTTTACATTGAAAGATTCAAGAACAACAGAGCAGAAGAAATCGTTTTACCATTCAGTGGCAAGCCGGATTCATTCGGAGCTCGGTGTAAGAAAAAAAGATGTGTTTATCATACTGGCTGGAAATCAGGATGAAGATTGGTCCTTTGGGGATGGAAGGGCTCAGATGATCGAATAAAAAAGCCCCGCGGTTATGTCCGCGGGTTGCTCTATTAATGAGAAGGGGATTCAACGGCTTGAGCCGCTTTTTCCTTTTGTTCATCCGTGTTCTTATTCGAAAGCTTAATAGGTCTTAAGAATAAGGTAAATACAGCTCCGACTGCGATAAAGATGAGGCCTGCATAAAAAACACTGTGGAGTGAATCCATTAATGATGTTTTTAAAATCGGCACGACATGGGATGAGAAAGCCGCAGGAATTTGTTTGATTGCGTCCGGGCTGAACAGTGATTGCAGCAGCCCTTGCGGATTTGTGTCAATCATGCCCTTTAATTGAGAAGCAAAGGCGTTTGCCTGTGCCGGAAGCGAGTCTAAATATGGAACCAGTTTATCAGTCAGCAAGCTTCCGGATCGGGCGTTCATTATAGCGCCCAGCATGGTAATACCGAATGTGCCCCCGATAGAACGGAAGAATTGGCTGGAAGAGGTGACGACCCCAAGCTCCTCTTTCGAAAAGCTTTCCTGTAAAGCCAGCGTCAGAATCGGCATAACAAGACCCATTCCAAGACCAATAATGGCCATATAGGATGTTGCGATAAGTTTGCTCGTATCTAGGTCCAAGGTGGTTAACAGAAGGAATCCGCCAGCCATAATCAGCATGCCTGTTATGATTTGCGGTTTAATTCCTATTTTGTAAACAAGCTGGCCGCCGATAATGCTTGTGATAATCATTGAGATCATCATTGGTGTCATAATCGTCCCTGATTCAGACGCGCTTACACCGACAATTCCCTGCATAAAGAAAGGAACAAACGTAATTGCGCCAAACATTCCGATACTCATAAAAAAGCCGATCAGGTTCAAAAACGTAAATGTTCTATTTTTAAATAGATACATAGGAAGGATCGGTTCTTTCGCTTTCGACTCAACAATAATAAAACTCACAATACCAATCAATGCGAGAGCGAACAAGCCGAGAATCTGCCATGAACCCCAAGCGTAATCTTTTCCGCCGAAGCTTAGGGCAAGAAGAAGGCTGACAACCCCGACAATCATTGTAAAAATACCGGCGATATCAAAGTTGATCGGACCAGTCTGCTTACGGCCCTGCAATCCTCTGGCGATAAAAATAACGGCAATAATTCCAACAGGAAGGTTAATATAGAAAACCCATTTCCAGTTTAATGAATCAACGATCCAGCCGCCGATTTGCGGACCGATAACAGAAGCAAGCCCGTAAATGGCACCAAAGACCCCTTGGAATTTGGCACGCTGTTTTCCTGTAAATAAGTCACCAATGACAATCATGGCCATTGGCATCATAATACCTCCGCCAATTCCCTGCAAACCGCGGAAAATAATTAATTCTGTCATATTGTTGGCCATTCCGCACAGAGCTGAAGCAGCCATAAAAATAAGCAAACCTGATACATAGACGATCCGGCGCCCCAATAAGTCGGCTAATTTACCGGCGATCGGCACGACCGTTGTTGATGTTAACAAATACGCTGTAGTCAGCCAGGTCATCATGCTTAGACCGCCAAGATCTCCGACGATTTTCGGCATGGCAGTTCCGACAATGGTGCCGTCAAGGGCTGAGAAAAACATGGCAATGATTAAGCCGGTTATTAATAAAGTCCGTTTTGATTGTTTTCCTTCATTACTCATTTCATCCATTTCCTCTTTTCCTAATTTACTTTTCATTGGTTTCGGCAGCAGCTTGTGCCAGCTTTTTCGTAATATGTGCTGCCTGCATCATTTCTTCATCTGTCAGGTAGGAAAGGTATCGTGCCATTATGGCTTTTCTGCCCGCCAAAACGTCCTCGAACTTTCTGTCTCCTTCATCGGTAAGGCTGATATTAATGACTCGCCTGTCTTGTGTATTGTGTTTTCTGACGATCAGATTTTTTTGTTCAAGGCGGTCTGCCATTAACGTAACCGCGCTAGGCTTGACCTCCATCCGTTCGGCAATTTCAGAAATTTTAAGGTTGCCATTCTTTTTTAAGCTCGCGAGCACAAACAGCTGCGCGGGGGTAACCCCTTGTTTCTCCATGCTATCCAGCATTTCAGGCTGTATCTTTTGAAAGAGCGTCTGAAGCGATAATTGAATATCAGACATTAACTGATCCGCACTCTTCATCTTCATTTCTCCTCTTTAATATAACTATTGTTTATATTTAATGCATTAAAATAGTTAATGCTTATTAAATATAAATAAGTGTTAATAAAAAGTCAACTGATTTTACACACAAAAAAAGGATAGATGCCAGTAAAGCACATCGTACCCTTTTGCTGATCTGATTGATAAACTTTATTGCTGATAAGGAGACTGCTGCTGAATGGTCTGCTGGAACTTTTGATAGGATTGCTGCAGCTTTTGGGCGTCCTCTGCTTCAACAGCATACCACCCATATTGGAACATGAGATCATACAGTTTTCTTTGCGCTTTTTGTGACTCATCAAAAATGGTTTGAATATCCTGATAGAGAGATTCATGGCTGAACTCGTGCAGAGCAGTGCAATACGCAGTGGTCATGTATTTTTCTGTTGTCAAAAGCTCATTGACGAAATCTCGGTCATTCATTTCTGATGTAGTCGGCACTGGTGTTTGCGGGTTGCTGATTTTCTGATTTTGCTGATTCATTTTGGCGCCTCCTTATTGGATGTAGCCGGACTGCTGCTGGCCTGGCTGCAGGTGCTTTAATATTCTTTGATAGTGATCGTGATGCATATGTCCGACGCGGTCTAGTTCTTGTTTTAATGTTTGATCCTGGCACTGCTGCGCCATAAAATGCGCTTTTTTCATCGCGAGCAGATTCCAGTTCAGCATGTCATTCAGATACAAATGATCCTTTGTTGAAATGACAGAGGGCGGCATTTGAGATTGCTGCTGATTGTTCATTGTAATCCTCCTTTGCGTTCTATTCGTTTTATGTTTCCTTCAGTATGGGAGTTATATACAGGTGTTTTGAAGAAGGCTGTATCGTCAGGAGGAATTGGATGTTGAGACATATGTTTTTATTCTTATCACAAAATAAAACGCTCACCAAACTTGCCAAAGCATACGGATCACGGCTGGGGGCGCGGAGATTTGTCGCGGGGGACACGATTGAATCGGCTGTTCGGACCATTAAAAAGCTGAATCAATCCGGTTTGTGCACAACCATTGATTATTTAGGCGAGTATGCGGCTACACATAAAGAAGCAAGTCGAGTCGCGGCAGAATGCAAGAAGGCCATTCAAGCGATTGCCGAACACCGGTTAGATTCCGAGCTTTCCCTTAAGCTGACGTCATTAGGGCTCGATATTTCAGAAGAGCTGGCGGTTTCACATTTGCGTGACATTTTATCTGCTGCGAAGGAAAATGGCGTGGCTGTGACGATCGATATGGAGGACTACTCACATTATGAACAGACACTTGCCATCTACAGGCAGTGCAAGCAGGAATTTGACATGCTGGGTACGGTGATACAGGCGTATCTTTACCGGGCGGCAGAAGATATCCGTAAGCTGCATGATCTGAAGCCGAATCTCAGACTCGTCAAAGGCGCTTACAAGGAATCTGTGGCTGTTGCGTTCCCTGATAAAAAAGGAACAGATCTTCACTTCCAGAGCTTGATTAAACTGCATCTGCTGAGCGGGAACTATACTGCCGTCGCTACACACGATGATGACATCATTGCGTTTACGAAGAAACTCGTTGCCGATCATGATATCCCGTTGTCCCAATTTGAGTTTCAAATGCTTTATGGCATCAGGCCGGAGCGGCAGAAGGAACTCGTGAAGGAAGGGTACAAGATGCGTGTGTATGTCCCGTATGGAACCGATTGGTTTAGTTACTTTATGAGAAGAATCGCCGAAAGACCCGCTAATGCGGCTTTTGTGTTAAAAGGGATTTTCAAAAAGTGAAAGCAGCCGCGGGACGCGGGCTGCATTGTTATTGTTCCATGTTATGTTTCTTATACTGCTGATTTTGGCTTGTTCGTTTTCCGCCGCCGTAATGCTGTGTCGGACCGGCATCTCCTTTTACGCTCGCCGCGCTTACTGCTGCTGAAGACGGGTTCTTTTTTTCTCTCACCATTCCCTTCACCTCCGGGTTTAAGTTTCCCGTCTTCTATCTGCTTCATACAAAAAAATAACAAATTAGCTATTGAAGTCGAAACAAAAATCTTTTATGATGAAAGAAGAAACGGGTTTCCATTTTTTTTGACCAAAAAATGAATGATTATTCATTCAACGCTCAAGGGGGATGTCTCATGCACAAACACATTCAAAAAGCAGCCGTTTTAGGATCGGGGGTTATGGGTTCCGGTATTGCTGCGCATTTGGCTAACATCGGAATTCCGGTCCTGCTGCTTGATATTGTGCCGAACGATTTAACGAAGGAAGAGGAGAAAAAGGGGCTGACCAAGGAAAGTCCGGAGGTGCGCAGCAGGCTGAGCAGATCTGCGGTGAAAAAGCTGCTGAAACAAAAACCCGCCCCTCTTACGTCAGCACAAAACACCGCTTATATTACTCCCGGCAATCTAGAAGATGATGTCGAGAAGCTGAAGGAAGCTGATTGGATTATTGAGGTCGTTGTCGAAAATCTTGAGGTCAAAAAGAAGATTTTCTCTCTCGTGGATGAGCATCGGAAACCGGGCAGCATCGTCTCGAGCAACACGTCCGGCATCTCAGTGCAGGCGATGGCTGAAGGCAGGTCTGAAGATTTTAAAGCTCATTTTCTCGGAACGCATTTTTTTAACCCGGCGCGATATTTAAAGCTGCTGGAGATCATTCCGATTAAGGAGACTGATCCTGACATCCTGGCGTTTATGACATCCTTCGGTGAAAATGTCCTCGGCAAAGGTGTGGTCACAGCTAAGGACACACCAAATTTTATCGCAAACCGAATCGGGACGTACGGACTTCTCATTACGGTTCAAGAAATGCTGAAAGGCGGCTATCAGGTCGGAGAAGTCGATTCCATCACAGGCCCGCTGATCGGAAGACCGAAAAGCGCAACCTTCAGAACGCTGGATGTTGTCGGCCTCGATACTTTTGCCCACGTCGCCCGAAACGTGTATGACAAAGCAGAGGGAGACGAAAAAGAAGTATTTCGCCTGCCTGACTTCATGAATGACATGCTGCAAAAAGGCTGGATCGGAAGCAAATCCGGTCAAGGCTTTTATAAAAAAGAAGGAAAAACGATTTATGAGCTTGACCCGATGACGCTTACTTACGGAGAACGGACAAAGATGAAAACGCCGGCTCTTGAAGCGGCAAAACAGGCTAGAGGGACAAAAGCCAAAATGAAAGCGCTTATTTATTCGGAAGACAGGGCTGGCCGGCTGCTGTGGAATATTACGTCGCAAACGCTGCTTTACTCAGCCCAGCTGCTCGGAGAAATCGCAGACGATATTCATGCAATTGACCAAGCTATGAAATGGGGATTCGGCTGGGAACTGGGACCATTCGAAATCTGGGACGCAATCGGTCTCAGACAGTCGGCGGAAAAGCTTGAACAGCTTGGAGCGGAGATTCCTGGCTGGATAAAAGATATGCTGGACAAAGGGAATGAAACCTTTTACATCAGAGAAAACGGAACAGTGCTTTATTACGAAAGCGGCGAATACAGAGCCGTAAAAGAAAACAAGAAACGCATCCATTTACAGTCAGTTAAAGAAACAAACGGCGTCATTGCGAAAAACAGCGGTGCGAGCTTGATCGATCTTGGTGACGATGTAGCGCTTCTGGAATTTCACTCGAAAAGCAATGCCATCGGGCTCGACATCATTCAAATGATCAACAAAGCATTGGAAGAAACAGAGCGGAATTACAAAGGGCTTGTCATCGGCAATCAAGGGAAAAATTTCTGCGTGGGCGCCAATCTTGCCATGATCTTAATGGAAGTGCAGGATGACAACTTTATGGAAGTTGATTTGGTGATACGGCGTTTTCAAGAGACAATGATGAACATCAAATACAGCACGAAACCTGTTGTTGCCGCTCCATTTGGCATGACGCTCGGCGGAGGGACGGAAGTGTGTCTCCCTGCTGCACGGATACAAGCGGCAAGCGAAGCCTATATGGGACTTGTGGAATCAGGAGTCGGCCTTATCCCTGGAGGAGGGGGCAATAAAGAACTGTACATCAATCAACTTCGCCGCGGTCTTGATCCGATGAATGCGGCCATAAAAACTTTTGAAACGATCGCAATGGCTAAGGTGTCAACTTCCGCCCAAGAGGCACGGGAACTGAATATTTTAAAAGAGGCTGACCGTATCAGCACTAACCAGGATCACCTCCTGTACGATGCAAAGCAGCTAGCCGCCTCTTTATACGATACCGGCTGGCGGCCGCCTGTAAAAGAAAAGGTCAAGGTGGCGGGGGAAACAGGCTATGCCGCGCTTCTGCTCGGTGCAGAGCAAATGAGGCTGTCCGGCTACCTATCTGAGCATGATATGAAAATTGCAAAAAAACTCGCTTTTGTGATTGCCGGCGGAAAAGTGCCGTTCGGTACAGAGGTGGATGAAGAGTATTTATTAGAAATTGAGAGAGAAGCGTTTTTAAGTCTGGCAGGCGAGGCGAAATCTCAGGCGAGAATGCAGCATATGCTGGTGAAAGGCAAACCTTTACGGAACTAGGAGGGAGTTTATGAAAGAGGCAGTCATTGTGGCAGGAGCAAGAACACCGGTTGGGAAAGCGAAAAAAGGATCATTGGCCACCGTTCGCCCGGATGATTTGGGAGCCATTTGCGTGAAAGAAACGCTGAAACGAGCAGGCGGTTACGAGGGCAATATTGACGATTTAATTATAGGCTGTGCGACACCTGAAGCGGAACAGGGGCTCAATATGGCGAGAAATATCGGCGCGCTTGCGGGTCTGCCATATACGGTGCCGGCGATTACAGTCAACCGCTACTGTTCCTCAGGTCTTCAGTCCATCGCATATGCGGCAGAAAAAATTATGCTTGGCGCTTATGATACAGCCATTGCAGGCGGAGCAGAATCCATGTCACAGGTTCCGATGATGGGGCATGTGACCCGTCCGAACCTCACATTGGCCGAAAAAGCGCCGGAGTATTACATGAGCATGGGACACACAGCAGAACAGGTTGCGAAAAAATACGGCGTTTCCCGTGAAGATCAGGATGCTTTTGCAGTGCGCAGTCACCAGAAAGCTGCCAAAGCTCTTGCAGAGGGAAAATTTAAAGATGAAATTGTCCCAGTCGAAGTCAGAGTGACAGAAATCGGCGAAAACCATAAGCCTCAGGAAAAACATACTGTTTTTTCTCAGGATGAAGGTGTACGTCCGCAAACGACCGCAGATATTTTAGCCACATTGCGCCCGGCCTTTTCCGTTGACGGAACAGTCACTGCCGGAAATTCCTCGCAAACTAGTGACGGGGCGGCGGCTGTCATGCTGATGGATCGCGAAAAAGCGGATGCGCTTGGTTTGGCGCCGCTTGTCAAATTCCGTTCCTTTGCCGTTGGCGGGGTGCCGCCGGAAGTCATGGGCATCGGACCCGTCGAAGCCATTCCGCGTGCACTGAAGCTTGCCGGGCTTCAACTGCAGGACATTGGGCTGTTTGAATTGAACGAAGCGTTTGCATCACAAGCCATCCAAGTCATCAGGGAGCTGGGGATTGATGAGGAGAAAGTGAATGTCAATGGAGGCGCTATCGCACTCGGGCACCCGCTTGGATGTACGGGCACAAAGCTTACACTCTCACTGATTCACGAAATGAAACGGAGAAACGAGCAATTTGGAGTCGTCACAATGTGTATCGGCGGCGGGATGGGAGCAGCCGGCGTATTTGAACTATGCTAAAGGGGGAAAAACAAATGACGAGAAAAACGGCTGAAGTACAAAAAGGCGGCGGCTTCTTAATAGAGGAAGTCACATATGATCAGATGTATACACCGGAGGATTTCACCGACGAGCATAAAATGATTGCGAAAACAACGGAGGATTACATTGAACAAGACGTTCTGCCGCATATAGATGAAATTGAGAACCATCAATTTGAACATTCCGTCCGGCTTTTGAAGAAAGCGGGAGAACTCGGCCTTCTCGGTGCCGATGTTCCCGAGGAATACGGCGGGCTGGGCCTTGATAAAATCAGCTCGGCGCTGATCACTGAAAAATTTTCGCGGGCGGGAAGCTTTTCACTTTCTTACGGTGCGCATGTCGGTATCGGTTCTTTGCCGATCGTCTTCTTTGGAACGGAAGAACAAAAGAAAAAATATCTCCCTGATTTGGCTTCAGGGGAAAAAATCGCTGCGTACGCACTGACTGAGCCAGGTTCCGGATCTGATGCGTTAGGCGCAAAAACGACCGCGGTGCTGAATGAAGCAGGAACACATTACGTATTAACCGGGGAAAAACAGTGGATTACCAACTCAGCCTTTGCCGATGTCTTTGTCGTTTACGCAAAAGTGGATGGCGAAAAGTTCTCTGCTTTTATTGTAGAAAAAGATTTTCCTGGCGTATCAACCGGACCTGAAGAAAAGAAAATGGGAATTAAAGGTTCATCGACGAGAACCCTCATTTTAGATCAGGCTGAGGTGCCGAAGGAAAACCTTCTTGGAGAAATCGGCAAAGGGCATGTTATCGCCTTTAATATTTTAAATATCGGCCGCTACAAGCTGGCAGTAGGAACGATCGGCGCGTCAAAACGGGTGATCGAGCTGTCCGCCGCTTACGCAAATCAGCGCCGCCAATTTAAAACGCCGATCGCAGGCTTTTCGCTGACACAGGAAAAAATCGCGACGATGGCCTCAAGGCTGTACGCAATGGAAAGCTCCGTGTACAGAACCGTCGGGCTGTTTGAAGACAATATGAGTCAGTTCACAGCTGAAGACCAAAAGGATGGAAGGCAAATAGCAAAGTCCATTGCCGAATACGCCATTGAATGCTCTCTCAACAAAGTGTTTGGCTCTGAAACGCTTGATTATATTGTTGATGAAGGTGTGCAAATTCACGGCGGCTACGGATTTATGCAGGAGTATGAAGTGGAAAGAGCCTATCGGGATTCCAGGATCAACCGGATTTTCGAAGGAACCAATGAAATTAACCGGTTAATCGTGCCAAGCACCTTCCTGAAGAAAGCAATGAAAGGCGAGCTGCCTCTTTTTGAAAAAGCACAGGCGCTTCAAGAAGAACTCATGATGCTCATGCCTGAGGAGCCCGGCACTGGCGTATTAGAGCAAGAGAAATATATCGTCAAGCAAGCCAAAAAAATCGCCCTGTTCGCCGCGGGTCTAGCTGCGCAAAAATACGGAAAAGCGATCGATCGGGAACAAGAAATCCTCGTAAACGTTGCTGATATTGTCAGTAATGTATATGCAATGGAATCAGCGGTGCTCAGAACGGAAAAGGCGATTGCCGCGCAAGGAAGCGATAAAGCAGCGCAAAAGCTGCTGTACACAGAAATTTTCGTTCAAGAAGCCTTCAATGAAATTGAAGCCCATGCGAGAGAATCTTTACTTGCAATGGAAGAAGGAGATTCTCTCCGTATGATGCTCTCGGCCCTCCGCAAGCTGACACGCGTGACGCCTAAAAATGTCATTCGGAAAAAACGTGAAGCGGCAGCGGGTGTGTTCGAGGCTGAAAAATATATTGTCTGAGTCCCAAGGAGCTCCGTACATCCGGAGCTCTTTTTTTATGAAGCACTGTTTTAGGTTTTTAAAACAAACTGTGTTAAAATAACCTCGATTATTTTATTGAGGGGGGAAGAAGATGTCGTTAACTTTTTACTGGTACCCTAAATGCGGAACGTGCCGCAAAGCGAAAAAATGGCTTGAAGAGCATGGAAAAGAAATCAACGAAATACATATTGCAGAGCAGCCTCCAAGCAAAGAGGAGCTAAAATCGCTTTATGAAAAAAGCGGGCTGGATGTAAAGAAATTTTTCAACACAAGCGGCATGAAATACCGTGAACTGAATCTGAAGGAAAAGCTGTATCACATGTCAGAGGACGAACAGCTTGAACTGCTGGCTTCAGACGGAATGCTGATTAAGCGTCCACTCACAACAGACGGCGAAAAAGTGACAGTCGGCTTTAAAGAAGATCAATTTGAAGAAAACTGGTCATAATGTAAATTTTTTTTGAAAAGTGTGGTATCTTCTTATTATAGTGCTGTAAAAAATGGAGGGATTCAATTGAGCATACCTAAAGATTTGCGTTACTCAGAAGAACACGAGTGGGTAAAAGTTGAAGGAGAAAAAGCCAAAATCGGCATTACCCATTTTGCCCAGTCCGAGCTCGGTGACATCGTGTTTGTTGAGCTTCCTGAAGTCGGCGCTGAAATCAAAGCGGACGAGCCTTTCGGAAGTGTTGAATCCGTAAAAACGGTATCTGAGCTTTACGCACCGATTAACGGAACTGTAGTGGAAGTAAACGAGGATCTTGATGACAGCCCGGAATTCGTCAACGAATCTCCGTATGAAAAAGCATGGATGATTGTCGTTGAACCGTCTGACGCGTCTGAAATTGAAAAACTAATGACAGCAGAGCAATACGAAGAGATGACACAACAAGACTAAAACTGGATAGCTGAGCAGGCAATTGGATACGCTAACGCTATGGGAGGTGTCCAATATGGCTTTCAGCAAACAAAAGCTCGATGTCACCAATGATGTGACAGGCCGCTTTCAAAATGGCCGGCTCTCGTTATATCATGAAGATGAGATGATCGGCCAAATGACAGGCATGAATGAATATGAGCTAAAGTCCGGCTTTACCTATGAAAATGAAAAATTTTATAAGACAGCCGACGTGGTTTCAGGAGACGATCAGAAATATGTTGATTGTGACTACGAAAGCGGCTGGTGTTGATGTTGGCGGTGAATTTCACTGCCTTCTTTTACAATCTGAACGTTTCAAATTCGACGCGGCAGGTGAAGCAGATGAACAAGGACGAACTGGAAAAAGTCATGATTGTTGAAGGGAAATCAGATAAAGAAAAGATCGAAAGCGTCCTGAATGAGCCAGTGCGCATTATCTGCACAAACGGAACAATCAGCCAGCTGAAGCTGGAGGAATTGGCAGACGAGCTTTACGAGAAGGACGTCTATATTTTGGTTGATGCCGATGAATCAGGCGAGAAATTGAGAAAACAGCTGAAAAGGGAATTTAATAAAGCCTACCATTTATATATCGACAGAGCCTATAAGGAAGTGGAGGCGGCGCCCAGACACCATATAGCATCTGTATTACTGAGCGCGAATCTGAATGTCCATACGAATTTTCTTGAAAGAAAGACCTGAGGTGTTATAGCGTGAAAGAACTCCAAGAACAAGAGCTTGAACACATTACTGATGATGTGTATCTCCTATATTTATATACTCCGTTTTGCGGTACCTGCCAGCTGGCAAGCAAAATGCTGACGGTCGTCGAAGACATGCTCCCGTCTGTCGCCTTCTATAAAAATAATCTCAACTATTCTCCGGTGTTTGCTAAAGCATATCAAATTGAAAGCGTCCCTTGTTTTCTGCTGTTTAAGGACGGAAAAGTAATTGAAAGAGGGTATGCGTTTCATTCCGTTTCTTATTTATATGAGCTGATCAAACAAAAATCATCTTCTGCATCTCATTTATGACATTTTTCTCGGCGCATTCCAATGAATTTGTCGTTCGTTTTATAAAGGGGTTCTTGCGCTGAAGAGAGAAATGTGTATGTATGACCAACAAACTAGGAGGTTGTACAAATGGAGAAAGCGGAAGTTTTAGAAGATGATTTACAGCATCTGTTTTTAAAACCCCTTTTGAACGCTTCGACATTGCTCATTACCTTCCAAGGAGAAACAGAAGCCTTAACCGTCTCAATAAACGAACAGGGAGAAATGACAAAAATTTCTCCGCCCCAAACGTCCAACCTGACCTTTTATGGAAACCAAACAGAAATCATTCATCTTTTGCATGGAGACATTTCCCTTCAGCACCTGATCCAGAGCGGAAGCCTAAAGGTAAAGGGTTCATTCAGAGCGCTGTTAAAGCTGGAAGCCATTCTTTGGCTGACAAACGGTTTTTTTCAGAGGATTTTAAAGAATTAAAAAATAGCAAATTATTATAATAGTAAAAGTTTACATCATTTATTTTATTGACATTTTATGATTCGCCATGCTATTCTACATTAAGAATTTCCGGACGAAAAAGACTATATATTTCTCTTATCAAGAGAGGTGGAGGGAAGTGCCCTATGAAGCCCGGCAACCATCAACATTGTTGAAATGGTGCCAATTCACACGAAGCGTTAAGCTTTGAAAGATGAGAGAAAGGCGTTTTATATAAGCCTTTCTGCTCAAGTGTGCAGAAAGGCTTTTCTTTTGCAGAAAAAACCGGAAGATTTCTTAGAATAGTGTTAAGGCAGGTGATCGCTTTGATCAATCTTCAGGATGTTTCAAAAGTGTATAAGTCGAAACATGGAGATGTCAATGCTGTCCAAAATGTCTCGCTTTCCATTAAAAAAGGTGAGATTTTTGGAATTATAGGATATAGCGGAGCTGGTAAAAGTTCCTTAATCCGTCTGCTGAACGGACTTGAGAAACCAAGCTCAGGAATCGTGGAAGTGGCGGGAACGAAGATTAATGAAGTAAACGGACGCAATTTAAGAAAAGCGCGCCATGACATCAGTATGATTTTCCAGCACTTCAATTTGCTCTGGTCGCGAACTGTCAGAGATAACATCATGTTTCCTTTAGAAATTGCCGGGGTGAAAAAAAGCGAGCGGATTAAGCGTGCCAATGAACTGATTAAACTGGTAGGTTTAGAAGGAAAAGAGAAATCTTACCCGTCTCAGCTGAGCGGCGGACAAAAGCAGAGGGTCGGAATCGCCAGAGCGCTCGCAAACAATCCGAAGGTTCTCCTTTGTGATGAAGCGACATCAGCTTTAGATCCGCAAACAACCGATTCAATCTTGGATCTTTTGTCCGATATTAATGAAAGACTCGGTTTGACGATTGTGCTGATCACACACGAAATGCACGTCATCCGCAAAATCTGCAACAGAGTCGCTGTTATGGAAAACGGAAAGGTTGTTGAAGAAGGAGAAGTTCTCGATGTCTTCAAGAATCCAAAGGAAGACATGACAAAACGGTTTGTTCAGCAGGTGACTGAGCCTGAAGAAACAAAAGAAACGCTTCAGCATCTTCTTGACGAAAAAGCGTCAGGAACAACGGTTCAGCTCACATTTGTCGGTGATTCAGCTGAACAGCCTCTGATTACAGAGATGATCAGAAACTTCAATGTCAGCGTCAATATTCTGCAGGGGAAAATCTCGCAGACGAAGGACGGGGCATACGGTTCATTGTTTATCCATATTGACGGTGACGAGGAAGAAGTGCAAAACGTGATCCGGTTTATTAATGACAAACAGGTGAAAGCAGAGGTGATCACGAATGTTTGAAAAATACTTCCCGAACGTTGATGTAACTGAATTATGGAACGCGACATACGAAACGCTTTATATGACGCTGATCTCCTTGGTTTTTGCCTTTGTCATCGGGGTGATCCTCGGCCTGCTGCTCTTTCTTACAAGCAAAGGGAGCCTCTGGCAGAACAAAGCAGTCAACACTGTAATTGCGGCTATTGTCAATGTATTCAGGTCTATTCCGTTCCTCATTTTAATTATTTTATTACTAGGTTTTACGAAGTTTTTAGTCGGCACCATCTTAGGGCCGAACGCGGCACTGCCGGCGTTAGTCATCGGCTCAGCCCCGTTTTACGCGCGGCTCGCTGAAATTGCGCTGCGTGAGGTAGATAAGGGTGTCATCGAAGCTGCGAAATCAATGGGAGCCAAAACATCAACCATTATTTTCAAAGTGCTGCTCCCGGAATCCATGCCGGCCCTTATTTCTGGGATCACGGTTACGGCCATTGCTTTGATCGGCTCAACAGCCATTGCGGGCGCCATCGGTTCAGGAGGACTTGGAAACCTTGCATATGTAGAAGGATATCAGTCTAATAATACTGATGTTACCTTCGTTGCTACTGTATTTATTTTAATCATCGTTTTCATTATTCAAATGATCGGTGATGTCATAACAAATATAATAGACAAACGATAAGGGAGGATTTACATTGAAAAAGCTATTTTTGGGTGCATTACTACTTGTATTTGCAGGAGTTATGGCTGCCTGCGGTTCTAATAACGCTGAATCCGGCAAGAAAGAAATTGTTGTTGCAGCTACAAAAACACCGCATGCAGAAATTTTAAAAGAAGCTGAACCATTGTTAAAAGAAAAAGGCTACACACTGAAAGTGAAAGTGCTTAGTGATTACAAAATGTACAACAAAGCCTTAGCTGATAAAGAAGTGGATGCAAACTTCTTCCAGCACATTCCTTACCTTGAGCAAGAAATGAAAGAAAACAAAGATTATAAACTTGTGAATGCCGGTGCGATTCACTTAGAGCCATTCGGTATTTATTCTAAAAAATATAAATCATTAAAAGAGCTTCCCGACGGTGCGACAATTATCCTGACAAATAACGTTGCTGAACAAGGCCGTATGCTTGCAATGCTTGAGAATGCAGGATTAATTACACTTGACTCCAAAGTGGAGACAGTCGATGCAACACTGAAAGACATTAAGAAAAACCCGAAACACCTTCAGTTCAAAAAAGTAGCGCCTGAATTAACGGCAAAAGCATATGAAAACAAAGAAGGAGACGCGGCCTTCATCAATGTGAACTACGCGATCCAAAATAAATTAAATCCTAAAAAAGACGCGATTGAAGTGGAATCAACAAAAGATAACCCTTACGCCAATATCATTGCAGTGAGAGATGGCGAAGAGGATTCTGCAAAAATCAAAGCGCTGATGGAAGTTCTTCACTCTAAAAAGATTAAAGACTTCATCGAGAAGAAATATGACGGAGCTGTTCTCCCAGTCTCTGAATAAGAATGAAACCCCGGATGAGAAATCCGGGGTTTTTTTCGGGTATTTTCCTAAAAGCTGTTCATAATAAAAAGGAATGTTAAACAGATGGAGGGATTTTCTTTGAATCAAGACAGAGGAAGCATGCAGGACGCGCTAAAACAGTATAAATTAGGTTTAGGCACATTTGAACAAAAGATGCCGCTAATGGGAAGAAAGTTTAACGAGTTTACTGAACAATGCTTTGCCGGCAATTCTCTGACTGAAAGAGAAAAACAGCTGATCGCCCTCGGAATCGCCATCAATGCTCAGGATGAATATTGCATGATCTATCACACAAAAGGCTGTCTTGATGAGGGAGCGACAGAAGAAAACATTCTCGAAGCAGTCAGTGTGGCAGCGGCGTTCGGAGGCGGAGCTGCTCTAAGCCAAGGTGTGACAGTTGTCCAGCAGTGCATAGAGGAATTTGGAAACACTACGCATTAGAAGAAGGAATATTCCGAAAAACGATTCTCATTTTAACTCAAAGGGTCCTTTCGTCTCATCCGATGTTATATCAAGCCATATCCATTTTGCAGCATCGGTCTTGGAGCTGATACAATAGCAGTAAATAAATGAAGGGATTGATTCATTATTTGCAGCAGCCAGGACAGACTGGACCTCGATTATACGTCAGAAATGGAAAAAGCGATGCAGCTGTCTCATGGAATCGGATACGAGGAATACGGACGCCGGCTGGATACAAGAATGGAAGTTGAGCGGCAGAGAGAGCTTGAATATAAAAAATGCAAGCGGTATTCTGCAGAGCTTAATGAGAAAATCGGTCTTTAAAAAAAGGGTGGGAATCCACTCTTTTTCTTTTTCAATTGCTTTAATAAAGTGCTGAACTTTGTTAAACTTGAGAAATGTGCAAGGCACGATAAAAAGTTGTATTTACTTTTCATTTGTTATAAAATTAGAATGAGAATAAAATGAGAATAATGATTATATATTTTTGGAGGTATAGATATGGCTGCTTCAACATTAACGATCAAAGATCTTCACGTTGAAATCGAAGGGAAAGAGATCTTAAAAGGTGTAAACCTTGAAATAAAAGGCGGAGAGTTCCACGCGGTAATGGGACCGAACGGTACTGGTAAATCAACTCTGTCAGCTGCCATTATGGGGCATCCTAAATATGAAGTAACAAAAGGCAGCATCACGCTTGACGGCAAAGATGTACTGGAGATGGAAGTGGACGAGCGTGCGCAGGCAGGTTTGTTCCTTGCAATGCAGTACCCAAGTGAAATCAGCGGTGTGACAAATGCCGACTTCCTTCGTTCTGCGATCAACGCGCGCAGAGAAGAAGGCGATGAAATTTCTCTTATGAAATTCATCCGCAAAATGGACGAAAACATGGAATTCTTAGAAATGGACCCTGAAATGGCTCAGCGCTACCTCAACGAAGGCTTCTCAGGCGGGGAGAAAAAACGCAACGAAATTCTTCAATTAATGATGATTGAACCGAAAATCGCCATCCTTGATGAAATCGACTCAGGTCTTGATATTGACGCTCTGAAAGTTGTATCAAAAGGAATCAACAAAATGCGAAGCGAAAGCTTCGGCTGCCTGATGATCACTCACTATCAGCGCCTGTTAAACTACATCACTCCTGATGTTGTTCACGTTATGATGCAAGGCCGCGTTGTAAAATCCGGCGGTGCAGAGCTTGCACAGCGTCTTGAAGCAGAAGGTTATGACTGGATCAAAAAAGAACTTGGCATTGAAGACGAAACTGTAGGCCAAGAAGCGTAAGCGTTAGGGGGATTAATATGACACTAGATACAAAACTATCCGTAGATCAGGAGTATCTCAAAAGCTTTTCCGAAAAGCATCAAGAACCTGCCTGGCTGAAAAACCTGCGCTTACAGGCTCTTGAACAAGCTGAGGATCTGCCGATGCCGAAGCCTGACAAAACAAAAATTACAAACTGGAACTTCACGAACTTCGCGAAGCATACAGTTGATAATGAGCCGCTTTCTTCATTAGAGGATTTGACTGATGAAGCAAAAGCGCTGATCGATGTTGAAAACGAAGATAAAACGTTATATGTTCAGCGTGATCAGACGCCTGCATTCATTTCTCTTTCTCAGGAATTGAAAGACAAAGGCGTCATCTTTACTGATATTTTGACTGCTGCACGCGAGCACAGCGACTTAGTGGAGAAATACTTTATGAAAGACGGCGTGAAGGTTGATGAGCATAAATTAACCGCACTTCACGCAGCTCTTGTGAACGGAGGGGCATTCCTATATGTTCCGAAAAATGTTCAGGTGGAGACGCCGGTTCAGGCTGTTTATGTCCACGAGAGCAACGATACAGCTCTATTCAACCACGTATTGATTGTGGCGGAAGACCATAGCTCAGTAACGTATGTAGAAAACTACATCAGCACGGTTAACCCGAAAGATGCTGTATTCAATATTATCAGTGAGGTTATCACAGGTGATAATGCCAGTGTGACATACGGTGCGGTGGATACTCTGTCTTCTGGCGTGACAACTTATGTCAACCGCCGCGGTGCTGCGCGCGGACGCGACAGCAAAATCGAGTGGGCACTCGGCCTCATGAACGATGGCGACACCATTTCCGAAAACACAACAAACCTTTACGGTGACGGCACTTACGGCGACACGAAAACGGTTGTTGTCGGAAGAGGAGAGCAAACAGAAAACTTTACGACACAAATCATCCATTTCGGTAAAGCTTCTGAAGGATATATCTTGAAGCACGGTGTGATGAAGGATTCCGCTTCTTCTATCTTTAACGGAATCGGCAAAATCGAACATGGCGCTTCTAAAGCGAATGCGGAACAGGAATCCCGTGTGCTGATGCTCAGCGAAAAAGCGCGCGGAGACGCAAACCCTATTCTTTTAATTGACGAAGACGATGTAACGGCAGGACATGCGGCATCTGTCGGCCGTGTGGACCCTATTCAGCTTTACTACCTGATGAGCCGCGGTATTTCGAAAGAAGAAGCAGAACGCTTAGTCATCTACGGATTCCTTGCGCCGGTAGTTAACGAACTTCCGATTGAAGGCGTTAAGAAACAATTGGTTTCTGTTATCGAAAGGAAAGTGAAGTAATGAATATCACAGATATTCGTGAACAGTTCCCGATCCTTCATCAGCAAGTGAACGGACATGATCTCGTTTATCTCGACAGCGCGGCGACTTCCCAGAAGCCGCGTGCTGTCATTGAAACACTGGATAAGTATTATAACCAATACAATTCCAATGTTCACCGGGGCGTCCATACGCTTGGAACCAGAGCGACAGACGGTTATGAAGGAGCGCGTGAAAAAGTCCGCAAGTTTATTAACGCGAAGTCAATGGCTGAGATTATTTTCACAAAAGGCACGACCACATCACTGAACATGGTGGCGATAAGCTATGCACGCGCCAACCTCAAACCGGGTGATGAAGTGGTCATCACCTATATGGAGCATCATGCGAATATCATTCCGTGGCAGCAGGCTGTCAAAGCGACTGGCGCTACATTAAAATATATTCCGCTGCAGGAAGACGGCACGATTTCATTAGATGATGTCAGAGCAACGGTCACAAGCAATACAAAGATTGTTGCGGTATCTCATGTGTCTAACGTTCTCGGCACGGTCAACCCGATAAAAGAAATGGCGAAAATCGCTCATGACAATGGGGCAGTCATTGTGGTGGACGGTGCACAAAGTGCGCCTCACATGAAAATTGACGTGCAGGATCTCGATTGCGACTTCTTTGCACTTTCTTCCCACAAAATGTGCGGCCCTACCGGAGTAGGTGTGCTGTACGGAAAGAGAGCCCTGCTGGAAAACATGGAGCCTGCCGAATTCGGCGGTGAAATGATCGACTTTGTCGGGCTTTATGAATCAACTTGGAAAGAGCTTCCGTGGAAATTCGAAGCGGGTACTCCGATTATTGCTGGAGCAATCGGTCTTGGTGCCGCCATTGATTTTCTTGAAGAAATCGGCCTTGATGAGATTTCCCGCCACGAGCACAAGCTTGCAGCTTATGCGCTTGAACGCTTCCGTCAGCTTGACGGCGTGACGGTTTACGGACCGGAAGAGCGTGCCGGGCTGATCACATTTAATCTTGATGACGTTCATCCGCACGATGTGGCAACCGTACTTGATGCGGAAGGGATCGCTGTCAGAGCCGGTCACCATTGCGCCCAGCCGCTGATGAAATGGCTGGATGTAACTGCTACTGCGAGAGCAAGCTTTTATCTGTATAATACAGAGGAAGAGATTGATAAGCTTGTGGAAGCTCTTCAAAAGACAAAGGAGTATTTTACAAATGTCTTTTAATGCAAACTTAGATACATTGTACAGACAAGTGATTATGGATCATTACAAAAACCCGCGCAACAAAGGGGTTTTGAATGACAGCATCGTCGTGGATATGAACAATCCGACATGCGGCGACCGTATCAGACTGACAATGAAGCTTGACGGAGACATCGTGGAAGATGCGAAATTTGAAGGGGAAGGCTGTTCCATTTCAATGGCATCCGCTTCGATGATGACTCAGGCGATTAAAGGGAAAGATATTGAAACAGCCCTTTCCATGTCTAAGATTTTCTCAGATATGATGCAAGGGAAAGAATACGATGATTCTATAGATTTGGGTGATATTGAAGCCCTTCAAGGCGTTTCAAAATTCCCGGCCCGTATTAAATGTGCAACCCTGTCATGGAAGGCACTTGAAAAAGGAGTCGCTAAAGAAGAGGGCGGCAATTAAAAGGATTGGAGTGAAAATGGATGGCTAAAAAAATGCCTGATATTGGTGAATACAAATATGGTTTTCACGACAAGGACGTTTCCATTTTCCGTTCAGAGCGCGGATTGACAAAAGAAATCGTAGAAGAAATTTCTCGCATGAAAGAAGAGCCTCAATGGATGCTTGATTTCCGCTTGAAATCACTTGAACATTTCTACAACATGCCAATGCCACAATGGGGCGGAGATCTAAACTCACTGAACTTTGACGAAATTACGTACTACGTAAAACCGTCTGAGCGTTCAGAGCGTTCTTGGGATGAAGTTCCTGAAGAAATTAAGCAAACATTCGACAAGCTCGGGATTCCTGAAGCTGAACAAAAATACCTTGCGGGTGTTTCTGCTCAGTACGAATCTGAGGTTGTATACCACAACATGAAGGAAGATCTTGAAGCGCAAGGCATCGTCTTTAAAGACACAGACAGCGCGCTGAAAGAAAATGAAGACATTTTCCGAGAGCACTGGGCAAAAGTGATTCCGCCGACTGATAACAAGTTTGCGGCGCTGAACTCAGCTGTTTGGTCCGGCGGATCTTTCATCTACGTGCCAAAAGGCGTAAAGGTTGAAACACCGCTTCAAGCTTACTTCCGTATCAACTCTGAAAACATGGGTCAGTTCGAACGTACGCTGATCATCGTTGACGAAGAAGCAAGCGTGCATTACGTTGAGGGATGTACTGCGCCTGTTTACACAACAAACTCACTTCACAGTGCGGTTGTTGAGATTATCGTGAAAAAAGGCGGCTACTGCCGTTATACAACGATCCAAAACTGGGCGAACAACGTTTACAACCTAGTAACGAAGCGTACAGTATGTGAAGAAAACGCCACGATGGAATGGATCGACGGCAACATCGGTTCTAAACTGACAATGAAATATCCTGCTTGTATCCTAAAAGGCGAAGGCGCGCGCGGTATGACGCTTTCTATCGCTCTTGCAGGTAAAGGCCAGCATCAGGATGCGGGTGCGAAAATGATTCACCTTGCACCAAACACATCATCCACAATCGTATCAAAATCGATTTCAAAACAAGGCGGAAAAGTAACGTACCGCGGAATCGTCCACTTCGGACGCAAAGCGGAAGGCGCCCGTTCCAACATCGAGTGCGATACGCTCATTATGGATAACAAATCTACTTCAGACACAATTCCTTACAATGAAATCTTAAATGATAACATTTCATTAGAGCACGAAGCGAAAGTGTCTAAAGTATCTGAAGAGCAGCTCTTCTACTTGATGAGCCGCGGTATTTCCGAAGAAGAAGCGACTGAAATGATCGTAATGGGCTTCATTGAGCCATTCACAAAAGAGCTTCCAATGGAATACGCAGTTGAAATGAACCGTTTGATTAAGTTCGAAATGGAAGGTTCAATCGGTTAATATCGAGAAAACCTTTATATATTGCGGGTTTGAGGGATTTTATATCGTGCCAACTTGGTGGCGTGCCAAATTCGTGCCAAGTTGACCTTATCTTTTAGTGTAGGAGGCGAACTTTTGAAGTTCGTCTTCTTCTATTTTTTCTGTGATATCTAGATAAGTGTCCGCTGTTGTTTTGATGGTTTTATGCTCTAAGCGATGTGATTTTTAAAATTGCTTCAAGCTGAACAAAGTTTCATTCCTTTACATTTGCTTTTTTATCCTCAAGCCGATCTTTCACAACTTCATCAAAAAGCATATTGCGATCATTTATTGTTTGTCCATAATATTTTCTTTCTTCAACTTTTGCTGCTTCTATTGCTGCTTCCTTTTTTGTAAGGCTTACTAATTTTCCATCCTTGTGTATCCCTGCCTGCCATTTTCCACTGGCTAACTTTCTGGAGTTTGCCATGACGCCTTTTCCCCTTTCAATCCTTTAAAGCAATTTCGATAAGGCCCCTAATTTTGATTTTTCTTCTGTTGTCAGAAGCCTGTCCTTAAAAAATAGTGAATTATTAGAATCTAATAAATGATCAAGTTTCAATCGTTCGTCTCTAACTCGTAGCATAACCGTTGTTCAAACTTTTCAGGAAATTTCTGTATATGCTCAATAATATCTTCTGTTTTTTCACCGTTATATTTAAATTCATATATCCTGCTGCTTTCATCAAACCCTCTTATGGAACTTCTAAGCTTTTTTAATACTTCAATTGATGGTTAATCACGTTTTCCACCTTTTTATTAACACAAAACAGTCTAGGATATGATGTTAAACGACCTTATTATTCATTTTTATCCATATAATGGTGAAATCCAAAAAATACGGCTTGTTTTAGGTGAACAAAGCTACATCAATCATCAATAATTCAGTTTTAACAATCAGCACACCTGTCATGAGGAGACAGTCGTACTGCTGACGAAAATATGATAGTTGAACCCTTGGAATCGCTTATGGTGTGATTTCAAGGGTTTTGTTTGTTTTGTGGGATTTGAGATTAATCATGAGTAATTTGGTTTTAGCGGTTTGATGTCGTTTGTGGAAACAAAAATAACGTTGAATAGGGGATACATTTTTGCAATGATGGTTTAACAAGTTGGTGCGGAAGAGTGAAGAAACAAGGATTTAAAATAGTTTCAGCAGGCATTTCTGAAAGCGACAATGAAATATATAAATATTTCATATTATCGTTGACTAAGCAAACTCGATATGTTTTAATATGTAATATATAAATATTTCAAAAAATAATTTCTGTAATTAGGGGCGATTTATTTGGAGAAAAGAAAATTAAATGAATTCGTAACATTCGTTCCTGGTATTAATCCAACAAGAGCACAAAAGCAGTTTGAAACTCGAAAAATAAATTATTATGACCAAGCGTCTTTTGAAGCGGATTATAATCGTGAGGACGTAGCTGTTGAAGAAAAGGCAAAACCTTTATTTCAAAGTAACCTATCGTTAAATGAAGGTGATGTTGTTATCAGTAACTCATTGCAGCTAGCAACAATTGTCGGTGAAAATAATGTTAGTAAAGTGTTGTCCCTCAACTTTACAAAAATAGAGTTTAATAGCGAACAACTTGATAAGAGATATTTTCTTTACTTGTTTAATGCTCACAAAGATGTGAAGCGACAAAAAGAAAGGGAGTTACAGGGGAGTGGTCCTGTTCTAAGAATTCCGCTCCGTGCTCTTGGGGAAATTATCGTTCCAGTTGTTCCGATCGAGGAACAGAAGAAAATAGGCACTATATACGTAGAAACAATAAAGCTACAAAATAAGTTAAGCCAATATGCAGACTTGATTGGGCAGTTTACGAGCTCGGTAATAGAAGAAACATTAAAGGGGGAATCATAAAATGAAAAGTCAATCGGAATTAGCATTTGAAAATGAAGTCATCGATTATTTGACCAAAATCGGTGGAGTAAAACAATGGGAATACAAAAAAGACATCAAAACAACCGAACAGCTTTGGGATAACTTTAAAATGATCCTAGAACAAAACAATAGTGCTCGATTAGATGAACCTTTGTCTGTCACTGAATTTAATCAAGTGAAGAAAATCATCACGAGTATTGAATCACCTTATCAGGCTGGGCAATTTTTGTATGGTGTGAACGGTGTTTCTGAAATTGAAGTTGACCTTGACAATGGTAAGCATGTATTTTTGACCGTATTCGATCAAGCTCAAGTGGGTGGGGGGAATACTGTTTATCAAGTGGTGAATCAAATCAGACGGCCAAAAGTAGTTGACGGTAAGCCGAATCGCAGGTTTGATGTGACGTTGCTTATTAATGGTTTGCCGATTATTCAAATCGAATTAAAGAAAGCACTTCATAGCGCTACAGAATCTTTAAATCAGATGGAACAGTATATTGCTGAAAAACAATTAAGCGGTATCTTTTCTACTTTGCAGATTTTAATCGCGATGACACCCTTTGATATTCGTTATATGGCAAATACCCCACTCGAAAACTTTAACCGAGCTTTTGCTTTCAACTGGCAAAACGAAGATGATGCTCGCCCTATTCGATCATGGAAGGCGTTTGCGGATAAAGTGTTGTCCATTCCAATGGCTCATGATTTGGCAACACGCTACATGGTACTAGATGGTACAAAAAACAAAGAAAGTATCAAAGTCATGCGTCCTTATCAAGTCTATGCCACAAAGCGTGTACTTGATAAAGTTAGAAAGTTTGACTTTAGATATGATGATGGTAAATTAGGATATATTTGGCATACGACGGGCTCAGGTAAAACAATCACAAGTTTTAAGACAGCGTGGCTTGCAAGCCGTTTATCTAATGTAGATAAAGTGATCTTCTTGGTTGACCGGATCGCGCTTACCAACCAAACAGCTGATGCTTATAAAGCTTATGATCCTGTTGCTGGTTTTGAAGGAAAAACTGGTGTGGTGGGTGACACAGCCAATATCTCAGACCTTCATCGCAAACTAACGAAGAAAAGCGATAAGAACATCATTGTGACAAGTATCCAAAAAATGTCGCGTTATGTAGCGCGGGACAGCTTCAAGCCACTGAATGAAAATATTCTTTTTATCGTGGATGAAGCCCACCGATCAACTGGTAATGGTACCGAAAATGAAGGGATGCTTGAAACGATTCGAAAAGCAATTCCTAATTCTGCTTGGATTGGTTATACTGGTACACCAAAATTCCCCGAAACACGAGAAATCTTTGGTGAACTATTACATGCATATACCATTAAAGAAGCTATTGCGGATAAAAATGTATTAGGGTTTAACGTTGAATTTAAGGAAACGATCGAGGCTCCCGAAGATCCTACCGAAGAGGATATTGATGATAATATTCGTGGTAGTGTTTACGACTATAGTCCAGAACATGTGAAGTTAGTAGTGAAAGACATCTTTGATAATTGGAAGAAACGTTCAAATGATCGTAAGTATAATGCCTTGTTTACAGTCCACGTTGGTGGTAATAAAGCAAGTACACCAAGAGCGATGGAATATTTTGATAAGTTTGCTGAAGAAAATGCGAATCGTCCAGCAGATCAACGGTTAAAAATTGCAGTAAGTTTCTCAGCAGACACATCCAATAGTATTCATCAGCTGAAAACGAACGAAAACTTGCACAGAGCCATCAAAACCTATAACGCAATGTTTGGCACAGCTTTTGATATGACTACAGTTAAAGCCTACACAGAAGACTTAGCACGACGTTTGAACAAGACAGCTGATGATGGCAACTATTTAGATTTGGTCATTGTTGTGGATCAACTTTTGACTGGTTTTGATGCGCCTGAGATGAATACGCTCTATATTGATCGAACACTTAAAGGTGGGAACTTGATTCAGGCATACTCACGTACAAATCGAATACATAACGTTGTCGATAAACCTTGGGGAAATGTAGTGAACTATCGTTGGCCGGAGCAAAACGAGTATGAAATGAATAAGGCTTTTGCTATCTATTCAAATCGTGCATCTGCCGACGAACAGCTTTCACTTGAAGAATTGAAGAAAGGAAACGAAGAGTCTGGTATCACTTCTAAACCATTTAGTAAGGTCCAAGCTGAGATGCAAGAAGTCATCAAGAAGCTTTCCACGCTCACAGACGATTTTGTACAATTACCACCAAGTGAAAAAGCACAGGATGAAGTTTTTGAGAATCTGAAAGAGTATAATCGCTTATTGAGTCAGTTGAAACAATATACTGAAGACGATGATAAAAATCCTATTTCTGCCTATGATAATCCTGAAGAGTTCTATAAACGTCTAGGTATTACTGAAGAGCAGGAAGTTATTTTAACAACTGTAATCGCAGGTGAGTTGAAAGAACGACGTGCAAAGCGAGAAGACATTGATATTTCTCAAGTCAATCTTTCGATGGTTCATATTCACGATGTGACCATCAACTATGATTATTTGATTGATTTGATCGCCCGGATGGCTGACGAAATTCACGCAAACGAAATGTCGAAAGCGGAAAGTACACGTGATGAAATCCAAGTTGAAATCGCCAAGTCTGACAATGAAAAAGAAAAAACTAAGATGAGTAATTTTGTATCTAAGATTTTCTCGAAAGAGTTTGAATTTGATCATTATCCAGCACCTCGAAGTGTTGAAAAAATGAACCAAGCTATGGATAAAGCACAAAAGGATACGAATATCCAACTTGTAACGAACTTCATCCGTACTTGGGGACTTGATAACAGTACAAAACCTAAGGAACTTGAAAACTTGATTAAGAAACATCGATTAGGTCAAGAGGATATGGATAAACAAGGGGAGTTAACCGCGATAATAAATGATGCAAGAGCTGATTATAAAGAAATTGCAACTGAAAAGATTGCAGAATTAACTTGGGTACGATATCGCATTGAATTCCGTAAAGCATTTTACGAAATGGCCGACGAAATTAAGAAGGGTGAATAACCACTATATAAAATTATACAAACTAAAGAAGGAGAACAGAAATGAATTTATACACAGAACGTCATGGTTTAAGAAGACCCATTGCACGCACGAGTAAAATTTCAAAAGAAGTTTATACTTTGCTATTAAGTATATGTCAAAAATATTATAAGAATCTAACACATATTTACCAAATTCAAAAGCACTGTTCTATTGTGGATCAGTACTATATTGAATTTGACAGTAGTCAATTTGAAAATAGAATGGCAATAAAAATTCCTAATATTCTTAGAGATTATTATGGTCATATAGCGGCTCCACAACATAATGACGATTATGACCAATATTCATTAATCGACCTTATAGAATATGTTGCTAAAAATATAAAGGATATTTCAGAAGGATGGAATAATGATCATTACAAAAATTATTGGTATATTCGTTGTTTAGATACAACAAAAGTATTTGCTGATTATCGAAATGAAATAAACGAAATATTTCAAGAGTCTGGATTGTTGTTTACATTAACCAGCGGAAAACTTATTGAGCGTATAGTAGAAAACACCCCGCTTTCACCTGAAATTGAGTCACAGGTACAGCAAATTGCTGAATATGGGACAAGAGAATTGATGAAAGATGCAATTGCATTATACAAAACACCAAATCCAGAGGCTCGCCAAGATTCGGTGGAGAAAATATGGGATGCCTTTGAACGTCTGAAAACATATAATACCAATCTTGACAAGCGCAGCTCTGCAAACAAAGTGGTAAATGATATGAGCAATGGGCAGTCAGAATTTAGTGCTATTTTTGATGCTGAATTTAGGGCACTAACAGACATTGGTAATAGTTTTAGAATCCGTCATCATGAGACAAATAAAATTGATATTATAGATAATCGTCACTATGATTACTTCTTTAACCGTTGCTTGTCGTTAATTGCTTTAGCGATTCAGTATTTAAAATAAAAGGAGATTAGAAATGAGTGATAAAATAACAAATTCACCCCAAATCAGATTTGCAGGATTTACGGATGCTTGGGAACAATGTAAGTTAGGGGATTATATTATCCCTTATAATAAGGTAACGACTCAGAATAATCAGTATCCGGTTTTTACTTCTTCAAGAAAGGGGCTATTTTTCCAAAAGGACTACTACGATAATAATCAAATTGCCTCAGAGGATAATACTGGATATAACATTGTTCCTAGGGGTTATTTCACTTATCGCCATATGTCTGACGATTTAGTGTTTAAATTCAATATTAATCATTTGGCAGAAAACGGGATTGTTAGTACCCTTTATCCCGTTTTCACTACTACGGAAAGTCTAGATTCAAGATATCTTCAATATCAGTTAAACGAGGGTGAAGAATTTAAACGTTTTGCGATTCTTCAGAAACAAGGTGGATCACGAACGTATATGTATCTAAGTAAGTTGGAAAATATGACGTTAACTATGCCAAAACTTGATGAACAAATCAAAATCGGTAACTTTTTCAAACAACTAGATGACACTATCACCCTTCATCAGCGTACGTTGGAACTGCTGAAGGATACGAAAAAGAGTCTACTTCAAAAAATGTTTCCGAAAGATGGAGCCAATGTTCCTGAAATTCGCTTTGCAGGATTTACTGATCCTTGGGAACGGTGTGAGTTGGGGGAGATAACCTTAAAAATTGGAAGTGGAAAAACCCCAAAAGGTGGAAAATCTTCATACGTATTAGAAGGTATTCCGCTACTTAGATCCCAAAATGTCTACGATGATTTAATTGACTTAAATGATGTGGCATATATTACTCCTCAGACCGACGAAGAAATGAAAAATAGTCGAGTGGTTAAGAATGATGTACTGCTTAATATTACAGGCGCTTCGATTGGTAGAAGTGCAGTCTACCGCGATTCTAGCCCTGCAAATGTTAATCAGCACGTTTGTATCATTAGACCTGTAGAAGGTTATAGTTCAGATTTTATTCAATTAAATTTGACATCTCCTAATGGCCAACAACAGATTGATAATAATCAAGCAGGTAGTGGCCGTGAAGGATTAAACTTCCAACAAATTAGGAAGATGAGCTTTACATTTCCATCTATTGAAGAACAAGACCAAATCAGTGCAGTGTTCAAAAAACTCGATTACCTTATCACCCTTCATCAGCGTGAGTTAAATTCGCTTAAAAATTTGAAGAAATCACTACTTCAACAAATGTTTATATAAGAAAAGGAGATTACACAAATGAGTAATGCAGCAGATATTACATCAAAGCTATGGGGAATGGCTAACAAACTGCGTGGGACAATGGATGCAAGTGAGTACAAGAATTATATTTTGCCATTTATGTTCTATCGCTACTTATCAGAAAATCAAGATGAATACTTGAAAGTTAATGATTTGGAAGAGTTCTACGAAGTGACTGATGATACTGAAAAAGAAGATTATCTTGAGGAAATTAGTAAAGGCATCGGATATGCTATTGACCCAGCCTACACTTGGGACAAAATCGTATCAAAAATCGAAAATCACAAAATCAAAGCTAGTGACTTCCAAGATATGTTTGACTCATTCAATACAAATGCCAAACGTAATGCTGTCGCAGAAGCGGACTTTGCTAACGTATTTTCAGATGTTAACCTTGGGGACACACGTCTTGGTTCAAGTACAAACGAACGTGCAAAGGCTTTGAATGATATTGTGTTGATGATTAACGAGTTCACTTTCAAAGACGATTCAGGGCACGACATTTTAGGTGACGTTTATGAATATTTGATTGGGCAATTTGCTGCCAATGCTGGTAAAAAAGGCGGGGAATTTTATACACCTCATGAAGTTAGTCAAATCCTAGCAAAGATTGTGACGAATGATGCAGATGGATCTGACGGTCAATTCCGTGTTTATGACCCTACAATGGGATCAGGTTCACTTCTTCTAACAGTCCAAAAAGAATTGCCAAATGGTGATGAAGAAGGAAGCGTTGAGTTTTACGGCCAAGAGTTAAATATGACGACTTATAATTTAGCTCGCATGAACTTGATGATGCATGGGGTTAACTATCGCAATATGGAGTTGAAACGAGCAGACACACTTGATGCTGACTGGCCATTTGCTGAAAAAGATGGCACACAAATTCCTTTGAAGTTCGACGCCGTCGTATCAAATCCCCCATACTCTCATAAATGGGATACAAAAGATGTTGATCGAGAAAAAGATACACGTTTCAAGGGTTATGGTGTAGCACCTGCATCTAAGGCAGATTATGCTTTTGTACTGCATGGACTTTATCATTTAGATAAAACTGGAACAATGGCTATCGTATTGCCGCATGGGGTACTCTTCCGAGGTGCTTCTGAAGGTAAAATCCGCAAAAATATCATAGATAATAATCTATTAGATACTGTTATTGGATTGCCAGCTAACTTGTTTTATGGCACAAGCATCCCAACCTGTGTCTTGGTATTCAAAGGTCGTGAAGCTCGAAAGAGTAAAGATATTTTGTTTATCGATGCTTCAAATGAGTTTGTAAAAGGAAAGAACCAAAACAAACTCTCTCCTGAAAACATCGACAAAATTATTGAAACATACAGTAACCGAAAAGACGTTGAAAAATATGCTCATGTGGCATCTTTGAATGAAATCAAAGAAAATGATTACAATTTAAACATTCCACGTTATGTCGACACGTTTGAAGAAGAAGAAGTAATTCCACTTTCACAAGTGGCTCAAGAGTTGGCAGAAGTTAAAGCGGAAATTGCGAGTTCATATGATAATTTGTTTGGGCTATTGAATGAGCTGGAAGGGACAACAGATGAAGCCAAAGAAGAACTGAGTAAATTTATCAGTCTCTTAGGTAAATAATATTGTTAGAAAAGAGCTAAGGAGGATTTAAACCTTGACTCTTTTCACAAACACTTGGGAACAGCGTAAGTTGGGGGACTTAGCTGATATTGTATGCGGCTTCACACATGCCAAATTCGTGCCAATTTGATATTATAATCCATTTTAAACCATTTGGAAGAAATAGCTATATATCAAAGGTTTAAGCGGTTTTGGTGTAAATCAGTCCTTCCCATTTCGAGCAAATTTATATTAAGTTCGAAATGGAAGGTTCAATCGGTTAATTTTTATGCAAAAGGACGTGACTGCTTTTCAGTCGCGTCCTTTTTGTATGCAGAAGAAAACCCGCAGGTTGAAGGACCCGCGGTTTCTACTCTTCATGCTGCTGATTGATGACTTGCTTTACAGATGCGCCGTTGTGATATCCATTGTTCATCTCTCGTAATTGATTATAAGCCGTGTCAAATTCCTCTTTTGACATCTGCTTAGCGGCTAATGCAGAGCACAAAATGGCAAAGGCGATCGGCATTGTATCAATGTGAATGTCGATATGGACCTCTGAGTTGCCGCTGTTTTTGATCACGGATTCAGTAGCAGGCATCTCTTGAGTATGTCTGTTGATAGGAATAATATTGTCGTTCATTACTCTTCCCCGTCTTGTGACTGCGCCTGTGCCTGGTCCTGATCAGTATTCACGTTGACCACAACATTTGAATTGCCGCTGTTTTGGACTTTTGCAACTGCTGTATTGCGGTCTGTGTTTTCTTCATTTTCATGACGATTTTCGCTCATGGTATCATCCTTTCTCTATTGATAGTGATAGGATATTCGATAGGAGAGTGAAGAGATTGGACGAACTTCGCGGTTTTTCCACATTGGGGCTAAAGGTCGAAGGAAAGCACTCTATTTGGTAAAATGAATAGATATTATAAAAGAAAAGGTGTTTGCATATGAAGTCTTACATCATCGTCGGCGCAGGCATACTAGGTGCATCGACGGCTTATCATCTCGCAAAAGCAGGAGCCCGGGTTACGGTGATTGACCGGAATGAGCCGGGACAAGCGACGGACGCGGCGGCAGGGATCGTCTGCCCTTGGCTTTCGCAGCGCCGCAATCAGGATTGGTATCAGCTCGCTAAGGGCGGAGCGCGATACTATAATGATTTAATCAATCAACTGGAAGAGGACGGTGAAACAGACACCGGATACAAGCGTGTCGGCGCGATCAGCATACACACTGATGCGGAGAAACTCGATAAGATGGAGGAGCGGGCGTATAAGAGGCGCGAGCATGCGCCGGAGATCGGTGACATCACCCGTTTGTCCGCGAGTGAAACGAAAAAGCTGTTTCCCATTTTAGCTGATGGCTATGAATCGGTTCATATCAGCGGTGCCGCCCGTGTGAACGGGAGGGCGCTTTGCCAGTCGCTTTTGAATGCTGCAGAGAAACATGGTGCGGTCATTGAAAAAGGAAATGCGTCCTTGTGTTTTGAAAGCGGAAGAGTCACCGGTGTCCAAACAGACAAACAGCAGTTTGAGGCTGATAGTGTGATCGTGACTGGAGGGGCATGGGCCAATGAGTTGATGAAGCCTCTGGGCATTCATTTTCAAGTATCCTTTCAGAAGGCGCAAATTATGCATTTTGAAATTCCTGGTGCAGATACTGGATCATGGCCGGTGGTGATGCCGCCGAATGACCAGTATATTTTGTCCTTTGATGACGGCAGAATTGTAGCAGGCGCCACCCATGAAAATGAGGCCGATCTTAAAGACCTGCGTGTGACAGCAGGGGGACAGCATGAAGTCTTGAGCAAAGCACTTGCCGCAGCCCCTGGGCTTGCTGACAGCACAGTCATTGAAACAAGAGTGGGATTCAGACCGTTTACACCGGGGTTTCTGCCAGTGGTGGGTGCCGTGCCGAATGTTCAAGGACTTTACGCCGCTAACGGTTTAGGCGCATCTGGGTTAACGATGGGACCGTTTCTCGGTTCAGAGCTCGCAAAGCTCGTTCTCGGAAAGCAGACAGAAATAGACCTTAGCCCTTATGATCTTGCCTGTGCGCTTGCATAATAATGAAAGGCATGACAAACAAATATAGTAAAGCTGTTCTAGCTTTTCTTTCCTGTCTGTGTTAGCATTTATCTTTAATGAAAAAGAGGACGTGAACTGATTTTGATAAAAATTGATATACCCGCACCGAATGTCACCATCACTGAACGACAGCAGTCAGCTAATGATAACGAGCCGAAAATAAAGGCGATTTACGGATTCATCGACTTTCACCAGATACCAAGGGATAAAGGCGGCATCTTCATGTTTTATAACATTCATGACGAACTGCTATTTGTCGGTAAAGCCAGAAAGTTAAGACAGAGAATTAAGAAACATTTTGAAGACACTGTCTCACCGATTAAAAATCACAGGGACGAAGTTTATAAAATTGAAGTATGTGTAGTTGAAGATCCAATGGAAAGAGAAATTTACGAAACCTATATCATCAATACACAGCACTCGAAGTATAATATAGACAAGGTATTTTTTAAATAAGAAGTCAGTCTGCGGATTGAACAGCGAGGCCAGAGCTTATATTAAGTTCTGGCTTTTCATTTGGGCATTTTTCCGCGGATAGATATTTGTCTATTATTCGAGTAAATTAATGAGAAATTTCAGAAAATAATATTGACATTCCTATCTCTGGACTTTAATATAACAATATATAATGTTATATAACGTTATATAATAAAAACGAGGAGTGAAGGATTTGAGTCAGGTCACAGCAAAAGTTAATCGTGAGGTTCTAGCTTTCTTGCAGGATTTGAAAGGAAAAACCATCGACCATGTATTCTTTGTCGCATGCGGAGGGTCTTCGGCCATTATGTATCCGAGTAAATATGTGTTTGACAGGGAGTCAAAATCAATCAGCTCTGACCTTTACAGCTCTAATGAATTTATTCAGCGAAACCCTGTGCAGCTTGGTGAAAAGTCTCTTGTCATTTTGTGCTCGCACTCGGGAAATACCCCGGAAACGGTAAAAGCCGCTGCATTTGCGAGAAGCAAAGGCGCGCTAACGATTGCAATGACGTATAAGCCGGAGTCTCCTTTAGCACAGGAAGCGCAATATGTCGCCCAGTATGACTGGGGTGATGAGGCGCAGGCGATCAATACGAACTATGGTGTTCTATATCAAATCGTTTTCGGCGCTTTGCAGGTATTAGAAAACAATACGACATTTGAACAAGCAATTGAAGGTTTAGATCAATTGCAGGCTGTGTATGATGAAGCCCTTAAGCAGGAAGCTGACAACGCACAGCAATTTGCAAAAATACATGAAAAAGAAAGCATCATTTATACAATGGCAAGCGGTGCAAACTACGGTGTCGCTTACTCCTACAGCATCTGCATTCTCATGGAAATGCAATGGATTCATTCCCACGCCATTCATGCCGGAGAATATTTTCACGGACCGTTTGAAATTATTGATGAATCCGTGCCGTTTATCATCCTGCTCGGTTTAGATGAAACAAGGCCTCTTGAAGAGCGGGCGCTTACCTTCTCGAAAAAATATGGCAAAAAGCTGACTGTGCTCGATGCCGCATCTTACGACTTCACTGCAATTGACGATTCAGTAAAAGGCTATCTTGCTCCGCTCGTTCTTAACCGTGTGCTGAGAAGCTATGCGGATGCTTTGGCAGAAGCGAGAAATCATCCTTTATCTCATAGAAGATACATGTGGAAAGTTGAGTATTGATCTGAAAAAGAGGAACCATTATGCATTAGACTATAATGTTATATAACATTATAGTCTAATGTCCAGAGGAGGCCAACCCTTTGAAGAAAATGTTTTTATTTTTGATCATTGCAGCTGTCAGTATGCTCACCATTGCGGGCTGTTCGAGCCAGGGCAGTTCAGCCGATGGAAAGGTGACATTGAAATTTTTCCACAGATGGCCGAAGGAGCCGGAAAAAAGGTATTTTGAAGAGGTTGTAAAGGAATTTGAAAAAGAGCATCCGGATATCGACATTCAAACTGAAGCGGTTTTGAATGACTCCTATAAAGATAAAATTAAAGTTATGCTGGGAACCAGCAGCCCTCCTGATATTTACTTCTCATGGAGTGACGAGTTTGCTTTTAAATTTATCAGAGGAAAGAAAGCACTTGATCTCTCGTCCTACTACAAAGATGATACAGATTGGTCATCACAGCTCGTTCAATCGCAAGTTACACCATTTACGTATGAAAACAAACAATATGGCGTGCCGTGGCAAATGGACGCTAAATCATTTTTCTATAATAAAGACATATTTAAAAAGCTCAATCTAGAGCCCCCGGCGACTTGGGATGAACTCATCGATGTCTCGAAGAAGCTGAAAGAAAATGGCTATACACCGATCAGTTTCGGAACAAAAGCGACTTGGACAATCTCACATTATATCGGAACGCTGAATCAGCGGATGGTCGATGAAAAAACAAGAGAAAAGGACTATAACGCCAAAATGGGTGAATTTACCGATGAAGGCTATGTGAAAGCACTTGAAAAGCTGCAGGAACTGATGCCTTACTTCAATAAACATGTAAACTCCGTCGACCATGAATATGTGAGACAGCAATTTAAGAGCGGAAAGTCGGCGATGATATATGCGGAAACTGCTGAAATCAAACTGGTTGAGCCAGTGAATCTAGGGATGTTCTCATTCCCTGAAATCAGCGGGCAAAAAGGATCTTCAGAAGCGTTAACGGGGGCGCCTGAAGGATTTATGATTTCCTCGAAAACAAAACATCCAAAGGAAGCAGTGGAATTTTTGCAATTTCTGACGTCGAAAAAAATGGGTGAAAAGCTCGTCAAAGACGTCGGCAAATACAGTGCGGTGCAAGGGACGGCAACCGAAGAAAATTCTACAGCCATACAGCGTGAAGCCGTTCAGCATATCGTAGATGCCAAATCAATGGTTCCGTGGTTCGACATGGATGTTGATGTTGAAATCGCAGATGTGTACTTAACAAGCGTCCAGCAAATGCTTGGGGGCGACATGACGCCGAAGCAGGTCATGAAAGCCGTCCAAAAAGCAGCCAAGCAAGTGCGGGCATCAGCTGAATAAATCAAAGAAAAGGTGAAGCGACGCACCTTTTCTTTTTATAAAGGAGATGAGTTATCCTTGGTCAATCAAAATAGAATAATCCCCTATTTGTTTTTGCTGCCGGCTCTTGTTTTTTTACTTTTCGTTTATATCCCGATTTTTGAGAATGTCTTTCTCAGTCTGTTTCAATGGAGCTCTTTTTCTCCGGAAAAAACGTTTATCGGATTGAAGAACTATGTTGAATTATTTCGTGATCCTGTCTTTTATCAAGCCCTCACGAATAACGTGCTCTACGCAGTGATCTCAATTGTATGCCAGGTGTTTGGCGGTTTAATTTTGGCGGCGGTGCTTGAGGATAAGCTGGTCAGAAAATGGTCGCCTTTTTTTCGTACCGTTTTCTTTTTGCCGGTTGTCATCTCGATGACGGTTATCGCGCTTTTGTTTGATTTTATTTACAACCCTGAGACGGGGCTTTTGAATCAGCTGCTTCAGGCGGTTGGTCTTGATCAGCTGACGAGGGCATGGCTCGGGGATGACAGCACGGCTATGCTTTCTGTCATTTTTGTATCTCAGTGGCAGTCTGTGGGTTATATCGCAATGCTGTACATTGTGTCGATTCAAAAAATACCGGATGAACTGTATGAAGCGGCGCGTCTTGACGGCGCGGGAAAAATTCAGCAGTTTTTTCACATTACCATTCCCCAGACGAAAGAGATGTCTTTTGTTGCGGTGGTCATGACGCTGACCGGCGCCTTTACGGTATTTAATGAACCGTACATTTTGACAGGCGGCGGACCGGGAAACGCTTCTGAGGTATTAAGCACGTTCTTATATAAAAGCGCCTTTACAAAGGATATGATGGGCTATGCTTCAGCGATTGCCACTGTTGTGTTAATCATTACGCTTGCTTTGTCGCTCATGCAAATGAAGTTCTTTAAAACCGGAAAGGAGGACTAACAGATGCTGCCTCAAAAGAAGACAGATTCATTCAGATTAGAGCCTGTGCCTGACCGGCACATCAAGGTGAAGAGAAAGCCGAGGCGAAAATGGTATATCGGAGAAACGTCTGTGTGGGTTTTTCTGTTTCTCTATCTTATCGCGATTGCTTATCCACTTTTATGGATGGTCATGAGCGCCTTTAAAAGCTCGGATGATATTTTTGAGAACAGCTGGTCGCTGCCGTCTTCGTGGCATCCGGAGAATTTTGTGTCCGCCTGGAATCAGGGAATTTCTTCTTATTTTATGAACAGTGTGATCGTGACGGCGCTGACATGTGTAATCACTGTCTTTATCAGCGCATGGGGAGCGTACGGGCTTTCGAGGTTCGAGTTTAAAGGAAAAGGGTTCTTTTTGGTGCTTTGTCTTGGCGGTTTGATGCTGACACCTCAGGTCAGTCTTGTGCCGCTTTATTCCATTATTCAGTCGCTGGGGCTTTACAATACGTATTGGGCTTTGATATTGCCTTATGCGGCTTATCGGATTCCGTTTACCATCATTTTGATCCGCTCTTATTTTCTTTCTATTTCTAAAGAATTGGAAGAGGCGGCTTATTTAGATGGGTGTACGAGTTTTGGGGTATTTTTCAGAATTTTCTTACCAATGAGTGTGCCTATTTTAGTGACGTCGGGCATTTTGACGGCTTACCATACGTGGAATGAGTTTATGTTTGCGATTATTTTCATAGATGACGAGAATTTGCGGACCATTCCGGCGGGGCTGATGCAGTTCCGAGATGCACTGCAGACGGATTGGGGCGTCTTGCTGGCGGGATTAACGATTTCTGCTGCGCCGATTATTATTCTATTTTTATTTATGCAGAAATATTTTGTCCGCGGGATTGCAAGCGGAAGCGTAAAAGGATAAAGGAGGAAGCACAATGAAATTAATTGCTGTTGGAGACAATGTTGTAGACTACTATCAGGATCAAGAAACATTCTACCCGGGAGGTAACGCTTTAAATGTCGCAGTGCTTGCAAAACGGCTTGGACATGAGGCTTCTTATATCGGAATCGTCGGCAATGACGAAGCCGCGGCTCATCTGCTGAATGTGCTGAAATTGGAGAAGGTTAACGCGGATTTTATTCGCCAGGCGCATGGGGAAAACGGAATGGCAATCGTTACCCTTGATGAACAGGGGGACCGGATCTTTGTCCGATCGAATAAGGGGGGTATCCAGTCGCGTCTCCGTCTTGTGTTTCAGGAAAAGGACTTATCTTTTATCAGCGGGCATGATCTGCTGCATACCAGTGTGTACAGCAGGCTTGAGAACGATTTGCCGCAGCTGTGCGGTCTGATTCCGGTCTCTTTTGATTTTTCCACAAATCGAGAGGATGAGTATTTGAAAAAGGTCTGTCCTTATGTGACGTACGCGTTCTTTTCAGGAAGCGATCTGAGTGAGACGGAGTGCGGCCAGCTTGCCGAAAAGGCACATGAGTACGGAGCAAAAATCGTATGTATGACCCGCGGCGGGCAAGGGGCGATCCTGTCTGCGGGAGACCGAATCTATCATCAGCCGATTGTGGAAGCTGATATAATTGATACACTCGGAGCGGGAGATTCATTTATCGCGGGATTTTTGACTGCCTTCTGTGAGAAGCAGGATATGGCGGACGCTTTGCGCCAAGGAGCAGAAACAGCTGCGAAAACATGCGGAGTGTACGGGGCATTCGGCTACGGCTATCCCTACCGCCTGGAGGAAGGGGGAAGCAGTGAAAAAACGAGAATACTATAAGCAGTGTCTCGTTTTTTATGCCTGTTACGTGTAGGGGCTGTTGATTGTAAATGTGACACGGTTTGTGTGCATTAAAAACAGTGAGCAGTAGATCGGCTGATCGTTTGAGGTAAATGCGGTTTTATCGATTTCAAACAGTGCATCTCCAATATCGCAATCCAAGTATTTGCTTTCCTCCTGCTGGGCATATACAACGTTTAATAGTTTCGTATTGTGAGTGGGAACGACTTGGTATTGCTGCTTCAAAATATCATGCATAGATACACCGTCCGCAATAAACGTATTGATGGCAGGAAACAGCTCCAGCGGATAATGCGTGATTTCAAAGGTGAGCGGCTGATCATCATTATATAAAATCCGTTTTAATTCAACGACAGGGCTCTCGGTTTTAATTTGAAGCTTTTCGGCAATCGGTTTCGATGCTGGAATGATTTCATGGGACAGAACCTGGTGCTTCGGCTTTTTTCCGGTTGATTCCATAAATTCCGAGTAGCCGTTTACTGCAATCAGCTCTCTCTTCAATTTAGGGCTTTTAACGAACGTTCCTTTTCCCTGCTGCCTGATCAGATAGCCTTCTTCGACCAGATCGAGAATGGCTTTTCTGACGGTAATGCGGCTGACATTATACTTGCTGCAAAGCTCGTTTTCTGTGGGCAGCTTGGCAGCCGGGGAATACAAGCCCTTTTTAATGTCATCTGTTATGATTTGTTTTAGCTGAATGTATAAAGGTGTTGAACTTCCGTTGTTTAACAAGGGGTAGCCTCCTTTTAAGCTATTATTTATATTATAATGTATTATGACGTTATAATACAAATTTGCGTTTTTTATTTTAGAAATATAGCAAATATGGGAATTGATTACTCTAAAAATAACAGAAAGACCGAGTTGTTTCCAGTGACGAAATAACGGAGAAAAAAGACAGGGGGGTTTTCTGATGGCTTCATTAACATTTGAACATGTCAAAAAATCATATCATTCACAATTAACGGTGAAGGACTTTGATTTAGATGTAAAAGATAAAGAGCTTTTGGTGCTGGTGGGGCCGTCAGGCTGCGGCAAATCGACAACCCTGCGGATGGTGGCTGGGCTGGAAAGCATTTCTGAAGGAAGCCTCTTTATCGATGGGGAACGGGTCAATGACCTTCCGCCGAAGGAGCGTGATATCGCGATGGTGTTCCAAAACTACGCGCTGTATCCGCATATGACAGTTTTCGATAACATGGCGTTTGGATTAAAGCTCAGAAGAATGCCAAAACAAGAAATTGCCGAGCGGGTGCATGCAGCTGCAAACATTTTGGCGATTGAGCATTTGCTGAAGAGAAAACCGAAGGCACTTTCCGGCGGCCAGCGGCAAAGGGTGGCTCTCGGCAGGTCTATCGTGCGGGAACCGAAAGTCTTTTTAATGGACGAGCCGCTTTCTAATCTGGATGCGAAGCTGAGAGTGACGATGCGGACAGAAATCAGCAAGCTTCACCAGCGGCTAGAAGCAACCATTATCTATGTCACCCATGATCAGACTGAAGCGATGACGATGGGTGATCGGATTGTCGTCATGAATGAAGGTGAAATTCAGCAAGTGGCCAAGCCTCATGATATCTATCATTATCCGGCAAACCTGTTTGTGGCCGGGTTTATTGGCTCTCCCGGAATGAACTTTTTCAAAGGCATGATTGAAGAGCAGCATGGCGAGCTGTTTTTCACAAACTCTTCGATCCGGCTTCATATACCTGAAGAAAAGGCAAAACGGCTGAAGGAAAAAGGCTATGCCGGACAACCGATGACACTCGGTGTACGGCCGGAGCACATCGCACAAATGACTGGATATGATCAGCTGTTTGATTCCGTGTTGAAAGCGACAGTGGAAGTGAATGAAAATTTGGGATCTGAGCTGATTGTGCATGTCAGCGCTGGGAACGAGCGGCTTACGGTAAGGCTGGACGGCAGCAATCGAATCGCCGCGGGCGATTCGATTCAGCTGGCGGTGAAAATGGATCACGCCGTCTTTTTCGATGCTGAAACGGAACAGGCTGTGTATTAGAAAAGGTGCTCCCTTCGGGGAGCACCTTTTTCTTACGGCCAAATGTCGTCTGCCCATTCAGGGTGATCGATAAATGGATTTCGGTTGTGCTGATATTTTTCATAAATGATTTCATTTCTTTTTCTTTCGCGGGCATCAACAGGGTCCTGCCTATTCCATTCAAGCAAGGCGGATTGTTTTCCGTGATAAGGAGCAGAGCCGTTTCCTGTTTTATCATTGAGCTCAAGGTCAGGGTAGCCGTCATCTCCTTCATAACGGACAGCCATGTAAAACAGCATGCGGGCGACATCGCCTTTCACATCATCGCGGGGCTCCCATGAATCTCCATCATAATAATTTCCGGGTGCTTTCGCATATTCAGTGCCGCCGTTGTCAAAATCCATATTTCCTCTGGCGCTGTTGACTTGAACATCAGCCGGGCGCAAATGGTGAATGTCGGTGCCAGGCCCCATGCTTGTACCAAAATCGCCATGGGATTTCGCCCAGACATGCTCCCGGTTCCAGTCCCCGACATTGCCGCCGTTTAGGTTTTTCGAACGCGATTCATTCGTATAGAGCAGGATGACGTTATTCGGATTTGCCGGATCTGCATCCGTTTCTTTCAGCGCGTTCCATACCTCGCTGTAAGACAGCATCGTATGTCCGCTGATGATGCGGTGCAGCGCGCTTTTTAACGCCTCTCCGCTTTTTCCTTCAGCACCTTCATAATAGGTGTCTGTGTCGGTGTATGGTGCAACGGGAGAGACCAATGAGAGAATGCCTCCGGAGGCTGCGGGAGAAATAGCTGCACGGTCATTCAGGTTCAATCCGGTTTGCGCGCTTGCTGAAGCAGAGGGCGCAAACCATCCGGAAATCAGTAATACACAGACGAGCGGCAGAAACCTTGCTTTTGTTGTCATCACTTGCCCTCCTTTAGATCAGATCATGTCTATTATCTAAAATTGAATGAAAGGTTAGAAGTGTCATTTTGTATATTTTTCATTAAAATTGTAAATTAGTACCTTTGGAGGAGGCGGAACTCTATTGTTTCAGGATCTTTAGTCTGCGTTTTTCCTTGATTGAGTGCTGCTTCATTCGCTTGTAAAAACGCTGAGGTCTGCACATTGCTTGCTTCACTGAAATATTTTCTTCCCGTGAATCTCGCTAGTTCATCCCCTTTTTTTCCTCTTGCTGTTTTTTTAATTCATTGCTGCTTATTGACTCTCTTCCTTACTGGCTGCTTTTTCTAAAATGGAATGGCAGACTGGTTATTATGACTAAAAAACAAACATTTTTTTGGTTTATGTGCTGATGAACTAATGTCTTCCTCCCTCTATAATGAAGTCACCATAACGGCCAGAGGAGGAAGCACATGGAAAAGCAGAGGCTTTCAGTAAAAAGCGGCATTGCTGATTACATTGATTGGCTTGCCCAATTCGGCGTGTCTGCTGATGGCGGGGTAACGAGACTTTTGTACACCAAAGAGTGGATGGACGCGCAGCTCGCCGTGAAAGCGGAGATGTCGGCATTTGGGCTTGACGCCAGGTTTGACGATGTCGGCAATGTCTTTGGAAGGCTTCAGGGCACCCAGTCTCCGGATGATGTGATTTTAGCCGGCTCACATATCGATACTGTGATCAATGGGGGAAAGTATGACGGCTCATATGGCGTGCTTGCGGCAATGCTTGCTTTAAAGCAGCTCAAAGAAACATACGGAGCGCCGAAAAAAACGCTTGAGGCTGTGTCTTTATGTGAGGAAGAGGGCAGCCGTTTTCCGATGACATACTGGGGATCAGGGAATATGATGGGTGCTTTGTCATTGAAGCATGCGGAAGTACCGAGGGACGGATCAGGTGTTTCATTACAAGAGGCGATGCATAACAACGGTTTTGGCAGAGGCGTGTATCCGTCAGCGCACAGGACAGATATCAACGCTTTTATAGAAATTCACATTGAACAAGGACAGACGCTTGAAATGTCAGGACGAGATCTCGGTGTGGTGACAAGTATAGTCGGGCAGAGAAGATATTTGATTACGCTTGAGGGAGAATGCAACCACGCAGGGACCACCTCCATGAAATGGCGCAAGGACCCGCTCGCAGCCAGCACCCGAATGATTCATGAACTGCTGCTTCGTGCTGAAGAACAGCCGGATGAGCTTCGCCTGACATGCGGAAAAATGACGGTGGAGCCTAATATGGCTAATGTCATACCTGGACGGGTGCAGTTTTCAATCGATATTCGACATCAGCATCAGCGTGTGCTGGAGCATTTTCATGAAGAAATGACAGCTGTTATCAACGGTATTTGTGACGAAAAAGGGATTCACGCCATGATTGATGAATATATGCGAATAGAGCCTGTGCCGATGGACGAAACGCTTTCTGCCAAGGCTCTTGAGACAGCGGCAGAAAACGGTATCAGCTGTGAAGAAATGGTGAGCGGGGCAGGGCATGATGCGCAAATGATCGGAAGGAGCTGTCCTGCTTGTATGCTGTTTGTGCCGAGCAGAGGCGGCATCAGCCATTCCCCGGAGGAATTTACTTCTGCACGTCAGCTTGAGATCGGCGTCCGCACATTGACTCATTTATTATATAAACTGGCTTACTGATGAAGGAGGAATGGCTGTGTCAGGCAGAAAAGAATTATGTACACCGTTAAGAACGATTATGACACCGGGGCCTGTAGAGGTCGATCCGCGTGTATTAAGAGTGATGAGCACGCCGGTTGTCGGCCAATTTGACCCGGCGTTTACCGATATCATGAATGAAACGATGGAAATGCTCCGAGAATTGTTTCAAACGAAAAACCGCTGGGCGTATCCGATTGATGGCACATCACGGGCGGGAATCGAAGCGGTGTTAGCGAGTGTCATTGAACCGGGAGATGACGTGCTAATTCCGATATACGGCCGCTTCGGCTTTTTGCTGACTGAAATCGCTGAGCGGTACGGGGCGAATGTACATACGATTGAGTGTGAGTGGGGAACGGTTTTTGACCCTGACGAAATTATACGGGAAATGAAAAAGGTGAAGCCGAAAATTGTGGCGATGGTGCACGGGGAAACATCAACTGGCCGAATCCATCCGCTGAAAGCGATTGGAGAAGCGTGCCGTGCTCGGGATGTACTGTTTATTGTCGATGCGGTAGCGACAATTGGGGGCTGCGAGGTGAAAGTGGATGAATGGAACATTGACGCAGCTATCGGCGGTACGCAAAAGTGTTTGTCTGTTCCGTCTGGCATGGCACCGATTACATATAATGAACGTGTGGCAGATATCATTGCGGCGCGCAAAAAGGTGGAACGCGGAATTGCGACCCAGGCAGACAAGGCGAAGCTTTCCGGAAATCGCCCGATCACAAGCAATTATTTTGATTTGAGCCAGCTCGAGGATTATTGGAGCGAACGGCGGCTCAATCATCATACAGAAGCGACAACGATGCTTTATGCCTTGCGTGAGGGCGTAAGACTGGTGCTTGATGAAGGCCTTAAAGCACGTTTCGAGCGGCATCAGCACCATGAGGCCGCGTTAATAGCCGGGATTAAGGCGATGGGGCTGAAGCTGTTTGGGGATGAGAGCTGCAAAATGCCTGTTGTCACCTGTGTGCAAATCCCGGACGGCGTAGATGGAGAGTCAGTCCGCCATATGCTTTTGGCACAGTTCGGAATCGAAATCGCCAGCTCATTCGGCCCTTTAGCCGGGAAGATTTGGAGAATTGGTACGATGGGCTACAGCTGCAGACGGGAAAACGTACTGTTTGTGCTTGCCGGATTAGAAGCTGTGCTTCTCAGACACGGCGCTGTGATTGAAGCGGGAAAAGCACTTCAGGCCGCGCTTGATGTATATGAAGATGCTAAAAGCCAGACGGCGATTTAAAGAAAAAGCGTGCGGAATTCCGCACGCTTTTTTTTCGCTCTTTCTCCAATCTGATTTTCTCTGTTTGACTCTTTTTACAAATCCGTTTTCTCTGTGTTGCATTTTCTTACGGGGCATGAGTCATTTTATCTTTTTTCATCTATTCTTTATACACGGCCCTATTAAATGACGTTTTATTTCTTACGGCATTTTTTGAGAGGAGGATGCGGCATTGGAGTATTTTCACATGATTTTAGATGCGCTTCTGGAAGATCAGGATGAGGCTGTGCTGGCGACCATTGTTCAAGTTGAAGGCTCCGCATATCGAAAAGCGGGCGCCACCATGCTCTTTAAGAAAAATGGAGAAAGAATTGGCTTGCTCAGCGGCGGGTGTCTGGAAGAGGATTTATCCCAAAGAATCGGTGAGCTCGGCGATCAGCTGCCTACAGCGCTTATATCCTATGACATGCGGGCTGAAGACGATCTTTCATGGGGCATGGGAGTCGGCTGCAATGGCGTTATTCATATCTATGCGGAACGAATCTCTCAGGAAAAAAAGCGGCACTATGAAAGAGTAAGAGACTGCCTTTATGCAGGAAAAGCCGTAACAGCTGTTACACAGATTGAATCCTCACAGTCAGGGCGTTATCTGTTTTTGTCAGAGACCGGGCATTTTGGGCACTGGCCGGATGCGCCGCTTCAAGACATTCAACGCACTGCTTCAACGTTTCATTTGCCGCATTTTGATCGATCATCAAACATTTTTATTCAGCGTATTGAGCCGAAGCTGCGTCTCATTCTGTTTGGGGCGGGCCCAGATATGATACCGCTCGCCAATTTGGCGGCTGAGACCGGATTTTCTGTCATTGTGACAGATTGGCGGCCTGCGTATTGCACAGCCTCTCATTTTCCAAAAGCAGATCAGCTGATTACTGAATTTCCGGAGCAGATGCTGAGTGAATTTGAATTTTCGCCTCAGGATTTCGCTGTTGTGGCGACTCACCATTTTCAGCACGATCAAGTCATCGTTGAATCCTTATTATCTCGAGACCTTCATTATATCGGGCTTCTAGGCTCTGAAAACCGCACGAAACGGCTGCTGAATGGAAAACAGCCACCCGCTCATTTTTACAGCCCGGTCGGGTTGAAAATCAGCGCGGAAGGCCCAGAGGAAATTGCCGTCAGCATCATTGCGGAAATCCTTCAAACACGAAAACGGCAGGCGGTTATATGAGCATTATCGGTGTATTTTTGGCGGCCGGAAAAAGCGAGAGAATGGGCACAAACAAGCTGGCATTGCCGCTAAAAGGAGAAACGATCGGATCGGCTTCATTAAAAGCAGCTCTATTATCCCGTCTTGACCATGTGCTGATTGTCGAGAGAACAGAACATGCTTCTTCACTTGAGTGGATCGGGGAGCAATATTATTCACCGCCTTTTCTGGATCGCTGGAGCCTGCATGTCTGTAAAGAAGCGGAAAAGGGCCAAGGGCATTCTGTCAGCAGCGGGGTGAGAAAAGCGGAAAGCATGGGGGCAGACGGAGTCGTCATTTTGTTGGGTGACCAGCCGCAGCTTTCCGTCGACCATGTAAATGCGCTGATATCAAGGGCTCACGAATTGTTTGCCGTGTCAGCGTCTTTGCGTACGCTCAGTCCACCTATTTATTTCTCATCCGCCTGTTTTCCATATGTAAAGGAGTTAAAGGGAGATGAGGGTGCCCGCAGGCTGCTCAAAAACGGACAGCTTGGCATTGGAACGGTAGTGGTAGTGAAAGATTGCGAGGAACTGGAAGATATTGATACACCGGAGGAATATGACACTGTTAGGAGGCGAATTCATGAACGGACAAGTGACACAAGCGCGGATGAACATTCAATTATGGAGGCCGGCAGCGCTTGATGAGGCATTTTCTCTATTGGAGCAGTTTGCGCCAAATGTGTGTGCAGCATCGGGCAGCACGCTGCTCCAGCTCCAATGGGACAAAGGAATTCTTCCAAAAACGCATCTCATCAGTCTTGAAGCCATCGAAGAAATGAAAGGCATTACCGCTGATGACACCCACGTGTCGATCGGGGCGCTCACCACGCTGAATGAATGCAGAAAAAACAGCCTCATCAAGCAGGAGCTGGCTTGCTTATGTGAAGCAGTTTCTGCTGTTGCAGCGCCGGGGATCCGAAGCCGGGCCACAATTGGCGGTAACATAGCGAGTAAAATAGGGGATTTGATTCCGCTCCTGCTTGTGCTTGATGCGGAGCTCATCGTTTATCAGAAGGAGCTTGTCAGGCTGCCGCTTGCTGAATGGATCTCCAGTGAAGCGTATCCACATGGAATCGTGACCCGTGTGATCATCCCGCGTCCAGAGGGAGATCGTGTGTTTTTCCGCAAGCTGGGAAGGAGGCAGGCATTTACCGGAGCGGTTGCTGTGACGGCAGGACGTTTACTGAAAGACGGTGACATTCGCCTCGCAGCGGGCCATGCCGATATCAGGCCGAAAAGATTAATAGAGAGCGAAGGGAAATGGATGGAGCCTGAATGGGAGGCACACGAACTGTACGAAACACTTATCAAGGAGCTGCCGTTTTCAGCCGATGCTTTCGTGTCAGCGGCATACAGAAAAAAGGCGGCTGCCAACGTCATCATGTCCGAGCTTTTGATTGAGGGAGGGGGATAAATGGGCATAGGCAAACCGTCAAGAATAAGGCCGGATGGAAGGGGAAAGGTCACGGGTGAATTGAAGTATATGACTGATCTCACCTTTCCGGGGATGCTGTATGGCAAAATCCTGAGAAGCGCTTATCCTCATGCGGAAATCGTGTCGATTTGCACAAAAAAGGCTGAAGAAATGGAAGGTGTGCGAGCGGTCGTCACCCATAAGGACGTTCCAGGTTTAAACCGTTTTGGGATCGTCATTCCTGACCAGCCGGTTCTATGCGAGGATAGAGTACGTTATGTCGGAGATGCAGTGGCGGCCGTCGCAGCAAAAACGGAAGACATTGCTGAAGCCGCGCTGGAGCTGATTCACGTGGTGTACAGGAAGCTGATGGTCATTGATTCTCCGGAAAAAGCGCTCGAACCAGATGCGCATATGCTGCACCCGGACGGGAACATCCTTCATCGCGCGTTTTTCTCGCACGGCGATGTGGAAGCGGGGTTCCAATCGTGTCACACGATTCTTGAAGAAACCTACGAACTGCCGCGGCAGATGCATACGTATATGGAAACGGAGGGGGGCGTAGCTGTTCCGGAACGTGACGGGGGTTTTACAATGTACGCTGGCACTCAGCACGGCTACAAGGACCGTTTTCAGCTTGCCCGCATTTTTGGTATTCCTGAAGAGAAGATTCGGGTTGTGTCGAGTCCGATGGGCGGCTCATTTGGCGGAAAGGATGAGCTGAATATTCAGCCGTATGCCGCGCTTTTGGCCCGTAAAAGCGGATACCCGGTCAAAATTCATCAGACGAGGCAGGAATCTGTACGCTCAGGAATCAAACGCCACCCGATGAAAATCACGATCAAAACAGGGGCTGATCAAACAGGAAAGCTTCTGGCTCATGATGTGAAAATCATTGCCGATACAGGCGCTTACGCCACGCTGGGACCGGCAGTCCTGGACTTTTCTGCTGAGCATGCCGCGGGTCCGTACCGCATCCCTAATATCCGCACTGAAGGGATCTCTGTGTTTACGAACAATGGGGTGGCGGGAGAATTCCGAGGCTTTGGCGGCAATCAAATCACATTTGCGCTTGAAACCCATCTTGATCGCCTCAGCAGCATGCTTGGCATCGACCCGCTGGAGCTGCGAAGAAAAAATATCAGAAAACCGCATGACCCGGGGCCGCTTGAGCATCGGATTGCGCCCACTGATGGAGCGGCGCAGGTATTGAACGTCATTTCTGCATCTCCTATTCTCAAAAGAAAACATCAGACGTCTCGTTATAAACGAAGGGGTGTTGGAGCTGCGATCACCATGCATGGCGGCGGGCTTGGCTATGGCCGGATGGATGCCGCAGGAGGGCGTCTTTCCCTTTCAAGTGGCGGCAAAATCACGGCTTCATTTGGATTTGAAGAGTGCGGCCAGGGCATACTCGCCGCGATTGAACATTTTGTCACCGAAGAGCTGGGCTGCGCGGCTGAGGATATTTCCATTATCATCGGAGATACCGCAAAAGTGCCAAAGTCAGGCTCCTCCACAGCATCACGCGGCACGAGCATGGTGTGGCACGCGATCCAGCGTTTGAAGAAACCGTTTCTAGCTCAGCTGAAAAAACGGGCCGCAGAATGGAGCGGTTGTTCAGCGGAAAACCTTACGCTCGGCTCCGCGGGCTTACGTGATCTATACACAAAGGAACTTGTGGTGACGTATAGAGAGCTGGCTGAAAAAGGCCCTTTGATGGAGGAAACAGCATTCGATTTTCCGACAACGCCTGATCCTGTGGTCGGCGGCCATTTTCTCTACTCATTTGGAGCGGCTGCTGTGGAGGTGGAGGTTGATCTATTAACAGGCGATGTCAGAGTGATAGATTGTGAGCACGCCATTGCGGCAGGTCCGGTTGTCAGTCCGCAGGGTTATTTGGGACAAATCGAAGGCGGCGCTGCTATGGCGCTCGGCTATACGCTGATGGAGGAAGCAAAAATGACGGACGGCCGTTACGTAGCGGAGAATTTGGATCAGTATGTCATTCCGGGAATCAAAGATGTTCCGGCAATGAAACTGACCGCGATAGAAGAGCTGATGGATGGTGACCCATATGGCCCGCGCGGTGTCGGAGAAATAGGGACGATCGCCATCACCCCGGCGATTGTAAAGGCCGTACATGATGCAGTCGGGTGCTGGGTGAACAAGCTGCCGATTTCGCGTGAAGAGCTGCTTGATGCGATAGACAGAAAGGGGATAAAACAATGGACGTAAAAGAAGCAGGATCTTTCTCTGAAAGAAGGCAGCGGTTCCGAATGACTGTGAATGAATAGCCCAAGAGGTTGATGCGGTTCCTACAGCTCGCTTGAGTGACCTTCTGCGGACGGAATTCAATCTGACCGGAACAAAGATTTCCTGCGGAATCGGCCGTTGCGGAGCATGTTCTGTCCTGCTAGACGGCACGCTCGCCAATGCGTGTATGACCATGGCCTATCAAGCGGCCAGCCATTCGATCACAACCATTGAGGGACTTCAAAAAGAAGAACTGGATATCTGCCAAACCGCTTTCCTGGAGGAAGGAGGCTTCCAATGCGGATATTGCACACCCGGGATGACCATTGCACTTAAAGCTCTGTTTCAGGAAACCCCGCAACCTACTGACGAAGATATCGAAGAAGGGCTGGCGGGCAATTTGTGCCGGTGTACCGGTTATGGAGGGATTATGCGGTCGGCTTGCAGGATTAGAAAAGAGTTGAGCTGCGGGAAAAGGGAGTCATTGGACTTTTCCCGCAGCTACAGCAAAGCACCGGATATAATGAGCTGAAAGCTAAGCATAGAACGAATACTGCTATCTATATGGAGCTTGGCATAATATCGGATCAATTTTATATGTTAAAGAAGCATGCTATCAATGCCATTGCAACAGTCCTTGGAATAATCTAAGGGCTGTTTTTTCCTGAGACGTCAAAGATCTACAAAGTGAGTGAGCCTTAGCTCGGATAATAGCCAAGGTTTTTTACACTGTTGTACTTAATTGTTGCGCGTTAAAATTGCAATGAATTAAAAGGGGGATGGAATAATGAATCTAATTAAAAATGGATTCAGAGGGGTTTAATCATGAATACGAATGATAAGAAGAAAGAAGTTCAACAAAAGTATAGATGAAGAAATTAAAAAGAAGACAAAAATGATTTTAAAGAAGCAGTTGTTGTCGTAACAATAATTGTAGTGTTTATCTTTTTGACCTATACGCTTCAAGGATTTTAACAAAATGTTCCCTTTTCCCCTTGTCTTTTACCTAGTTGTGTTTAAAACTACAAATAGATAATATTACCAATTAAGGAAAGAGGGAGAGATGATGAATAACTTCAATTGGTGGAAAATACTTTTACTAGCCTTTCTTTGTTCCTTGATTTTTTCTGTCGTCTTTGTCACTGTTCAACGGATTGACTTAATACTCAATCCACCGGAAGTACCTGTTAAATCGATTGAAAAAATCAAATGATTCTTTTTGGGGAACAGCCGCGTTGTGGGAAAACATCACGCTCTCATCTCATATTGTAATGGAGGACAGAGAGTATGGTAATAGAAAATAGAGACATAAGTTCCCTTTCTATGATGAAAAAGAAAATCTCCTTCTCCTGCATAGTGCCGAGTTGTCAGAGAACATCAGTCAATCAAAAGAGAAATACAGGAAGATCATTCAATCAGGTATCGCCCAGTGAGGCAAGGATTTTCAAAGTGGCCATATTTAGGTGAATACTGTATAAGATTTAAAAAAGCTCATAGAGCTTCAGAAAGATGAGGATTTGTAGCAAGTATTATATTTCCCTGCTCAAAACCTTGTCGCTATAGCAAAACAAACGCCATAAAGGTTTCTTATGGCGTCTGACGGATATGGGGTAAGGTGAGTTCTTAATAGCCACCGAAGAAAGAAGTACCAACGATGATTAATAGGATGAATAGCACCACGATCAAAGGGAATGACCTCATAACTTCACCTCCCTTAAAAGAGGATAGTACATGATATGCTGATGGAGATAACTTGATAGTGACGCTAGTTTAGTAAATTTTAAATGATTTTTTAGTCTAAGTAGAAATAGAGAACGAAAAATTAATAACAAACTGAGGTCCGGGGCGGCTGAGATGTAATGCCAAGACCACGGGATCCACGCAGAGACGAAGCTTTTCGTTTGTGGGAAGAGAGCGGCGGAAGCAAGAAGTTAAAGACAATAGAGAAGGTCTTTTATTTATGCAGTGATCCAGTAAGCCCCTAAACATATGCGGAGCCCGCCTCACCAGCGGGCTTCCTCCTTCTTAACTCCCTCTATACACCTGATAACCAAACGGCGACAGCAAAAGGGGGATATGATAATCAGCTTCCGGATCAGAAAGATGGAAACGAACTGTTACAATCGTTAGAAACGGCTCAGCCGTGTTTGCTTTCTTTTCCGCAAAGTATTCCCCTGCATGGAACTCCATTACATACTCCCCCGACTTCAGCTCTTCTCCCGAAAGGAGCGGAGCATCGACTCGGCCGTCTTTATTCGTAAAAGCCCCTTTGATAAGAATAAGACTTTTGTCTTCGTACAGCCGCTTCAATTCGATTTTTACGTTTGCCGCGGGTTTGCCGCAGGTTAAATCCAAGATATGTGTTGTCAGCCTCCCCATCAGGCATTCAGGCTCCCTAATGCTTCCTCAGCATTCCGTTTTACTTTCTCGGCGTCTTCTCTCGTCACGGTGAAACGCTGGAAACCGAATGGCGGGCGCGGTTCTGTGTAGACTTTTCCTTTTGTGCCCGGAATCTCTTCGACGACTGTATCCCATGTGTGATTTTGAGATTGGAAGCTGACATTCGTGAGCTGAGGGAACCTCATTAATATTCGGCATCCGATATGATAGATTAAGTTTTGAATGGAAGGAGTTTCGAGTTCGTGAAATACAGTGCTCGCTAAGTCACGGATTTGTTCAGCCGCCACGTAACGGGCGGGATCGGCGGCGTATGCATCTTCCGCATGTTCATAACGCCAGCTGATGTTTAAATAGACAAAGAGCGGACGATTGCCATCTTCAGGAAGAGTCGTATATTCGTCTCTGATAAAGCCGACGAAGGAGTTTCCGCTCACTTTGACAAGCTGGAGATCCGTGATTTCGCTGTATTGCTCCTTCATCGTTATCGTATCCCCAGTTCGTTCTGCTTTGAGCACCGACCGGGCGCGTTCATTGCGCGATCTTCTGAAGACAAGCTGGCTTATACCGAGCTCTTCATCCTCGTATGCAGGCATCGCTTCAAACGGAATGTCTTCACCTGTCAGAGTGATCGTATCCATATGAGAATAGGTGTCTAAAAATCTGTGAGCCACATAATGCAAGAAGCCCTCGGTGGTTGTTCCCTCATAGGAAGCGAGGTGGCGCTGAATAAAGTTTTTCATCGAATCCGTAGCCACGATAAGCGTATTATCTCCGTCTGTAAATGACGGCAAAAAGGCATCTCCGCCAATTTCGCATGTCACATCAATGCCAACAACTGTATTGGTTCTCCCTGTAAAAGAAGACTCAGGGATTTTCTTTATGCCTGTGAGCGGTTTTAAAAACGTTCGGTATGCAAACACATTTCCTTTGCCGTAAGACATGGTTCTTTTCATTTGAATCTCTCCTTTTTCTGTTATGATGTCCTCTAAACGAAAGCGGGCGATGCGGTATATTTCCTCAAGAGCCTGCTGAAATTCTGTTTCCGGTTTGTTCTTCAGCCTTGTCAGCAGAGCTTCGCGGATCTCCTGTTTTGTTTTTTCCTTTACCGCTAAAATAAAAGGAAAACCGAAGTTTTGAGAGTAGTCTTCATTTCGTTTGAGAAACTCCTCGTATTCCTGCTGTTCAAGCTTACTGAGCCCTGCGTTTTGCTGCTCTTTTACTGAGGAAGCGCTCATTGTTTTCTTGGTGCCGAGACGAGGGTGTTTGCAGATGAGCTCTAGCTGTGTCTTGCGGTCGGCAGCTTTTACAAAGCGGGACATTTTTTGATGCAAATCAGAAAGAGAGGAGAAGGGGCGCAGTGCCGCGGCTTCCTCCGCAATCCAAGCAGAGTGCTCAAAAATAGATCCGAGTGTGTCAGTCAGTGTTTGTCTATCCATTTGATTCAGGTCGTCAATTGTGAACATGAGCCATCTCCCCTTTACGTATTGATTTCCGCGCCATGGGGCTGTTTGCATTGAAAAAAAGTGTTCAATGCAATCGCGGTTAAGCTGCCAATGACAATGCCGCTTCCGGTCAACACGGAAGCTGCTCCCGGGAGAGAGGAAAACAAGGCGGGCACCGTCGTGGCGCCAAGCCCTAAGCTGACAGAAGAAGCAATGATCAGCAGATTGCCCTGTGATTCAAAATCGACGCCAGAAAGCATTTTAATACCGTAAGAAATGACCATGCCAAACATAACGATCATCGCGCCGCCGAGAACTGCATTCGGGATCACGGTCGTCAATGCCGCGGCTTTTGGCATCAGCCCGATTGCCATCAGCATAAATCCAGTGATGGCAATGACATGGATGCTTTTGATTTTTGAAAGCTGAACGATGCCGACGTTTTGCGAGAAAGCCGTATACGGAAACGCGTTAAACAAGCCGCCCAGCACAATTGCAAGCCCTTCCGCACGGTAGCCTTTCTCAAGATCTTTCTCTGTTAGTTTCCGGTTTGTCATATCGGAAAGAGCAAAGTAAACACCCGTTGATTCAACAAGGCTGACAATAGCAACCAATAGCATGGTGAGAATGGCAGGCAGCTCAAAGGTTGGCGTGCCGAAATAAAATATAGAAGGAACATGAACCCAGGACGCCTCCGCGACCTCAGAAAAATCGACTCTTCCCATAAGGAAAGCGGCTGCCGTTCCAGCTGCGAGGCCGAGTAAAATTGCAATGGAGCGGATGAACCCTTTAAAGAAATAAAACAGCACTAAAATAAAGGCTGTAACGGCAAAGCCAAGCAGCACGTTGCCTAGTGAGCCGAAGTCTTTGCTGCCTTCACCGCCGGCCAGGTTATTCATCGCCGTCGGAATCAGGCTGATGCCGATAATCATAACGACTGAGCCGGTTACGACCGGCGGGAAAAAACGGACAAGCTTTCCAAAGAAGCCCGCGGCTAAAACGACAATCAGCCCGGCTGCGATAATCGCACCGTAAATCGCTGAAACACCGTATATGCTGCCAATGGAAATCATCGGGCCGACTGCAGTAAACGTACAGCCGAGGACAACGGGAAGGCCGATGCCGAAATAGCGGTTTCTCCAGAGCTGTAAAAGAGTGGCCGCCCCGCACATAAACAAATCAATGGCAATTAAATATGTCAGCTGGCCCGCATTCAGCCCGATCGCAGCTCCGACGATCAGAGGGACGAGAATGGCTCCCGCATACATCGCCAGCATATGCTGAAGCCCAAGCATCAAAAGCTGAAAGGAATTTTGCTGTTCCTTCATCTCTATTTACACCTCTTTTTCTAAAACAAGTTTGTTTTCTAATACGGGCAGTTCTTCCTTCTGAACGATTTTTTCCTGTTTGGCGCGCAAACTGAAGAATAGGTTTAAAAAGATTGCAGTCAGGCTTCCTGTGATCATGCCGTCACTGACCAGAATGCGGATCGGAGCGGGAAACTCTGTGAAAATCACCGGTACTGTGCTGGCGCCGATACCGAGTGCGATTGAGCAGGCGATGGTCAGCAGATGATATTGGTTTTTCAGATCCACTGTACTGAGCATTTTTACTCCGGAGGCGATAACCATGCCGAACATGACAACAGTCGCGCCGCCGAGTACAGCCGCGGGAACGGAGGAAGCAAGAGCGGCAAACTTAGGAATCAGACCAAGGAATAGAAGGATACAGCCCGCGGTGACGACGACATTTCTCGTTTTCACCTTTGTCAGCTGCAATAATCCGGCGTTTTGTGCAAATGTATTATAGGGAAAGGCGTTGAACAGCCCGCCTATCATAATGGCGATTCCCTCTGCCCGGTAGCCTTTGACCAGGTCTTTTTCAGTTAGAGGCCGGCCGCATATCTTTCCGATGGCGTAAAAAACGCCGGTTGATTCAACAATAATGACAATTCCGACGATCAGCATCGTGATGATTGGACCGATTTCAAAAGATGGAGCGCCGAAGTAAAACGGCTTCGGGATTTGGAAGAATGGGGCTTCAGATACAGATGAAAAGCTGACCTTGCCCATGACGGCAGCCGCCGCAGTGCCCGCAGCAATCCCGATCAGAACGGAAAGCGTTCGGGCAAACCCTTTGAGAAAGCGGTTGAGGACTAAGATCAGGATAAGGACGCCGACAGAAAGAAGAAGGTTTTCGAGCGAACCGTATTCGGGATTGGCGCTGCCGTTTACTTTTTCTCCACCAGCCATATTTTTCACACCTGTCGGAACAAGAGAAAGACCAATCAAGGTCACAACAGTTCCTGTTACGACAGGAGGGAATAACACGGTCAGCTTGCCGAAGAAACGGGCACACAAGAAGATCAAGACACCGGTTGCAATGATTGAACCGTAAATCGCTGAAATGCCGTAATTTGCACCAATTGCAATCATCGGGGTGACGGCCACAAACGAGCTGCCGAGCATGACGGGAAGGCCGATGCCGATGTAAGCTCCTCGCCAGGTCTGCAAAAGCGTTGCGGCTCCGCATGTTAACAGGTCAATCGCCAATAGGTAGGACAGCTGTTCCGACGTTACATTCAGCGCTCTGCCGACAAGCAGAGGCACCAAAATTGCACCTGCGTACATGGCCAGCACATGCTGCAGGCCAAGAGTGAACACCGCAAACGGTTTTTGTTTCACTATAGCTCCTCCTTTTACATGTGAACTTTAGTAACATGATAGCGTGCCGTTTGCCAGATGTCATTGGGTACAGTAGCTGAAAAATAGGAGCGTTATTGCTGAAAGTAACGAAAAGCCATTTCTTTTGTAAGATAATGTGACAAATGCTAGCTGATCAGCCGCTGCATCCGCAAGGCAAGCCGCAACCGCATGGTCGTTTCGGGATCTTTTAAGCTTTTGCCCAGTAATTCTTCACATTTTTCGAGGCGGTAGATGACCGTATTGCGATGCACGTACAAGCGTTTTGCCGTCTCGGAAATCTGGCAGTGTGTCTCTAGATAGACAGACAGTGTGTGAAGCAGGCTTTGATCCTCCTGCTGCTTTTCAGCCAGGCTTTGAAGAGTGGAATTGTAAAATTTCTTCAAATCCTCAACCGGGAGCAGGCGGAGAAGCTCAGGTACATCTTTCGCGTGGTACACTTGGATAAACTCCGTGCTTCTTGATAAATGTCCTGATTGGAGAGCGTCAGACGCTTCTGTGAAAGCGTCCGGAACATCGATCAGCTTTTGGCAAATGTTGCTGATGCCAAAGGACAATGTCCGTTTAAATTGGTTTTTAACCTGTGCCTGAAACTGTTCTAAAAAGCTGATCACCGAAGCGTGCATTTCACTCCAGCTGTCTGTCGCCTCGATCAGCAGAATGCCGACATTTCCTTTAATAAAGAGGTGAGGCGGGAATGGGAAGGCAGACAATTCGCCTTCGAGAAATTCAAAGACACTGTCAGAGGCCAGCTGATTTTCAGTAAAGCTGATCGATCTGTCATTCCGGTCGAGCTTTCCGGCGATGCACATATATTTTTGATCCCAGCTGAGCTTAAATTCTTTTGCCCGGTTTTTGATTTCGTCGTCCGAAGAGAACGACCGCTCGATAAAATTACTGAAAAATTCATTCCGCGCCCGCCGGCTGTATTGCTTCAGCGCGTTTTCCTTCAGCAGCTCAAAGGAAATCACGTTCGCAGCCTGTTCAATGGTGAGAATCAATCCTTTATCAGCGGCTTGGATCATTTCCGGTATCAGCAGGTAGCCGCAGCTTTTTTCGTGATTATAGATAGGAAGGACAGAATATGTTTTCTGATTCGAGATCGAAGAGAAACAAGTGAAAAACGGTCCGGACACGGTGTGCAGCGTGCTTTTGAGCTTTTCGGTTTCAACTGAAATCTGATGAGAGGCAGAAAGCATTTTGGCATGCTGGTCAAGGAGCAGCACGGGAAGATGAAGGAGGTCTGATACCTTTTTGAGCAGAGATTGCAGCCCCTTGCCGCTCATAATGTGGTTTGTGAACTTTTTATGTGCGTAAATGGCTTGCTGAAGCTCGTTTGAACGCATGTCAAGAATATGGCTCAGCGTGGCATTGACAATGTCTCCGAGGCGTATATGCTCAGGGAGCTCGATAATCGGAAATGCGTGTGAATCGGCCAGGTCGATGATCTCTTTCGGGATATCCTCCAGGTAGCGTTTTGTTTTAATGCCGAGACCGGCACAGCCGCGTTTTGCCATTTGCCGAATCAGCTCTGATAACTGGTGAGGATTGTCCTTCAGGTGATATGCGGTGGTGACGAGCAGCTCGTCTTTATGCAAAAAATCCGCGATATCAGGAGCATCCATCATGTTGACATGCTGAACCTCTCTTTCTCCCCCCGCTTTTCCCGCAATTAAAACTGCATTTTCGTAAGCCGGTATTTTCATCACATCAAAAATATTCATAGCTCATTCTCCTTTTCTTGCAAAAAATAATCATTGGTTAAGATGAATAAATTTCATTATTAATTCTAGCTGTTTTGCTGATGTAATACGATCATAGTAACAGTAAAATGTTGAAAATAGACTGAATGTGTTACATAAACTGACATAAAAATTCATCATCATACAGGGGAGGGATCAGTATGGCTTACGATTTGGTGATAAAAGGAGCGAAGGCAGTCACGCCGGACGGTGTTAAAGAAGCTGATATTGCAATGAAAAACGGGATCATTGCCAAGATCGGTTCTGCAATTGAAGCAGAGGGAGCACCGGTTGTGGAGGCTGGCGGTCAATATGTTTTTCCGGGTGCGGTCGATTGTCATGTTCATTTCAACGAACCCGGCAGAGAGGATTGGGAAGGGTTTGAAACGGGCTCACGGATGATGGCTGCAGGCGGCTGCACCACTTATTTTGATATGCCGCTGAACTGCATTCCATCCACGGTGACGGCTGAAAACCTTCTCGCAAAAGCTGAAATCGGCAGGCGAAAATCGGCGGTGGATTTTGCGTTATGGGGCGGCCTTGTGCCGGGTCATATTGATGACATACATCCGATGGCTGAAGCGGGTGCGATAGGATTTAAAGCATTTTTATCAAAATCAGGCACAGAGGAGTTTCGCTCTGTTGATGAACGCACCTTGCTCAAAGGCATGAAAGAAATTGCGGCCGCCGGAAAAATCCTTGCTCTTCACGCAGAAAGTGATGCGGTCACAAGCTTTTTGCAGATGGAATGGGCGAATAAAGGGAAAGTGAATGCAGATGCATACGCGGCCTCCCGCCCGGAGGAAGCTGAAGCTGAAGCGGTGTATCGCACGATCCAGTACGCGAAAGTAACGGGCTGTCCGGTTCATTTTGTCCACATCAGTACGGCAAAAGCGGTCCGCTTGATACGGGAGGCGAAGCAGGAGGGATTAGATGTTACGGTGGAAACATGTCCTCACTATGTCTTGTTCAGCCATGACGACTTACGCAAAAGGGGCTCTGTCGCAAAATGCGCCCCTCCGCTCAGGTCGCAGCCATCAAAAGAGGCGTTAATTGATACGCTGATCGCGGGGAATATTGACATGGTGTCCTCGGACCACTCCCCCTGCCGTCCTTCTCTGAAGCGGGAGGATAATATGTTTTTGTCATGGGGCGGAATCAGCGGCGGGCAGTTTACTTTATTGGCCATGCTTGAATTGGCCCTTGAGCGGGACATTCCATTTGAAACCATTGCTGAATGGACAGCGGGGGCACCCGCGAAGCGATTCGGCCTTCAGCAAAAAGGGAGGCTTGAAGAGGGACGGGACGCGGATGTCGTTCTCGTTAGCATGGAGCCGTACCCAGTCACAACAGAGACGATGTTTGCAAAGCATAAGCAGAGCATTTATGAAGGACATACCTTCCCCTGCCGCATCTCATCCACCTACAGCAGAGGACGGTGCGTGTACAGTGATGGGGAGAAAGCAGACAGCGGAATTGAGGGAGCGCTGGTCGTTCCTTCGTAAACCCGGCAGATTGAAATCTGCGGGGTTTTTTTATGTCAGTGACTTTGGTTTTTAAAAATCAAGCATCGTGGTATCTTTTTAAAAAGGGGGCTGCGATGATGGAACACGTCAAACACATACTAAACCAATCATGGTCGCTGCATACGAGTTCCAAATGGACGAAAGAATGCCCGGCATGCGGCCAATGCGGCGTGACGGCATTGGTGGTACAGGAGCAATTCGGGGGCGATATTTTCAAAACAAAGGTCGGTGAGAGCTGGCACTTTTATAACAGCATAAATGGGGCTGTGTATGACTTTACGAGTGAACAGTTTCAGGAGCCTATTGTGTACCAAAATATCCCTTCCTCAAGAGAGGAGGCGTTTTTGGATACCAATGAGGAACAATATCAGCATCTGCGCTCAGCGTTTTTCCGCAATATGAACAGCATTTCCGAGGAAACCTGAAAACGCGTGTGATAAACTGGAAGAGAGGTGAATGATTGTGATTTATATCGGACTGACGGGATGGGGGGATCATGACAGCATTTATCCGCCGAAAACGCCCAGCCAGAAAAAATTGCAGGCCTATTCCTCCCATTTTCCGATCGTGGAAGTAGACGCGAGCTTTTACGCGATTCAGCCGGCGCGCAACACTGAAAAGTGGGTGAAGGAAACACCGGAAACCTTCCAATTTATCATTAAAGCGTACCAAGGCATGACGGGGCATCAGCGCGGCGACATTCCGTTTGACTCGAAAGAGGAGATGTTTGATGCTTTTAAGCTGTCCTTAACGCCATATTTACATAGCAATAAGCTCGCCATGGTGCTGTTTCAATTTCCGCCGTGGTTTGACTGCAAGAAAGAAAATGTCGCTTATTTAAGATGGTGCAAAAATCAAATGGGTGATATTCCTTGCGCGCTTGAGTTCAGAAACCGCTCCTGGTTTTCACCGCCATTTTATGAGCAGACGCTTTCCTTTATGAAAGCGGAAGGCTGGATTCACAGTGTCTGTGACGAACCGCAAATCGGCGAGGGAAGCGTTCCGACTGTTTTGCGGGCGACCGATGAAAACAAAACGCTCGTCAGGTTTCACGGACGCAATAAGCAGGGCTGGATGAAGCCCGATGGCGGGAAGAACTGGCGTGAGGTCAGATATTTATACCGCTATAACAAACAGGAGCTGGAAGACTGGAAAAAGCATCTGAACGCATTGCAGCAGCAATGTAAAGATGTATTTGTCCTCTTCAACAACAATTCCGGCGGAGACGCCGCGGATAACGGCAAGCAAATGCTTGAACTGCTTGATATCGAGTACTCCGGACTTTCTCCGAGACAGCTCGGTTTATTTTAGAAAAGAGGTTTTGATTGATGTCGTTTGTGATTTTGGCTGTACTGGGATTTATTGCGGGTACGGTAGGAAGTTTGATTGGACTCGGCGGCGGGATTGTCATCGTTCCGGCCATGATGTTTTTAAGCGCGGTGACGCCGTATTTTCAGGATGTGACGCCGCAGGTCGCCATCGGTACTTCGCTTCTGGTCATTATTTTTACGGGTCTTTCCTCAACTTTGGCTTATATTAAATATAAAACGGTTGATTATAAAAGCGGGCTCATTTTCTTTATCGGTTCAGGTCCCGGCAGCATAATCGGGGCCTATGTATCAAAGCTTTTTAATTCCAGCTCGTTTTCCATTTGGTTTGGCATATTTATGATTCTTATTTCATTATCCTTAATGCTGAAAGCGAAGGCGCGGCCGGTAAACAAAGAGCACAGAGGAATAATACGGACTTTTCAGGATGATGCCGGAGAGCCCTATACTTACTCGTATCAGGCGTCTGTCGGGATTGCCATCGCCTTTGTTGTCGGCTTTTTAGGCGGGCTCTTTGGAATAGGCGGCGGCTCGCTGATGGTTCCGGCCATGATGCTGTTATTCCTGTTCCCGCCAAAGGTTGCGGTGGCAACGTCCATGTTCATTATTTTCCTGTCTTCTATGACAGGATCTGTATCACATATTATGTCCGGGCATGTGAATTGGCTGTACGCCCTCGCGCTTGTGCCCGGCGCTTGGTTCGGCGGAAAGCTTGGAGCCGCCATCAACCGAAAAATGCAGACGAAAACGATCGTCATGATCATGCGGATCGTATTAATTTTGATCGGCTGCCAGCTCATTTATGAAGGCATTTTCAGCTGAACGATTAGGAGAGAATGGTATGAAAGAGAAGCTCCGCTTATATCACACAAATGATTTGCACAGCCATTTTGAAAATTGGCCAAAAATAACAGATTATATTGAGCATAAAAGAAAAGAACATCAGCTGCACAGCGAAGAGACGCTCGTTTTTGATATTGGTGATCATATTGATCGTTTTCATTTTGTGACTGAGGCAACATTCGGAAAAGCGAATGTAGACCTCTTAAACCGTCTTCAAATTGATGGAGCGGCTATCGGCAATAACGAGGGAATTACGCTTCCTCATGAAGAGCTTGCTTCTTTATATGATCATGCTGAGTTTCCCGTTATCGTCTCTAATCTGTATGACAAAAACGGAAACCGCCCGTCCTGGGCGGTTCCTTACCATATCAAAACATTGAGAAACGGCATGACCATCGCTTTGTTAGGCGTAACGGTGCCTTATTATCCCGTCTATGACAAGCTGGAATGGACTGTTACTGATGCGCTCGAAAGTATAAAAGAAACCATACAGGAAGTGAAAGGGCAGGCTGATATCATCGTTCTCCTGTCGCATTTGGGAATTCTTGACGATCAAGCGGTTGCTGAAGCAGTTCCGGAGATTGACGTAATCCTCGAGTCTCATACTCACCACCTGCTTGAAAATGGACAGATGGTCAACGGTGTATTGCTTGCCAGCGCTGAGAAATACGGAAACTATGTCGGCTGTGTAGACATCACGTTTGACAGCGAAAAGCGAAAAATCATCAGCAAAACAGCGTCTGTTCAAAATGTGGCGGAATGGACAGGGGAATCGGCGGAAACCAAAGCATTTCTTGAGGAAAAAGAACGTGAAGCCGAGGAAAAGCTGTCCGTTGCCGTTGCGGAGCTTGCGCAAGATGCTGAAGTCAAGTGGTTTGAAGAATCCGAGCTGCCTTTACTTTTGGCATATGCGTTAAAGGAATGGTGCGGAGCCGACATCAGCATGGTGAATTCAGGCGTCATCCTCGGACCGCTTACAGCCGGCCCGGTGACGAAGCTTGACCTGCACCGCATCTGTCCTCACCCCATCAACCCGGTTACTGTCCGCCTGACGGGAGAGGAACTGAAAGAAACGATTCTCCATGCTGCTTCAGAACAGGTGGAGCAGCTTCGAATTAAAGGATTGGGCTTCCGGGGAGAAGTGATGGGGAAAATGGTGTACGCGGGTGTCGATGTCGAAACGAAACGCTTGGATGACGGAATCACGCATGTCACACGGATCACGCTGAACGGGGAAGAGATTGAAAAACATAAACAATACTCCGTTGCGGTTCTCGACATGTTTACGCTCGGCAGGATGTTTCCGATCATCCGCGACGCCGCAGAAAAAGAATATTTTATGCCGGAATTTTTGCGGGATCTGCTTGCCTGGAAGCTTGCACAATAAGGAAGTCAGCCCACAACAAGCCGTGCCCTTCATCATAAAGTGATAAATGAAGGGAGTTGGTTGACGTGGTAAATCTGACACCGATTATGATAGAAGGACAGCCTTTTACAGCTGTGACAGTAAAACTTCCAAAAACAAATTTCATGGCAGTCTCCAATGATCACGGATATATTATGTGCGGCGCGCTTGATGTGGCGCTGCTGAATGAAAAATTAAAGGAGCGTGGAATTGTGGCGGGACGGGCGGTTGGTGTACGAACAATTGACCAGCTGTTAGACGCCCCTTTAGAATCCGTCACCTATGCCGCAGAGGATCTTGGCATTCATGCCGGCATGAGCGGCAGAGAAGCGCTTTTAAAAATGGTGAAATAAAATAAATTGGCCCGGCTATTACTATGTCCCCCCTTACAAGCATACATTGTGATATGTAAGGGGGGATTTTCTTGCCAAGATATCGCGGCCCTCTTCGCAAGAGAGGACCTTTGCCTTTCCGGTACGTGCTGTTGCTGTCACTCGTATTTTTTATCATATCGACAACAGTCAGCCTTTGGATGATCAACGGCTCTATTAAACCGGTATTAATGAGCATCGGTGAAATGGAAACGAAGCGTGTGGCAACTGAGGTGATTCAGGATTCCATTGAGGATTATATGTCTGACAGCGAAAATATGAAAGATATGTTTCAAATGAATTCTGATGAAAACGGAAATTTAACGACAATCGATTTTAATACACAGGTTATAAACAGTGTGAAAACAAAGGTGACAAAGCAGCTTCAGTCTCATCTGAAAGAGATGGAAACCCACACGGGACACAGCGGTGCAAGTGAAAATATTATGATCAACATCCCATTGGGACAGGTGACAGGAAACAGCCTTCTTGGAAACCTAGGCCCGAAAATTCCGGTCCGGTTCAATTTGATCGGTGACGCCTTTACGGACGTCAAAACAAAAATAAAGCCATACGGCATTAATAACGCACTGATTGATATCAGCATCTTTGTAGAAATTAAAGTGAAGGTCATCATCCCGTTCGCAAGCAAAACGGCCGTGGTCACCAATAATGTTCCTGTATCAATTAAAGCAGTGCAGGGCGAAGTCCCGCAATTTTATAACGGAAGCGGCGGTTCAGGTGTTACGCCTTCTGTCCAGCTTCCAAGCAGCAAAGAAGAAGAAAGCCATGATTCAAAAAATGAAAAAAACAAAAAATAAAGCCGCCTTTTCATGAGGCGGCTTTCGTCATTTCTTTTTCTTGTACTCATAGCGCTCCCACGCTCTCAAATGAGGATAAGGATCAAACGACCATTCCGTTTTTCCATTATCCTTATACATGCCATAGTGCAGGTGCGGCGGAAATTTTCCGGCTGTGCCGGGCGGGCCGTATCCTGAGCTGCCGACTGACCCGATCACTTGGCCGGGCTCAACGATCTGCCCTGGTTTAATGCCTTTCGCAAACCCATTGAGGTGGGCGAAATAATGATACGTATTGTTAATATCTCTGATGCCGATTCTCCATCCTCCAAAGCGGTTCCAGCCTTTCATTTCAATGACGCCGTAACAGGTGGATTTCACAGAAAGGCCATAATGGGCAAAGATATCCGTTCCTTCATGAATCCGCCTTCCTCCAAAGCCGCGGGCGTCCCCCCACGTGCTGCGATAGCTGTAATCCGTTCTGATTGGAAGCGGAAACGCATGCTCGCCCAAATCAATATGACCGTATGCCTTAAACAGCTTCATGAACTCGGATATGATTCCCACTGTTTGATCACGGCGGTAGTAATTCCAGAGCCCGATGCGGATATTTTCCTCATCTGTGCCGTGCGACAGCAGATATTGTGCGAATGTATACAAAATGTCTTCGTCATTGCTGACTTCGGCTTTCCCATCGCCGTCACCGTCCATTCCGATTCCGTCAAACACTTTTATGCTTAACGGTGCATCGTCTTTCGGATTCGGGTTTTCTGGTCCGCTCCAGATTTCATCCGGTACATAGATGCTGATGATTCCCGTTTTGTCAGGCAGATCCTTTCTGTTGCTCCGCACATTCTCCTCGTATTGATCAACAGCGGCTAGCGCATACCAAGGAATCTGCGTCACAGCTTCGACTTTATGATATAATTCCATCCGTTTAGAAAGCACCGGATCTGAAAGCTCTTTTCCAGACGCAAAAGGTTCAAATGCAAACAAAAGGAGAAGAAGGACAGATAACACAACTTTCACAAAATAATCTCCTTTCAATATTGAATACACATAGTTTGCGGCAACCCGGCGAGAAAATGTCAGTAATCATCTTCCCTTGTCGAGAAATTTTTCCTATGTTAAAGTGTCTAAAGAAAAGACTTTCTTTAGTTAGAAAAACATTATTTTTGTTGCAGAAATGAAAGAACTGCACCTATCTCGTTTTCAGAATGTTTCGTGTCAGAAATTGAGTATATTGGATATTGGAGATGATGGGAATTGGCAAAGAAAGACGAACACCTCAGAAAGCCCGAATGGCTCAAAATCAAATTAAATACAAATGAAAATTATACAGGGCTCAAAAAACTCATGCGGGAAAACAATCTGCACACCGTATGTGAAGAAGCAAAATGTCCGAATATTCATGAATGCTGGGCAGTGAGACGTACAGCGACATTTATGATTTTAGGATCTGTTTGTACGAGAGCGTGCCGTTTCTGCGCTGTCAAAACGGGCCTTCCGACTGAGCTTGACCTGCAAGAGCCGGAACGCGTAGCAGATTCCGTCGCTCTGATGAATCTGAAACACGCGGTTATCACAGCTGTTGCGCGTGATGACCAAAAAGACGGCGGTGCGGGTATCTTCGCGGAAACTGTCCGTGCAATCCGCAGAAAAAGCCCATTTACGACTATTGAGGTGCTTCCGTCAGATATGGGCGGAAACTATGATAACTTAAAAACGTTAATGGATACGCGCCCTGACATCCTGAATCACAATATCGAAACGGTTCGCCGCCTGACGCCAAGAGTCCGCGCGCGTGCGACATACGACCGTTCATTGGAATTTTTGCGCCGCGCGAAAGAAATGCAGCCAGACATTCCCACAAAATCAAGCATCATGATCGGACTCGGTGAAACGAAAGAAGAAATTATCGAAGTGATGGACGACCTCTTGGCAAACAATGTTGATATTATGGCAATCGGCCAATACCTGCAGCCGTCGAAGAAGCACTTAAAAGTCCAAAAATATTATCATCCTGATGAATTTGCAGAATTGAAGGAAATCGCGATGCAAAAAGGCTTCAGTCACTGTGAAGCCGGTCCGCTTGTCCGTTCCTCCTACCATGCGGATGAACAGGTTAACGAAGCATCAAAAAAACGCCAAGCGCAAGCATAATGCCAAAACGCCAGATCATCTGGCGTTTTTGTCATTCCTATTCGTTTCCTTGTCCTGGCGTGTTTCTCCATTGGCATTTTCGTTTTCTGAGACAGGGCTTCCTTGCGGGGCGTTTTTCATTTCTTGTATCGTCTCTGACATGATGTCTCTGACATCTCTTGAACCGGAGTTCAGATTGCTGTAATTTTTGATGTCCTGCATGTGATTCGGATTGTCGGAAATGTACACATGATAGTAACGCGGAATCACCGAAACCGCCGTTTTTTTCACTTGATCAGCTGTCAGTTCACGGTTTCTTGAATCGGTTTTGTACACGACAAGCGCTTCTTGGTCAGTTACGAGCACTGCGGCATCTTGAATATGAGGGAGCTGAACCGTTAAGCTTGATATGATGTGAGCGGTTTCTTCACGGTCTGGCGCCGGTGTCTCCTGCTGTTCGCCGTCAATTTGTTCTTTTTGATAACGAACATAACCAAATTGTTCATTCTTATCATGCCTATTAAAAGCCTCATCGCGGTCAGATACATGAATGGGCTTGGTTTCATTTTGATGCTGGACATTCTGCTCAGCGTTATTGAATCCTGCGCCTCCGCATCCGGATAAAAGCCCGGTCATCAGGCAGAGGCTGACAGCAGTTCGTTTCATTTGTAATCCCTCCTTATGTGTAGGGTAGCCAAATCACACGAATTATTCTTTAGCAATTGATGGGGAAGGGGCAATGAATTATGATAGGAATGAGTGAAAAAGAGGTGAGATCATGATTCTTATTCAAAATGCCGAATTTGAGTTGGTGCACAATTTCAAAGACGGCTTCAACGAAGAGGCTTTTAAAGCTCGTTATTCCGATATTTTAAATAAATACGATTACATTGTGGGAGACTGGGGATACGGCCAGCTCAGGCTCAAGGGCTTCTTTGATGACCAGAATCAAAAGGCGACCTTTGAAACGAAAATCAGCACATTGGACGAATACATTTACGAATACTGTAATTTCGGCTGTGCGTATTTTGTCTTAAAACGGATCAGAAAATAACTATTTCACAAAGGGGATGCTGTCATGTATTTTGTTGACAGAAACAAGATAGAGCATACACTCGGATTCTTTGAGCGTCAGCTGGCGCTGTTTCATTCGCAAACAGACTGGAAATCCGAGATCGAGGGGCTCGCGCTTGAACGCATCGGCCACCTGTTAATCGAATGCATTCTAGATACAGGAAATGACATGATCGACGGTTTTATAATGCGGGACCCGGGCAGCTATGATGATATCATGGACATACTGGTTGATGAAAAAGTCGTAACGGAAGAAGAGGGAGCACAGCTGAAGCAATTGATTGCGTACCGAAAAACATTGGTTCAGCAATACCAGCTCGCTGACAGCGCAGAGCTTTACAAGCTGATCACCGCGCATCTAGCGGTCCTTCAAGCCTTTCCGAAACGAATCAGAATCTACTTGGAAACAGAGCTGGGCCCTGTTTCCGCGTTTAAATAACGACAGGAAAGCCACAGGAGTGTTAAAGATGAAAACATATAAAGGGTATTTAATTGATTTAGACGGAACGATGTACAACGGCACAGAAAAAATTGAGGAAGCGTGTGAATTTGTCAGAACGCTGAAAGACCGCGGCATTCCTTATCTTTTTGTGACAAACAACTCTTCCCGTACACCGAAGCAGGTGGCGGACAAGCTAGTCTCTTTTGATATTCCGGCAACAGAGGAGCAGGTCTTTACGACAAGCATGGCGACTGCCCAGCATATCGCCCAGCAGAAAAAAGACGCGTCTGTGTATGTGATCGGGGAAGAAGGAATTCGCCAGGCGATTGAAGAGAACGGCCTGACCTTTGCAGAGGAAGACGCGGACTTTGTTGTTGTCGGAATTGACCGTGGGATTACATATGAAAAACTTGCCATTGGCTGCCTCGCAATCAGAAATGGTGCCCGCTTTATTTCCACAAACGGTGACATTGCCATACCGACTGAAAGGGGTCTCCTGCCGGGCAATGGTTCACTGACCTCTGTGTTAACCGTATCCACAGGCGTGCAGCCGGTATTTATCGGCAAGCCGGAATCCATCATCATGGAGCAGGCGATGCGTGTTCTCGGCACTGACGTATCCGAAACACTTATGGTCGGCGACAACTACGCGACTGACATTATGGCAGGCATGAATGCAGGGATGGATACACTGCTTGTCCACACAGGTGTAACGAAAAGAGAGCATATGACAAACGATATGGAAAAACCGACTCACGCTATTGATTCTCTGACTGAGTGGATTCAACATATATAAAAAAAGGGCGCCCCAAAAGGGTGCCCTTTATTCTGTATGCCGTGCGCGGTGTGCGAGCCTGCTGGAGGCAGCAGCGGAAATGGCGCCGACAATGTCATCAAGAAATGTATGGCATTCGCCGGTTGATTTATCATTCAAACGGCCGAGGATACCGGGTTTTTCTTTGTCGATGTAGCCATAGTTTGTAAACCCGATGGACCCGTAAATATTCACGATGGAAAATGCCAGAACTTCATCTACTCCATATAGGCTTTCATCTATCTCCAGCATCGTTTGCAGCGGTTCAGACAGTTTTTTCTGCTCAGCAAGAACGTCCAATTCAATGCCCGTTAAAATCGCGTTTTGCACCTCGCGTTTTGCGAGGACCCGATTCACATTCAACGTGCATTCATCCATGGTTAAATCCGGATGATATTTTTTCTGCAGAAAAAAGACAAGCTCGGCAATATCGGATACCTCAACGCCGCGCTCCTTCATCCGTTCTCTTGCTTTAGCTTCCATCTGACTGATTTGTTCTTTATCTGACATCAACTTCACCCAATCTTTTTTTACTAGTTTATACAAAACGTATGAGATGTTTACGACTTTTTCTTGCTCCTTCGTCGGATTAAAATATGTATTCATAATTCCGGCTGTGTATGACTACGATGTGATGAGCCCTAATTCAACAGGCAGGTGATCATTGTGAAAGGCACAATAAAAGAAAAATACGGCATTCATATCAGGCAGCTTTCCATGTATCAGCATACGTATCAATGCTTTCAAACACCGAATTCCTTCTTTTTGATTGTTCCCGTTTCCCATTTTTCAGATGCGGAGCTGGCGGAGCTTTATTACATGAGTCAGTATTTACAAGAACAAAGTGACCCATACGTTTCCGTTTTTATCTTTACAAAAGAAGGTGAACTGACCTTTGAACATGAGGGAAAAACGTACGCCCTGCTGAAGGCGGCTCCTCCTTTTTCAAATCGTGCATTTTCCATAGGGACAGAACTGGCGGAGTTTCATCGAAAGGGCAGAGGATACCCGTACGAAGTGAAGGAGGCAGGGAGAATCGGGCAGTGGAAAGACCTGTGGGGGAAACGCATTGATCAGCTTGAAGCGTTTTGGCAGCGAAAGGTTCATACCCCTCCGCACGAGCCTTTTGATAAAAAAATGATTGAATCGTTTCCATACTATTTAGGGCTGTCAGAAAACGCGATTCAATATTTAGTCGATACTGAGCTCGATGACAAACCGCAAGCAACTGATTCAGGAACGATATGCCATCAGCGGATGGAAAGAAATACGTGGTCTCCTGAATCCCTTATCAGGATTCCGGCTGACTGGGTATTTGACCACGCTGCACGCGATTTAGCCGAATATATGAGACACTCATTTTTGCATCACCGTGATGATTTTAACCGGCAGGGCTTTCGCTTTTTGCAGGAATACGAGCAAATCACACCGCTGTCTTCATTTTCGAAGCGTCTTTTGTACAGCCGTCTCCTTTTTCCGCTTCATTACTATGAAATCGTGGAAGGCTACTATATTTCTTCAGAGTCGGAAAAGCACTATTATGAAGAGCAGCTCGACTACATTCTCAGTGATTCGGGCTATGAACAATTTCTGAATGCCGCCCAGGAGTTTATGAACATGAGAGCGCAGAATATGTTTGTTCCCCCTGTCAGCTGGCTCGGAAAGGGAGGCTTGTAAGGAAGGAGAAAATCTGACAAAAATAATTAGAAAATAAAGAATCTTGTCATATCAATTGATTAAGCGTTTACATTCACAAAATTCAGCAGATTGTTGTCTTGTCAAAACAGGAGTGGGCTTATATAATATTTGTAACTTAAATGTCTGTGTTGAGTTAACAATTGTCTCTCTTGAGAGGACAATCTGAAGAAGGGTGGAGTTTTTTTGAAAGCAATTCGTGTAGGGCTTTTAGGCTTAGGTACCGTCGGAAGCGGTGTCGTTAAAATTATTCAAGACCATCAGGATAAGCTGATGCATCAGGTTGGCTGTCCCATTACGATAAAAAAAGTGCTTGTAAAAGATTTAGAGAAAAAAAGAGAAGTAGATTTGCCGAAGGAAGCGCTCACGACAGAAGTATATGATGTGATCGACGACCCTGATGTTGATGTCATCATCGAGGTGATCGGCGGTGTTGAGCAGACAAAACAATATTTGCTCGACACTTTGAGATCGAAAAAACACGTTGTCACGGCGAACAAAGATTTAATGGCCGTGTACGGTTCTGAACTGCTCGCAGAAGCAAAGGAAAATGGCTGTGACATTTACTTCGAAGCCAGCGTTGCCGGCGGAATTCCAATTCTTCGCACATTAGAGGAAGGTCTCTCATCAGACAGGATTACTAAAATGATGGGAATTGTAAACGGAACAACGAACTTTATCTTAACAAAAATGATTAAGGAGAAAAGCCCTTACGAGGATGTGCTTAAGGAAGCGCAGGATCTGGGGTTTGCCGAAGCTGACCCGACTTCAGATGTTGAAGGGCTTGACGCCGCGCGGAAAATGGCAATATTGGCGCGTCTCGGCTTCTCAATGAACGTCGATCTGGAAGATGTCAAAGTGAAGGGCATCTCCCAGATTACAGACGAGGATATCAGCTTCAGCAAACGTCTCGGCTACACAATGAAGCTGATCGGGATTGCCCAGCGTGACGGCAGCAAAATTGAAGTCAGCGTTCAGCCGACGCTGCTTCCAGACCATCATCCGCTTTCTGCCGTGCATAATGAATTTAACGCCGTCTACGTATATGGCGAAGCTGTCGGAGAGACGATGTTCTATGGCCCGGGAGCGGGAAGCATGCCGACAGCCACATCAGTTGTGTCTGACCTGGTCGCTGTCATGAAAAACATGCGTCTCGGCGTAACCGGCAACAGCTTTGTTGCGCCGCAATACGAGAAAAACATGAAGTCGCCGTCCGACATTTACGCACAGCAATTTTTGAGAATTCACGTGAAGGATGAGGTAGGCTCATTCTCGAAAATCACGTCTGTGTTCTCAGAACGGGGCGTCAGTTTTGAAAAAATCCTTCAGCTGCCGATTAAGGGGCATGATGAGCTAGCAGAAATCGTCATCGTCACACATCATACATCAGAAGCTGATTTCAGTGATATCCTGCAAAACTTAAATGATTTAGAAGTCGTTCAAGAAGTAAAAAGCACATATCGTGTAGAAGGGAACGGTTGAAGCTAATGTGGAAAGGACTTATCCATCAATATAAAGAGTTTTTACCTGTAACGGATCAAACACCGGCGCTTACGTTACATGAAGGCAATACGCCGCTCATTCATTTGCCGAAGCTTTCTGAACAGCTCGGGATTGAGCTTCATGTCAAAACAGAAGGTGTAAACCCTACTGGATCTTTTAAAGACCGCGGGATGGTTATGGCGGTGGCAAAGGCGAAAGAAGAAGGCAACGACACGATTATGTGTGCGTCAACCGGAAATACATCAGCGGCTGCGGCTGCTTATGCAGCCCGCGCCAATATGAAATGTATTGTCATCATCCCGAACGGAAAAATCGCGTTTGGCAAGCTTGCTCAGGCAGTCATGTACGGAGCTGAAATCATTGCAATCGATGGCAACTTTGACGATGCGCTTAAAATTGTCCGCTCAATTTGCGAAAAATCACCGATCGCGCTTGTCAACTCGGTCAACCCTTACCGTATTGAAGGCCAAAAAACAGCTGCCTTCGAAGTGTGCGAACAGCTGGGCGAAGCCCCGGACGTTTTGGCGATTCCGGTCGGAAACGCGGGAAACATCACAGCGTACTGGAAGGGCTTCAAAGAATATCATGAGAAAAACGGCACTTGCCTTCCGAAAATGCGCGGTTTTGAAGCGGAAGGGGCAGCTGCGATCGTCCGCAACGAAGTCATTGAAAATCCGGAAACCGTGGCAACAGCGATTCGTATCGGAAACCCAGCAAGCTGGGATAAAGCTGTAAAAGCGGCTGAGGAGTCCAATGGAAAAATTGACGAAGTCACTGACGATGAAATTCTTCATGCGTATCAGCTGATTGCCCGTGAAGAAGGCGTGTTTGCAGAACCGGGCTCCTGCGCATCTATTGCAGGTGTGCTGAAACAAGTAAAATCCGGAGAAATTCCGAAAGGCAGCAAGGTTGTGGCTGTGTTAACAGGAAACGGGCTGAAAGACCCGAACACAGCGGTCGACATTTCTGAAATGAAGCCGGTCACCCTGCCGACTGATGAAGACAGCATCCTCGAATACTTAAAAGGAGCGGCTCGTGTATGAATGATGCCGACATGCTGTTCTCTGTCACTGTTCCCGGAAGCACAGCTAACCTAGGCCCCGGCTTTGATTCAGTCGGAATGGCGCTCAGCAGATATTTAAAGCTGACCGTCTTTGAAAGCGATCAATGGTCTTTTGAAGCTGAAACAGAAACAGTCGCCGGAATTCCGGCGGGTACAGATAATATGATCTATCAAGTGGCTAAACGGACGGCAGATATGTACGGAAAAGAAATGCCTCCTGTACATGTGAAAGTGTGGAGCGACATCCCGCTTGCACGCGGTCTTGGCAGCAGCGCTGCGGCCATAGTGGCGGCTATAGAACTGGCTGACGAATTATGCGGATTAAAGCTCTCCGAAGCGGACAAGCTGCATTTAGCCAGCCTTGAAGAAGGACATCCGGACAATGCAGGCGCTTCTCTCGTCGGCGGGCTTGTGATCGGGCTGCATGAAGACGACGAGACACAAATGATCCGCGTGCCGGATGCCGACATTGATGTTGTGGTTGTCATTCCTTTTTACGAGGTGCTGACAAGAGACGCGCGAGACGTGCTTCCGACAGAGTTTCTCTACGCGGACGCTGTAAAAGCCAGTGCTGTCAGCAACATTCTCATCGCGGCGATCATGTCAAAGGATTGGCCGCTCGTCGGAAAAATCATGAGAAAAGATATGTTCCATCAGCCGTATCGGGCGATGCTAGTCCCAGAGTTGTCTAAAGTGGAGCATGTTGCCGAGATGAAAGGCGCTTATGGAACTGCTCTCAGCGGAGCGGGCCCGACGATTCTCGTCATGACCGAAAAAGGAAAAGGGGACGCGCTGAAAGAGCAGCTCGCACTTCACTTCCCGCATTGTGAAGTCGACGCTTTGACCGTTCCGAAAGAGGGAAGTATAATAGAGCGAAATCCTTTCTATCAAATGAAAAGTGTATAGAGCATTCTAAGCGTTCCTCAGCGTCAGCAGAGGAACGCTTTTTTTCTTCATGATATAAAGGGATTTTTATTTAGAAAAACGAAATACATGTAAAAAGGAGGAGATTGATATGAAAAAGCTGATGACCGCCGAAGATATGACAGCCATTGTCTCGGTGACGGACCCTCAATATGCCCCGGACGGCAAGCGTGCGGCTTATGTCAAGTCACAAGCAAACAAAGAGAAAGATTCATATACATCAAATATATGGGTATATGATGCGGATAGCGGGACGTCCGCTTCTTGGACATACGGAGAAAAGCGAAGCACTGATCCTAGATGGTCTCCAGACGGACGCCAGATTGCATTTGTTTCTGACCGTGATGGCGATGTGTCTCAGCTTTATATGATGAGTGCTGAAGGCGGTGAGGCAAAAAAACTGACTGATATTCCGTATGGCGTCTCTCAGCCGGTATGGTCTCCGGATGGCGAGTCAGTGCTTGTCACGGTCAGTCTTGGAGATGGTGAAAGTGTTTATGATCAAGAGAAAACGGAACCCGACAGCTTTGAACCGGTTGAAGTGCATGGTTTAGCCTATAAACGGGACGGAAAAGGGCTGACGAGAGGCGCGTATGCACAGCTTGTGCTTGTCAGCGTGAAGTCTGGAGAGGTCAAACAGCTGACTAACGAAAAAGCTGACCACTTCGACCCGGCTTTTTCTCCTGACGGCAAATCTCTCGTTTTTTCGGCTAATATGACTGAAACGGATGATGCCAGAAAACCTCATGATGTTTGCATGTTGTCGCTGGAGACTGAAGATCTCAAGCTGATTACCTCTCATCGCGGCTCATTCGGACCAAGCTCATTTTCACCGGACGGAAGGTATCTTGCTTTGCTTGGACATGAACAGGAATATCAGAATGCTACGCTAGAAAAAGCGTGGCTTTATGATCTAGAACAAGACCGCCTGTCGTGTCTCACTGATATGCTGGACGTTCACTTAGCCGATGCGCTGATTGGGGATTCATTGATCGGAGGTGCTGAACAGCGTCCGGTTTGGACGAAAGACAGTCAAGGGTTTTATGTCATCGGTACAGAACAAGGCAGCACGGGAATCTATTATGTTTCTATAGAAGGACTCGTATACCCGATTCGGTTAGAAAAAGAATATATCAACAGCTTTTCCATGCATCCTAACGAACAAAGCTTTATTGCCAGTGTGACAAAGCCCGACAGACCTAGTGAGCTATACAGCATTCCTCTTGGACAGGAAGAAAAACGGCTGACTGATGCGAATGACAAGTTTGTTGACGAGCACCTCATTTCGTTACCTGAAGACATTCAATATGTGACAGAAGACGGGATGACGGTGAACGGCTGGCTGATGAAACCTGCTCAGGCTGCAGAGGGCAAACAATATCCGCTTATTCTCAATATACACGGCGGTCCGCATATGATGTACGGGCATACATATTTTCACGAATTACAGGTGCTGGCGGCGAAAGGAAATGCAGTGGTTTATGTAAATCCAAGAGGAAGTCATGGCTACGGACAGGAATTTGCGAATGCAGTCAGAGGGGATTATGGCGGAAAAGACTATCTGGATGTGATGCAGGCAGTAGATGAGGCGATTAAAAGAGACCCGCAGATTGATGCCGAGCGGATAGGCGTCACAGGCGGAAGCTACGGAGGCTTTATGACCAACTGGATCGTGGGGCAGACAAATCGTTTTAAAGCAGCTGTCACCCAGCGTTCGATTTCAAACTGGCTCAGCTTTCATGGCGTTAGTGATATCGGCTATTTTTTCACGGACTGGCAGCTTGAGCATGACATGTTTACCGATACAGAAAAGCTGTGGGACCGTTCCCCTTTAAAATATGCGGCAAACGTGGAGACGCCTCTTTTAATTCTCCATGGCGAACGTGATGACCGGTGTCCGATTGAACAGGCTGAACAGCTTTTTATTGCCTTGAAAAAAATGGACAAGGAAACTGTGCTGGTTCGTTTTCCGAAAGCGACGCATAATCTGTCACGCAGCGGACACCCGGGACAGCGGATCAAGCGCCTGACCTATATAAGCTCATGGTTTGACCAATATCTCTCATAAAAAAAGCCAGGCTGATCAAATATCAGCCTGGCTGCTTTATTAAAAGACTTGTTCTACTTCAATTACACCCGGCACTTCTTCAAGAAGAGCGCGTTCAATTCCGGCTTTTAGCGTAATTGTTGAACTTGGGCAGCTGCCGCACGCGCCTAGAAGACGAAGCTTAACAATACCTTCATCAACGTCTACAAGCTCACAGTCACCGCCGTCACGAAGTAAAAACGGACGAAGTTTGTCCAGTACTTCCTGCACCTGTTCTTTCATTTCAACTTCAGTCATGACATTCGCTCCTTTCATCGTCATAAAACCATTATATTCAGTGTAACAATAAAAATCTATTGTTTGGTTTGCAGAATTGCTCCCATTATTATAGCACATTCAGACTTGAACACAAAAACGGTTTTTTTCTATAAAAACGTCTTTTGTCTCTGTATACTTAATAGAAAGAATGTAACACAGAGAAATGGGGGCACTTATCAATGACAAAAACAGTCATGCTCAGCGTATACGGGGCAGAAACCGTTTGTGCAAGCTGTGTCAATATGCCGACAGCTAAAGATACATATGAATGGCTTGAGGCTGCGCTGAAAAGAAAATATCCGAATCAGCCTTTTGAAATGCAATACATCGACATTTACGAGCCGCCAGATGTCGAAAACGTAAAACAGCTTGCGGAAAAAATCAGAAATGACGAATATTTTTATCCGCTCGTCCTCGTAGAGAATAAAATTGTCGGAGAAGGCAATCCAAAGTTGAAGGATGTATATGAGGAAATGGAGAGATACGGTTACACAGAAAACCGCTGACTTCATCAGCGGTTCTGCTATTATCCGTTATGGTGTTTGTACATCCACAGCAAGCCGGATTTCAGCAAACGCGGAACACGGCCGATCAGCGGCCGGTCAGCAACAAGTCCGAAGCCGGCTTTTTTCCCGAGTGAACCTAAAACGCCTTTCAGCTTAAATTGAGGCATTGATTCAGGAAGGGCTTCACCATTCCAGCGTTTTTGCAATATTTGGACAATCTGTTCTGCTTGAGCTTCTGCCAGCTGGGCACTCGGTGCGTGAGGAAGGCTGGCACAATCTCCGACAACGTACAGATGTTCATCACCCGGGACATTGTGATGAGGCGTTAACACGACACGGCCTTGTGCGTCCTTTTCCACATCCAAGTCTCTGACGACTTTATTCGGCTGTATGCCGGCTGTCCATACGATGGCGTCTGCGGAAATTGCGTCATCGTGGTTATATACAACGCCTTCTTCTACTCTTGTGATATTTGCCCTGTTAATAATGCGGACACCGTGCTCTTCGAACCATTTTTGCACATATTTGCTCAAACGTTCGGGAAAGCTTGATAAAATGAGATCTCCGCGGTCAAACAAAATAATGTTCAGATCGTCACGGCTTTCTCTTAACTCACTTGCAAGTTCAACGCCGCTTAGGCCTGCTCCAACAATGGCAACAGTCGCTTCGGCGCTTAAGTTGTTCAGCTTTTGATAGGTTTCGCGGGACTGATCGATGGTTTGAATGCTGTAGGTGAATTCAGGCGCTCCCGGCACGTTATGATATTTATCCTCGCAGCCGAGCCCGATCACTGCGTCATCGTAAGAAATCGGTTCGCGGTCATGGAACAGCACTTGTTTTTGTGCAATATCAATTGATGAAATATCGCCGTACTCGACATCCAGGCGAGGGTGCTCTGGGAACGTCACTCTGATATGGTGGTCAGAAATTGTGCCTGCGGCAAGGGCATAATATTCTGTTTTTAAGCAGTGATAAGGATTTCTGTCAATTAACGTGATTGAAACATCATGAGGCAGCTGGTTGGGCAATAAGCGATGAAGAACACGCATGTTTCCGTAACCTCCGCCGATCAAGACCAATTTTTTCATTTGAATTCCCCTTTAACCCGAAGAGTATGATAGATACATTGATGGAAAATACGAACTTTGTAAAATAACATCTAGAATTATATCGAATTTGATCTAAAATCACAATATTAGTTTCAAAATAACCTACAAATTAGCCTTAAAACGCAAATTAGTAAAACGTTATTGAAGGAATGATATGTTACGATAATAAATTTTGAAGTGTTCGTTGTCTTTGACGAATAGTGAAAAATTCGCGATAATGTTCATATGTGAGGTGAAATCGCATGAATCCAATGATTGAATTTTGTGTCAGCAATCTGGCTCACGGCTCTCAGGAAGCCCGAGCGATTTTAGAGAAAGATCCGAATCTGGATGTTCTTGAATACGGCTGTTTAAGCTATTGCGGGAAATGTATGGAATCACTATTCGCTTTAGTAAACGGAGAAGTCGTTACGGGTGAAACACCTGCTGAGCTTGTTGAGAATATATATACATTTATTGAAGAAAACCCAATGTTTTGAAGAAAAGGGCCTGTGACAGGCCCTTTTTTATTTTGCTGTACAAAAGGACTGAAAAAATGTGTAGACATCAAAAAATATTATTGTTATCGTATAAAAGATTTGTTTTAAATAAATTTTAAGAGGTGTAGGTGTATTCATGAATGTTCTGTGGGGACTGCTTGGCGCAGTTGGAATAATCGCCATCGCGTTTTTATTTTCAGAAAAGAAAAGCAATATTAGAATAAGAACCGTCATCGTTGGTTTATGTATACAGGTGGCGTTTGGATACATCGTGTTGAAATGGGAAGCGGGACGCGCTGTTTTTTTATGGTTTTCAAGCCGTGTACAGCTTTTGATTGATTATGCGAATGAAGGCATCAGTTTCATATTTGGGCCGCTTTTAAAAGTCGGCGACAGCCCGGCGTTTGCTTTAAGTGTACTGCCTGTCATCATCTTTTTCTCAGCACTGATCGCAGTTTTATATCATTTAAAAATCATGCAGCTCATTTTCCGTGTGATTGGCGGCGGGTTGTCGAAGCTTCTTGGGACAAGCAAGACGGAATCTCTTGCGGCTGCTGCTAATATTTTTGTAGGGCAATCGGAATCTCCTTTGGTGATCAGGCCCCTCATTGCAGGACTGACGCGCTCTGAACTGTTTACAATTATGACGAGCGGTCTATCGGCTGTTGCGGGTTCGACTTTGTTTGGTTATGCCCTTCTCGGTATTCCGATTGAATACTTGCTTGCGGCGAGCTTCATGGCTGCTCCCGCGGGTCTGGTTTTCGGGAAATTAATCATTCCTGAAACGGAAACGCCGCAAACAGTAAAAGGCGATTTCAAAATGGATGAAGGCGAAGGAGCGGCCAATGTAATTGACGCGGCTGCAAAGGGTGCGTCAACAGGTCTGCAAATTGCGCTGAACGTTGGTGCGATGTTGCTTGCATTTGTCGCATTAATCGCCGTGGTCAACGGTATTCTCGGCGGTGTTTTCGGCTTGTTCGGTTTAAAAGATGTCACATTAGAATCTCTTCTCGGCTATGTGTTTTCTCCAATCGCCTTTTTGATTGGTGTGCCATGGCATGAAGCGTTGCATGCTGGAAGCTTTATCGGCCAGAAACTAGTGCTGAATGAGTTTGTCGCTTATTCTAACTTCGGTCCGCACATCGGCGAGTTTTCTAAAAAAACCGCTACGATTATCAGCTTTGCGTTATGCGGATTCGCAAATTTCTCCTCGATTGCGATTATGCTCGGTACGCTTGGCGGTTTAGCGCCAAGCCGCCGCTCAGATATCGCACGCCTTGGGTTGAAGGCGGTTCTAGCGGGAACATTAGCCAATCTGCTGAGCGCGGCTATTGCCGGCATGTTCATATAAAAGATAAAAGCTCCTTGCGTCAATTGCAAGGAGCTTTTATGTATGAAAAACGGGGGATAATTGTATTGTGTCCGTTTATAATAGCTTTTATACTAAGAAAAAGAGAAAAAGTTGGAGGCATCTATGAACTCATTTCGATTTACCAAAATGCACGGCCTTGGAAACAGCTATATATACGTGAATCAATTTGAAGAACAACTGCCGGAAGAACAACTGTCTAAAATAGCGATTCAGGTGTCTTCCGTTTATACAGGGATCGGCTCCGACGGAATGATCCTCATATGCCCTTCAGATCAAGCGCCTGTCAAAATGCGGATTTTTAATAATGACGGATCTGAAGGGAAAAACTGCGGCAACGGCCTGCGCTGCGTTGCAAAATACGCGTATGAGCATAAGCTGGTTGAGGAAACATCATTTCTGATTGAAACCCTCTCCGGACTTGTGAATGCGGAGGTTCAAGTTGAAAACGGAAAGGTGAATGTTGTCACTGTCGATATGGGTGAACCTCGTCTGACAAAAGCCGATCTTCCGATGCTTGGCGGCGGTGAGGAGCAAACCATTAATGAAGCAATGACATTTGGCGAAGCTGAACTAAAAGGCACCGCGGTTTCAATGGGCAATCCGCATATCGTTTTTCCGATTGCCGATATTGAACAGGCACCGCTGACGACACTGGGGCCGGTGATTGAGAAAGATCCTAGATTTCCGGAAGGTGTGAATGTCGAGTTTGTGGAAACCGTGAATGAACATGAACTGCACTTCCGCGTGTGGGAACGGGGATCAGGCATCACACAGGCATGCGGTACAGGCGCATGTGCAGCAGCTGTCGCATCTGTTTTAAACGGTGTATCAAAACAAAATGAAGACATTACGGTTCATTTGGCGGGCGGAGATCTGGTCATTAACTGGAAAGAGAATGGCCATGTGATGATGACAGGTCCGGCGGAGACTGTTTGTGAGGGCGTCTATTTTTTATAAAACAGCTAGTTTGAGAAATGAGCCCATCAAGTTTATAATATAAGACAACATCCGGTTTTTAAAAGGAGGTTCACCATAATGAGCAACCCTGTAACAATTACAGAAGCAGCAGCTTTGCATATAAAAGATATGATGAAAGAGCATGAAGAAGAAAACGCTTTTCTGCGCGTCGGCGTTAAAGGCGGCGGCTGCAGCGGCCTTTCATACGGAATGGGCTTTGAGTATGAAAAAAGCGAAGCAGACAGTATGTTTGAGGAGCACGGCATTACTGTTCTCGTTGACAAAGAAAGCCTTGATATCATGAACGGCACTATTATAGACTTTAAGCAATCCATGCTTGGCGGCGGCTTTACCATCGATAATCCAAACGCCATCGCCTCATGCGGCTGCGGTTCTTCTTTCAGAACAGCGACGAATGCAGGTAAACCAGAAGAGTGCTAATGATAGAAAAAAGCCAAGTCAAGCGGCGAACCGCTGACTTGGCTTTTTTTAATACTTATCTCCATTAAAAATCGAATTCTTCACAATGACATAATCCACATTGCGGATAGCCTCCAGCTTAGTTCCGCCAGCATAAGAAATAGAAGATTGAAGATCCTGTTCCATTTCAGTCAGCGTATCCATGATTGCGCCTTTATGCTCCACGTGCATTTTTTTGCCTTCGACATTTTTCTTTTCGCCTTTTTGATATTCAGAGGCTGAGCCAAAGTATTCTTTGTAGAGCTTTCCGTCTTTTTCAATGGTTTGTCCCGGTGATTCCTCGTGTCCGGCAAATAGTGAGCCGATCATGACCATGGTGGCGCCGAATCGGATTGATTTTGCGATGTCGCCATGGGTGCGGATTCCGCCATCAGCAATAATCGGTTTGCTGGCGGCTTTTGCGCACCAGCGCAGCGCGGCTAATTGCCATCCGCCTGTGCCGAAGCCGGTTTTAATTTTCGTTATACATACTTTTCCCGGTCCAATACCGACTTTTGTGGCATCCGCTCCGGCATTTTCGAGCTCTCTAACCGCTTCCGGTGTTCCGACATTACCCGCGATGACAAAGCTGTCCGGAAGATGCTTTTTGAGGTGCTGAATCATCTCAATGACGGCATTGGAATGTCCGTGAGCGATGTCGATGGTCACGTAGTCAGGTGCCAGATTTTGTTCTGCCAGGTGACGGACAAATTCATATTCCTCATCTTTGACCCCGACGCTGATAGAAGAGAATAGTCCGCGTGCGCTCATGTCCTTTATAAAGTCAATCCGTTTCTCTGGTTCAAAGCGGTGCATCACATAAAAGTAGCCGTTTTCGGCTAATGAAACCGCAAGTTTCCCATCTATGATCGTCTGCATATTGGCAGGAACGACGGGCAATTTAAATGTACGTCCGCCTAACCGTACGGATGTGTCACACTCAGAACGGCTGTTCACAATGCATTTTGCAGGAATTAGCTGAATATCTTCGTAATCAAACACGTTTTCCATAGAATCCACTCCTAAATACGAATATTTATTATAAAAATATATCAAATGTTCGCCTTGTATAATGTACTCTGTTTTATTTAGGATGTCAAACGTTTTATTCGCTTACAGGTGAGTGCAAGTGCCGAAGCTTGTCATGCACTGTGAGTTTGGGTATGATAGTTTTAATTGAATGGACTTAGAATGCGGATAAAAACGAAATTATATACGTTCAGCAAAGCTTGGTCCTTCAGCACCAGGCTTTCTTTATGACATGGGCATGTGAAAGGAGCGAATGGAGATGACTCAAAGCGAAGAAAAACCACCGAAGTCCCAAAAGATCCAAGACCGCATTATCATGACTACGATCTGGATTGTAGCAGCTCTTGTGATTGCGCTGGTTATTGGAACTGCGATGAATTATATCAATATCTTCAAATAAAAAAGGAGCTGTGTCACCTTGACACAAACTCCTTTTTTTATTACTTATTTTCAAAAAGACTTGTAGAGTGCAGCGGCTGTACGCGAGCTTTCGGATCCATATAAGCTTTCGCGTTGTTAACAGCTGTCGGTGCTTCGCCGAAGCCGCTTGCGATCAGATTGACTTTTCCTTCGTATGTGCAAATGTCACCTGCGGCGAAGAAGCCTTCGATGTTTGTTTCCATTGTAGATTTGACAACAATGGAGTTTTTCTCAATTTCAAGTCCCCAGTTTTTGATCGGTCCAAGAGATGAGACGAAGCCGTAGTTGACGATTAAGTCGTCGATTTCTAAAATCTCTTTGCGCTCGCCTTTCACTTCTTCAAGCACAAGCTGCTCGATTTTATCTTCTCCAATGAGCTCCGCCGGAACAAATGGTGTCAGGACATTCACCTTAGATGCGTGAAGGTTTTCCACACTGTGCTCATGCGCGCGGAATTTATCGCGGCGGTGAACGATGGAAACTTCTTTTGCAATTGGCTCAAGCATAAGTGCCCAGTCAACCGCTGAATCTCCTCCGCCCAGAATCACAACGCGTCGGCCGGCGAATTTTTGTAAATCATCAACGAAGTAGTGAAGGTTTTTGCCTTCGTATTGTTCAGCTGTTTCAAGCTCGAGCTTTCTTGGTTTGAATGCGCCATTTCCTGCAGTGATGATGACCGTTTTAGAGTAATGGGTTTCTTCGTTTGTCACAAGCTTAAACACGCCGTCTGCTTGTTTTTCAACAGATTCAACCGCCTGCTCTAAACAAATGGTTTGGTCGAATTTCGCCATTTGCTCTTTTAAGTTGTTCACTAGCTCTTGGGCGCGGATTTTCGGGAATCCTGCTACGTCATATATATATTTCTCAGGGTACAGGGCGCTAAGCTGTCCGCCAAGCTGAGGCAGGCTTTCGATAATTTTGACGCTTGCCTGTCTCATGCCTCCGTAAAAAGCGGTGAATAAGCCGACCGGTCCCCCGCCTATAATGGTAATATCATAAACCTTTGTATCCTCTCGCATACGAAAATTGCCTCCTAAATGAAAATTGTTATTAATTATACCATATTGCTCTTAAAATTGACGAGTCAGCAGAAAAATTCGCGGTACATTGTATGCGCATTCATTCTTGATCATATGCCCGCAGGCCGATACGATAAGAAAAAAATGAATTCATCTTTTTTCTGAATGTTTCATGAACCAGCCGGATAAACATGATAGTAGTGCTATGGGTGTGGACTTCACAAAAAAACTTTTCAATATATTTCATAAAATCCTGCCAATAAGCTGAAGATAACACAAATGATGATTTTTATATGCGTCTAACAGCAAAAAAAAGAGAAGGTGGATGTGATGGCATTGAATAAGCCCAAAATCGTGATTTTAGGTGCAGGTTATGGCGGATTGATGACAGTGACAAGGCTGACGAAGCATGTCGGTCCGAATGATGCTGATATTACGCTTGTGAATAAACACAATTATCATTATGAAACAACATGGATGCACGAAGCGAGCGCCGGCACGCTCCATCATGACCGCTGCCGTTATCAGATAAAAGATGTAATTAACCAGTCACGTGTCAATTTTGTACAGGATACCGTGAAGGCAATCAAAATAGACGAGAAGAAAGTGGTGCTTGCCAATGGGGAGCTGCAGTACGATTATTTAGTTATCGGCCTCGGAGCGGTACCTGAAACGTTCGGCATTAAAGGCTTAAAAGAATTTGCGTTTCCGATCGCCAATATCAATACATCTCGTGTGCTACGGGAACATATTGAGCTGCAATTTGCGACTTACAACATTGAAGCTGAAAAACGGCCGGACAGGTTAACAATCGTTGTCGGAGGAGCCGGATTTACGGGTATTGAATTCCTTGGCGAACTGGCTGCCCGTGTGCCGGAGCTCTGCAAGGAGTATGACGTTGACAGAAGTCTTGTACGCATTATCTGTGTAGAAGCAGCGCCGACCGTATTGCCGGGCTTTGATCCCGAGCTTGTCGATTATGCTGTTCACTATCTTGAGGAGAATGGCGTTGAGTTTAAAATCGGCACGGCGGTTCAAGAGTGTACTGCAGAAGGAGTCACAGTCGGCAAAAAAGATGAGGAACCAGAGCAAATCAAATCGCAAACAGTGGTGTGGGCAGCGGGTGTCCGCGGACATCCGATTGTTGAAGAAGCCGGCTTTGAAAATATGCGCGGCCGGGTGAAAGTCAATCCTGATCTTCGCGCGCCCGGACATGACAACGTGTTTATTCTCGGCGACAGCTCGCTGTTTATCAATGAAGACACTGACCGTCCTTATCCGCCGACCGCCCAAATCGCGATGCAGCAGGGAACTACGGTCGCTAAAAACATTGCAAAACTCATTAAGGGCGGCGAGCTTGAAGAATTCAAACCTGACATAAAAGGAACGGTGGCTTCTCTCGGCGAGCATAATGCGGTCGGAGTCGTGTACGGAAGAAAACTGAAAGGCACGCCGGCTTCTTTTATGAAAAAAGTCATCGATAACCGTTCGCTGTTTTTAATCGGCGGACTCGGACTCACACTGAAAAAAGGCAAATTTAAGTTTTTCTAAAAACCCGCGCTCTGCGGGTTTTGTTTTATTAAAAAACGCCAAAATAAAAAGAGAACAAGAGCAAAATAAAAATGTTTCCGCTTACATCAAATGATTTGTCACATGATCTGACTTTATCATTGACAGCTTGATATGGTATTATTATCTGAAAATTAAGAAAAAGGTGATGCTAAGATGAAAACCGCAACGACAACTGCTTCACAGGCATGCCCGTTTTGCTCAGGGAAAGGGTATTTTCAATTAATCCTCGGCGGTTCAGAAACTTGTCCGTCATGTCAGGGGACAGGTAAAGACAGTCATTCATTTTCCAGCCGTTGACTTTTTAAAAGCCCCCGCGGTACACTAAAAGTAACGCAGGGGGTGGGGTTTTGATTAGTCTGCCAGTCGTTATCATCTCAATTGTTTTATTTTTTGTTTTGTTTTTTGGAATCGGTTTCTTATTAAACATGCTGCTGAGAATGTCCTGGATTATGGCTGTGATTTATCCGATTGTATGCCTTTTCATTATCAGTAAGGAAAAGCTGATCAGCTATATTCAATCACCAGGCGAATCTTTTGCCGGCCTGTTTCAGAGAGTCGTATCGTTAGCTGCTGCAGATGTATTGATTTTAGCCAGCGGTCTGGCCGGCGCCATTGTATCAGGCATAGCGATCAACATGCTCAGAAAAAGAGGATATCAGATGTTTTAATGCCGCTTTCTTTCTAAAGAAAGCTTTTTTTGTGCCTTCAGCACATTCACCATTTTGAATATTGTTCCCGCTATGTGGGAACAATGATTCGGAGGAGAGGTGAATAATGTTGAAAATGATCAGACGTTTGCTGATGACCTGTTTATTTCTGCTCGCGTTTGCCACGACATATTTAGCCGTATCAGGAGTAGAGGCGAAGGACTTATCAAAATGGGTGCAAGAAAATAATGAGAAGCACTCGAAGAATACTGGACTGACATTAAAAGCATTGCAGCAGAAACACGAAAAAACGATGTCCGCTGCAGACAAAGCAAAAGACAAACCATTGGAAGAAGCCTTTGACTGGGACGAGTATCCGGCACGGAAAGTAACGGCTACAGGCTACACAGCGGGAGTCGAATCGACGGGTAAAAAGCCTGGAGATCCATTATACGGGCTTACATATTCAGGTGTTAAAGTGAAAAGAGATTTATACTCTACGGTTGCCGCCGATCCATCCGTTTTTCCGATCGGCACCATTTTATTCATCCCGAACTACGGTTTGGGCGTCGTTGCGGACACAGGATCGGCCATCAAGGGAAACCGCATTGATTTGTACTTTGAAACCGTTCATGATGTCTACAATGAATGGGGCAAAAAAACCCTAGATGTGTATGTAATTAAGAAGGGCACCGGAAAAGTCACTGAGGATGAACTGGTAAAGCTTAATGAAACAAAATCATTGCAGGTGTTCAGAAATCAATACAAAACCGTGAAAGAATAAAACGCTCCAGCTGCGGCTGAAGCGTTGTTTTTTTACAGAAAAAAGTATGCCAGTGCCAGTGTTAATAAAATTCCTGTCAATCCGCCAAAAAAGACCTCGATTGGCTGATGGCCGAGAAGCTCTTTCAGCTTTTTTTGTTTTTCTTTCTCTTCAGCTTTCGGGAAATCTTTTGCTTCATTCACAAAACGGTTAAAATCAATCACAAGCTTATTAATGACTGTTGCCTGCTCGCCGGCATGACGTCTGACGCCGGTTGCGTCAAACATGGTAATGACGGCAAAAATGGCTGAAACCGCAAAGAGAGAGGAACCTAATCCATGCTCTAAGGCTACGCCTGTAGAAAGCGCCGTCACAGCCGCGGAATGGGAACTCGGCATGCCGCCTGTACTTGTCACCAGCGACCAGTCCAGTTTTCTGGATACGATAAATTGTATCGGCACTTTAATGACTTGTGCAAAGATGATGGCAGCAAGGCTTGATAATAAAGGAAAATTCATAAAAAGTTCCATAGGCGACATCCTTTCTATATGAAAATCTTTCGTGTTACAAAAGAAAAAAGCAGGTCTTCGTCTGTTGTTTGATAAAATAAATGTAAGGAAAGAATGTATTTCCTATTATACCATTGTTCATTACAAATACCCATTACGTTAGGAGTGTAAGCCTTATGTTTTATGCGGTTCAACAATTAGAGCATACTGAAACCCTAGTGGTCGGACTTTTTCAAAAAAGTCAGCTGACAGGCAAAGCAAAGGAAATTGATGAAAAACTGGAAGGCCATCTGACTCAGCTTCTGAAAGACGGTGATGTCTCTGCCAAACGGAATCAAGTATCAAAAGTATTCCCTCCGTCCTCCGCTGGTATGAAACGTATTTATTTTGTTGGTTTGGGAAGGGAGGCGAATTATTCATTTGAAGAGGCGAAGGAAAGCTTTGCCCATGTTTTTCAAGCCATTCATAAAGACAGGAAACAAGAGGCTGCCGTACTGCTTGACACATTTATTTGTGAAGAAGTGCCCGCAGCGGATGCCGCTCACGCATTAGCTGAGAGCTGCCTGCTTGCTTCTTATGAGGTGCAGGATTATAAGCACAAATCAAATGAGCCGGATAAACAGCTTGAATCCATCTATGTCGTCACAGATGAAGATACACAAGAAGTGCAGGCCGGGCTTCTTGTCGGCCAGGCATACGGGCAGGGCACAAATTCGGCAAGAACGCTTGTGAATATGCCGGGAAATATGCTGACAGCAACTGACCTGGCTTCATATGCGTCCGAGCTTGCGGCGAAATATGATTTTGAGTGTGAAATATTGGAGAAATCGGATATGGAAGAGCTCGGTATGGGCGGAATCCTTGCGGTAAACCAAGGCTCTGCCGAACCGCCCAAAATGATTGTCTTGAAGTATCAGGGCAAAAAGGAATGGGAAAATGTTATCGGACTTGTCGGAAAAGGAATTACCTTTGACACAGGCGGTTACTCTATTAAAACCAAAACAGGAATTGTCGGCATGAAATCCGATATGGGAGGAGCGGCAGCGGTCCTTGGTGCTATGGAAACGATCGGCGAACTTCGTCCAGAGCAAAATGTGCTGGCTGTCATTCCGTCAACCGACAACATGATTTCAGGCGGGGCGATGAAGCCTGACGATGTCATCGTGTCATTAAGCGGAAAAACGATTGAAATCCTTAATACGGATGCAGAAGGAAGGCTTGTGCTTGCAGACGGCCTTACATATGCGAAACAGCATGGCGCGTCTGTTCTTGTTGATGTGGCAACACTCACTGGCGGCGTTGTTGTGGCATTGGGCACAGAAACAACCGGCGCCATGACAAATAACGAGAGCTTTTATCAGCAGGTGGCTGAAGCTGCGGAAGAGTGTGGTGAGGCCATCTGGCAGCTGCCGATTACAGAAAAGGATAAAAAACGTGTGAAAAACAGCCAAATGGCGGATTTAAACAATTCACCGGGACGAGAAGGCCATGCGATTATGGCAGGAACGTTTCTTGGTGAGTTTGCTGAAACGACACCTTGGGTCCATCTTGATATTGCAGGCACAGCAACTTCAAGTAAAACAAGCTGCTTCGGTCCGTCCGGTGCAACCGGCGTCATGGCAAGGACACTGGCTACGCTGGCAGAAAGATTTACAGCGGAAGAACACACAAAAGCATAACAAATACAGCCCTGCTGCGATTTCGCGGCAGGGTTTTTCTCCTCCAAAATCTTTAGTTGACTAAAGTGTTATGATATGATACGATACGTTCGTACTTTATTTATCTACTACATTAGCAAACTAAAGGATTTTTGGAGGGGTATCATGAATGCAGTCGTCATCGCAGTACTGCTTATGCTTGTCTTAAGCCTTCTGCGTGTCAATATAGTTATTGCTTTAATCATAGGTGCCTTGGCCGGCGGCTTAACAGGAGGACTCGGCCTTGGTGAAACGGTTAAAGCCTTTACAGAGGGGCTCGGCGGAAATGCCACCGTTGCAGTCAGCTACGCTATGCTAGGTGCGTTTGCTGCGGCTTTAACGAAAACAGGTCTTCCGGATGCTATGGTGGAAGCTTCTGTGAAATTAATTGGAAATAAAGAAGATACACGAAAAAAGGCACTGTCTAAAGTGCTCATTGTACTGATTATTTTAATCGTAGCTTGTTTTTCGCAAAACGTGGTACCGGTTCACATCGCATTTATTCCTGTGCTGATACCGCCGCTTTTGAAAATCTTTAATGAGCTTGAAATGGACCGCAGGCTGATTGCATGTGTGATTACGTTCGGCTTAACGGCTCCTTATATTTTGCTGCCTGTCGGCTTCGGCCAGATTTTCCAAGGCATGCTGAAGGACAACATGGCTGATGCGGGTTTAAACGTTCCGCTTGGCGATATTCCGTACGCGCTGATCATACCGGTTGCAGGCATGGTTGTCGGTTTGATTTTATCAGTAATCGTTTATCGCAAACCAAAAGTGTATGAAACAAAAGAAATCTCAGGTGTGAAACCATCTCCATATACGAAAAAAAGTCTGGGAATCGCGGTTCTCGCCATTGTAGTGTCACTCGGCGTCCAGCTTTATTTATCGCAGACCTTGGGAGTAGAAGGGATGATTATGGGGGCGCTGGCCGGCCTGATTATCCTGTTTGTCAGCGGTGTAATGAAACGTGACGAGGCGGATTCATTGATTACTGACGGTATGGTATTAATGGCCTTTATCGGATTTGTTATGCTTGTTGCAGCCGGATTCTCAAATGTCTTGACAAAAACTGGAGATGTCGAGTCATTGGTCAAAACATCAGCTGGTATTATTGGGCACAGCCAGTCAATGGGCGCATTGCTGATGCTGATTGTCGGATTGCTGATTACTATGGGAATCGGCTCATCTTTTGCAACGATTCCGGTGATCACAACGATCTTTGTGCCTCTATGTATGCAGCTCGGATTCAGCCCGATGGCAACGATTGCGATTATCGGAGCGGCTGCCGCGCTTGGTGATGCCGGTTCACCTGCCAGCGACAGTACACTTGGGCCGACTTCAGGTCTGAGTGCGGACGGACAGCATCACCACATTTGGGACACTTGTGTGCCGACATTTATCTTTTATAACATTCCGCTTGTTATTTTTGGCTGGATTGCGGCGCTTGTCTTATAGAAAAAAGGCTCTCCTTAACGGGAGAGCCTTTTTCGTTTATCATTTTAAAAAACCGCTCATTGGAACGGTTTTTAAGTGGACGATATTTGATGTCTGTTAAAGCCGGTTGCTTTATGTATAGAGCGGTAGATCGTAGGTGCGATAAACGTCAGCAGCACAGCCAGTACCGTGTCTTTTACCATAAACCAAGTCATAAAGCCCCAAACCGTGCTGTAGCTCACCGGTGTATGAATCCACAGCTTCAGCGCAAGATACATATAGGTGGTGCCGATGATATACATAATGGCCGTTCCGGTAAGAGAAGCAATCAGAAAACGGATCTTACTTGGCTGGATTTTGCGTTCTACTAACCATCCAGCTGCAAATGCTGCCGGAATGTATGAGATAATGAAGCCGCCGCTTTTACCTGCAAATGGTGCGAAGCCCGCGGAAAACTGAGCGAACACTGGTGCCCCGGCCAATCCGATAAGCGCATATACAAGCATTGCGATAGCAGCGCGTTTGCTGCCGAGAAGCAGAGCCGCCAAGAGGCAGAAAAACGGCTGCATCGACAGCGGAATGCCGGCAACTTGCAAAAAGGGCGCGACTGATGTAATGTTGGCGCCGACAGCCATAAGTGCGGCGAACATGCCGATCAGCGCCATATCACCCGCACGAAGTTTATGTTGTTTCATCGTTGTTCCCCCTTAGGTTTACATACACAATCATAGAGTAATAAAGATTCGAATGATTGTCAACATGAATATCATTTAGGTTAACAAAAGGAGGGTTTACGTGTATTTCGGAAGAATAAAACAGGCCGATCAGTCAGGAAGAGTGCCGCCCAATCAAAATGTGACGACTTCGTTTCCTGTGCTTCATACGGGAAACGTTCCGTATTATGAGGATATGACGAAGTGGAATCTGCAAGTATACGGATTGGTTGATCACCCGATGCTTTTAAGCTTTGAAGATATAAAAGCCTTTCCTCAGTGCGAATCGGAAAATGACATCCATTGCGTAACCGGCTGGTCGCGGCTTGATAACGTTTGGCAGGGGGTAAGTACACGGGATATTGCGGAGAAAGCCGGTGTAAAAGAAGAGGCGGGCTATGTCATTTTACACGCGGAAGAGGGCTGGACGACAAATCTGCCGCTCGATGACTTTTTGGCTGAAACATCACTGCTCGCTTATGCGCATAACGGCGAACCTTTAACGCCTGAACACGGCTTCCCGCTGCGGGGAGTGTTTCCTCATTTGTATTTTTGGAAAAGCGCTAAGTGGCTGCGCGGCATCCAATTTACGAAAGAAAATCATCCCGGTTTTTGGGAGCAGAACGGCTATCATATGAGAGGCGACCCTTGGCAGAATCAGAGATTTACATGGGATTAAAGTTCTAGTGAATGTGGTATAATCAGCACCTTTTTCAGGTTTTTATTTCCATATTGCTAGTCATCAGGTACCTTATTTAGAGAAGGTGCCTTTTTTATTAAGGAAAAAGTTGACTTTGTTTGCCAGAAAACCTATTATTTGAGTTGTCTAGTTGATAGTGAAAATCATTATCATAAATGCAGCCAGTTTTAAAGAGAGGAATGTCGTACTGCATGATTGAGAAAAAAACAGATGGGGCTAAAGGCGGGACCTACAACGCATTTACCATTCCGGGAACGGAAGTGCGTAAAATGTCTTCACGCAATGGCAGCCGCGGCTATCAAATCTTTATCTCAAAGCCGAGCACGGAGCCGCCGCCTTCTGGTTATCCGGTTATTTATCTGCTCGACGCCAATTCTATCTTCGGTACAATGTCGGAAGCTGTTCGGGTACAGGGGCGCCGTCCTGAGAAAACAGGGGTAATTCCCGCTGTGATTGTCGGTATTGGCTATGACACAATAGAACCGTTTTCTTCTGCGCGCCACCGGGATTTTACAATGCCTACGTCTTCCTCGGAGCTGCCGGTAAGGCCTGACGGCAAAGAATGGCCGGAGCATGGAGGAGCGGGGGACTTTTTAAGATTTATTGAAGAGGACCTCAAACCAGAGATTGAACAAGATTATGAGATTGACAGAAACAGACAAACAATCTTTGGCCACTCTCTTGGCGGGCTCTTCGTTTTGCAGGTGCTCTTAACGAAACCGGATGCATTCCAAACGTATATCGCAGGCAGTCCGTCCATTCATTGGAACAAACCATTTATTGAAAAGGAAGCTGAGCGTTTCGCTTCCTGTTTAAAGAAAAACGAGCAGCCTGTCAATATTCTGCTAGCGGCAGGAGAATTGGAAAAGCATCATAAATGCCGAATGAACGATAACGCGAAGGAGCTTTACGAGCGGCTGTCCGCTTTGGCTGAAAAAGGCGTACGGACAGAATTTTGCGAGTTTTCAGGAGAAGGACATATTTCGGTTCTTCCTGTTTTGGTCAGCAGGGCTTTGCGTTTCGCGCTTCACCCTGACGGCCCGCACATTTCAATGAGCTGAGAATTGCCTCAGCTCCCATATTTGTCACAAAAATTATATTTGACTGTCGGATGACATTTGGATATGATTATTTTTATAATTGATAATGATAATCATTATCAATATATTGCGTTTAATAGTAAGGTGAAGCAGTCTTTTTCGCAACATGCCCTTTTTGGCGTTAAAAGCGAAGAAAGGAAATGATGAAATGAAGGTAAGAGGTATAGAAGGCAAGATCGCATTGATTACAGGGGCCGCCCAAGGAATAGGTGAAGCTGTTGCGCGGGGGCTTGCCGGTCAAGGGGCACACATTGCTGCGGTTGATTACAATCCAGAAAAGCTTGAAAAAGTCGTGAACAGCCTTAAAGCGGAGGGATGCCGTGCCGAAGCCTTTCCTGCGGATGTGAGAGACAGTGCGGCAATTGACGGCGTCACGGCTCGAATCGAACGTGACATGGGCCCGATTGACATATTAGTGAACGTAGCGGGCGTGCTTCGGCCCGGGCTGATTCATTCTCTCAGTGATGAGGAATGGGAGGCCACTTTCTCAGTGAATTCGACTGGTGTTTTTAACGCGTCGCGCTCAGTCAGCAAATATATGATGAACCGCAGATCCGGTTCGATTGTAACAGTAGGATCAAATGCAGCCGGTGTGCCAAGGACATCTATGGCGGCATACGCCTCATCAAAGGCAGCGGCCGTGATGTTTACAAAGTGCCTTGGCCTTGAGCTTGCAGAATACAACATTCGCTGCAATATTGTTTCTCCCGGATCAACGGAAACAGACATGCAGTGGTCTTTATGGGCTGATGAAAATGGAGCAGAGCAAGTCATCAAAGGATCGCTTGATACATTTAAAACGGGAATTCCGCTCAAAAAACTGGCCCAGCCTTCGGATATTGCAGATGCCGTGCTCTTTTTGGTTTCTGAGCAGGCAGGCCATATTACGATGCATAATTTATGTGTAGATGGCGGCGCGACCTTAGGCGTATAAGTTAACTCAAAGGAGGTTTATGAAGATGTTGGAACAAAACGTTATATCTGAAACGAAGGCGGAGCATTTGCTTCATGAGTATCAGCCGGGCGCTTTTTTCTTGGCTTCCCCTCATCGTGTGCTGCTTGGAAAAGGAATAAGTGAAGCCGTGCCGGATGCAGACGGACAAAACCAATTAGAAACCTTACCCGGCCGCATTGCTGAGGCGCTAAACAAAGCAAAGCAATTGGGGCAAAGCCGTCCGGTTGTTGTGGGAGCTGTTCCATTTGATTATTTAAAACCGCCCCGGCTCGTCGTTCCGGAGGAGGTACGGTGGTCGGGACCGCTTCAATTCGGTGATGCCAAGATTGAACAGCAGCCGGAACATACATATCACATACAGCCTGTTCCTGCACCGGAGGACTATAAAAAAGGTGTAGAACAAGGATTGGCAAGCATTGCTGACGGCACACTCAGCAAAATCGTCCTGTCCAGATCGCTGCATCTGACATCACCTGAAGCGATACAAACGGGTGAACTGCTTCACCATCTGGCGCGGCATAATACACACGGTTATACTTTTGCAGCCGAGGTATCAGGCCCAGATGACTCATCTTCCCATCGGACATTACTCGGAGCAAGTCCCGAGCTTCTCGTTTCAAGAATGGGAACTCAGGTGGTATCCAATCCGTTAGCGGGATCTAGACCTCGCAGTGATGATCCTGTTGAGGACAAGCGCCGGGCCGATGAATTGCTTTCTTCCGCAAAGGATCTTCATGAGCATGCTGTTGTGGCTGATGCGGTTGCCGCCGGGCTGCGGCCTTTTTGCCGGACGCTGGACGTTCCGGAAAAGCCTTCGCTGATCCAAACGGAGACGATGTGGCATTTGTCCAGTGTCATTAAAGGAGAGCTTTCTGACCCGACTGTAACCTCGCTGGAGCTAGCCGCCGCGCTTCATCCTACGCCGGCAGTCTGCGGTACACCGACTGACCTTGCAAGAGAAGCCATCCGGGAAATTGAACCTTTTGACCGCGGTTTCTTCACCGGCATGGTAGGCTGGTGTGACGATGCAGGCGATGGCGAATGGATCGTTACGATTCGCTGTGCAGAGGCTGAAGAACGTTCACTTCGTCTTTTTGCAGGGGCCGGTGTTGTAGCTGGATCAAAAGCAGAGGACGAGCTTCAGGAGACATCCGCAAAGTTTCGGACGATGCTTCGCGCAATGGGTGTCAATCACATATGATCAGAAATAATTGCAGGAGGGAAACAGCATGCTGAATGGATTTACGCCGTGGCCTAAGGAGTTTGCGGAAAAGTACCGGGAGAACGGTTGCTGGGCCGGTGAGACTTTTGGAGACATGTTAAGAGACCGGGCTGCCAAACATGGCGATCGAATCGCGATTACATGCGGGGACACCCATTGGAGCTATCAAGAGCTTGACACAAGGGCTGACCGTCTGGCAGCCGGATTGCAAAAGCTCGGTATTAAACCAATGGATCGTGTAGTCGTGCAGCTGCCGAATATCGCGGAGTTTTTTGAAGTCATCTTTGCACTTTTTCGGCTGGGAGCGCTCCCGGTCTTTGCACTGCCTTCTCATCGAAGCAGTGAGATTACATATTTTTGCGAGTTTGCTGAAGCGGAGGCTTATATTATCCCCGATTCCCATTCGGGATTTGACTACCGTACACTTGCCAGACAGGTTCGAAGCAAGCTGCCGTCCTTGAAACACGTCATTGTCGCAGGTGAGGCGGAGGAATTCCAGCCGCTTGAGGCACTGCATACAGAACCTGGCGAGCTGCCTGAAGTAAAATCTTCGGATGTGGCGTTCCTACAGCTTTCTGGCGGAAGCACCGGCTTATCGAAACTGATACCGCGAACCCACGATGATTACATATACAGCCTGCGGATGAGCGCGGAGGTTTGCTGGCTTGATCACAGCACTGTGTACTTGGCCGCATTGCCGATGGCGCACAATTACCCGCTGAGCTCACCCGGGGTGCTAGGCGTATTATACGCTGGAGGAAAAGTGGTTTTATCTCCTTCTCCGAGTCCGGACGACTCGTTCCCTTTGATTGAACGGGAACAGGTGACAATCACAGCTCTTGTCCCGCCGCTTGCAATGGTATGGATGGACGCTGCTGCCTCACGAGATGACGATTTATCAAGCCTTCAAGTGCTGCAGGTAGGCGGCGCGAAATTCAGCGCTGAAGCCGCGCGCAAAGTGAAATCTGTATTCGGCTGCACCTTGCAGCAGGTCTTCGGAATGGCAGAAGGGCTCGTTAATTATACAAGGCTTGATGACCCCGAGGAAGTTATTGTCAATACCCAAGGTAAGCCGATGTCTTCTTACGATGAAATACGTGTGTGGGATGATCAGGATCGTGACGTGAAACCTGGTGAAACGGGGCACCTGCTGACACGGGGACCGTATACGATCCGGGGATACTATAAGGCTGATGAGCACAATGCGGCTTCGTTTACCGAGGACGGGTTTTACCGCACTGGCGATCTAGTGAGACTGACATCCGACGGTTATGTTGTCGTGGAAGGACGGGCAAAGGATCAAATCAACCGCGGCGGGGAAAAAGTGGCGGCTGAAGAGGTTGAAAATCATCTTCTGGCGCATCCGGCTGTGCATGATGCGGCAATGGTCTCAATGCCAGACCAATTTCTTGGTGAAAGATCATGTGTTTTCATTATTCCCCGGGATCAAGCACCGAAAGCCGCAGAGCTCAAAGCTTTTCTAAGAGAACGCGGGCTTGCAGCATATAAAATTCCAGACCGGATCGAATTTGTTGAGTCCTTCCCGCAGACAGGGGTAGGAAAGGTAAGCAAAAAGGCGCTTCGCGAAACGATCGCCGAAAAACTTCTTGCAGGTTCAAAAAAATAGAAACGATTTGAAAGGGAGTGTTCAAATGGCTATTCCTGCCATTCAGCCGTATCAAATGCCGACAGCGTCTGATATGCCAACAAACAAAGTATCATGGGTGCCTGATCCAAATCGGGCAGTCTTCTTAATACACGATATGCAGAACTATTTTGTCGACGCGTTTACAGCTGGAGCGTCTCCGGTAATAGAGCTTTCAGCAAATATACGCAAACTGAAGGACCAATGTGTTCAACTCGGGATACCTGTTGTCTACACAGCGCAGCCCGGCAGTCAAAACCCGGAGGACCGGGCATTGCTGACTGATTTTTGGGGACCTGGATTAAGCAGCGGTCCTTACGAGGAAAAAATTGTGGCCGAGCTTGCGCCGGAAGACGATGATCTCGTATTGACAAAATGGAGATACAGCGCATTTAAGAGAACGAATCTGCTTGAGATCATGCGTGAACAGGGGCGTGATCAGCTGATCATCTCTGGGATTTATGCTCATATTGGCTGTCTCGTTACAGCATGTGAAGCGTTTATGGAAGACATCGAAGCATTTTTTGTTGCTGATGCAGTTGCGGATTTTTCTGAGGACAAGCATAAAATGGCGCTTAATTATGCGGCTGGGCGCTGTGCGTTTACGGTGATGACCGACAGCTTGCTTGATCAGCTGAAACATACGCCTTCTGCGGCTCAGAAGCCATCAGAAAAAGCTGAAAAAGATAGATTTACCTGCGAGAGTATCCGCACACAAATTGCTGAGCTTCTCCAAGAATCTCCTGATGACATTGCAGATAATGAGGACTTACTGAATAGGGGACTTGATTCTGTAAGGATCATGACATTAGTGGAACAATGGCGCCGTGAAGGAGCCGAGGTGACATTCGTCGAACTGGCTGAACGGCCGACGATAGAAGAATGGCAGAAATTGCTTTCAATCCGCATTGAGAGAGTGTTGCCAAACGCGGACTATTTATAAAAGGAGGTAAAAAGACGGATGCCTGATACAAAAGATCTTCAATATTCTTTAACCGGAGCGCAAAGCGGTATTTGGTTTGCTCAGCAGCTTGATCCGGACAATCCAATCTACAATACAGCCGAATATATAGAAATCAACGGCCCAATCGATATTTCTCTTTTTGAAAAAGCCTTACGGCACGTCATAAAAGAAGCGGAATCACTTCATGTCCGCTTTGGTGAAGATATGGACGGGCCTTGGCAGATGATGAATCCATCACCGGATGTACAGCTCCATGTCATTGACGTCAGCTCTGAACCTAATCCGGAAAAGACCGCTTTAAACTGGATGAAAGCTGACTTGGCAAAGCCGGTCGATTTACAGCATGACCCGTTGTTCCGCGAAGCTTTGTTTAAAGCCGGGCCTCAGCGTTTCTTTTGGTATCAGCGCATTCACCATATTGCGATCGACGGCTTTGGATTTTCTCTGATCGCCCAGCGGGTTGCACAGGCCTATACTGCACTTGCAGGAGGGCGGTCCGCTGATGATCGTTCCTTCGGCTCTTTGCAGGATATTTTGGCGGATGACGCAGAGTACCGCTCGTCTGATACATATGAAGAGGATCGTCAATTCTGGCTGAATCGTTTTGCGGACAGGCCTGAAGTTGTCAGTTTGGCAGAACGGGCGCCGAGAACCTCAAAAAGCTTTCTGCGCCAGACTGTTTATTTGCCGCCATCAGATGTAAACGCATTGAAAGAAGCGGCGCGCTATTATGCCGGAAGCTGGCATGAAGTCGTGATTGCGGTATCAGCTGCTTATGTACACCGCATGACCGGCTCTGAGGATGTTGTGCTCGGACTGCCCATGATGGGACGGATGGGATCGGCATCCTTGAATGTTCCGGCTATGGTGATGAATCTTCTCCCGCTGAGGCTGTCTGTGAGTCCTTCGATGAGCTTTTCGGAGCTTGTGCTGCAGATTTCCCGGGAAATCCGCAGTATCCGGCAGCATCATAAATACCGCCATGAGGAACTGCGGCGGGATCTGAAACTAATAGGAGAAAATCATAGATTATTTGGCCCGCAAATTAATTTGATGCCTTTTGATTACGGTCTCGACTTTGCCGGAGCCCGTGGGACCACGCACAATCTTTCAGCCGGTCCTGTTGATGATTTGTCGATAAATGTCTATGACAGAACAGACGGAAGCGGGCTGCGAATTGATGTGGATGCCAATCCTGAAGTGTACAGCGAGTCAGAAATAAAGGTGCATCAGCAGCGGATATTACAGCTTTTACAAACGGCATCAGCCGGTGAGGACATGCTGATTGGGCAAATGGAATTTCTTTTGCCGGCAGAAAAAGCACGGGTCATAAGCGAATGGAATGAGACAGCAAAACCCGAGCAGCTGCTCAGCCTTCCGGATATGTTTGAGGAGCAGGCAAAACGTTCGCCTGAACGTATCGCCCTGATTTGCGATCACATTCAATTAAGCTATCAAGAGCTGAATGAACAAGCAAACCGCCTTGCGCATCTTTTGATAGAAAAAGGTCTTGGCCCGGAGCAGTTTGTCGCCTTGGCTCTGCCGCGGTCTTCCGAGATGGTAGCTGCAATGCTTGCCGTACTAAAGACTGGCGCTGCTTATCTTCCGCTTGATCCGGAGTTTCCAGCCGACAGAATTTCATACATGCTGAAGGATGCGAAGCCATCATGCATGATAACGACTGAGGAAATTGCAGCCACTTTGCCTGATGATATAACGGCACCGCAGCTTGTGCTGGATCAGCCTGTGACAAAAGAAATTGTGAAGCGTTATTCTGCCGACAATCCAAATGTACATGTATCTCTTGTTCATCCGGCGTATATCATCTATACATCAGGATCAACAGGAAGGCCAAAGGGTGTTGTTGTCACGCTGAAAAGTTTAAGTAATTTTCTGCTGTCTATGCAGGAGACATTTTCTCTCAATGAACAAGACAGGCTGCTGGCTGTGACGACCGTCGCTTTTGATATTTCTGCTTTGGAATTGTTCCTCCCGCTTATCAGCGGAGCGAGTATTGTTGTTGCTCAAAAAGAAACAATCCGCGAGCCGCAGGCATTAGCTAAAATGATTGAATATTTTGATATAACGATTATGCAGGCCACGCCGACCCTGTGGCATGCGTTGGTCACAAACGAACCTGAGAAACTTCGGGAGCTCAGGGTGCTTGTCGGGGGAGAGGCCCTGCCGAGCGGACTTTTGCAGGCCTTGCAGGCACTTGATTGTCCAGTAACTAATTTATACGGCCCTACTGAAACAACCATTTGGTCGGCGGCAGCTTTTCTCGAAAAAGGTGTGCAGGGTGTGCCTCCGATCGGAAAGCCGATTTGGAATACACAGGTATATGTGCTCGATAATAGTTTGCAGCCCGTTCCGCCAGGCATTGTTGGGGAGCTCTATATTGCCGGAACCGGCTTGGCCCGCGGATATTTAGGACGCCCTGATTTAACGGCGGAGCGCTTTGTTGCTGATCCGTACGGACCGCCGGGCACACGGATGTACCGGACCGGAGATCAGGCCCGCTGGCGTGCGGATGGGTCTCTGGATTACATTGGGCGGGCCGATCATCAAATCAAGATTCGCGGTTTCCGCATTGAGCTTGGAGAAATTGATGCCGTGCTTGCTAAACATCCGCAAATTGAACAGGCTGCGGTTGTCGTTCGAGAGGATCAGCCGGGAGATAGACGATTAGTGGCGTATCTGGTTGTTTCTTCAGCTCTAGATATTGCTGAGCTTCGCCGTTATGTTGGTGCCAGTCTGCCTGATTATATGGTGCCTGCGGCATTTGTGGAGATCGATGAACTGCCATTAACACCTAATGGAAAGCTAGACCGGAAGGCATTGCCGGCACCCGATTTTAGCGCATCTGTCACTGACCGGGGACCTCGAACGCCTCAAGAAGAGATACTGTGTGATCTGTTTGCAGAGGTTCTAGGTCTTGCACGCGTAGGTATTGATGACAGTTTCTTCGAGCTGGGCGGCCATTCTCTCCTTGCCGCCCGTTTGATGAGCCGAATTCGTGAGACGATGGGAGCTGAGCTGGGCATCGCCAAGCTCTTTGACGAACCGACAGTTGCCGGACTTGCTGCACATCTTGACCAGGCGCAGAGTGTCCGTCCCGCTTTGCAAAGAGCTGAACGTCCCGAGAACATTCCGCTTTCTTTTGCACAGCGCCGGCTATGGTTCCTCCATTGTCTGGAAGGGCCAAGTCCTACTTATAATATCCCGGTTGCCGTCCGTCTTTCAGGTGAACTGAACCAAGAAGCGCTGCAAGCGGCACTGTATGATCTCATCAGCCGCCATGAAAGCCTTCGGACCATCTTCCCTGAATCACAGGGGACATCTTATCAGCATATTTTAGACGCCGATCAAGCCCGTCCTGATTTATATGTTACAGAAATAAAGAAGGAGGAGCTTTCTAAGAGGCTTGCCGCTGCTGCTCGCTACAGCTTTGACCTTGCAGCTGAGCCTGCTTTCCGTGCCGAGCTCTTTGTTATCGGTCCCGATGAGTACGTGCTCCTGCTGCTCGTGCACCATATTGTCGGAGACGGATGGTCATTGACCCCTCTGACTCGTGATCTGGCTGCTGCTTATACCGCCCGTTGTCACGGGAGAGCCCCCGAATGGACACCGCTTGCTGTGCAGTATGCGGATTATGCGCTCTGGCAGCAAAGTCTGCTCGGAAGCGAGCATGATCCAGACAGTTTGATTGCCGGTCAGCTAGCTTTCTGGAAAGAGAGACTGGAAGACCTGCCCGATCAGCTCGAACTGCCAACTGATTATTCACGTCCGGCTGAGCCGAGTCATCAGGGAGATACAATCCATTTCCGTATAGACTCAGAGCTTCACCGCCGCTTGCTGGAGCTGGCGCGTGCCAATAAAGTAAGTCTGTTTATGGTGCTTCAATCAGGGCTTGCCGCCTTGCTGACGAGGCTCGGAGCTGGAACGGATATTCCGATTGGAAGCCCGATCGCGGGGCGGAATGACGATGCGCTTGGTGATCTTGTGGGACTGTTTATCAATACATTGGTGCTCAGAACAGACACCTCTGGTGATCCGAGTTTCCGTGAGCTTCTGGACAGAGTGCGGGAAGTGAATCTGGCAGCCTATGAAAATCAGGATCTGCCGTTTGAGAGACTTGTAGAGGTGCTCAATCCTGTTCGGTCCCGGGCGACGCATCCATTATTCCAAGTCATGCTCGCGTTCCAGAATACGCCTGACGCAGAACTGAACCTGCCTGGTACAGAAAGCAGCCTGCACATTCATAGCGTAGGATCTGCCAAATTTGATGTAACGTTAGAAATCAGGGAAAGCCGTCTTGATGACGGGACACCAAATGGACTGGAAGGATTGCTTGAGTACAGCACCGATCTTTTTAAACGTGAAACTGTTCAAGCTCTTGCTGATCGCCTTCTGCGGCTGCTTGAGGCTGCCGAGGCTGCTCCTGACCAGAAAATCGGAAGCCTGGATATTCTAGCACCAGAGGAGCGCAGCATCACGGCGACGGATTGGCAAAGTGTTTCTGAAAAGATTCCGCAAGCGTGTCTCCCGGAGCTGTTTGAGAAACAAGCTGCGTTGAGCCCTGATTCCATTGCTGTCGTGTATAAAGATAAGGCGATGAGCTATACGGAGCTGAATGAGAGGGCGAACCGGCTTGCCCGGCTGCTGATTAGCAAAGGCGTCGGATCGGAGCAATTTGTGGCATTAGCATTGCCTCGCTCTTTGGATATGACTGTTGGACTGTTAGCGGTACTGAAAGCGGGAGCTGCATACCTGCCGCTTGATCCGGACTATCCGGCCGACCGAATCGCTTTTATGCTGAACGATGCCCGGCCTGCGATTATCATCACGAGCTCACAGGTGGAAAATCAAATCCCGCCTGCAGAAAATGTGCCGAAAATTGTACTGGATGATCCGAAATTATGCGAGAAACTAAAAACATATAGTCCTTTGAATCCTGATCATTCGGACAGGATTCGCCCGCTGTCACCTTTCAACACGGCTTATGTTATTTATACATCCGGTTCAACAGGCGTTCCAAAAGGCGTCATGATTCCTCACCAAAATGTGACGAGGTTGTTTGGAGCGACCGATCACTGGTTCCGTTTCGGTTCAGACGATGTGTGGACAATGTTCCATTCCTACGCGTTTGACTTCTCTGTTTGGGAGATTTGGGGACCTTTGCTGCACGGCGGACGGCTTGTTATCGTGCCTCATGACATCAGCAGATCTCCGGAAGCGTTTCTGCGTCTGCTGGTAAAAGAGGGTGTGACCATTTTGAACCAGACACCATCAGCGTTCTATCAGTTTATGCAGGCGGAAAGGGAGCAGCCTGATCTCGGACAGGCGCTCAGCCTTCGATATGTTGTTTTTGGCGGAGAAGCGCTTGAACTCAGCCGTTTAGAGGATTGGTATCATCGCCATCCTGAACAGATGCCAAAACTGATCAATATGTATGGTATTACTGAAACAACAGTGCATGTCAGCTATATCGAATTAGACCGGAATATTGCAGCTATAAGAGCAAACAGCCTGATCGGCTGCGGAATTCCCGATCTAGGCGTGTATGTGCTGGATGAGCGTTTACAGCCCGTTCCGCCGGGTGTGGCTGGAGAACTGTATGTGTCAGGAGCCGGATTGGCCCGAGGCTATTTAGGACGGCCCGGTTTAACGGCGGAACGCTTCATCGCTGACCCATTCGGACCACCGGGCACACGGATGTACCGCACGGGAGATGTAGCCCGCAGGCGTGCTGACGGCTCTCTCGATTATGTCGGCCGTGCCGATCATCAAGTGAAAATTCGGGGCTTCCGAATTGAACTGGGAGAAATTGAAGCCGCGCTTGTTCAGCATCCACAGCTGGAAGATGCGGCAGTGATCGTTCGTGAGGATCAGCCGGGAGATAAACGGTTGGCAGCTTATGTCATACCTTCCTCGGAAGAAACGTTTGATACGGCGGAACTGCGGAGGTATGCTGCCGAGAGACTGCCGGATTACATGGTGCCTTCAGCCTTTATGACGATGAAAGAATTGCCGCTGACGCCGAATGGAAAGCTTGACCGTAAAGCGCTGCCTGCTCCAGATTTTGCTGCTGCGGTGACAGGTCGCGGGCCGAGAACCCCGCAGGAAGAAATCCTTTGTGACTTGTTTATGGAAGTGCTTCATTTGCCGCGTGTCGGTATTGATGACCGTTTCTTCGATTTGGGCGGACATTCCCTGCTCGCAGTTCAGCTGATGAGCCGCATACGTGAAGCACTCGGGGTTGAACTCAGCATTGGCAATCTATTTGAAGCGCCGACTGTGGCAGGGCTTGCCGAAAGACTGGAGATGGGTTCAAGCCAAAGCGCTCTTGATGTTTTGCTGCCGCTCCGAACAAGCGGAGACCGGCTTCCGTTGTTTTGCGTACATCCGGCGGGGGGACTTAGCTGGTGTTATGCAGGATTGATGACATCATTAGGAACGGATTACCCCATCTATGGACTGCAAGCGCGGGGAATTGGACAGCAGGAGGCGCTTCCGAAAACGCTCGATGACATGGCTGCCGACTATATAGAACAGATTCGGACGATCCAGCCGAAAGGGCCGTACCATTTGCTTGGCTGGTCCTTAGGCGGAAATGTCGTTCAAGCAATGGCAACACAGCTGCAAAAGCAAGGGGAAGACGTTTCTCTATTGGTTATGCTGGACGCCTATCCAAACCACTTCCTTCCTATAAAAGAGGCACCGGATGATGAAGAAGCGCTTATTGCCCTTCTCGCGTTAGGCGGGTATGACCCAGACAGCTTAGGAGACAAGCCGCTTGATTTTGAAACAGCTATTGAGATTCTGCGGCGAGATGGCAGCGCGCTTGCGAGCCTGGATGAATCGGTCATTTTAAACCTAAAGAATACGTACGTTAATTCTGTCGGCATTTTAGGCTCATATAAGCCGAAAACCTTCCGCGGAAATGTTCTGTTTTTCAGATCAACTATCATTCCTGAATGGTTTGACCCGATTGAACCTGATTCGTGGAAGCCTTATATTGATGGACAAATTGAACAAATCGACATTGACTGCCGCCATAAAGATCTCTGTCAGCCGGAACCGCTCGCAGTCATTGGCCGGGTTCTGGCAGCTAAATTGGAAGAAATGAATCAATGAAGGAGGAAAAGCAATGGCAAATCCTTTTGAAAATGCGGATGGCGTATACCTTGTTCTCATCAATGAAGAGGGCCAATATTCCTTGTGGCCCGGCTTTATCGATGTGCCGAGCGGCTGGACAGTCGTTCATGAACAAAAAGGGCGTGAGGCTTGTCTGGACTACATCCAATCGCATTGGAGCGATATGAGGCCGAACAGCTTAAAGCCTGTCGAAAATGTCTAAATGCATTGACGGTAAAAAAAAGAGACTGCAGCAGGCAGTCTCTTTTTCTATCTTACGCAGACGTTTGGGTATGATCGCAATCTCTGACAGGGTTCCCGTTTTCATCCGTACACCATGACTGGGATAAAAACGCTAAAAACACAGCGGCCCACTGATCGGCAAATTGAATCAGAATGCCTCCGTCATGCCAAGAGCCGTTGTCTTTTTTCCAGCGGGTATCCAGCGCATTGCCTTGATTCATGTGGATGTTGTGCATACCGTTTGTCGGGGTAAAGCCGAATATTTTATCTGCCGCCTGTTCAGGTCCAAATTTTGACCCGAATATATAAACCGGCGCTTTCTCTTCTTTCGCTTTCTTCATATACGTTTCAATAAAGTCATTTAAATCATTATCAGGCCCCGTGATTTCATGAGGCAAAGGCTTCATTTCCCGTGAATCAAAAAGATTGCCCCGCACATAATCCAGTGCTACTTCACGGTTTTCGTCATTGATCTTCGTATATCCATACGGCATGTTCGGAAGGATGGTAATGGAGCTCGAATCAAACTGATCGTCTGCCAAATACAATACTTCAGATTCCTCGGAACTGGACATGACATTGATGGCGCACCTGTAATACGTATTCTCTTCACCGAGCATCTTGACTTGGAAATGAGGACTGTCATCATCTGTTTCCCGCTTCATATCTAAGACAACGCCTTTTAACACGCCATATTGCTGAACAGCCATATGAATCCCCCTTTATGATCAAGTTCTTCGTTTTAATTCGAGACGTCATTTCCTTTTTCCTTTTTAAAAGATAAAAAAAGCTTGCAGAAATTTTTCTGCAAGCTCAATATGAATTAAGCGCCGGCCACAGATGATTCATCCTGTAAGGCTTTCTCGGCAGGGACATATTCGTATCCTAAATCTTTGGCAACAGCCTCATAGGTCACGTGGCCGTTTGCTGTGTTTAATCCCGCTCTTAGTGCCGCATTGTCTTCAAGTGCTTTTGCTGCCCCTTTGTTTGCGATTTGCAGTGCATATGGAACCGTAACGTTCGTTAACGCAATTGTTGAAGTGCGAGGCACAGCGCCCGGCATGTTCGCAACAGCATAGTGAACGACGCCGTGTTTTTCATATGTCGGCTGATCGTGTGTCGTAATGTGGTCGACAGTTTCGACGATGCCGCCTTGGTCAATTGCAACATCCACAATCACTGAACCAGGTTTCATTTGTTTCACCATTTCCTCTGTGACAAGCGTCGGCGCTTTAGCACCAGGGATTAACACGGCGCAAATGAGAAGGTCCGTTTCGGCTACCGAATCGGCGATATTGACAGGGTTAGAAATTAACGTTTTAATTTGATGGCCGAATATATCATCAAGCTGACGCAAGCGATCCGCGTTTAAGTCGATGATCGTCACATCTGCACCGAGGCCGACAGCCATTTTTGCCGCATTGGTTCCGACTACGCCCCCACCGATAATGGTTACTTTTCCTCGGGCAACGCCAGGCACTCCGGCAAGGAGGATTCCTTTTCCGCCTTTAGGTTTCTCTAGGAACTGGGCTCCGATCTGCGCTGCCATTCTGCCTGCAACCTCGGACATCGGTGTAAGCAGAGGCAATGCCCGTCCCTCACTTACCGTTTCATACGCGATCGCTGTGACGCCTTTATTCTTCAGTGCCTGTGCAAGCTCCGGTTCAGCCGCTAAGTGGAGGTAAGTAAACAGTACAAGCCCTTTTCGGAAGTATGCATATTCTTCCGGAAGCGGTTCTTTGACCTTCATGACCATTTCAGCGTCCCAGACCTGTTTCGGATCAGCAATGATTTCCGCTCCTGCTGACTCATAAGCTTCATTTTCAAAGCCGCTTCCAAGGCCTGCGCCTGATTCAACCAGCACGCGGTGACCGTTTGAAACGAGCTGAGAAACGCCCCCAGGCGTCAAAGCGACACGGTTTTCATTGTTTTTTATCTCTTTAGGAACCCCAATGATCATATCTATTTCCTCCCGTATATGTGATATGTTTAGTGTAGCTTGATTTTTTGGAAAATTCTTTGTTTGAAACAGAAAATAAAAAAACATGGGTTTGTGAAATTTCACAAACCCATGTTTCGAAGTTTGATATCCAAATATATAGTAAACTTTTGATTCACATTTTTTAAATCGATCTCAGCGATCTGGCTGATTCGCTTCAGCCGGTAATTCAATGTATTAACGTGAATATTCAAGACCTTAGAGGCGGTATTCACATTGCTGTCGGCTTCAATAAAACGTTCGAGCGTTTCGACCATATTGGACTGGTGATCCCGGTCGTACTGCTCGAGTTTTGAAAGGGAGTAGTTGAAATATCCCGTTTGCTTCCGTTTCTCATCTAACACGTCCAAGTATTGATAAATGCCTAATTCTGAAAAACTGAAGAGATGCTTGGTTTCTTCAGCAAACCGTTCCTTTGCTTTCAATACGGACAGTGCTTCCTGATATGAGCGGCAGACAAACGAAATCGAGTTGTATATTCCGCCAAATGCAATAGAAGCATCTTCTATTTTATAACGTTCCCTCAGCTGTCTTTGCGTGCTGAAAGCGAACTGTTTTAAATCTTGAAAAGGACGATCCGTTTTTGGCGCGGTTAAAATGATAAGTTCATTGGAATCAACGGTCGTCAGCAGAGCATGAACCTGCTGGGTCGTTTCCTGCAGATAATGAAGCTGCTGTTCTGTTTTTTCGGTCAGCTCGCCGTTTACCCGGATGATCATCACGGAAAATTCAGAGGGAACGACCATTCCAAGCTTGTTAAACCCATCCGTCATGTCCTGTTCTTGATAGATGTGTCCAGTCAGCATTTTCCAGAAAAACTCTTGGCTGCGTTCCTCATTTTTCGTTTTTCTGATTTGGAGCTTAAGCAGCTTATTTCTTACTGCATTAGCCGCCATTTTTAATGTCAGCAGATCATCATCCGACAATGTTTTTTGAATTTCAAGCGCCCAAATAAACCCCAGCACTTGGTTGTTCTTCCAAATCGAAATCGCGACGCGGTTGCTTAGTCCGACTTCGTCAATTTCCTTCACTCTGATCGGCTGGTCTGTTTTTAGCAGCGCGGGAATCGTCCCGTCTTTCCACAATTTATTAATAACCTTCTCCGGCACTCTTCTGCCAATGATCGTAGACGTCCGGGCAGGGTCAGTGCAATCGCTGTGGGTGCTGTAGGCTAGCAGTTTGTGGTTCACATCTTCAATGGTGATCGGACATTGCAGCACTTCACTGATATGATCAGCCACATCTTCCAGTCTGTCAAAACTGTATTTAAACGGATCCTTTGGCATGGTCATCATTATCCCTACTTTTCCATCCTTGTATTCTTTGTTCTCTTTGACATCAAATCGTCTTGCTTTTATTATGATTGTTCTTGTTTGTGAAAATCAACAACAAAGAATACAGTTTAATAGAAGTGTACAAAGCCAAAAAACACTTTTTAAATATAATGAGATACATGTTCTGTGATGAGTGTTTCAGAAAAACTGAACCTTTTCAGAGATGGTGCTGTAGCATCAAATTTTCTGAAAGGTTTTTTTTGGGAGTTAGAGAATCATTTGGGTCTTTTGGATTATTCCAAGAAGGCGACGTGGATTGAGAAAATAAACCTATTTGTTTAACAAAATATGTAATTTTTAAGAGGCGAGAGGTAAACCATTGGACTCATTTTGTAAAATTAAAACATATTTGTTTGACTGTACCGAAAAACTGTTTTTATAATAATTACGTTCTAAAAATAAGTGAATTAGCCCATATTTAGGCTGATGGCACAGGAGGTAATGAGGAATATGGCAGGATTAATTCGTGTCACACCCGAAGAGCTAAGAGCGATGGCGAAGCAATATGGCGTTGAAAGCCAAGAAGTATTAAATCAGGTTGATCGTTTAAACCGAATGATCTCTGATTTAAAAAGCATGTGGGAAGGTGCTTCTAGCGAAGCGTTCGCAGATCAATACGAGCAGCTCAAACCTTCATTTATCAAAATGTCAGATTTGCTTCAAGATGTTAACCAGCAGCTTGATCAAACAGCAAATACTCTTGAGTCTACTGACCAAGACATCGCAAATCAAATCCGCGGATAACAGTATGAAAGGGAAGGAGCGCCTGATTCACCAGAAGACGGCGCTCTTTCTATGTAAGGGTGAATAAACATGTATATTGATATTACGATAGATTTGAAACATTATAACGGAAGTGTCTTCGATCTCAGATTGTCAGATTACCACCCGGTGAAAAAAGTCATTGACATCGCTTGGCAGGCCCAAAGCGTTTCCATACCTCCGCGCGAAGGGCACTGGATCAGAGTGGTCAATAAGGATACGGTGTTTTCCGGAGAATGCAAGCTATCTGATTGCGGCATTACAAGCGGAGACCGGCTTGAAATATTATGAAAGGATCTGGTTGAATGTCAGGTGAACAAACATCATATTTAGAAAACCAATTAGAAGCTGCTGCTAAGAAAACGGAAGACGGCTTTACATTTACCTTTCAACGGGAAAAAATAAAGCTTCTGGACGGTCTCGAAGCGAACGTGATCAAGGATGTAAATCCATTCTTTCATAAAGAGATCGATGTGACGGAAGACGAAGTGATCATCACAATCCAACCTCCTCCCTCCTATAAAGAATTTCGCTTGATAAAAGCTAAAGATAAAAAAAGCAAATGGCAGTTTGCCTATCAGCTTGTTCAGGCTGTACAGCAGCACAAGTTATCAAGGCTGCATTTGATTGTGGCCCCGGAAAACATTGTATTCGATAAAGGGCTGACCCCATATTTTCTTCATTACGGCGTAAAAGAAAGCATTCCTCCTTACGAGCATGATGAGGAGAGAGTCTGGCAGGAACTGAAAGCTGCAGCGGCTTTGGCAGTTGACGGCGCTTTTGCATTTGAGGACTACTTGAAATTCAATGAAACGCTGACATTCTCTCCGGAGACAAAAGCGATATTGGATGCGAAGTCCTATGATGAACTGCTCGAGCTGATTCAGACACATATCGATGAGCTCGAAGCCAAAGCCAAAACATACATACATATCCCGAAAAAGAAATGGAACATCCAAAGATATATCGGCCTGGGACTCATTGTGTTGCTTGTGCCGGCTCTGATCTATTCGATGTACGCTTTATTTTTCGCGCAGCCGAAGCATCAGGCAATTGTGGAAAGCAACCGTGCTTTCTTAAACAAGCAGTACAGTGAGGTTATCAGCACGCTGGCTAAATATGATGCGGAAAGCCTGCCTGATTCAGTGCAGTATCAGCTTGCAATGTCTTATGTTGAGGTTGAAAAATTAGGCGACACTCAAAAGAAACAAATTGAAAATAATTTGGTCACGCTCCAATCAGACCCACAGCACTTTCTTTATTGGATAGACATAGGGAGAGGCGAGAATAAAGAAGCCGTTAGTATCGGAAGAAAGCTGGAGTATAACCCGTACATAGGGCTGGGGCTGATTCGATATAAGGCTGAAATATTAGCAGATGACAGTATGAAAGATGATGAAAAGCAAAAAGAACTGGATACGGTACAAAGCGAGATCGATCAAATTACCAAACAAATGAAAGAACAAAAAGAAGAAGCGATAACAGACACGGCAGAAACTGATACAGCCAGCCAAGCCGCTGAAGAACAATCAGACAAAGAAAAGCAGCAAGCTGAAGAGAAAGCGGCAGAAGAAAAGGCCGCAGCCGAGGAAAAAGCGAAAAAAGAAGAACAAGAGAAAAAAGAGAAAGAAAAGAAAGATGAGAAAAAAGATGACAAATAAAGTGAAACATGAAGTTCAGGTCATCGCACGCCGTATTTCGGCCGTTAGGGGGTTCGCCATTTGAGTCTATTATGGGTTTTCTACCAGCAAAACGTCCAAAAACTAAAACTGTCTGACCTCCCTGCGTCCCAGCCGGTGACCATAGGGCCAGATGTGAAGGATTCCATTACCATCGGCACCATTCCGTTTGAGAACGGAGTAATTTCTCTTCAGAGGAAGGAATCCGGCAGCCATTACGATGTTTTCCTGGGAAATGATTGCCTAGGCAGTCTTGAAACTGATGCATCATTTTCTCTTCAAACGGACCAGCAGGATATCCGTCTGTTTTTAATTGCCGGCAAGCCTGAAAAATCCGTTTATTTTACAGGAAACAGAGACGAGATGACATGTTCCTCAGAAAAGACAGAAGCAGATATCTACTTGAACGCGAATGATTTTGCTTTTGCGGAGCAAAGCACATTTTCATTACTGCATATCGGCAAGAAATGGTCGATTCTCCCAGAAAGCGGGAATGTGTTCTTGAACGGCGAGAAGGTAATAAGTGCTGCACCGCTCAAACCGGGAGATGAAATATTCTGGAATTTTACGCTAATGAGAGTAACTGAACAAGACCTCTTAGAAATCGTTCATTACACACCGCTTGAAACAGTGTTAACCAAAACGGTCAAACCAAGCACAGAAATGCAGAAAAAATATCCGCAGTACAGAAGAACGCCGCGGATGGTGTACGACCTGCCAGATGACCGTGTGTCCTTCAGTTTTCCCTCTCAGGAGAGCGATCAAACCAATAGAGGGCTGTGGCTCGTCATCCTGCCGCCGCTTGTGATGCTGATTGTGATGGGCGTTGTCGCCATCATCCAGCCGCGCGGCATATTTATACTCGTTTCTTTGGCGATGTTTATGATGACCCTTATTACCTCGACCGTTCAATATTTCCGGGATAAAAACCAGCGGAAAAAACGCGAGGAAAAGCGGGAGCGTGTGTATAAGCTTTACTTAGATAATAAGAGAAAAGAGCTTCAGGCGCTTGCTGAAAAGCAAAAGCAGGTTCTTGACTTTCATTTTCCTTCTTTTGAACAAATGAAATACTTAACAAGTGAAATCAGTGACCGAATTTGGGAAAAATCACTCGAAAGCAAGGATTATCTCCAGATTCGGCTCGGGACCGGAACAGTTCCTGCAAGCTATGAAATCAATATGAGCGGCGGAGACTTGGCGAACCGTGATATTGATGACCTTATGGAGAAATCGCAGCACATGCAGCGTGTCTATAAGGACATCCGCAATGCGCCGGTTACGGTGGATTTGGCGGAAGGGCCGATGGGCCTTGTCGGGAAATCTCAGATTGTTAAGAATGAGATTCACCAGCTGATCGGCCAGCTGTCGTTCTTTAACAGCTATCACGATTTGCGTTTCGTTTTTATTTTTCATGAAGAAGAGTATAAAGACTGGGAGTGGATGAAGTGGCTTCCGCAATTTCAAATGCCCCATATTTATGCAAAAGGTTTTATTTATAATGAACAGACCCGTGACCAGCTCCTGTCTTCTCTTTACGAATTGATAAGAGAGCGTGACTTGGAAGAGGACAAAGAAAAAGTGCAGTTTAAACCGCATTTTGTTTTTGTCATTACAAATCAGCAGCTGATTTCAGAGCACGTCATTCTTGAATATCTGGAAGGACAGCATGAGCATCTGGGCATCTCTACCATTGTCGCTGCGGACACAAAGGAAAGTTTATCAGAAAACATTACGACCCTTGTCCGCTATATCAACGAAAATGAAGGCGACATTTTAATACAAAAGAAAAAAGCAGTAAGAATCCCGTTCAGGCTCGATCAACATCAGCGCGAGGACAACGAACGGTTTTCACGCACGCTTCGCACGCTGAACCACCAGGTGGGCATTACGAACTCCATTCCGGAAATGGTCTCGTTCCTAGAGCTTTTCCATGCGAAGGAAGTAAAAGAAATCGGAATCCAGCAAAGATGGCTGACGAGTGAATCGTCGAAATCGCTGTCGGTGCCGATCGGCTATAAAGGGAAGGATGACATTGTACATTTGAACCTTCACGAAAAAGCCCACGGGCCGCACGGTTTGCTCGCGGGAACAACAGGTTCGGGGAAAAGTGAATTTCTTCAGACCTATATCTTGTCACTTGCGGTGCACTTTCACCCGCATGAGGCGGCTTTCTTATTAATTGACTATAAAGGCGGAGGAATGGCGCAGCCGTTCCGCAATATTCCCCACCTGCTCGGCACGATCACTAATATTGAAGGCAGCCAAAACTTCAGTATGCGTGCGCTTGCTTCGATTAAAAGCGAGCTGAAAAAAAGGCAGCGTCTGTTTGATCAATATCAAGTCAATCACATCAATGATTATACAAAGCTGTACAAGCAGGGGAAAGCAGAAGTAGCAATGCCGCACTTATTCTTAATTTCCGATGAGTTTGCAGAGCTGAAAAGCGAAGAGCCTGATTTTATCAGAGAGCTTGTCAGTGCCGCACGTATCGGCCGAAGCCTCGGTGTACATTTGATTTTGGCGACACAGAAGCCGGGCGGTATCATCGACGACCAAATTTGGAGTAACTCGCGCTTTAAAGTAGCGCTTAAAGTTCAGGATGCCACCGATAGTAAAGAGATTTTGAAAAACAGCGATGCCGCGAACATCACTGTTACCGGACGCGGTTATTTGCAGGTCGGAAACAATGAAGTGTACGAGCTGTTCCAATCCGCTTGGAGCGGGGCCCCTTACTTAGAGGAAGTTTACGGAACAGAGGATGAAATCGCAATTGTCACTGATACCGGCCTGATCCCGCTTTCTGAGGTCGACACCGAAGAAATGGCGAAAAAAGAAGTTCAATCAGAAATCGAAGCAGTGGTTGACGAAATCGAACGCATTCAAGAGGAAATAGGAATTGAGAAGCTGCCGAGCCCTTGGCTGCCGCCGCTTGCGGAACGTATCCCGCGCACCCTTTTCCCATCAGAAGAAAAGGACCATTTCCACTTTGCTTATGTTGATGAACCTGATCTGCAAAGACAGGCACCGATTGCTTATAAAATGATGGAAGACGGAAATATCGGCATTTTCGGCTCCTCAGGCTATGGGAAATCGATTGCAGCGGCAACATTCCTGATGAGTTTTGCAGACGTCTACACGCCTGAAGAGCTTCATGTCTATATCTTTGATTTCGGGAACGGAACGCTTCTGCCATTAGCGAAGCTGCCGCACACGGCGGATTACTTCCTGATGGATCAGTCGAGAAAAATTGAAAAGTTCATGATCCGGATCAAAGAGGAAATTGACCGCCGAAAACGTCTGTTCCGTGAAAAAGAAATCAGCCATATCAAAATGTACAATGCGCTGAGCGAAGAAGAGCTTCCATTCATTTTCATCACAATCGACAACTTTGATATCGTCAAGGATGAGATGCATGAGCTTGAATCGGAATTTGTCCAGCTTTCCAGAGACGGACAAAGCTTGGGGATTTACTTCATGCTGACGGCGACGCGCGTAAATGCTGTCCGCCAGTCGCTCTTGAACAACCTGAAAACAAAGGTTGTCCATTACCTGATGGATCAATCCGAGGGATATTCCATTTACGGACGGCCGAAGTTCAGCCTTGAGCCGATCCCGGGGCGCGTGATCATTCAAAAAGAAGAGCTTTATTTCGCCCAAATGTTCCTGCCTGTTGAAGCAGAGGATGATATCGGCATGTTCAACGAGCTGAAAGCAGAAGTGCAGGTTCTTCAGGATCGCTACGCTTCACTTCAGCAGCCGGCTCCGATTCCGATGCTGCCGGAAAGCCTGTCGACGAGAGAGTTTTCTCTCCGCTTCAAGCTGGAACGCAAGCCTTTATCTGTGCCGATCGGGCTTCATGAAGAAACCGTCAGCCCGGTGTACTTTGACTTGGCTAAGCACAAGCATTGCCTGATATTAGGGCAGACACAGCGAGGAAAAACAAACGTCTTAAAAGTGATGCTCGAGCATCTGCTTGATGATGAAACGGAAATGATCGGTTTGTTTGACTCGATCGACCGCGGTTTATCCAAATATGCAAAAGAAACAGATGTCGCATATCTGGAAACAAAAGATGATATTGAGCAGTGGATTGAAACAGCAGAAGACATTTTTAAAACAAGAGAAGCAATGTATGTAGAAGCCGTTCGCCAGGGAGACGCACAAAGCTTGCGATTCTCTCAAGTGGTTCTAATGATTGACGGAATTACGAGATTCCAGCAGACGATTGATACGAGAATTCAAGACCGTTTGGCGAACTTTATGAAATCTTACGCGCATCTTGGCTTCAGCTTTATTCCGGCAGGCAATCACAGTGAGTTCTCCAAAGGCTATGATTCCCTGACGACTGAGATGAAGCAAATCAGACACGCTATCCTGCTGATGAAAAAATCTGAACAAAATGTCATTCCTCTTCCGTACCAAAGACAGGAGCCGGAGATTCAGCCGGGCTTCGGATATGTTGTGGAAAACGGGAAGGAGCAAAAAGTTCAAATTCCTTTATGTTCTGCTGAAAGGGAGAGTGCTAGATGACAGAACAACGAAAAAACTTAATCAAGTTAATATCCGCCGTCATCATTATTTTGCTGCTGCCGGTTTTGTTTTTCCGATTTATCGGGGAAGATCCGACGAAAAAAGCAGCCAATTCCACGCGGCAAATCGCAGTGGTGAATGAAGACACAGGCGTATTGAGTGATGAGGTGAAAGCGGACGATGAAGATGATCAATCCGCCCAGTTCGGTAAGGAAGTAGCTGCCGTTCTGGGGGAACGTCCTGATTATTCTTGGACGGTCGTGAACCGAAGTGCAGCGGAAACAGGCCTGAAATCGAAAAAATACGATGCGATCGTCTACATTCCCTCAGATTTCTCAAAAAATATTTTGAGCTACGACAAAGAGCGTCCTCAAAAAGCCACGCTTGAGTTCAGCATTCAAGATAACCTGAATGCGGTCAACAAAGAAAAAGTGCAGCGTGAGCTTGAAGATGCCCAAAAAACAATGAACAAAAAAATGTCGGCCTTATATTGGAACTTTGTCTCACAAAAAGTGGACAATATCAGAGGAGAGTTTGACAAAATCGTCAATAAAGAATCTGAATTCCAAAATGTCATGTACAATTTCTACAAACCAAGCTCTAACGATTTAGCAGGTGAAATCAAACGCCAGAAAGACCTAATCGATGAGCTGAAGAAATCAATGAATGAAGCCCAAGGCACGACAAAAGAAAAAGCTTCGACAGCGGAGGAAGCCAAAAACACCCTGAAAGACTTCGTTGATACTGTGGAACGATACAAAGAATATCAAGAAAATCAAAAGAAGCTGCTATTGGCAGCCCAGGATTCAACTCAGCAGCAAATCCAGACAGGATTGGATGCCATTTCAGCACAGCAAAAGGCCAATCAGTTCAGCGAGCAGATGAGCGGCCTGTCAACAGGTATCAGCCAAGTGAAAACACAGCTTGGACAAACCAGCACAGTTCTGGCAGCCGCCCAGCAAATCAGGGAAGGCCAAGTGCCTCAGCAGGAACTTGGTATGGCGAAGATACAAAGCGATTTAATTAACCAATACCAGACCGCTTCAAGACAGGCAGCTTTAAACCAAGTATACGGACTGCTTGTTGAAGCGCGCGAGGCGCTCACTGTTGCGAAAGCTGACCCGCAGCCTGATGGAGATGATGGTTCAGATGATGAAGATAAAGACCCGAACGAAGAAAATCCTGAAGAACTGAAAATCGATCTTGAAAAACAGCGTGAAGAATTGAAAAACATTGCCGCTGACATTCAAGATATTTCAGACAATCTGAAGGAGCCTGAAAAAGAGGATCCGACACCGGAGGACCCGGGAACTGAAAAACCGGGAACAGACGAGCCGTCCACTGACAAGCCGGATCATCCAGATGACGGAGGCAGCACCATTCCCGATGATACACAGGGAGACACCGGAAACGATGATAACAGCAGTGATACCGGGAATGACGGGCAAACGGACGGCAATACTCAGGATCAAGACCAGCAGCAGGGAACAGACGGTCAGGAGCAGAACGGAGATGCCTCCAATGGTAAGTCAGACAGCGGACAAACCGAAACGGGCACATCTGCCGAACAGACTGCTTCATCTGACTCAGCCCTTCAATTTATCCAGCTGGCAAATGAAGACGGAACCGGAAGCGACGGAGACACAACAGAGCCCGGAAATGAAGATCAACCAGGAAATGACGACATTTCTGATATCGCAAAAGCAAAAGAACAGCTCAGCAAAGCGTCTGAGCGAATCAAGCAAATTGAAGAAGAGCTCAAAGAAAAAGAAACTGCCCATAATGAAGAGCTGAAAAAGAAATTAGAAGAACTAAAAGAGCAAATGGATGGTCTTAATGATGAAATTGATGACTTGAAAGACCAAGTAAAAAAGCTAGAAGGTAAACTTGAAAATCTTGAAGCGAAACGGAAGAGGGAGTTCGAAGGGATTTACAGAGCGATTCGCGAGCTGGAGAATAAAGATCAGCTTCAATTCCCGGGGGAAATCAACACAGAAAGCATCTCCGCTTTAATGAGATACTATAAATATTTATCTGTGTATGACTCTGTATTATCCGGAACGATAGACAGCACTGCAAAAAACTATGCCATTGACGGCCAGCAGGGCAACGTCAAATCAGTCCTAGCCATTAAACCGGAAGAATCAGCAAGCTGGGAAGATCTCAAAAACAACACGATGCAAACCGATGAAGACATCGACAATTTCATCAATGGCATGACCGAGTTTGCAGACAACTACGGCAGCTATATCCGTGATTCTCAAGCCGGTGTTCTCGATGAACTGACGAAAATCTCTGAAAGTGCGTCTAAAGCGTCAGAACAGCTTGTAACCGGCGCGGCGCAGGAATCTGCAACGTTCAATAATGATGGTCTGTCAGGCACAATGGCACTGAGCGTGCAAGATACGGTCGGCCAGGAAGTGCTGCAAATGTCAGACGTGATGGGCTCATTATCTGAACGCCAGTCAGGCATTATTGATTACACAACCAACATGCAGCAAAGCGTAAATGATGTACAGACGAAAGCTGACACATTAAATAACAACTGGGGTAAAAATGTTGCCTCCACGAAGCTTGTACGCAGTGACGTATACGGCATTCTGGGCAATACATTAGTAGATGGCCAAAACAACGGCTATGTATATGATTACTTGGCAAACCCGCTTAAAATCAGCGGTCAGGTTCCGGAAGAAAAAATTCAGACGGTGCCGCCGGTTGTCATCCTGGTTATTATTTTGATCAGCAGTCTGTTAATCGGATATTTCAGCTCGTATTACCAGAATGCGCCGCTGCTCGTCAAAGGAGCGCTTTTCGGAATTCTGAATATCCTTGTCGGATTGATGATCAGCTTGTTCGGTTTAAATATTTATTCACTGCCGGACGATCAGACGATTAAGTGGTCTGTGTTTACGATATTATTGCTGGTCGCAAGCTCTGCCTTTATTCGGGCGGCATTCCGATTCGGATCAATTCCTGGATGGGTTGCTTCAGCGGCAATGATTTTATTCTATGTTGCCCCGCTTATTGACTTGATTATGCCGAACTTCACATTTGAAGATCCGGTGTCGAAGGTATATATCGACATCCAGTACGGAACAGGGCATTTGTTTACAATGGGAATATCGGTTCTGCTGATCATTACGTTGATTGCAGCGGCTATGCCGCTTGTCATTCGCTTGATAGCAGAAAAAACAGCGGAAAGCGATGAAACGTATGAAGCGTAATCGCAGCTTGGAAAAGGGGATCATGATATGTATGCTCTCCTTTTCCCTTTTCATACCCTCTGCCACTGCTGCCGAAACCGAAGAAAATACGGATGTCGCGCCAAACCAATATGAGAAGAAAGACATTGAAATCGATACGAATTATTTGCATGAAGATTCTTCCTATGAGGAGAAAACAGAACTGCCTGAGGAGCAAAAGGATATTACCTTTGATAAGCCGAAGGATCGGGACACCGAGCTGATAAAGGATTTGTTTACATCAACAGATGCCGAGGGCTCCAACTCCATCGCGGCTCAATCTAAACAGCTGGGGATTACATTTTCCGAGAAACCGATCACAAAAGCGTCATCAACGGAAATGGAAGAAAAAGAATCATCTTCACTCCTGCTTCCGATCATCTATATTGTGCTGATTCTGCTGGGAATCGCAGGCATTGTTTTTCTCATACCAAAGGTTATCGTGCAGGATAATAAAAAGGCGTAAGCGCCCGCGCTTGTTTTGCTTAAAAGCGGCCCGTACAATAAGAACGGAAGGAGGAGGTTTCCAATGGAACTTTATATCATCACCGGGGCGTCAAAAGGACTGGGGAAAGCCATTGCATTACAGGCTTTAGAAAAAGGCCATGAAGTCCATGCCCTGTCCAGAACAACAACAGATGTTTCACATGAGAAACTGACACAGCATCAGATTGACCTGATCAATCTCACAGAGGCTGAACAGCAATTCAAAACATTGCTTTCATCCATCAATCCAGCTGATTATTCAGCCATCACACTGATCAATAACGCCGGAATGGTAACGCCGATCAAACGCGCCGGAGAAGCGTCTCTAGAAGAGCTGCAGCACCATTATCAGCTTAATCTGACCGCGCCCGTGCTCCTAAGCCAGCTGTTTACAAAACAGTTTGCTCTGTACAGCGGCAGAAAAACAATCGTCAATATTACCTCTGGCGCGGCCAAAAACCCATACAAGGGGTGGAGCGCGTATTGCAGCTCAAAAGCCGGACTTGATATGTTTACGAGAACGTTCGGATTTGAACAGGAGGACGAAGAACGGCCGATGAACATGATTTCTTTCTCACCGGGTGTCATGGACACTGACATGCAGGCCGTCATCCGTGCATCATCGAAAAAGGATTTTCACGACATCGAGCGGTTCCGGAAATTGAATGAAACAGGAAGCCTTCGCAGTCCGGCCTTTATTGCCGGCACGCTGCTTTCTTTATTAGAGACAGGCGCGGAAAACGGGCGCATATATGATATAAAAGAGTTTTTATAGAGCAGAGTGAATCTGCTCTTTTTTTATATAAAAAGGCGATAGCTTAAGCGTTCTGGAGTCCGGCTGCATATACTGACTGAAACTCTGCTTTTAGGGTATAACAAACATGAAAACGAAACGAAAATGATATGACATAAGAATTGAGTTTCTCCTCAAATTATGTTAGGATTCTAAAAATATCTAAAGGAGGGGTTTCCATGAGAAAGGTTACATTAATGGATGTCTTCACCCATCCAATTGCACAAAAATATTTACAGCGTTCAGGCGTGGCTCATGCGATTGCCTGCGCCTATCATGCATACAGGCTGTCTGTAAAGGCTGATATCAGCCCTGATTTAGCCACAAAAGCGGCATTGCTGCATGACATCGGCCATTATGAATGGTATACAGACGGAAAGTGGGATTATGAAAAATACAGAAGAAATGACATCCATGCCATTAAAGGGGCGGAACGGGCGCATAAGCTCTTGATTCGTCTTGGTGAAGAACCGAAAGCAGCAAAAGAGATTGCCCTTGCCATTTTGCTTCATACCGATTCCTATCTGCCTGAAGGTGAACTCGATAAAAATACGCTGCAGCAGATTGTCAAAAAAGCGGACGAACTTGATGAAGAACCTGGCGGCCATCACCATTACCGACAAATTGACGAAGCAATCGCACTGAAAAAAATAGAAAAGCTGGACCGCTTAATCGACCAAGCCCAGTCTTCTATCAAAAAGCCTGTATAGATCCCGCCTGTATTCGGAACAGCGTCTGTTTTCTTCGCTGTCTCCGTTTCATCACCATTTCCTTACACCCACACTCCCCAATCGTCTCCGCATCCCCTGGTGTTATCCGGTAAGCCTGTGTCATTATCCTTACCCGTGGCATAAGCTGAGATAAAACATATAAAGGGGATTGAAGTATGGCCAACCAAGGTAGTCCGCAACTGGTCTCATTAGTCGATCCTTATGTCTATCAGACCATTAAAAAGCTCATCGGCTCAAAATTCATTATTCAAACAGTACGAGACACGGTCAGAGGCAGACTGATTGATGTAAAACCAGACCATATCATCATTGAAGCAGCCCGAAATTCTGTTTTTTTAATCAGTATCCAGCACATGGTTTCCGTCACGCCAGATTACAGTGAACGGGTGTAACAGTGCTTGCGTTTGAAAAATAGGCGTACACCGGGACGTCCTATTTTTCAGTTAAGCGCTGTAAAAACGCCCCGTCATCGTTGAAAACAGAGACACCTTATGTACATAAGTCAGTCCGGCGTCCCTGCCGTATGTCACAGTCTGCATAATCAACAGTCCATTCACTGATTAAAAGTTCTGATATCAGTTCATTTTTGTTACAATAATGGGGTGCAAGTTCTTTTATCTGTAAGACAAAGAAAAACTAGGAGGAACAAGCTTGTTGAAATCAAAAGTCCATTTTTGGACATTGCAAATTTTATTTGTTTTGCTGATTATTTTCGTAGCAACAAAAGTTTCATTTGTGTTTCAGCCGTTTATCGTGTTTATCACGACATTGTTTTTCCCGATGCTGATCGCAGGAATTCTGTATTTTATTTTTAATCCGGTCGTCCGCCTGCTTGAGAAAAAAATGCCGCGGACATTATCGATTCTGCTCATTTATTTAGTATTTATCGGTTTGCTTGCCTTTGTTTCTGCGGCAGTCGGGCCTGTCATTACATCGCAGGTGACTGGGCTGTTTAACAATCTTCCTGAATATATAAAACAGATTCAGACATTGACAAAGGATTTATCTCACTCTCAATGGTTTACCTGGATGATGACACAGGATTATGTATCCATATCAAAAATTGAACAGTCTCTGACAAGCTTTCTCCAAAACCTGCCGCAAAATATTACATCCAGTTTATCCGCGGTGTTTGGTGTCGTGACTAATATCACACTTGTCATTATCACTGTTCCGTTTATCCTCTTTTATATGCTGAAGGATGGACACCGTTTTCCGCACCTGGCAGTCAAAATACTTCCGGCTTCATACCGGACAGAAGGTCTAAAAATCTTTAAAGATTTATCCGACACACTCGCTGCATATTTTCAGGGACAGCTGTTAATCTGTCTTTTTGTAGGGACAGCGTGCTTTATCGGATACTTGATAACAGGGCTGCCATATGCGCTGATTCTTGGAATTGTCATGGCCATTACAAATATCATTCCATATGTCGGACCTTTTCTCGGCGCTGCGCCGGCTGTCATTATCGGCTTTATGGATTCACCGGCCAAAGCGCTTTTTGCGATCATCGTGGTTGTGATCGTTCAGCAGCTCGACGGAAATCTGCTTTCTCCGCTCGTTATCGGAAAACGTTTGAATACGCACCCGCTTACCATCATTTTGCTGTTGATCGGAGCCGGAAGCTTCGGCGGCATTCTCGGCATGATTTTAGCTGTGCCGGTGTATGCGGTAGTCAAGGCGTTTTTCTTGAATATCGTGCGGCTGATCAAGCTGCGCCAGCGTTCACGCCTTGAAGAAAACGAACGTCCCGCTGAATAGGCGGGCACCATCGGCTCCTTTCCGCATATGATGCTGTAAATCAGTGCGGAGGTGGGGAAATGCCTGCGATTGTAGGGCCAATATATATTATGTCTATATCAGGTGATGCTGCAGCCAGCTTTGGAGATGTGTTTGCGATTGCGCCGAAAAGCGTTGATCACACAGGTGCTGGGTCTGGCACATTTCAGCTTGGGGATTTTGTGAAGATCAATAACGAATATAGTAAAACAAATTTTAACGATGCCGATATCATTGATGATACCGTTTCGTTTAACGGGTAACAGCCTTTTCTAGAGAGGCTGTTGCTTTTTTATTGTATAATATGGATAGTCTTTTAAATAGCGAGGTCATGTTATGAAAATCAGAAAAGCAAATATCAGTACACAAACAGGAATGATCACTGATGTATATCTGCATGAAAACAGAAAAGAGCTGCATACGCTCGTAGCCGTTCCGCAGCTGGAGTGGAGCACGATAATTTCATACGAGGAAGAAAAATCATCGCTGCCAGAACGGCTGGAGGCTTCTTTGCGCCGGCATACAGAGGAAGAGCCTGCTGGTGAGCTGGCAAAAAAAATCATTCACTGGGTAACGGAAATGTAACAGCCGTTGAAAGTTTAGCCCCCGCAGGATCAGGCGATAATGAAGACAAACAAGACGGGAGGACGAGCTTTTGAGTGATGAAACGCTGGATCTCTATTTACAGCAAGGAATGTACGGGCCGCTGGAAACAAAACCTGACGAGCGCCACTTGTTTTTAGGCTCATTGCGGGAAAGAGTGCTTTTGGCACTGACAAAAGGGCAGGTGCTCAGAAGCAAACCATATGACGAAGCGGAGCAGGCGTTTAAACGTAATAAACATATATCTCTTCTGATCAATGGAGAGCTACAGTATCAGTCTTATTCCCCTTATGTAAAAATGGCGAACCGAAACGGAGTGCCTTTTAAGGTCGTATCTGATCTTCAGTTTCAGACGCCTTTAGGCCTTGTCATTGCGGCGGACAGTGCGGTAAATCATGAATCTATATATATTCAGGACGACATTTTTAATCGGTCGGTGCTGAAATCTTAAGAGACAAACGGACCGTTTGTCTTTTTATTCATGGCAATTCCCTTACAACGGGAGATAAGATATAATGTTCTCATACTGATGGCGGGGAGGCCGGCTATGAAAAAAGCACTTATTTGTATTGATTATACGAATGATTTTGTGGCGAGTGACGGAAAATTGACCTGCGGGGAGCCCGGCAGAATGATTGAAGAGGCGATCGTCAATTTGACAGAACACTTTATCACAAACGGTGATTACGTCGTATTTGCAGTAGATTCTCACAATGAAGGGGATCAATATCACCCTGAAACCCGTCTGTTTCCACCGCATAATATCAAGGGTACGGAAGGAAAAGACCTGCACGGAAAGCTTTTGCCTCTATATCAGAAACATGCACATGATCATAATGTATATTACATGGAAAAAACGAGATATTCTGCTTTTGCGGGTACTGATTTAGAGCTGAAACTCAGAGAGCGGCAGATTGACGAGCTGCATTTAGCCGGCGTCTGCACAGATATCTGTGTCTTGCATACAGCGGTTGATGCATACAACAAAGGTTTCCGGATTGTTGTGCATAAACAGGCTGTTGCCAGCTTTAATCAGGAGGGGCATACGTGGGCTCTTTCCCATTTTGCAAACAGCATCGGAGCGCAAGTGGCAGAGTAAGGAAGGGGAAAAACAGTGTTAGAGTACGGTTTTAAAGATGACAGCCTGTCATTACATACAGACCTTTATCAAATCAATATGGCGGAAACTTACTGGAGAGACGGCATTCATGAAAAGAAAGCAATTTTTGAGCTTTTTTTCAGAAAGCTTCCGTTTGAGAATGGCTATGCGGTTTTTGCGGGCTTGGAAAAAGCCATTGAATATCTGGAAAACTTCAAGTTTACCGATAGTGACCTGACTTATTTACGAGATGAGCTTGGTTATCATGAAGATTTTATTGATTATTTGAGCGGTTTATCTTTTACAGGTTCTCTTTATTCCATGAAAGAAGGAGAGCTGGTTTTTAACAATGAGCCGATTATGAGGGTGGAAGCTCCCCTTGTAGAAGCGCAGCTTATTGAAACAGCTTTGCTTAACATTGTGAATTACCAAACATTAATCGCGACAAAAGCGGCGCGCATCAAGGGCGTCATTGGCGACGAAATTGCACTTGAATTCGGAACAAGACGGGCACATGAAATGGATGCGGCTATGTGGGGAGCGAGAGCAGCCTTAATCGGCGGCTTCAGCGCGACAAGCAATGTAAGAGCCGGAAAGCGCTTTAATATCCCGGTATCAGGCACACATGCACATGCGCTTGTGCAGGCCTACCGCGATGAATATACAGCGTTCAAAAAATACGCGGAAACGCATAAGGATTGCGTCTTCTTAGTCGACACGTATGATACGCTCCGTTCAGGCATGCCGAATGCGATTAAAGTGGCCAAGGAATTCGGAGACCGCATCAACTTCATTGGCATCCGCCTGGATAGCGGCGATTTGGCATACCTGTCAAAAAAAGCCCGGAAAATGCTTGATGAAGCAGGGTTTACAGACGCGAAAGTCATTGCATCGAGTGACTTGGATGAGCATACCATTATGAATTTAAAGGCTCAGGGAGCGCGCATAGATGTCTGGGGTGTCGGCACGAAGTTGATTACAGCCTATGACCAGCCGGCTCTCGGTGCAGTTTATAAGCTCGTCGCCATCGAAGAAGACGGAGAAATGGTCGACACGATCAAAATTTCATCCAACCCTGACAAAGTGACGACACCTGGCAGAAAGAAAGTGTACCGAATTATTAATCAGTTAAATCATCATTCTGAAGGTGATTACATTGCGCTTTATGACGAGCAGGTGAATGACCAGAAGCGGCTGAGAATGTTCCACCCGGTTCATACCTTCATCAGCAAATTCGTCACGAATTTCTATGCGAAGGATCTTCACGAGCTGATTTTTGAAAAAGGCATCCTATGCTACCAGAACCCTGAGATTTCTGACATTCAGCAATACGTACAAGACAACCTCAGCCTTCTGTGGGAGGAATATAAGAGAATCAGCAAACCTGAAGAATACCCGGTTGATTTAAGCGAGGACTGCTGGAGCAACAAAATGCAGCGGATCCATGAAGTGAAAAGCAGACTTGAAGAAGAGCTCGAAGAATAAAGCAAACTGGCCTTTCGTTCGCGAAGAGGCCAGTTTTTTTGTGGGAATAATATTTTTCATGTTTAGACAAATTTCGTCAAATTATTTGATATACTTAGGGTGGAAAGCCGCGTGTTTTGTAAGGAGGATAAATCAATGAGGGTGTTTGTTGCAAGACAGCCTATATTTAATCGAAAAGAACAGGTTGTCGCTTATGAACTTTTATATAGAGAGAGCGAAGAGAATGTGTATTCCGCTGCAGACGGCGATCAGGCTACAACAGATTTGGTGATTAACAGCTTTTTAAACATCGGAATCGAGAAGCTGACGGAAGGAAAACGCTGTTTTGTTAATTTCACTGAAAGCCTGATGTTTTCGGATCTCCCCACCTCCTTCAATCCAAAACAGCTTGTGATTGAAATCCTTGAAGATATACCGATTACTCCAGCTCTCGTCTCAAGGTGCAGAGAGCTGAAAAAAATGGGGTATACGCTGGCACTCGATGATTTTTACGCGATAAACCCGAAAAATGAAAAATTATTGGAAAAGCTCATGAGCTATATTGATATATTGAAAATTGATTTTCTTAAAACCACCCGAATGGAACGCCGAAACATTTTGCAAACCTACAGCAGTTGCGGCCTGATTTTTTTAGCTGAGAAAGTAGAAACACGCAAAGAATATGAACAGGCGGTGCAAGATGGCTTTCAGTTATTTCAAGGCTACTTTTTCAGCGAACCGCGTATCATCAGCGGCCATGATCTGTCGACCCATTTTTATTCTTACTATGAATTGCTCAACGAATTAAGCAAAGAGCAGCCTAACATCCAGCGTGTAACTGAGTACATAGAACGTGATTTATCACTGTCATATCAAATTTTAAAATTCTTAAACTCTTCTCATAACCGCTTAACCCAAAAGATCGACAGCATTAAGCAGGCTATCATGCTTCTTGGGTTTAACGAAATCAAACGGTGGATATACATCCTATCCTTTAAGGATTTAAGCAGAAAAGGGAATTCCAGCAAACACGAAATCATAAAAATTTCTTTAATGAGAGCAAAACTATGTGAACTGTTGGCAAGAAAAACAGCGCGCCCGCAGCCGGCCTCGTATATGCTGATCGGGATGTTTTCTCTCATAGACACCCTTTTGCACAGAGAAATAGAAGAGATTATTCAAGAATTGCCTTTAATAGATGAAGTAGGTCAAGCGTTATTAGGTCATCAAAATGACTATTACCAAATGCTTGAGCTTGTGAAGTTAATCGAAACCAACAATTGGGACACTTGCGGAGAATTAGCAAAAGAATTGGACAAGGAAGAAGCGTACGACTGTTATTTGGAAGCCTTGGAGTGGTGTCATAAGCTCATGGGCGAAAAGTAATTGCGGTCTTCTGACCACCGCAACGCCACGATGATTCGGCTTTGCGTGCTGATTAGGCTGATGTATATGCCATCGGGATTAAAGACCGAATCCACATCATGCCGGACGCCTGTCTGTTTGATCAGACGTTTTACTGTCTGTTTATCTGACTGCTCCGCTGCGGTCATGATGCGGCGCGAAAGCTCCTGTGACCCCGCAATGCGCCTAAGTACAAGCTGAGCATCAGCAAGCAGCCCGGCGGCATCCTGTGCGGAACGGATAAAGGTCGCTGTATTGGCGGCAGGAGCGGGCGGACGGCGTATGTCGTACGGATAGACGTAGAGCCAAGGATAAGGATATCTCATGGAAGCACCTCGCAAAAAGGGGATATGTCTATATGTATAGATCACTCAGGTGCCGAATATGACAAAGCGAAAAGGCCACAACTTTGCGTTGCGGTCTTTTCGGTGTTTGTCGGTCACGATACGCCAAGAATCGCGTATTAAACTTTGAAAAAGCAGCAAGGGGGACTATAGTCTTACTTGGTGAAACAGTTAAATACAATAAAATCAAAGGAATTAAGAATCTTTCTCAATTCCATCCGAAATCACCGTTTTCACACGTAGAAAAATAGTCCTGTTCTCATTGTGATTCCTTTAAGCACAAAGACCTATTGATATTTGCGGTGTCACGCAGGATCTTTTTGTATACTTTTCGGTGAAAAATAACTCGAAACCAGATACACTATTAGTAACAGATCAAATACCTAGGACTCGTTCACCATACACAATTCATTGATCTTTCAAAAAAAGGAGTGTGGAAACGATGGAAAAGAAACTTGAAGAAGTAAAACAATTGTTATTCCGACTCGAACTTGATATTAAAGAAACGACAGATTCATTACGAAACATTAACAAAAGCATTGATCAGCTCGATAAATTCACATACGCAATGAAAATTTCGTAAAAAAGACTTGGAAACAAGTCTTTTTTTTCGTTCTTCCCGTACAATAAATGGATAAAGTATTATATGATTGTTAAAAAACGAAAAACCTGCTGTCCTTTAAATGTCCCATTTAGTAAAATGGAATGGGAGGGGGGAAGTCGTTATTGAGCAGATATGTTTAGATTCTGTCCAGATCAAGGAGAGAATGAAGGAGATTGTAAGCCGAAAAATAATGAATCGGGACTTGGAACGATATCTTCAGAATTTTATTGAGTCTAAGGATACTTTTGAGTTTGCTGATTTGGCTCTTCATCATTATTTAGCTTTTAACGGTCAGGACAAAAAAGCAATCGAATTGCTAGCTACCGGAATTGAATTGCTTATACTCTCATTCGATATTTATGATGACTTAGAGGATAAAGATAATAGAAATGCTGTATGGATGAAGATTGACTCGTCTATCGCTTTAAATGCCGTTACAGCTCTTTACACCCTAAGTATACAAGTGATGTGTCAAGCTAGTCATGAACCAGAATTTTCACAAAAGATATTGAATTTTGCGTTACAATCAATTCAAGGCCAGCATGATGATATTGTGAATGCGCCGCAAACTGAAGAAACCTGTCTTGAAATGATCAAAAATAAATCAGGAGCGCTAACGGCATTGCCCTGTGTTATGGGAGTAATGCTGGCAACCGGCAAATACCATCCCATAGTGGCTTCTTATTCTTATGAACTTGGCATTATTGCACAAATCGAAAATGATTACCAAGGTTTATATTATTTAAATAACGATTTTGTTCAGAAAAAGAATACATTGGCATACTTATACTTAAATAAACGTTTTAATGAAGCCTCTGAAGAAATCTTGAGTTGGTATGAAAATGCTGCATTATTCTTATCATTAGATCCCAAATATATAAAAGCAAAACTAACTGAGGCAGGCGTAGTGCAATATTTACTTGTGATGAAACACTTGTCATTACAAAAACTCAAAAAAGAAATCGCTAGATTAGAATTGCAAGAGAATAAGATAGAAGAATTAATAACAGGAATAATAAAATAAAGGAGGATTTATATGCAGGAAATTGTTGGATACTTAGTGAAAAATCCGGAAGTTTTAGATGAGGTCATGAAAGGCAGAGCCTCTTTATTGAATATAGATAAGGATCAATTGAAAAGCATAGTTGATGCTTTTGGAGGATTGCAAATTTATACCAATGGTAATTGGGTTCCTTCGTGAGGCTTTATTAAATGAGGGCATGGTACAACAAAGTTTCAATTTTTTTAATTTTAGTAAGTTTAGTCTATGTAACTTATTTAACGTATATAAGTTCGAGTAAACTTTTAGTTGGTGCAGCAGTAGCCAAAAACCATGACAATGAAGTCGTGGTAACAGACATTGAGGAATTCTCTACGGCTTACTATTCTGGATTACAAAAAGGGGACGTTATTAAAAGTATTAATAATCATAAAGTTAAACGTCCTCTTGAAGTTCAGAAATATAATTCAAACCATGTGACTTCAATTGTTGTCGAGAGGGATGGAGAAAAGGTTAAAGTTAAGCCTGATTTAATGAATGATGGGAATTTTTCTACTTTTATAATCCCACTAATATTTTATATAGCTTGTCTATTTTGTTGTTTCTTCGTCCTGAAAATAAATGAATCGAAAAAACTATTCTCTGCTTTAATTTTAATCATTTTTTTGTTATCTGCTTCCTTAGCATATTTAAGTGCGGGTGGATCCGCAAAGGGGGATTTGTTAAGCAGATGTATAATGGTATTCACTTTAACATCTGTAATGTTAAACTATCTTCTCTTCTTATATCAATATTTTAAAGAGCTAGGTACTGTGTTATTTAACAAAAAAGTTTTTATATTATATTCAATTCCATTTTTAAATCTAGTTTTTGAATTGTTTCGTACTCAACTTTTCTTTAGGCATTATGTGCCTAAAATAAATTTACTATCGTTCTTTATTTCATTTATAATCGTGAGCGTTTATTTTGGATCTATCTTAATTAAAAGTAAGGATACTGAACAAGCGCATATTATAAAAGTTCTTACCATAATTAATATTTTATCTTTTTCGCCGTTCTTGTTTTTATATATAATACCTTATGTATTCTTAGGCACAGATGGCATTTCTTCTTTTCTGGCTGCTTCATTTATGTTCCTAATACCATTTTCTTTGGTTTATCAATTTATGACAAATAAAATTTATAATGTGGATTTTATTTTAAGCAGGTTAAAATATTATGGAATATTAGCATTAACGCCTACAATTATTTTAGTTACTGTATTTGAGTTAATGGGAAGTCCAGCTGGAGATTATTATTATTTCAGACTTGCGATTCTGATGTATATTATTATGGTGGCAGTGTTTTATTATAAAGAAGTACTTGATTTCAGATTTAGATTAAAGAGAGTTTCGGAAAAATTTAATTATCAAGACAGTATATATAAATTTACGCAGCTCATTAGAGACTCAATATCTTTGAATCAAGTATTTGAAGAACTGAAAAATACTATACTTGAGGTCTCCCTTGTTAGCCGAGCACATGTATATGAAGTTTCAGCTGACGGAAGTATTAAACTGTACAATGGTGAGCCCGTAAATTCATTTGAAAAAGTCTATCAAAAAGAATTTAGAAAAGTCACACCCGAAATAGGAAAAATCGTTGAATTTAATAAAGGCTTTGTCATGAAGATAGGTGAACGCGGCGGAAAATCATTTGTGATTCTTTGTTTATCTAAAATGAATACGCCCCGTCTTACACTTGAAGAACTTTCTTGGCTGAAAACCTTGGCGTTTTATACAAACGTATCGATTGAAAACGTCATGAAAATCGAAGAGCTGATGAGTCATTTAGAAGAAATAAAACAACAGGAATCAAACCCCGTTTGGCTCAAAAAACTCATGTACACGATCGAAGAAAAACAACGTTCCGATCTCGCCCGCGATCTCCACGATTCAGTTCTTCAGGATTTGATTTCATTAAAGCGGCAGTGTGAGCTGTTTTTGGCTGATTTTAAGAAGGATGATGATCCATGCCGTGAAGAGGTGCAGGACAAGCTCGTGCAGATGAATGAGCAGATGTCTGATGTGATTTCGATGACGAGGGAGACGTGTCATGAGCTGCGGCCGCAGCTTTTGTATGATTTGGGACTGGTGAAGGCGTTGTCCAAGCTGGTGGCGCAGCAGCAGGAGCGGGTTCCGTTTCATATTCGCTTAAATACCGGCAGATTTACGGCGTCGCTTGATTTGGATTCGCAGCTGAATTTGTACCGGATCATTCAAGAGTTTTTATCGAATGCAGTGAAACACTCTCAGGCGACGGAAGTGCTTATTATGCTGATCAGCATTCAAAACAAAATTGTTCTTCATTATGAGGACGATGGTGTGGGATTTGATCAAGAGAAAACCAACGAACATTCCATGAGTATGGGTCTTTCTGGCATTAAGGAGCGAGTCAGGGCTTTAGATGGACGCCTCCGAATCGAAACAAGTGAAGGAAAGGGCTTTAAGGCCGATATTGAAATGGAATTGTAATGGTTTTATAACGGAAACGACTTGGCATAAGCCAAGTCTTTTTTATAAAATGGAAATGAGTGAGTAAAAGGGAGGAAAACATGAAAAAGATACTAGTGATTGATGACCATCCGGCTGTCATGGAAGGCACCAAGACAATTTTGGAAACGGATTCGAATTTGTCTGTTGATTGTCTCAGTCCTGAACCCAGCGAACAGTTCATACGCCAGCATGATTTCTCATCATATGATCTCATTTTAATGGATTTGAACTTAGGCGGCGATGTCAATGGGATGGAGCTTTCTAAACAGATTTTACAAGAGAATCCTCATTGTAAAATTATCGTATATACCGGTTATGAGGTCGAGGATTATTTTGAGGAAGCGATTCGTGCGGGTCTGCACGGCGCCATCAGCAAAACCGAATCAAAGGAAAAGATCACCCAATACATATATCACGTGCTCAACGGAGAAATTTTAGTCGATTTCGCTTACTTTAAACAGCTGATGACTCAGCAAAAAACAAAGCCGGCCCCTTCCTCTCAAAAAGAACAAGATGTGCTCACACCAAGAGAATGCCTGATTCTTCAAGAAGTTGAAAAAGGTTTTACCAACCAAGAAATTGCAGATGCGCTTCATTTAAGCAAGCGGTCCATTGAATACAGCCTGACGTCGATTTTCAACAAGCTTAATGTCGGTTCCCGGACGGAAGCGGTGTTGATTGCAAAATCAGACGGTGTGCTTTAAATAAGGGAGTGTAAACTATGGATATGAAACATACATTGCTTGGCGCGCTGGGAATTGAAATTGTAGAAAGCACAGCGGAACGCTGCGTGGCAGTGATGCCGGTAGATCACCGGACAGTCCAGCCCTTTGGTTATTTGCATGGAGGCGCTTCAGTGGCTCTTGCGGAAACTGCGGCGAGCGTGGGTGCGCAGCATCTAATCGATTCTAGTACACAAGTATGTGTCGGTTTGGAGATCAACGCCAATCATCTGAAATCTGTCAAGGAAGGAACGGTAAAGGCCGTAGCCGAGCCCGTTCATAAAGGCAGAACGACCATTGTGTATCAGGTTCACATTTATGACGAGCAAGAAAGGCTGATCTGTATATCCAGATGCACGCTGGCTGTCATCACAAAATAAAAAAACAGCCGGAACTCTGCCTGTCCGGCTGCTCATTTTTATAGGTAAGAATCCTCTTTTCGTTTAATCACAAAGTTTCTGATTCCGTTATAGTCATCCTGTACACTTCTTTCATCCAGCTTGACGCCAGAGTTGTACGCAGCTCGGCAGATCAAGTGTCCCCCGACCGGCGACGTGATAAAGATAAAGAAAATTCCGAGCAGAATTTTTGCCGATATCTCTCCTGTTATAAACCACAAAAAGAAGAAGACACCGAGCAGAATCATATTGACGCCTAACGTTGAGCCTTTAGAAGCAGCGTGAGAGCGTGTGTACATATCGGGAAGGCGAAGCGTCCCGAAGGAAGCCACAAGACAAATTAGCGCCCCCATTAGGATCAATATTGCCACTGCTATTTTAGCGATCACGATCATTTTCGATAATCTCCCCTTTCTCTAAGAATTTAGAAAACGCAATGGTTCCGATAAAAGACAAAATACCCAGCAATAATATGATATCAAGAAAAATACTTGTATTCAGCAGGATGGAGACAAGCGCTGTCATCGCTATCAGATTAATGCCGATTGCATCCAGAGCCACAACGCGGTCAGGAACAGTCGGCCCTTTGATGACGCGAACGACATACAACAGGGTGGACACCGCCATAATGCCGAGCGCGATTTGAAGGATTAACGTAAACATCAGCGGCTCACCTCCTGTATGGCTTTTTCAAATGACTCACGAATATCAAAAATCGCTTTTTCGGCATCCTCAATATCCATCGCGTGAATATAGAGAATGGTCCGGTCATCGGAAATATCCATTACCAATGTTCCCGGTGTTAATGTAATAAGCAGTGAAAGCAGGGTAATTTCCCAATCCGTTGTCAGTTCCGTTTTAAATGCGAATATGCCTGGTTTGATATCCAGTTTTGGCGATAGGACTGTTTTCAGCACACTGACGTTGGCAAGGTATAATTCCCTTATAAAGATCAAAAAAAGTTTGATAATCGAAAACATTTTCCAGAGATAAAACGGATGAGCAAGGAAGCGCCGGAAGAAAAAGAGGGAGATCATTCCCAGGATAAAGCCTGTAATGAATCCGGCGGCGCTTCCATCATTGCTCAGGAACATCCAGCAAAAAGCAAGAAACACATTTAATAAAATTTGAAATGCCATGCGATCTACTCCTTCAAAACAGCTTCAATATATTTTTCCGGATTCAGCAATGTCTCGGCCGCTTGATCAACGTACGGTGACACCCATTCTGTACCCAATCCGAAGAGAAGAGACAGGAAGAGAAAAATAGCTGCCGGATATAGAAGTCCTTTAGCTGTTCTAAGATTTTGCTTTGGTGTTTCTTTTTCTTCGCCCCAAAACGCATGAATAAAGATCCTCAACACGGAATACAGGACGAGCAGGCTTGAAAGCAGGATCAGCATGGAAATCGTAAATTCACCCTCAGCGAAGCCGCCTTCCGCAATTTTAAATTTGCCTACAAATCCGCTGAGAGGCGGGATGCCGGCAAGAGATATAGCCGAAATGAAGAACATCCATCCAAGAATGGGGTATCGCTTGATCAGCCCGCCCATTCGTTGAAGGCTTGCTGTTCCAGTCAAAGCGATCAGCGTGCCTGCCAGCATAAATAATGCGCCTTTAATCAGCATGTCGTGAATCAGATAGTAAATCGCACCTTGAATGGATGCCGGCGTATGAACTGCAACACCGAACAAAATAACGCCGACAGCGGTAATAATGTTATAGATCACGATTTTCATGACATTCTGATAGGCAAGTGAACCGATGACACCGAAGATGACAGTGAGAGCCGCGAGCCATATCATCAGCTGGTGGGTAAACGCTGTATCGTGAATGAAAATCAGTGTAAACACTCTTGTGATCGCATATAATCCGACCTTTGTCAGCAATGCGCCGAACAATGCGGAGATGGCTGCCGGAGGAGCGTAATAAGAGCCGGGAAGCCAAAAGTAAAGAGGGAAGATTCCGCCCTTCATACCAAACACGATGAGTAACAGGACGCCGATTACAGTAATCAGCCCAGTTTGGCCGGATTCGCTGATTCTCACACTTAAATCCGCCATGTTTAAGGTACCGGTCACAGCGTATAAAAAGCCTACGCCGATGACAAACAATGCTGATGACACGATATTAAACACAATGTATTTAATCGATTCCCGCAGCTGAATTTTTGTGCCGCCTAATACAATCAGCATATAAGAAGCGATCAGCAGAAGCTCGAAAAATACGTACATATTAAATAAATCGCCTGTTAAAAACGCTCCGCTTACCCCGGCCAGCAAAAACTGCACGCCGGAGTAATAAAAGGCTTTTTCCCGTTTCTCACCGATAGAACGGAAGGAATAAAGCACAACCAATAAGCCGATAACTGCCGTTGTGAGAACGAGCAGGCTGGCAAATTGATCTGCAACAAGCACAATTCCGTAGGGGGCTTTCCAGCCGCCCAAATTCAGTGTCTGAATGCCGTTTGTAAAAACGGTCTGTACGAGTAAAGCACTGATCACAATCCCGAGTGCGGATGCAGCAGTGCTGAAGATCCGCATGAGCATGATGTGTTTGTTCATGAAAATCAGCAGAATGGCCGACAAGAGCGGGATCAGGATTGGCAATATAACAAAATTATTCATGTTGATCATTTCCCCTCATTTGATCCATATTGTCCGATTTCAATTCCTGATAGGCCCGAAACGCCATGACGAGGATGAAGGATGTAACCCCAAAAGAAATGACAATAGCGGTCAAAATCAGGGCTTGCGGAAGCGGATCGACAAATGACTTGGCATGCTCGCTCAAAATCGGAGCGGCGCCTTTTTTTAATCCTCCCATAGTTAAAAGCATTAAATGAACGCCGTGGCTTAAAAGCGCTGTACCGATAATGACCCGAAGCAGGCTTTTAGACAGCAGCAAATAGGTAGCGGCCATAAATATAATACCGGCCGTAACAGCCATTAAGATTTCCATTATTCTTCCTCTCCAATCGTTTGAATAATGGTCATCGTAATGCCTACGACTACTAGATAAACGCCTAAATCAAAAAGTGTCGCCGTGGCAAGCTCCGTTTTCCCTAAAATCGGCAGATGAAAGTAGCCGAATGTGTGGGTTAAGAAGGGCGCCCCGAAGACAAAGGAGCCAACTCCTGTTAAGACAGCGAGCAGAAGACCGGCTCCCGCGACGTAAATGAAATTAACCGGCAAAATGGAACGCACGGTTTTTAAATCATAAGCCAGCAGCAGCAAAACGATGGAAGAGGATGTGATTAGCCCGCCGACAAATCCTCCTCCAGGCGCGTTATGGCCTGATAAAAATAAATAGAAAGAGAAAAGCAAAATGATAAAGGATACAAGCTTTGTAACGGTCTGCAAAATAAGGTCATTTGTTTTTTGTTCATTCACCGCTTTTCCCCTCCTCTTTTACTTTTGTTTTAATCATGCTGAAGATGCCGAGAGCGGCAATCGTTAATACCGTAATTTCAAACATTGTATCAAAACCCCTGAAATCAACGAGAATGACATTGACGACATTATCTCCTCCGCCTAGATCATGGCTGTGCTTTGTAAAGTAGGAGGCGATACTGTCTTTTGTCCGCTGGCTTGAGGATGCGATACCGAGCAGGGTGACAATCATGCCGACTCCTAAAGCGATGATAAAGTTTGTCATTCGGAACGTTCTCGTTTTCTTTTTCAGCCGCAGTTTCGGCAAATGATAGAAACAAAGCAGAAACAGGGCGACGGAAATCGTCTCAATGACCAGCTGGGTCAAAGCCAAATCGGGCGCTCTGAAAATAACAAAAAACAATGCAAGTGTATAACCGACAACACCAAGTGAAATAATCGCCGTCAGTCTGGATCTGGCAAATACAGTCGCCGCTGTCGCGCTGATCATCACAAGTGTCAGAATCATTTCGAATATGCCGATTTTCGCCATCCCCTCAGTTGTAAAGGAAAATCCGCCTTTCAAAACGAGAGCCCCGCTCATCAGAATGATAAATCCAGCGAAGATATACAGAAGATAATCCCGTAAAAATCCGGTCATATATTGTTTTGTCACTCGATAAGAGCCTTTTTCCATGATGGTCAGGAGCTTCTCATATAACCGATTGAGCGTGAGTTTCGATGGAAACAGCTTATAGATCGCTTTCCACCTATTCATCGTCAAGTATCCGATCGTACCGACAACGATAATGCCCAGTGTCATCAGGACTTCGGCTGTAAACCCATGCCACTGCGAAATATGAACATGAAACTTCTCATGGCTGTCCAGCAGTGTCGGATAGATCGAATTCATCGCAGGCTCTATCAAGCTGTAGGACAATATATTCGGGAAAAAGAAGAGACTGACAGCGAGCGCAACAAGAATGACAGGTGATACGAGCATACCAATCGGCGCTTCATGAGCCTGTTTTTCGAGTTTTTCAGGCTGGTAATTGCCTTTAAATGTTTTAAACAGCAGTTTCATGCTGTAGATAAATGTAAACACACTTCCTGCCCAAGCGAGGACAGGGAACAGCGCTCCCCACGTCTGGACGTTGAACAAATCGACATGTGTCACACGAAGCATGCTGGTGAAAAACATTTCTTTACTCAGAAATCCGTTAAACGGCGGGAGACCAGCCATTGAGAATGTGCCGATCAAGGAGATCGTAAATGTAATCGGCATAATCGCCATCAGTCCGCCGAGTTTTCTGACATCCCGAGTGCCTGTTTCATGATCAATGATGCCGACTGCCATAAACAAGCTTCCTTTAAAGGTAGCATGATTGATGAGATGGAAAATGGCAGCCATGGCGGCAACTGTGTAATACTCTGTATGGCCGTAATGCAGGGCTGCAGCGCTGACACCAAGCATCGAGATGATCATGCCGAGCTGGCTGACCGTTGAAAACGCCAAAATGGATTTTAAGTCGGTTTGTTTGACGGCATGGAATGAACCCCAAACCATGGTAAAAATCCCGACGAGAGAAACAATCCAAAACCACTGAGCTGAAAAGGCGAAAATCGGACTGAATCGTGCAATCACATAAATTCCCGCTTTGACCATCGTGGCTGAATGGAGATACGCGCTGACAGGCGTCGGCGCTTCCATGGCATCAGGCAGCCAAATGTAAAAAGGAAACTGGGCGGACTTTGTAAATGCGCCTAGTAAAATCAAAATCATCGCCGGAATAAATAAATCATGGCCGGCAATCAACTGAACCTGATTGATCATTTCTCTGATACTGAATGAATCTGTGATCAGATAAAGGAGAATGAATCCTCCCAGCATACACAGTCCGCCGCTTACCGTAATCAAGAGCGATTTTGCTGCGCCGTAGCGAGATTTTTCACGCTTGTACCAATATCCAATCAGCAAAAAGGACGAAAGGCTGGTAAGCTCCCAAAACATGTAGAGAACCATGACGTTGTCAACAAGAACAACACCGAGCATGGCGCCCATGAACATTAATAAATAGACATAAAAAGGCCCAAGCTGTTCTTTTTCTTTCGATAAATAAAAGATACTGTAAAGAGTGACCAACGAGCCGATCCCTGTTATCAGTAAGGCGAATAGCAGTCCGAGACCGTCTACATAAACGGTAAAGTTAATGCCTAATGAAGGAATCCACTCCAATACCGATCGTAATGTTTCTCCCGATTGAGTCATTCTGATCATTGGAAGAAAGTATATAAACAGCAAGACGGGCAGGATCAGAACAAACCAGCCCGTATGCACTCTTTTTGCGTATTTTGCCAGAAAGGGAATGATAAAAGCAAATACAAAAGGCGATAAAATAGCAAAATGTAAGAGCTGCAAAGACAAGACCTCCTTTTCTCTAATTGAAACTTGTTCTATGTATAAATAATTAGAATATACGGTCAAACGACCCAGTCCAAATTATATCGCACTTTTTTGGAAGCCGCCATGCTTCAACCTTCCGCGATTGAATTTTACGAGTTCTTTTGACCTCAAAATAAGTTTAACAAAAATCAGATCATTTGTATATTTAAAATCGCTCCTGATCAAGCTGTATGTAAGGAGCTGATCATGTGAAGAGAAAGGTCCTTATGTGCTCAGGTTTATTCTGCTCGATATTTGCAGGGGCATTCATGCTGAATCAGTATGACGGCCGTGCCCGTGTGGCAGACAATGATGATTGGGAACTGTATTTATTGGAGCACCACCTGTCAACTAACATGAGTGAGGCGGAATCTAAGGATAGGCCGTTTGGGTCCAGGGAGTATATGCGGATTGTGAACAAATAAAAAAGAGTTCCGTCTAAAACGGAACTCTTTTTCTGATTATGAAGTGAAAAAGCGAAGTAAAATTGTCGCGCAAATGACAGTTCCTGCTCCGCCGAGGCGGGTAGAAATTTGGGCGAATGGCATAAGGCCCATTCTTCCTGAAGCGGACAAAATGGCGACATCTCCCGTTCCGCCGAGACCGCTGTGACAGCAGGTCACGATTGCGGATTCAACAGGGTACATGTTCATCAGTTTGCCTACAAAGTATCCGGAAGAAATCATGGCAACGACAACTGAAATACAAATGATGACAAACGGAATAGAAATCACAGATGCCACGTCATCTAAAGGGATAAAGAGAATCCCGAGGCCTACCATAAGCGGCCATGTAAAGCTTGATGAAATAAACTTATAAAGCTGATATGCGCCATCCTCCATTTTTTTCGGAAGGATATTTGCATATTTGATTGCGGCTGCTGAAATAATCATTAAAATAGCGCCTGGGATGAAGATAAATTTCTCCAGTAAACCGCCGAAAATAAAGAACGTACAGGCGAGCAGAACTCCGGCTCCCATCAGTTTAAAGTCAATTTTAGCTTCAGCCTCTTTTTGATTGAAAATATCGTTTGCTTTCTTAGATTTAACGAGACGCCCATTGCCGTTTAGGTCAGGACGTTTTTCGCCCAGTTTTTTCATTAAAGCGGCACAGATAATAGCGAAAACGTTTCCAATGATAGCGGCAGGAACCAGCTGCGACACATACACATCAGCGGAAGACCCCAATATTTGCGAATAAGCAATCGAGAGAGGCAAAATTCCTTCACCTATTCCCCCGGCAATAATCGGCACAACAACAAAGAAAAAGGAATCATAGGCACTGTAGCCGAAGATGAATCCGACGAGCACGCCAGCCGCAACCGCCGCAATTGTGCCCGCTACTAAAGGAACGAACATTCTGATGAATCCCTGTATTAAAACAGTTCTGTTCATTCCAAGAATGCTTCCTACAACAAGACAAGCGATATAGAAATAAAGAAAGTTAGATGTTTTCATTAAATTGGTAACAGCATCTAATGATGATGGATTCAACACATTATAAAAAACTAAAAAAGATGGCACAAACAAAGATAGAATAGCAGGACCGCCAATATCCTTCAAAATCGGAATCCGCTGGCCGATATCGCCAAGAAAGACACCTAAAATCATAATGATGGCAAACCCGCCCAGCATGTTTGCGGGCAGCTCGTTGTAATAAGCCGAAAGAATAATAATGACAGCTAATGCTGTATATAATGGGAGAGGAATTACGCCGATTTCCCAGGTCCATATTTTTTTAAACAGGCTTTTCTCCTGTGTGTCTTTGTGCTCAGGTAAAACTTCCTCTGTTTTGTGAATTGCTCCCATTGTCGTACACCCCCATGTATTGTTTGTTACAGTCTACAAGAAAGCGCTAACAAAGAATATTTTTTTAAGTTAAATAATTAATAAACAATTAAATTAAGAGGGTATTTTGGATCAGAAAAAATCCCTGAGAAGCCGCTTCCCAGGGAGATATGCTTACCGTTTTCCTTTGATATAAGGCACACCGTTTGCTTTTGGCGCATCTGCGCGTCCGATAAAGCCGGTTAAGGCCAGAATGGTTAATACGTAAGGGGCAATCAGCATATATACATTCGGTATGTCCTTAAAAAGAGGGAGCAGAGAGCCGATGATGCTTAAGCTTTGGGCGAATCCGAAAAACAGGGCGGCGCCGAGTGCGCCGATCGGATGCCATTTTCCGAATACAAGTGCCGCGAGTGCGATAAACCCTTGCCCGGAAATGGTAGAATGCGTAAAGTCGAGCGCAATGGTTGACGCATATACGCCGCCCCCGAGGCCGCCGAACAATCCGCTGATCATCACGCCGATATAGCGCATTTTGTAGACATTGATCCCCATAGTATCGGCCGCCATCGGATGTTCTCCGACGGAACGAATACGGAGGCCGAACGGCGTTTTAAACAAGATAAACCACGAAATAAAGGCCAGGACAATTGCGAGAATAGACGTATAATAGACATCTGAAAAGAAGATTTTTCCCAATACAGGGATGTCGCTCAAGCCGGGAATACTCGTTTTATAAAAAGGCTCGGGAATTTTGTCTGTTTGCGCTTTTCCGTAAATCAGCTTTACGATAAATAAAGTAGCCCCAAGCGCCAGCATATTAATGGCGACGCCGCTGACTGTCTGATCTGCGCGAAACGATATCGCCGCTGCCGCGTGAATCAGTGAAAACAGCGCGCCGGCTGCCATGGCGGCAACGAGTGAGAGCCATGGCGCCGCGGCTCCCAATTCAGGGCCTAAAAATAAATTGAATAAAACACTGGTGAATGCTCCGATAATCATGAGGCCTTCGAGACCGATATTGACAACGCCTGATCTCTCGGAAAATACGCCGCCGAGAGCAGTTAAAATAAGCGGGGCTGCGTATACGAGTGTGGCCGGGACAATGATTGATAAAATCTGCAGAACGTCCACTTAGTTCGCCCCCTTTTTCTTCAACTTATTCGCGACAAAACGAATGGCATAGCTTGAAGCAACAAACAGAATGATAATGGCAATCACAATATCGACAACCTCAGAAGGTACGCCTGATTCAATTGGCATATTTAACGCTCCGATTTTGAGGCCGCCAAGCAAAGCTGCCGCAAGCACAACACCGGCTGCAGTGTTCCCACCCAGGAGAGCGACGGCAATACCGTCAAAGCCGACGCCGGTAAATGCGCCTTTGACAGCTGCGTATTCAAACGTTCCCAGACCTTCCATGGCACCTGCAAGGCCTGCAAAAGCTCCTGAAATGAGCATGGAGGTCATAATATTCTTCCGCACGCTCATACCGGCGTACTGAGACGCGTGCTGATTGAATCCGACTGCCCGAAGCTCAAAGCCTTTCGTTGTTTTGTTAATCATAAACCACATAATAACAGCTGCGAGAAGGGCGATGACGATCCCCCAGTGAAGCCTTGAATAGTCCGTAATCTGCTCAAGAAACGGCGAGCGAAGTGAGGCGGATTCGTGAATTTTTTCCGTCTTATCCTGATTGTCTGTCATGACTTTTGAAATCAAATAATTGGTCATATGCAGTGCGATATAATTCATCATAATAGTGACAATGACCTCGTGAACATAGAACCGTGCTTTTAAAAAGCCGGGAATAAATCCCCATAAACCGCCTGCTGCAGCCGCTGTGAGCAGTGCAAGCGGCATATGAATATAAGCAGGTCCGTCAAACGCCGTTCCGACCCAAACGGCAGCTGTCCAGCCCACTAGCAGCTGTCCCTCTACCCCGATATTGAAAAGTCCGGTTCGGAATGCGAAAGCAACAGCTAATCCGGATAAAATATAAGGTGTAATCTGCCGGACGGTTTCCCCGATGTAATAGGTTTCTCCAAATATCCCATTCCATAAAGCGGAATAGCCGCTGGTCACACTGTATCCGCTCGCAAGCATAATAAGTGCGCCGGCCAGCAAGCCGAGCATGATCGCAATGAGCGGCACGAGTAAATGAGAGAGTCGTTTAACCATTTGCTTTCCCCGCTTCCCTTTGCGTGCTTCCCGCCATCAAGAGGCCGAGCTCTTGCTCAGTGGTATCCAGCGGATTAACGCTGGATATAATGCTGCCTTCAAAAATGACGGCGATTCTGTCACTGAGATTCATGATTTCATCAAGCTCAAACGATAAAAGAAGAACGGCTTTTCCGGCATCACGCTGTTCAATGAGTTTTTTATGGACAAATTCAATCGCTCCAACATCAAGGCCGCGAGTCGGCTGGGCTGCGATTAACAAGTCAGGATTTCGGTCAATTTCCCTTCCGATAATTGCTTTTTGCTGGTTTCCGCCTGACAACGCCCGCGCGTGAGTATATTCATCGGGGGTTCTGACATCGTACTCGCTGATCACGCTGCGGGCTTTCTTATACATTTCGCCTTTATGTAAAACACCGAATGCTGAATAAGGCTTTTTGTAATAGCTTTGGAGCACGATATTTTCACCGATTGGAAAATCCAGGACGAGACCGTGTTTGTGGCGGTCCTGCGGAATATGCCCGATTCCTGACTCCGTTACGTTTCTCGGCGTCAGGTTTTGTATCTGTTTTCCGTTTAGGGAAATGGTTCCAGACTCCGTTTTTCGGAGTCCTGTAATCGCTTCAATCAGCTCTGACTGTCCGTTTCCGTCAACGCCGGCTATGCCGACAATTTCTCCGGCATTGACAGAGAGCGACAAATCCTTTACAGCTTCTACTCCGCGAGTATCTTTTACGGTAATTCTATCAATCGCCAGCACTGCAGATCCCGGCTGAGCCGCTTTTTTTTCTGTTTTGAACAATACCTCGCGGCCGACCATCAGACTGGCGAGCTCGTCTTGATGTGTATCCCGGACATCCAGTGTTTTGATGCCTTTTCCTTTGCGGATAATGGTAACGCGGTCACAAACCTCCATGATTTCTTTCAGTTTATGGGTGATTAAGATAATTGATTTTCCCTCATTGACGAGGTTCTTCATAATTTGAATGAGCTCTTTGATTTCATGAGGCGTCAACACAGCTGTCGGTTCATCAAAAATCAGGATGTCAGCCCCGCGGTAGAGGGTTTTTAATATTTCTGCACGCTGCTGCATGCCGACGGATATGTCTGCTACCTTTGCCTCGGGATTAATTTGAAGTCCGTATCGGTCGGAAATGTCCTGAACCTCTCGGACAGCCCGTTTTCGGTCAATCTGCCCGAGCTTTTTCGGCTCCTTCCCGAGAATAATGTTTTCAGCAACTGTAAATGTATCGACAAGCATAAAATGCTGATGCACCATGCCGATTCCGAGATCATTCGCTTTGTTCGGGCTGTTGATGTGCACCTTCTCACCGCGGACCCGAATTTCTCCCTGTTCTGGCTGATACAGCCCGAACAGGACGTTCATCAAAGTTGATTTGCCCGCTCCGTTTTCACCGAGCAGCGCGTGGATTTCGCCTTTTTTGACCTGAAGATTAATGTTGTCATTTGCGACGATACCGGGAAACTCCTTGCGTATATTGAGCATTTCAATGACATATTCCACAGAATTGACCGCTCCTTTTTTTCATGCTATTAAATTAGAGACTGGCAATAGAAAAGCCGCAAGGAAATGTGCAGCTTTGCTCTGAAAGAAAAACAAGGGATAAGGGCTCTTCTCCTTATCCCCGCGATTCTTATTCAGCTTTGAAATTTTTCAGCTCTTTCTCTGTTCCCGGCACTTCTAGTCCGTCGATAATTTTTTTCTTCCAATCATCAACCGCTTTGATTACATCATCCGATAGGTTTTGTTTAGAGGAAGAAATGCCGACTCCGTCTTGATCAAGCCCGTATGTAAGCGTTTCTCCGCCGGGGAATTTGCCTTCGCTTGCTTTCTTCGTTAAATCTTCAACTGCTGTATCAACCTTTTTGACCATGGAAGTAAGGGTGACGTTATCGTCTGTTCCTTCTACTTGGCCTTCTGCGTATTGATCTTTATCGACTCCGATCACCCAAACGTCACGCTTCGGGTCTTCTTTTTTCAGGTTCTTGGCTTCTGTAAAGACACCTGTGCCGGTGGCGCCTGCGGAGTGGTAAATCACATCAACGCCTGACTTATACATGCTCTCGGCGGTTGCTTTTCCAACGTCCGCTTTATCGAATCCGCCTGCATACTTCACCTGGACAGTTGCGTCAGGTTTTACGGCCTGAACCCCTGCACGGAAGCCGACTTCGAATTTTTTGATTAACTCGGATTCCATGCCGCCCACAAATCCGATTTTTCCTGATTTGCTTGTTAAGGCTGCGGCCACTCCGACAAGAAATGAGCCTTCCTGCTCTTTAAACGTAATGCTTGCGACGTTGTCTTTATCGACGACTGCGTCAATAATCGCAAAGTTTGTATTTTTGCGCTGATCGGCGATTTCACTGATTGAATCTTCCATCAAGTAGCCGACGCCATAGATCAAGTCGAAATGCTCACGCGCTAATTTATTTAAGTTTGTTGTATAATCTGCATCTGATTTAGATTGCAGGTAGTCGTATCCGTTTTTTCCTTTTTCCAGACCATTATCTTTACCGAAGGCTTGGATGCCTTCCCATGCTGATTGGTTAAAAGATTTGTCATCCACCCCGCCAATGTCGGTAACCATCGCCACACTGAATCTGTTTTTGCCTTCACTGTTACCGCTGCTTTTTTCGCTGTTTCCGCACGCTCCTAAAATGGTGCCCGCTGCGATGACAAGTGACATCGCCAATCCGATTTTGCGTTTCTTCAAGATATAACCCCCCAGAAAAATTTGGCCTGAGCTGATCCGGTCAGTCATGGGATGGATGCCTCACTCAATTCTTAGAATCGATAAAATTTTCAGATAATAACAATTAGAATGAGCTGAGACAGTTCTGATCTTCCCTTAGTAAGTGTGATGTGGGTGTTTCCTTCGAAAGGCGGGGAAGAGAAGGATGCGGAAGGTGTTCCGGGCGGAAAACCGTGACATCTCTTTCTGAAGTGTGACTTATGACTTAGTCTAGGGATCAACTAACCAATCATAATTTATCATTTTACATACAAGAAATAAATAGAATTACGCATAATTTTTTAAAAAATATGTATTTTTAGAATTGTATTTCAAATATGCCGAAAAGTCCTTTATTATTTTTGTATAGCTTATTGGCGAAAGGTTCAAGCAGCTTGGCAAAAGATGTGACAGAGAAAAACGCACTGCTCGATATGAACAGTGCGTTTTTTTATAAATATTGCTTAATTCCGTTAAGGTTGGCTGTATTGACATTGTACTGAAACACCGGTCTCCCGATCGTTCCGTACGCCATTTCGACATTCAGAACCTGTATATCCTCAAGAAATTTTAAGTATTTTCGGATGGATACTTGAGATATTTCAGTATGATTCGCCAGGTCTTCTGTCGTAAAGGATTCGTTTTCAAAGGATTGTATGCTGGACCAAATCAGCTTCAGCGTGCTTTTTGTCAGCCCTTTTGGCAGATGCACTTTTTCTGTCGCTTCCTTCTTATGAAACAGTTCCGCGTCCAATTCTTTTTGGCTCATGTTTCGGTGGGTGGAATAGACTTTTTGTTTTCGTCTGTAATCAGAAAGGGCAGTCTGAAAACGTTCAAATTCAAACGGTTTGATTAAGTAATCCACAGCTCCGTAACGAAGTGTTTTTTTGATGACGTCCAGCTCGCTTGCCGCAGAGATGACAATCACGTCAACCGCTTCATTTTGCGCTCTTAATTCCGTCAGCAGCTCAAGCCCGTTTTTACCCGGCATGTAAATATCAAGCAAAATGAGGTCGATGTGATGCTCGCCTAAAATATGCAGAGCGCTTTGAAAGGAAGAGGCGATTCCTTTCAGCTGAAAGCCTTCTATTTGGCTTAAATATCGTTTATTTAATTCACCCACCATGGGGTCATCTTCAACTATTAGTACATTAATCATGGTTTTCCTCCTTCGGTTCGTACGGGATTCGAAGACTGAATGTGGTTCCTTCATTTTTTTCGCTGGTGATAATCATTTGACCCTTCAAATTCTCCATGCTTTGCTGGGTGAAATAAAGGCCGAATCCCCGGTTTTTGCCCTTTGTTGAATAGCCTTGTTCGAATACCTTGACTTGGTCTTCTTCAGACATGCCGGCTCCTGTATCGGTAATTTCGATGTCCAATATTTTGTCATGAAATCGCATGGACATCGTGATTTGTTTTTTCGGCATATTGGCAACAGCATCTAAGGCATTGTTGATCAGATTTCCGATAATCGTAATCAATTCATGAATGACTGAAGGATCTGCTGCATTTGGAATAACCCCGCTGCATTCAATATCGAGATTTGCGCCCTGCTCTCGTATGTAACTCTGCTTTCCCAACAGAAAACCGGCCAGTACGGAGCTTTTGACATCATTTATGATTTCACTTGTTTCTGATTTTTGCTGAATGGCAATATCTTTAATATAATCTCCAAGATCGTCATACTCTTTCAGCTGGACGAGACCTAATATCACATGCAGTTTGTTCATAAATTCATGAGACTGCGCTCTCAGTGCGTTTGCATACATTTTAACACCGGAAAGCTGTTCAGCTAAATGTTTTACCTCGGTTTTGTCCCGGAATGTCGCAATCGCTCCGACGGTTTGTCCTTTCAGCTGGATGGGCACTTCATTAAATACAAGCTCTAATCCGTTAATGCGCACATCTCTGTCTTGAAGAGGTTTTCTGGTCTCAATGACATTTTTCAGGCGGCTTTTTGGCAGGATGTCATTGACATCCTGATCGACGGGATTTGTTTCTATGCCCATTTTAATGAAAAGACGCTTCGCTTCCGCATTGGCAAGCTTGATTTTGCCGTGCTCATCGACAGCGAGTATGCCTTCTTTCGTTGATTCAAGCATGGCGCTCCGTTCTTGAAGAAGTGTCGCGATTTCATATGGTTCAAGTCCGTACATGATATTTTTCACCGTACGTGCGACGATAACAGCCCCGATGACGCCGACGAATATACTGACACAAATAATAAAATAGAGCGGCCGTAAGCTGTGGCTGATGACTTCGTCAATTTCATTCACTGTGATGCCAACCGCAACGGCTCCGACTTGTTTTCCATTCTTGGCATAGACAGGCACAAACGCTCTCTGCGATTTCCCAAGCGTGCCTGAGGCGGTGCTGATATGGACATGTCCTTTTAATACTTCGGCTTCATCCCCGCCGCTGAATTTTTTTCCGATTTTGCTGCGATCCGGATGGGTTCTGCGAATGCCGTTCATATCCATAACGACGACAAATTCTGTGCCGGTAATTTTCTGGACGTCCAGCGTATAGCTGAGCAGTTCCTTCTGTTTTTTTCCGCTCTCCAAAGCGGAGGCAGTGATCGGTGCGTCGGCAACCATTTCAGCAGTTTGCAGGGCTGTGTCTCTTTCCTGATCACGTATCCTTTTAGAGGTTTGGGCACCAACAGTAAAAAAGGTGATGAGCAGTGCGATTAACACAACGATGCAGACAAATATGGTGAGTCTGGTTTGCAGTTTTAATGTTTTTTTCATATAAAACTTCCTTACGTTTTATGATTCCTGCGTACTACTTTACTCTCAAAATGGCGCTTTGTGAAGATTTGGGACCGTAATTCGTAAAAAGGAGAAAAAATGGAATAATTTATCTTGTCAATGTGTTTTAAGTCCTCCATAATAAATGAGGTAGATTATAGAAAGGGACTTTTTTATATGAAAAATACTTATTTGACAGGATACTTTCCGCTGATTGCGATCCTGCTTTTTAGTTCGTCTTTATCCATTTCAACCTCACTCTATGCATTGAAGATGCTTTCTTCATTTGGAATGTACGATGGAATGCTCGATTACTTCTCAGAGAAAGGAATCAGACTAGCGTTATTTGCGGCTTTTGCGCTTTTATATTTTATGGTTCTGTCCGCTCTGAAATTAATTGCGAATACCGTGACTGAGCTGTCACTGCTGTTTTTCGCAAATGATCCTGAAGGAAACAACCTGAAAACAATCAGAATGGGCTCTATCATTTATTTAGGCGGCGGGATCGTATCCTTTGTGCTATTGCAAAATGTCATCTGGATTGTGATCTGGTTTGCAGTTGTTACACTTGCTTACTTTGTGTTCGTTGTTTACAGGATTTATTCAACACTTTCTATCATGTCATTGGTCGGATTCATTCTAATGGAACTGCTGTTTTGGTTTACCTTTGTTATCGGTATTCTGTTCATATTTATCAAGCTTTATAATAGCATAATGGCTAGCTTACCTGTGTAAGCTAGCCATTTTTTCGTTTATGGTAAAAATCTATTTTTTATAGAAGGGGAGGGGAGCATACATTCATTTTTTTTGCCGAACCACTTATAGCGGTTTTTGGCGATAACGGAATAGAGCATATCTCTGACAGGTTTCGGCACTGCAAGAAACAGGACAAAGAGCCGCCATGGGCCCCGCAGATGCCTGAAAACCTTTATGGCTGCAGTTGACTTAGTGTAAACCTGGCCGTCTTCAATAAAGACAAAGCTGTCAAAATGCTCAGTCGGAAGCCCGCTTTTTTTCAGCAGGCTCTGTCCTGTTTCCGATTGAAGCGATGCAAATGAAATTAAACCGTTTGGATCACGTTTTATGATAAATTGAACGGCCCCGTTGCATAAATTGCACACACCGTCAAACAGTAATACGCGATTTGGAATTTGTTCTGATGTCACTGCAGATCCCCTCCGATTTTAATAAGCTGCTTGCAGCGTTCCTTTCCAGATGGAAAGCTGAGGGCTGATACTGTGAAGGTATTCAACGCTGCTCGGTGTATCTTTTCCAACCCAGACACCCATTGTGTACGTATCTGTCAGGCCGACGAACCACATATCATGATAATCATTTGAGGTTCCCGTTTTTCCGCCGATATAAGGCGCATTAAAATATGCTTTTTTCCCTGTCCCGCTTTTGACAACGGAAGACATCAGTTTTTTCAGCTGCATGTTTGTGCGGACGCTAAATATTTGTGTCGCTTTGTCATTCCATTTATAAATCGTTTTTCCTTTTAAATCCGTCACTTTTGTAATCGCGTGGCTCGGCGTGTAGCTGCCGCTGTTGCCGAATGTTGTATACGCCTTTGTCATCTCGAGAGGCGTCATGCCGTGTGTAAATCCGCCAAGCGCCGCCGGCAGCAGATAGTCGCTGTTGACAAGCTTTGAAAAATGATACGGTTCAATATAGCTGAAAGCTTTTTGGATGCCTACACGGTCCAGCATTCTGATGGCCGGTGTATTATACGAGTTTTTAAACGCTGTATCAAGCGTCACTGTGCCGTATGTGCGGTTATTGTAGTTTTGCGGACAGTAATCCCTGCTGCAAAATTTGCCGGCATCAATTGTGCTGCTTGCTGTCGCACCTGTCTGTTCAATATAAGGTCCGTAATCGAGAAGCGGCTTAATGGATGACCCCGGCTGTCTGTATGCTTGGTAGGCACGGTTAAAATCATACTTATGATAGTTTTTTCCGCCGGATAGAGCGACAACTTGATGCGTCTGGTGATTAATAACAGCCGCTCCGCCCTGTACGCCCGCATACGGCAGCTTCGAATTCATCTGTGCTACGACTTGATTTTGCATGTACGGATCAAGTGCGGTATAAATTTTTACACCGTCTTTCAGAAGTGTGCTGACTCTAGCGGACAGCTCGTTTTCTATTTTGTCTTTTTGTTTTCCTGACGCTTTTTGAAGACGCTTATCATAACCTTCAGATTCAGACACGAGTTGAGTGAATTCATCATTTACGTAGGAAACGTAGTCTGGAAATTTGTCTTCTTTCTCCTCGACATCCAGTTTGATTTTTTGTTTTACGGCTTTCTTCAGCTCTTTGTCCGTTATAACCCCGGCATTTTTTAACCCTTTAAGCAAGCGTTCTTGACGGCTTTTCGTGTAGTCAAAATGCTTGAGAGGATCATATAATGTAGGGTTATTAGGTATAGCGCAAATAAAAGCCATTTCTCCCAGTGTGAGAGATTTCAGCGGTTTGCTGAAATAAAATTCAGCAGCTGATCCGACGCCATAAACGCCGTTATTAAAATAAATCGTATTTAAGTAGGCTTCAAGAATCTCATTTTTTGTATACTTTTTCTCAAGCTGATAGGAGTACGCGAGCTCAGTCAGTTTGCGGCTGAAAGAGCGCTCGTGGCTCAAATACAAGTTTCTTGTAAGCTGCTGTGTGATGGTGCTGGCCCCTTGGTCAATCTTTTTGTCCTTCACGTTGGAAGCGGCCGCCCGCACCATCCCCATAAAGTCAAACCCTTTATGTTCGTAAAAATGGCGGTCCTCGGAAGTTAAAAATATCTGTTTGACTTCTTCGGGAATCTTGTTGAAGGGAACCAGCACTCGGTTCTCATCATCGCTGACGATTTCCGAGACCAGAGACCCGTCCCTGTCGTACATGTAGCTGTTTTGAACAAGGCTGATCTCTTTCAAATCAATATTCTTATCAAGCACCTGATCCAGGGACTTCATTTGTTTTACTTCTTTTCCGGAAGCGATAACTGTAAATGCAAACAATGGGATTATGCAAAGGAGCAAAATCCATCCGATAATTTTTCGTAACATGGTCACTCTCTTTTCTCCTAAATTCTAGCCATATCGTACCATTCTTTTGAGTTTACGAGAAGGTTAAATTTAGAAGACTCCTCAATTTTTGCTGAAAATCAGCTTGCTTTGGCATACGATTCTTTTTGGAATTTCTTCATGATCCAAAGCAGGCAGGCACCTGCGAAAAAGAGAAATGCTGTGACATAAAAGGCTGCAGAGATATTGAAGTGACTCGATATAATACCGCCGAGAAGAGGTCCGAGAACGTTTCCTAAAAAGCGAAAGCTGACATTGTAGCCGAGGACTTCTCCTTGGATGGAGCCGGGAGCCTGAACGCGGATTGCCGCTGTGATGCATGGCAGAAGGCCGCCCATCGCCATCCCGAATAAAAACCTGAAAACAAGAAGCACACTGAATGAAGACGCGAGTGCCTGCGGAATAAAAAATAAAGAGGCGGCGATTAAAAGCCCGATTAAGATGCGACGGTGGCCGTAGCGGTCTCCTAAATCTCCCCATTTTCTTGCCAGCAGCAAACTGCCGAGTCCGGTTGCCGAAAATGCCATGCCGGAGAAAAAGGCCAGATTGGCAGGTCCGTGCAGCTCGTTTACATATAAAGCGAGCAACGGCTGGATACTGAAATTTCCTGTTTGAATCAGCATGGTTAACAGCATCATGACCCAAAGCGCGGGCTGTTGAAAAATATAGGAGAGCACTTCTTTTCTCGTATAAGACTGACGTTTATTCATCTTCTCTGTGAGCGGCTGTTCTTTGACCCCGAATAACACGAGAAGAACGGCCAAGAAAATTACAAAGGATGTGATAAAAAAGGTATACGTAAAGCCGAAGTGGTCAGCAAGCACGCCTCCCAAAAGCGGGCCGAACAAGCTTCCGGATACTTGCCCCATTTGGAGCGTGCCAAGCGTTTTGCCGGCTGAGCTTTTAGGCGTCTGCGCGGAAATCATTGCAAGGGATGTCGGAATAAATCCGGTTACAAGCCCCATAGCCATACGCAGAAAAAACAATTGATAAACCGATGTGACAAAGCCCATTAATAAAATGCTGACGGCTATGCCGATTCCGGTTGTCAAAAGGATTTTCTTGTAACCGCGTTTGTCTCCGAACCGCCCCCAGAACGGGGATACCAAAAAAGCCATTAAAAATGTAATGCCGAACACATAACCGCTCCACCTTTGCACAAAGCCGTTGGAAAAGGTGCTGAGCGTCTCAATATACAAGGAGAGAAAAGGAATGATCATTGTTGTGCTGGCTGATACAAAGAAATTCGCCAGCCACACAATGACAAAGTTTTTCTTGCGGATAGAAATAACATCACCTTCTTATTATTTCGGGTTCCTTACTAATTATAAAGAAACAGTGCACCATTTAAAAGAAACAATGCGGCTGGGAAATTTCATTATTTTTAGAAAATGAAGAAATGAAGAGAAGGAGAATCGATATACTATAAAGATAGCATTCTTCTGATCGGAGGAAAGGTAGGTGTAAAAATAGTGGAGGCAGGCAACTTACTCATTATTGATTTCGAATTTACGATGCCCGAAGGAAAATACAGTCCGCAAAATTTTTTTCCGGAAATCATAGAAGCAGGAATTGTAAAGTCGGTTAATGGTGAAGTAGTTGAGACGTTTTCGAGTTATATTAGGCCGAAAAAATTCCCCAAGCTGACGAAGCGCTGCAAATCATTTTTAAACATTACGCAAAACCAAGTAGATGAGGGGATGAGGTTCGAGGACTTTATCCGTAAACTAAATGAGCTTGACCCTGAAAAAAATTGCACGATCATCACGTGGGGAAACATGGATATGAAAGTGCTGAAGCAAAATTGTATGTTTAACCATATTCCTTTCCCTTTTAAAGGGGAGATGAGAGATTTATCGCTTGAATATAAAAACTTTTTTGGAGACCGGACACTGACCGGCTTGTGGAAGGCTGCGGAAGAGTACGGAGATAAGGGAACCGGCACCCATCATAAGGCGCTTGACGATGCTCTTACAGCCTATAAGCTTTTTAAGCTTGTCGAGCAGGATAAGCAGTACCTAGAAAAACCAAAACCGCCGACAATCGGCGAGAGGATTGATTTATCTGAACTATTCCGGCGCGCAACATAAAAAACCCAATCTTTCGTCAGACTGGGTTATGGCCGGGTAAAGTATTCTTTTTCTAAAACGTCCAGATTGTTCAGGGATCGCTTTGCCCATTGTGAATCATCTCCGGCCAGTTTGGCTCTCAGCTGTGCAACCGCTTCCCGCAAAGACTCGTTATAATCCGGCACTTCACTGTCATAGGGCTTCACCATGTGATGGGGGATATTAGTCTGTTCGCCGAAAGCAAGCGCTCTTCTTTCATGGAAAAACGGCACATCTGCCTGTTTTGGATGGTGAAGGTCTCCTTGAGCGGGATGTGTGAGAACCGCCTTAATTTTGACTAAATAATGCTGCGGTCTGCAATCTGTAATTTCTCCTATGTATGCACCTGTTTTGTAAAATCCTTTTACGATAGAGCCTTTCTCAAATGTACTCATCTGTTATCACCTCGCATTCATTCTATAAAAGTTCCAATTGATTTGCTAGTGAGGAAGGTCGGCGGGGAGCTTGATCGTCACAATGGTTCCTCTTTGAAAGCTGCTGCTGAACGAAATGGTTCCGTGGTGATGTTCAATGATGGAAAACGTCACAGTCAGCCCAAGTCCCGTTCCATTCGTTTTTAAAGAATAGTAAGGTTCACCCAGCTTCTGCATTTGGTGATCCGTCATGCCGACACCGTTATCTGAGATTTTGATTACGATTATATGGCCGATTTTTTTCGCTGAAACTTGGATGACCCCTTTACCCGTAGGAACGGCTTCAATGCTGTTTTTCATGAGGTTGATCACAGCCTGCTTCAGCTTTGTTGCATCCCCGTATACCAAAAGGTCCGGCTCGGCGTCCGCCTCTACTGTCACAGATTTATAATTGGCATACGAAATCATAAGGGAGCTCGTCTCTTTGATAAGAGAAGATAGATCAAAAATCTCTTTTTCGTACAATTGCTGTTTGGCGATATCAAGATAATTTGTAATAATGCCCTGAGCCCGGTCAAGCTCTGACAGCACAAGCTTTTGATAATCCGCACTGGATTTGTTTTGAAGGGATTCATCATTAAAAAGCAGCTGGACAAATCCCCGGACAACTGTCAGCGGATTTCTTACTTCATGAGCCACACTTGCCGCAAGTTCACTCACAATTTCCATTTTTTCCGAATGGATAAGCTGGGAACGCAGGGCGATATTTTCTGCGATGCTTTCTATCAGATAAATGCTTAAAAGAAGAACGGTGCAGCGGAACAGACCTGAGACAGCTGCCTCATAATATATCATTTCTGAATTTTGAAAATTTAAAATATTCACGGCAGAAAAAACCAAGATGGAGGCGAAAAATAAGAAGATCTCCAAGCAACCGATGAATAAAGACAGCAGCAGTTTTCTCGCTTTGGACATGAATGGCCACTTTTTTTGAAGTAGAGTTGGAATGATGATATGAAAAGGCAGCAAAGCGTATACAAAAATGGCGGAAGGCTCAAAAAACAGCAGTTCAAAACATAAGACGGATGCGGCGACTGTTAGCCCGGAAGCAGTGTTTATATACAATAAACAAATGATGACAGGAATGATTTGAAGGCCATATTGGATGTAGTCCATTTCCTGTATAGGGAATATAATGCATAAAACTGAGGCGCCGCATGCAAATATCGTGACCAATACGTTGTTGATTTTTGGTACAATGATCGACGGTTTTCCAAGCCAAAACACTTGGTAAAGAAGAATAGGAAACAAAATAAAGCAGATATGTAGGAGATAGTCTTTTAGAATTTCCATTCGAGTGAAATCCTTTCGTATAAAATATGAATCTATTATAACACTTATCATTAGAAGTAAAATACAAAATTTCTTAATAAAGAACGCCCTTACGATTGATACGTAAAGGCGTTTGTGACGAATATTTACTCTAACGCTGTTTTTATTCGGCGCAGTCCGTCCTGCAAGGTTGCCAGAGGGCATCCTGCATTCAAACGCATAAATCCTTCTCCGCCAGGGCCGTATTTCGTGCCGGGCTCCAAAATAATTTTCCCTTTGTGCAGCATCTTTTGCTGCAGCTCTGCATCAGACAAGCCATATGCGCGGAAATCCAGCCAGATCAGGTAAGACGCATCAGGCTTCATCATCTTGACATTTGGGAGCTCGCTGGTCAAAAAGGCAGCAGCCTCGTCCATGTTTTTCTCAAGATAAGAAATCAGTTCATCGAGCCACGGCCCGCCTTTTGAGTAAGCGGCTTCGATTGCGCTCACGGCAAACGCGTTTAATCCGCCTAAACCGTTCCGCTGCAGGCTGGCTGAAAATTTGGCGCGCTTCAGCCGGTCTGGAATAATGATTGCAGACGCCTGCAAACCCGCGATATTAAACGTTTTGCTAGGTGCCGCGCAAGTCACAGAAATCTCAGCGAATTCATCAGAAAGAGAGGCAAACGGCGTATGGTCATTTCCGTACAGCATCAAATCGGAATGAATTTCATCTGACACGACTGTAACGCCGTGTTCAAGGCATAATTCGCCGAGCTTCAATAAATCTTCCCGGCCCCATGCCCGCCCTGAAGGATTATGCGGATTGCATAAAATAAACAATTTTACGCTCGGATCACTGATTTTTGTTTTCAAATCTTCAAAATCCATTACATAAGTTCCGTCTTTTTCTTTAAGCGGATTATGTAAAATACGCCGGCCGTTTTTCTCAATCATATGGTAAAAAGGCGTGTAAACAGGAGATTGGACAATCACTTGATCCTTTGGTTCTGTAAAAGCCTGAACCGCCATGCTTAAAGCTGTGACAACCCCGGGACTGAATGTAATGCTTTCCGGGTTCACCTTCCAGCTGTGCCGGTTATGCATCCATGCACACACTGCATCTTTTGTTCTCTGATCTGGCGCTGTATATCCGAAAATCCCTTGTTCTAGGCGCTGTTTTAATGCTTCTGTTATGGCTTCCGGCGCACGAAAATCCATATCCGCCACCCACATCGGGAGGGCGTCTGTCACGCCGAATAATTCGCCTGTCTTGTCCCATTTGAGGGATTGGGTGCCGAGGCGCTGTACTTGTTTATCAAAGTTCATTCTGTTTCCACCTCTTATGGTATGTTTATTTTTCTTAGCGTAACTATGATAAAATAGATCTGCAAATTTTATTATAAGCGGTGATGAAAATGGAAGAAAGTCAAGCGGTCAGGGAAATGATCAATGTCATTGCCAAATGGGACCCGTTTAAATATGGTGAAGATTTTTATGAAACGGAGGCTGTTGATGTCGTTCAGGCCGTCTATGATGAAGACGATCCTAAAGTGTTAGCGAAAAGCATACAGCATATTTTCGAAGCTTCTTTTGAACAAACACTTCCGATCGACAGCTGCCTGAATGTGGCTGGACAGCTGCTGTTCATTAAAGACAGCAGCTCTTGCACGCCTTGAAAAACCGGTATACAAACCGGTTTTTTTATTCTGTGATAAACTCTGCAATTCGTTCGGAAACGAATTCTGGGCGTTCCTCCGGCACCAAATGGCCTGTTTCCCGCAATGAATACAGTTTGGAATCCGGCAGGTCATGGTGCAGACGTTCGCCGATTTTCACCGGAACCACCTTGTCTTCTTCGCCCCAAATCAATAAGGCGGGTTTGTTCATTTTTTTCAATTCCTCAGACTGTAAATCTCCTTCCCTGTGCCGGATGAACTTTGTCATAGCTTTGAAAATCTGTTCATCTTGAAAAGGTTTGCCGTAGCCGTCAATCATCTCCTCGTCAATCAGCGATTTGTTGTGGACGACATTTAATAAGTTTTTCATCACGCCTTCTTTGGAAAGCCAGCGTTTGATATAAAGATGAAAATATGGGAGGTGAGTCCCGAAGATAATCGTCGGGTGTGAGCGTTTTAAATAACCTGAACTGCAAAGAAGCACAATCTTCGAGAAGAGCTCAGGCTTTAATAGAGCAGCCGACAGCGATATCTGCCCTCCCATCGAATGCCCGACAAGCGCCGCCTGTTTGACTTGCAAGTGCTCCAGGAGTCCGATGATAAGCATAGCGAGGTTTTGATAGGTATATCTAAACGTCCTTGATTTTTCTGATTGGCCGAAAGGAGGCAAATCGAGCGCGATGATGTCATACTGGTCCCGAAGCAAGGGGATTAATTTTCTGAAGCTGAAAGCAGAAGATAAAAAACCGTGTACGCAGACAATTGTTTGTTTGCCCGGGTTTTGATAGTGCTCATAATATACATTTACGCCTCCGACTTTAATACGTCTTATTGGTGTAACCGCCTCCATTTTGCCGTCACTCCCTTCATAGGATGTACTGTATTATGCCCTGAAATTGTCAGTTCTAGCGGAAGTTTCTCCTCGTTTTTTCTTAGCATTCGTCAAAAAACGTGATATAATGTCATGAAGATTTCTTGACATTGCAAAGGTGTGAAATGAATGAAATTGACCGATAAAGAAACAGAAATATTAGAAATTTTAGACGAAAACAGCCGCGCCGACCTGGAAACAATCGCAAAAATGGCCGGTATCCCTGTAAATGAAGTAAAAGCGATCATTGACAAATTGGAAAAAGAAAAGGTTATTATTGATTATTCCGCTATGATCGACTGGCGGAAAGTGGACGGCCATGAAGGCGTGACTGCCATGATTGATGTTAAAGTCACTCCAAAGCGCGGAGTCGGTTTTGACGAAGTGGCGGAGCGGATTTACCGATTCCAAGAGGTAGAATCAGTCTACCTGATGTCAGGCGTATACGACCTGTCTGTCGTGATCCGCGGCAATTCAATGTCTGACGTTGCGCGTTTTGTATCTGATAAACTGTCAACTCTTGATTCAGTTGTGTCTACGACAACACATTTTATCCTGAAAAAATACAAGCACGACGGCAAAGTATTTGAAACGGGAGACGACGACAAAAGAATCGTGGTGTCACCGTAAATGACTTCTTATTTATCCGATTATGTACAACAAATAAAACCATCCGGCATCCGCAGATTCTTTGATTTGGCGGCAACGATGGAAGGGGTTATTTCTTTAGGAGTCGGAGAACCTGACTTTGTAACGGCTTGGAATGTCCGGGAAGCAAGCATTCTTTCCCTTGAACAAGGGTATACGTCATATACCGCTAATGCAGGTTTATACTCATTGCGAGAGGAAATCAGCCGTTATGTAAGCAGCCGGTTTAATCTTACATACTCACCTGACGATGAATTGATTGTGACGGTAGGGGCGAGCCAGGCTTTGGATATTGCAATCCGCGCCATTGTAAATCCGAGTGAGGAAGTGATTATTCCAGAACCGTGTTTTGTGGCGTATGAATCGCTTGTCTCTTTGACAGGCGGCGTTCCGGTTCATGTCCATACGACGGCTGATAAAGGATTTAAAGCGACAGCTGAGGATTTTGAAGCGGCAGTGACCGAAAAGACAAAGGCTATTCTCATTTGTTCGCCTTCGAATCCGACCGGCTCGGTTTACTCAAAGAAAGAGTTGCATGAAATTGCTGAGTTTGCCAAAAAACATGATTTAATCGTACTGGCCGACGAGATTTATGCGGAACTGACATACGATGAGGAATTCACGAGCATAGCAGCATTACCGGGGATGAAAGAGCGGACGGTTGTTATTTCAGGATTTTCAAAGGCGTTTGCCATGACAGGCTGGAGACTCGGTTTTGCCGCGGCGCCTTCAGAAATTCGCAACGCGATGCTTAAAATCCATCAGTATGCGATGATGTGCGCGCCTGCAATGGCGCAATACGCAGCGCTTGAAGGGTTAAAAAACGGAATAGAAGATGTAGAAAAGATGAAAAAGAGCTACCGCAGGAGACGTAATTTGTTTGTCGAAACGCTTAATGAAATCGGTCTCAGCTGCCACCATCCGAGCGGTGCTTTTTATGCTTTCCCATCCATCAAAAGCACTGGGATGAGCTCAGAACAGTTTGCCGAGGAGCTCTTGCTGCAGGAAAAAGTAGCCGTTGTTCCGGGTAATGTGTTTGGGCCGAGCGGAGAAGGATATATCCGCTGTTCATATGCGACATCAATTGAACAGCTGCAAGAAGCATTGGTCAGAATGAAACGCTTCTTACACAAAACAACATAAAAAAAGATACGAACTTTTTGTTCGCATCCAATAAAAGGGGGAATACTAGAAAGCCTTTGGTATTTGCAGTATACCCTCTTTTTGATATGCTTAAACCTGATATCATATAAAAAAAGTTTTCTTTGCGGAAATGAGACATGTATGATATAATTTTAAATTGCGTATAAACTGATATTTAATTTAACTTAGGAGTTGTTATGAATGGCAGCAAAATTTGAAGTGGGCAGTGTTTACACTGGTAAAGTTACAGGATTACAAGCGTATGGTGCGTTTGTTGCATTAGATGAAGAGACTCAAGGTCTGGTACACATTTCTGAAGTAACTCATGGTTTCGTAAAAGACATCAACGAGCACCTTTCCGTTGGTGACGAAGTACAAGTAAAAGTACTAGCTGTTGACGAAGAAAAAGGAAAAATCAGCCTTTCTATTCGTGCGACACAAGCTGCGCCTGAGAAAAAAGAAAGCAAACCAAGAAAACCTAAATCAGCACAAGTGAGCGAAGAAGCTTCTGCACCACAAGGTTTCAACACATTAAAAGATAAGCTTGAAGAGTGGATCGAAATGTCCAACCGCAAAGATCTTATCAAAAAGTAAGCATGAAAAAGCACCGGACAGGAATGTTCGGTGCTTTTTTTTATCCTATCGCATTTCAGGCTTCGCTGCTTCTTCTCGTGAAGCTTCTTCGTTTGGCTTAAACAGCAGACCGAGGTTGATTAAGCCGGCGATTCCGACGAGTCCGTAAATGATACGGGAAAGGGCTGACCCTTGGCCGCCAAAGATGGCTGCTACTAAATCAAATTGGAAAAATCCGATCAGTCCCCAGTTAATAGCGCCAATGATCGTTAATACAAGACAAATTCTCTGAATAGTACTCATGTTTACAACCTCCTCCATGAATTATTAAAACAGTTATAGATTGTGACATATTGGAGAATCTATACATGCATTCTCCATATTGTGAGAAGCCGGACGAAACGGCTCAAACTCAGCTTGTATTGTTCCATTCCCAGCATCTTGAAAATGAAAACTGTCTGATACGCTGAAAACAGAACGAGCTGATTGCTTTACATGGAGCGCAGGCATTCTGCATAATAAAAATCTAAGGAGGAGATGTCATGCAAAACTTTACATATTGGAACCCGACGAAATTAATTTTCGGCCGCGGCGAAGTTGAAAAACTCCCGGAGGAACTGAAACCTTACGGAAAAAATGTATTGTTAGTCTACGGAGGCGGAAGCATTAAACGCAGCGGCCTTTATGACCAAGTGATGGAACAGCTGAATAAAGCCGGTGTCACGGTACATGAATTAGCAGGCGTAGAGCCGAACCCGCGTGTGTCGACTGTTAATAAAGGTGTTGCGATCTGCAAAGAAAACAACATTGATTTCTTATTGGCTGTCGGCGGCGGCAGTGTCATCGACTGTGCAAAGGCGATTGCTGCGGGGGCAAAGTATGATGGTGACGCGTGGGATATCGTAACGAAAAAACACCAGCCGAAGGAAGCTTTACCGTTTGGAACTGTTTTGACTCTCGCCGCAACTGGCTCTGAAATGAACTCAGGTTCAGTTATTACAAACTGGGAAACAAAAGAGAAATATGGCTGGGGAAGCCCGCTCGTGTTCCCTAAGTTCTCCATTTTGGATCCAGTGAACACGTTTACTGTTCCTAAAAATCACACGATCTACGGAATGGTTGATATGATGAGCCACGTGTTTGAGCAATACTTCCACCATGTATCAAACACACCTTACCAGGATCGCATGTGCGAATCGCTCTTACGCACAGTCATCGAAACAGCGCCTAAGCTGATCAATGATCTTGAAAATTACGAACTGCGTGAAACGATTCTTTACACAGGGACAATCGCTTTAAACGGTATGCTGTCAATGGGTGCAAGAGGGGATTGGGCCACTCATAATATAGAACATGCGGTTTCAGCCGTTTACGATATTCCGCATGCCGGCGGACTCGCCATACTCTTCCCGAACTGGATGAGACATACATTGTCAGAAAACCCGGCTCGCATGAAGCAGCTGGCGGTTCGTGTGTTTGGTGTGGAGGAAGCTGGAAAATCAGATGAGGAAATCGCGCTTGAAGGTATCGACAAGCTGTCTGCTTTCTGGACAAGCCTAGGCGCTCCAAATCGACTGGCTGATTACGATATCAATGACGAACAGCTCGACACAATTGCCGACAAGGCAATGGCCAACGGTACGTTCGGCCAGTTTAAATCACTACACAAAGAAGATGTACTTGCTATCTTAAAAGCATCTCTATAACAAAAGGGGAAACAGCCGATCAGGCTGCTTCCCTTTTTCTTTGAACTTATGTTACAATTGTTAACCTGTTTTTTGATACAGCAATATATGGAGGTTTTACAATGGAAAATTTCACTTATTATAACCCGACGAAACTGATCTTCGGAAAAGGTCAGCTTGAACAATTAAGAAAAGAATTAAAGCAATACGGTAAAAATGTTCTGCTTGTCTACGGAGGCGGAAGCATTAAACGTAATGGCCTTTATGACCAGGTAACAGACATATTAAAAGAAGAAGGCGCGGCTGTCCATGAACTGTCAGGGGTCGAGCCGAACCCGCGTCTTGCGACTGTGGAAAAAGGCATTGACCTATGCAGACAGCATGATATTGATTTTCTGCTTGCTGTGGGTGGCGGAAGTGTCATTGACTGCACAAAAGCGATCGCTGCAGGAGTGAAATACGACGGAGACGCTTGGGACATTTTCAGCAAGAAAGTAACAGCCGAGGATGCACTGCCGTTTGGTACAGTTCTAACCCTTGCTGCCACAGGTTCTGAAATGAACCCTGACTCTGTGATTACAAACTGGGAAACAAATGAGAAATTTGTATGGGGAAGCAATGTAACTCATCCGCGGTTCTCGATTTTAGACCCTGAAAATACGTTCACAGTGCCTGAAAATCAAACGGTTTACGGCATGGTTGACATGATGAGCCACGTGTTTGAACAATACTTCCATAATGTCGAAAACACACCGCTGCAAGACAGAATGTGCTTTGCCGTTCTGCAGACGGTAATCGAAACAGCTCCAAAACTATTGGAGGATCTGGAAAATTATAAACATCGTGAGACGATTCTATATGCAGGCACTATCGCTCTGAATGGCACGCTTCAAATGGGCTACTTCGGCGACTGGGCTTCTCACACAATGGAGCATGCCGTATCAGCTGTATATGATATTCCGCATGCCGGCGGACTTGCGATCCTGTTCCCGAACTGGATGAGATACACGCTTGATACGAATGTCGGCCGCTTTAAAAACCTCATGCTCAATATGTTTGACATTGATACAGAGGGCAAAACGGATAAAGAAATTGCGCTTGAAGGTATCGACAAGCTGTCTGCGTTCTGGACAAGTCTGGGTGCGCCTTCCCGTCTATCCGACTATGAGATCGGAGAAGAAAAACTGGAACTGATTGCTGATATCGCAGCCAAAGAAATGGAGCACGGCGGCTTCGGCAACTTCCAAAAACTGAACAAAGATGACGTGCTTGCCATCCTTCGCGCGTCACTCTAATGTCAAAGGACGGAATGCAGTCATTCCGTCCTTTCTTCTTGACTTGATTTCACAGATAAGTTCATATAAAGTGAAAGATGAAAACATTATACCGTTATGGAGGGACAAGCAATGACGCATGTACGCTTTGACTACTCAAAAGCGTTGACTTTCTTCAACGAACATGAACTTACATATTTGCGCGACTTTGTAAAAACAGCACACCATAATATTCATGAAAAAACAGGCGCGGGCAGCGATTTTCTAGGCTGGGTGGACCTCCCTGAACATTATGATAAAGAAGAATTTGCGCGTATTAAAAAAAGCGCGGAAAAAATCAAATCTGACTCTGATGTATTGCTTGTTGTCGGTATCGGCGGTTCTTACCTCGGCGCGCGGGCAGCGATTGAAGCGCTTAATCACGCGTTTTACAATACACTGCCAAAAGCAAAACGAGGCAATCCGCAAGTCATTTTCATCGGAAACAACATCAGTTCATCATATATGAGAGATGTCATGGATCTTCTCGAAGATGTTGACTTCTCCATTAACGTCATCTCTAAATCAGGTACAACAACTGAGCCTGCAATCGCTTTCCGTATTTTCCGCAAGCTTCTGGAAGAAAAATACGGCAAGGAAGAAGCGAAAGCGCGGATTTACGCGACAACTGATAAAGAGCGCGGCGCGTTAAAAACACTTTCTAACGAAGAAGGCTTCGAATCATTTGTCATTCCTGATGATGTCGGCGGACGATATTCTGTCTTAACAGCTGTTGGTCTCCTTCCGATTGCTGTCAGCGGCGTCAACATTGACGACATGATGAAAGGCGCATTTGATGCGAGCAAGGATTTTGCCACATCAGAATTGGAAGAAAACCCTGCATACCAGTATGCGGTCGTTCGCAATGTGCTTTACAATAAAGGCAAAACGATTGAAATGCTTATCAACTATGAGCCGGCGCTTCAATATTTTGCGGAGTGGTGGAAGCAGCTGTTCGGCGAAAGTGAAGGCAAAGACGAGAAGGGCATTTATCCTTCTTCTGCGAACTATTCAACAGACCTTCACTCATTAGGACAGTACGTACAGGAAGGCCGCAGAGACTTGTTCGAAACGGTGCTGAATGTCGAAAAACCTAAACACGAGCTGACAATCGAAGAAGCGGATAGCGATCTTGACGGCTTAAACTATTTAGCCGGAAAAACGGTAGATTTCGTTAACAAAAAAGCATTCCAAGGTACAATGCTGGCTCATACAGACGGAAATGTTCCGAACTTAATCGTCAACATTCCTGAGTTGAATGCATATACTTTTGGATATCTTGTTTATTTCTTCGAAAAAGCCTGTGCGATGAGCGGATATCTCCTCGGCGTCAATCCTTTTGACCAGCCTGGAGTAGAAGCATATAAAGTCAATATGTTTGCATTGCTTGGCAAACCTGGCTTTGAAGAGAAAAAAGCTGAGCTTGAAAAACGTCTCGAAGATTAATGTAAGAAAGCTGACTGGCATTAGCCGGTCGGCTTTTTATCAAATCAGAAAGGTGCTGATGTTCATGAAACAAATGGTCAAACATCTCATCATTGCGGGCTTATCGGCAGCAGTTTTCGTTATTCTCATATCCTTTGATGCCGTGAATACAGAGTTTTCTTCCCACCTTGGCGGCACACTCTCACACTTTTTTATCCACACCTTTCTTCTGATCGGGCTTCCGCTTGCCATTTTTACTGATGCAGTACATCAGATTTTGCAATTGAAGCGTTCTCACACCCTTTTAACAAAGTTAGGACTCTATGCGGCTGTTGTATATGTTTCATGGGAATCTGCGGCGGGGATTGCTGCAGCGATAACTGTTTACTTCTTAATTGAATGCGCTTTCTTTTCGGTTGGCCGGGCAAAGGAAAAAACAATTTCCATGTAATCAGCCTCTGAATGAAGTCTTGTTCGGCAGGACAGGATAAATGAAAAAAGGGGCAGTTTGATGATTACAATACCTTCCGCGATAGATGGGCAGCCTTTTTTGCTTCAGGAGCTGGAACAAGTCATGAAGCCGCTCGGTTATGTGATAAACGGCGGCTGGGAGTACGACCACGGCTATTTTGATTATAAAATTGATGATAAAGACGGATATTTGTTTTTAAGAATTCCCGTCAATGCCATACAAGGCAGTCTCGATGAACGCGGGGCAGCTGTCCGTATCGGAACTCCGTTTATGCTGAGGCAGGTGTTCCAGGCAGGCCTTGATGATTATGCTGAAGGAGGGCCGTTTCAATCGCTGTTTAATCAATTTTCTGAACCCGAAAGACGGGACGCGGAAATTGATCCGGCGTATTTGGATATCGGCGCCTCCCTTGTCAAAGAGCTGGAGGATGTTCTGCTGGGTTAAAGCGCAAGGAACTGGTCTGTTTCAAGCACTTTATATGAAAGAGGAGGGGTAATCATAGGCCCTTCCTCTTTTTGTATGCCGATAATGGTGGTGTTGTGATCTAGAAAATAGAGGACGCATGTTTTATAAGCGGCGCCCTGCAGCTCAGAAGGAACCGAAATCAGCCGCACTTTTTTATCGAGTGTCAGCTCGATTAAGCTTTGCGGTTTAGACAGCTGCAATTTGACCCGGTAATGTTCCAGCATGACGCGGCTTAAGAGCTGAGATGTCCCGATAATTTTATTAGCGCCTGCCCGTTCTGCATTGGTGACAAAGCGGTCAGTTAGAATTTCGACAATACAGTAAGCCAGCGGATTCAATCCTTTGACTGATAAAAGAATCAGCACCGACAGCATGTCCGCCTCTGCTTCACTTTTATATTGGTCGGCGGTGACCATAACTGTGTCCGCCTCAGTAATATTGGCTCGTTTCAGCGTTTCATCATCTGCGGCATGTCCGCGTATGAAATGGACATTTTCAATGAGCGGCCCTTCTTTTAACGTTTCATCAATCAGAACGACTGTCTTGGAGGGCGCCGCCAGCTGAAGCTCTCTCAAAAGGCGATTTGATTTTTCATTCCAGCCGATAATAATGACATGGCCCCGTCCTTTGTAAGCGACCTTACCCTCTATGTAGCGGTGCTGTTTACTGAAAGCGGCAGCGGATAAGGTGGCAAAGTAAGCAGTGACAAAGCTTGCCCCGATTAATATCAGCAGCATTCCGGCTACTTGACCAAGCGGCGTGTGCGGCACATAATCCCCGTAGCCTACTGTTGAGACGGTAACCACGGCCCACCAAATACCTTCGAAGACAGAAGTAAACTGCTTGGGCTCAAGTAAATAAATGATTTGCCCGAACAAAAGAACTAGAAAAAGAATGATCAGCCCGATTCGAATAAATAACGGCCACCTCAGCCATGAGATAAAGATCCGATTTGACTTCATTCTTTTTCTCCTTCTTCAGATAATGAAATAGATAAAATCTGTTTGATAATTGTGTTCAGCTTCTCATTTAGCTTTTCCTGGCCGTACAGGTCGCGGGCCTGCTTCATGAGTTCAGCTGTATCGTCTTCCAGCTGAATAAGGGGTTCATCGATTTCAGATTCATTATAAAACTGGATAAATACGTCCAGTCCTTCATTCATTCGGTCAATCGCTGTACTCAGCTGTTCCTTTTCCTCACTCGTCACTTTCATGTTCATCACACCCGTGCTCTTTTTATAACAGTATGTCCTACTTCCGGCGTTGTTTTTCAAAAAATGAACTAAAACATATAAAACCGGTTTTCTCCATAAACTAAAACAAATCAGCGAAAAAAGGTGGAACAGATGACGATCATTCAGAGAACCGTTGTGGTTTTGATCGGTACGCAGCTTGCGGCATCCGCAGTGATTTTGTTTATTTTCGACTTGAATTCTTATAATCACTTTTCCGATAGCTTCTCATGGCATCATTTTTTGAATAAGCTGATTGGAGGCTTTTCTTTTTATTTGTTTTCGGCCGGCTTGTTCCTTTTGCTTATCGGAATGTGTGCACCGAGACGGAAGAAAAAGCGCATTTCTGTACACGAGAAAGAAAACTCATTAAAATAATCGTAATAAAGAAACATACGATCTTTAAAAAAGGATGATGAAACATGCTGTTTATATTTTTAACAATAGCCGCATTGGGATTGTCGTTTTGGGCACAATTTAAAGTAAAGAGCAACTTTGAAAAATATTCAAAAGTGGAAGCCTCAAGCGGTCGAACAGGGGCAGAAACCGCAAGACGGATTTTAGATATAAACGGTCTTTACGACGTGCCGGTTGAACCGGTAAGAGGCGCTTTAACAGACCATTACGACCCGACAAGACGGGTGGTGCGTTTATCTGAGCCGGTTTATTACGGCCGCTCAATTTCCGCCATATCCGTTGCTTCCCATGAAGTCGGACATGCCTTGCAGCATCAGGAATCATATGGTGCGCTTGTGCTGAGACATAAAATGTTCCCCGTTGTGAATTTTGCATCCGGAGTGGCTCCTTTGCTTTTTTTGGGGGGCATGCTTCTTGGCAGTCTGAACCTCATCGGGCTCGGCATCATTCTGTTTTCAGCCGCTGTTTTTTTCCAGCTGATCACACTGCCTGTTGAATTCAATGCAAGTTCACGCGCGAAGCAAATTATTGTGTCTGAAGGATTCATTCGAAACAACGAAGAACACGGTGTAAATAAAGTGCTGAGTGCCGCTGCATTGACGTATGTGGCCGCCGCGCTGGTTTCCCTGTTTGAACTTCTTCGGTTTGTGATGATCTTCTTAAACGGTCGTAATGAGAATTAACGTTAAGGAGGTGGCCCCTTACCATTTACGGTAAGGGCTTTTTTTGCTTATTCTACAATTGGTAGCCATTTTTGTTTTGATTGGCATTACGGCTGTTTTTGTTGCAGCGGAATTTGCGATTGTTAAGATTCGGGGTTCGAAAATCAATCAGCTCATGGAAAGCGGTGACAGCCGTGCGCTTGCCGTACACAAAATCATTTCTAATCTAGACGAGTATTTATCAGCCTGCCAGCTCGGGATTACGATCACGGCGCTCGGCCTCGGGTGGCTCGGTGAACCAACATTGGAGCACATTCTTCATCCCTTATTTACAATGACGGGTATGCCGGAACCCATCAATCACATCGTCACCTTTATTGTTGCATTTATTATCGTCACTTTTTTGCATGTGGTGATGGGAGAGCTTGCGCCGAAGACGGTTTCGATTCAAAAGGCGGAGGCCGTCAGTTTATGGATCGCAAAGCCGCTGATCTGGTTTTATAAAATCATGTATCCGTTTATCAAAGCTTTGAACGGCTCTGCGAGTTTTCTTGTGAAGCTGTTTGGGTTTCATTCAGTAAAGGAGCATGAGGTTGTCATCAGTGAGGAAGAACTGAGGCTGATCCTGTCAGAAAGCTATGAAAAAGGGGAAATCAACCAGTCCGAATTTCGCTATGTGAATAAGATTTTTGAATTCGACAACCGCGTGGCGAGAGAAATTATGATTCCGCGAACAGAAATCGCTGTCATTTCTCTGGAGCAGTCGCTTGAAGAGGCGATTCATCTCATCATTAACGAACGGTATACACGGTATCCTGTCATCAAAGAAGATAAGGATCATATTTTAGGGATTATCAACAGCAAAGATATGTTTAAAGCGTATTTTCTAGGCCAGCCGATTAAACTGAAGCAAATTATGAGACCTGTCATCAGGGTCATTGAAAGCATTCCTGTTCAGGAGCTTTTAATCCGCATGCAGAAGGAACGGATTCATATGGCCATTCTCGTAGATGAATACGGGGGTACGGCGGGGCTTGTCACTGTCGAGGATATTATCGAAGAAATTGTCGGGGAAATCCGTGATGAATATGACCAGGATGAAACGCCGCATATTTTGAAAAAGGGCGAGCACCATTATGTGATGGATGGAAAAGCGCTAATAGATGAAGTGAATGACCTGCTCGACATTGCCATTGAGAATGAAGAAATTGATACGATTGCAGGCTGGCTTCTGACGCAAAAAATGGAGCTGAAAGCAGGAGATGTGATACAGGCCGAGGGCTGCGAGTTTAAAATCCTCGATGCTGAAGACCATCATATTCGATTTGTCGAAATCAAAAAAACAGAGTTTTAATCAAAAACAGCCGGCTAGACGCGGCTGTTTTTTTGAGCATTCAAAGAAAAACCGGACCAAAGGCTTCTGAAACATTGATCAGTCTTTTGTCATTGGCAAGAGGTTTTTTTCTGAAAAAATGAATGCTTCAATGGCCTTTTTCTACATAAGATATAAAACACACAGGAAGGAGTGGCTGTATGAAAAAGGCTTGGTGGAAGGAAGCGGTGGTCTACCAAATTTATCCCCGAAGCTTCAAAGATTCAAACAGCGATGGTATCGGGGATATTCAAGGAATCAGGTCCAAGCTTCCGTACATAAAAGAACTAGGTGCCAATGTGATTTGGATTTGCCCCTTGTACGACTCACCCAATGCGGATAACGGCTATGATATTAGAGATTACAAAAACATATTGAGCGATTTCGGCACAATGGCAGATTTTGATCAGCTGCTTCATGATACTCATGAGCTTGGCATGAAGCTCATTATGGATCTTGTCGTGAATCATACAAGTGATGAACATCCATGGTTCATTGAATCACGTGCATCTTTACAATCCCAAAAACGCGACTGGTATATTTGGAAGGACGGGAAAGGCGGAAAAGAGCCGAACAATTGGGAAAGCATTTTCGGCGGATCGGCTTGGGAGTATGATCAACAGACAAGCCAGTACTATCTCCATCTTTTTGATAAAAAGCAGCCCGATCTGAACTGGGAAAATGTAGTGGTAAGAAACACCGTTTATGACATGATCAATTGGTGGCTTGATAAAGGCATAGACGGATTTCGGGTGGATGCCATTTCTCATATTAAGAAAAAAGAAGGGCTGCCTGATCTGCCGAATCCGAAAGGGCTGTCCTATGTTCCATCCTTTCCTTATCATATGAATGCTGAGGGTATTTTAGATTTTTTAACAGAACTGAAGGAAAACACATTTTCCCGCTATCCGATCATGACGGTCGGAGAGGCAAACGGTGTCGCGGCAAAGGAGGCGGCTGAGTGGGTGGGAGAGGAATCCGGCATTTTCAGCATGATTTTTCAATTTGAACATCTCGGCCTGTGGGATATAGAGATAAATGAAACCATCGATATCGCTGCTTTCAAACGAATTTTAACAGAGTGGCAGAACAGTTTGGAGGGAATCGGCTGGAACGCTTTGTTCATGGAAAACCATGATCAGCCTCGTTCTGTTTCTGTATGGGGAGACGACGGGAATTTCTTAAAGGAAAGTGCAAAAGCGCTCGCCGCTGTTTATTTTCTGATGAAAGGTACGCCGTTTATTTATCAGGGACAGGAAATCGGCATGACCAATGTGGCGTTTCCTTCCATTGAGGATTATGATGATGTCGCGATGAAGCGGCTGTATGACATTGAGACCGCAAAAGGCGCTTCTCATGAGGAAGTAATGAAGATTGTCTGGAAAAAGGGAAGAGACAATTCACGAACCCCCATGCAATGGAATGCTTCTTCTCACGCTGGGTTTTCTGATGCCAAGCCATGGCTTGGGGTAAATGACAATTACACATGGCTGAACGCCGAGGCGCAACTAAACGATAACACATCTGTCTATCACTTTTACAAAAGCTTGATCAAACTCCGCCAAACATATGATGTATTTATTTATGGCCAATACGAGCTGATTCTGCCGGAAGATCAGCAAATCTTTGCATACCTTCGCAAAAACGAGAGCCAAACGGCACTGATTGTGGCAAATCTGACGGGTTCGCCGGCGTTCTGCAGATATCCCGCATTGCCGTTATCCACTGACAAACTCCTCCTGTCAAATATGGAAACAGAACCGCACAAGCATACGACATCACTGCTGTTAAAACCTTATGAAGCCAGAGTATACCTATGGCAATAAAACTCCGGCAAAAAGCTGGAGTTTTTGTTTTCTTCAGGTTTATGAGCCTGATGTAACAGGAAAAAAAGAACACAGAACGAATATGCAAAGAGAAGGGGAATTGAAAGGAGAAACGATATGCTGAAAACACTGCAAATCAAAACAAACAAAAGAGATGAAATGATTGAAATCACTCACGAGGTGGAAGCGTTTCTCCAAGAAACAGGGGTGGCAAACGGGGCAGCGCTGATTTACTGTCCGCATACGACGGCAGGCATTACAATTAATGAAAATGCCGATCCCGATGTGAAAAGAGATATGCTCCGAAGATTTGATGAGATTTATCCATGGGACCATGAGCTGGACCGCCATATAGAAGGCAATACAGCTGCACATATGAAGTCCAGTACGGTAGGCGCCTCACAGCATGTCATAATTGAAAATGGGCGTCTCATTCTCGGGACGTGGCAAGGTATTTATTTCTGCGAATTTGACGGCCCGCGTCACCGAACATGCCATATCAAAATTATGGATTAACAGGAGGTGCTTCTATGACTCAATGGATGCAAGCATTATCATTATCAAAGCCTGTCATTCAGGCGCCGATGGCAGGCGGCCTGGTCACACCCCGGCTGGCAGCCGCTGTGTCGAATGAAGGCGCACTCGGAAGTCTCGCTTCCGGATATCTCAGTCCGGGTACGCTTGAAAAACAAATCATCGAGATGCAGGAATTGACCAGCAGCGCTTTTCAGGTAAATGTGTTCGTGCCGGAAAAAAGGAAGGCACCGGACGATAAAACGGTTCACACATGGAAAAAGAACATTCCGTTTGCCGAACAGGCGGCTGCTTTTCCTTCAGAAGAGGCAGAGTGGGAGGATTTTCATCAAAAAATAAATCTGATTCTTACATACAATGTAAGAGCCTGTTCATTTACGTTCGGCATCCCGCCTGATGAAAGCATTCATGTATTAAAGGAAAATGGGTGCTGTCTTATCGGAACGGCTACTTCGCCGCAAGAAGCCGTCCTGCTGGAAGAGCGCGGAATGGATATCATCGTGCTGCAAGGCAGTGAAGCAGGCGGCCACCGCGGTTCTTTTCTGCCGGTCAGCGGAGAGTCTTCTATTGGCTTAATGTCACTGGTTCCCCAAGCTGCAGACGCTGTTTCAGTACCCGTGATTGCGGCAGGCGGAATTGCAGACCGCCGCGGCGTCCAAGCAGCTCACTGTCTTGGAGCCCAAGGTGTACAGGTCGGGACTCCATTTCTTATGTGTGAGGAAAGCGAAGCCTCTGAAACGTACAGACAGGAATTAAAAGAAGCACATGGAACAGACACACGCCTTACCGCATTGTTTTCGGGAAAGCCTGCAAGGGGTATAGTCAACCAATGGATGAAAGAGCAACAAGCTGAAGAGGCAAATACACTTCCTTATCCATTGCAAAACACGTTAACAAAACCAATGAGAAAACATGCCGCCGCAGCCAAAGATTCCGGTCACATGTCTCTGTGGGCGGGGCAATCAGTCGGAATGCTCAATAGATCCGCTGACGTGAGAACGCTGATAGCTGAGCTTTGCCAATCGTAACGTAACCAACAGAGGTGACAGACGATGAACATTCTTCAATATTCTTATAAAAAGAAAGGGAAAATTGAGTTTGTATTTGAAGACTGGCCTCATTCAAAAGTTACAATGGCTCCCATCCAAGGGTATTATTTTGTCCGATGTATCAAGTGGAGCAGCCAAGATCCCATCGTGACGAGAACTGACCTTGAAAAAATGGAATGGGCTGCGAACCAGTATTTCGGCACAGTCCCTTTCTATCGAAAACGAAAAGCATTTGAAACCCCATCGTCCCCAAAATAGACGGTGGGGTTTTTAGCGGGTGATGGGATAGAGAGACGGAATATCAAGCCTGGTCGCTTGTGAAAGGAGATAAGCGGACTGTACGGCTCCTTTTCTTCTGAAGGAATTCAGCTTATCAATAATTTGCTGAGCGTTTAAAATCCCCAAGCCGTGAGCGAAATATTTGTCCTTTTCTAATAAAATCACATTTTCGCCTCTCCACTGCGCTTTCTGCGGATCAAATTCAGGATTTTTAAAATACAAACAGTCTCCAAGAAAAAAGTGATGTCCCGTTTCTGTATATATCGGCAATTTCTCATAATGCCAGTCATACAAAATAATTCTGTCAAAGGCTGCGTCGAATTTTTCTTCTCCGATGGTTTTAAGCAAAGCTAAGTAATAAATCACAACAATTGCCGTCGCGCATTCAAACGCGTAAAACGGGCCGTTCTCTACAATATCCCGAATCGCCTTTGAAGGCGGCATTTTATACTTAAGCTCCAGAGCCCCTTCCGGTGAAACCCGCCAATACGCTGTATTCCCGTATGTTTTTACAAAGGTGGCGAACTTCGCTCCGCTTTTATGCAGCGCTTTTGCCGATTCAACGATATTCATGCGCAAATGAAGCTCAAACGTCAGTTCAGCGATCGAATGATAATCAAATTGAACGGGTGTTTCAATCAATTCTTTTAGCAGCGGGTTCAGGTTCTTGTCAATTTGCCAGTTTTCAATGTCTTGGGGACGGAGCCATTGTCCGGATATAATAATCATCTGAAGCCCCCCTTGTTTTTTATAAACTATGCACAAGGCTCGGGCAATGAAAGTTAAAAAAACAGAGAAAAAGCCGGAAAGGAAATTTCTTGCGTCTGATTTTAAAAACTTTTTAAAGCAGCCGATATATAGTGTATCAAACCTGAAGGAGAAACTGGATATGAAGACTTTTATCAATTGGCTGACAAAACCGTCAATTTCTAGAAAGCTAATGATTTCATTTGTTGTGATTTTAATTATTCCGATTCTTATATTGGAATTCAGTTCTTACCGCTCAGCAAGCGGAAAACTGGATCAGGAAATCATGGGAAATGCGAAAAATAGTGTCGATTCATTTAATACAACAGTTACAAATGATTTAGGAGCAAAAGCGAAAGGCATCAGCTTTTTCAGTGAATCACTGAAAAGCTCTGCGTTTAAAGGAAAATCCAAACAGGAAGAGCTTAAAGCCAAGTTTTCGCAATATGTTTCTATTAACCAAGACGTAGCCAGAATCTACGCTGGGGCAGAAAACGGCACATATGTACAGGCACCGAAAGAAAAATTGCCGGATGGCTACGATCCGAGAAAACGAGCTTGGTACCAGGATGCTATGAAAGCCGGCGGTGACATCATAGTGACCGATCCTTATGTGGCAGCCAATGACGGAAGCATGGTCATAACGATTGCTCAGGAATTGAAGGATGGTTCAGGTGTCGTCGCCATGGATATCACAATTGATAAGCTGTTGGAACAGATGAAACAGATTAAAGTCGGAAAAGAGGGCTATGTTTTCATTGCCACGAAAAACAAAACATATGTCGCCCATCAAAACCATAAGGCTGGTGAAAAGCTGTCAGGCGACTGGGTAGCCAAAATGTATGACAAGGACAGCGGCGAGCTGCAGTATACCCTGAATCATGAGGATAAAAAGATGACGTATACGACAAATCAGCTGACTGGCTGGAAAATTGCCGGCACCATGTATATGAGTGAAATCAAAGATGCCTCAAAATCAGTTCTCACAACAGGCATGATTGTGCTGATTGCTTCGATACTTATAGGCGGAATATTAATCCTGTTTATCGTGGGTTCGATCACAAAACCGTTAAAACGTCTGGTTCAATCATCAAAAATGATCAGCAGCGGGGATTTGACAGAAACCATCGAAATCCGGTCGAAAGATGAACTGGGAGAGCTTGGCGAAAGCTTTAACGAAATGGGACAATCCTTGCGTTCGCTTATTAGCGCCATTCAAGACTCGGTTAATAATGTTGCCGCATCATCCGAACAGCTGACTGCATCCGCCGGACAAACGAGCAAGGCGACGGAACATATCACAATGGCAATTGAGCAGTTCTCAAACGGAAACGAAGAGCAAAGCGAAAAAGTAGAATCCAGCTCTCATCAGCTGAACATGATGAATGAAGGGCTCCAGCAAGTCTCACAAACATCATCAGACATTACGAAGGCGTCTATTCAATCAACGGAAATCGCGGGTACAGGCGAGAAGTTTGTCCAGCAGACAGTCGGGCAGATGAATTCAATTAATGAGTCTGTTCAGCAGGCTGAAGCAGTGGTGAAAGGCTTAGAAGGAAAATCAAAAGATATCACGAGTATTTTACGAGTCATCAACGGGATTGCTGACCAAACAAACCTGCTGGCATTAAATGCAGCCATTGAAGCGGCGCGGGCTGGGGAATCAGGGAGAGGCTTCTCTGTTGTAGCGGAGGAAGTGCGTAAACTGGCCGTTCAATCTGCAGACTCATCTAAAGAAATCGAGAAACTAATCCAGGAGATCGTAGCAGAAATCGAAACTTCTCTTCACATGTTTAAAGCCGTTAATCAAGAAGTGCAATCGGGGCTGGTTGTCACAGACAATACAAAGGAAAGCTTCCAAAGTATTTTCACCATGACAAATGAGATTGCAGACAAATTGCAGACGATGAATACAACCGTTGAACAGCTGTCAGGCCGATCAGAGCATGTATCGGCAGCGGTGAGCGGAATTGCCGATGTTTCAAGAGAAAGCTCGGCAAGCATTCAAGACATTGCCGCATCGGCCGAGGAGCAGCTTGCTTCTATGGAAGAAATCAGTTCGTCAGCCACGACCCTGGCGCAGATGGCAGAAGAGCTTCGTGATCTGACGAAAAAATTTAAAATTGAATAAGAGCAAAAAACAGCGCGTATGAAGCGCTGTTTTTTTGTATAAGAAATAATAAAAAAGACCTGTCTAAAACGGTGAGTTTAGAACTATTTTTCATTTTTTCCTTCATTTTCAATGTAAGATAAAGGAATATCAGCCGATATAATTTGTAAATTATTGAAAGAAGGTTCAAGAGGAATGAAAAAAACACTCACCACCATTCGCAGATCATCAATTGCCAGGAGACTCATTATTTCTTTCCTGCTGATCTTAATTGTCCCAATTGCGGCACTATCGGTAAGCGCGTATCAATCAGCCGTTGCATCTCTTGACATACAGATGACGCAAAGCGCAAAGGAAAACGTTCAAATATTAGATAACATTATTGACGGTAAGATCAAAACGACTGAAAAAAGCCTCGCGTTTTTCAGCGACTGGGCGACAGCAGACAAGTTGAAAGACAAGAAAAAAACGGAACTCAAACAAGAATTTAAACAATTTATTCAAATGAATGACAATGTCGCTGCGGTGTTTTCAAGCAGTAAAGACGGGACATTCACACGCTATCCGCACGCAGACATGCCGAGCGACTTTAATGCTTTAGAACGTGACTGGTACACAGAAGCCATGGCTAATAAAGGAAAGACAATTGTGACCGAACCTTACGAATCCATTTCATCAGGAAAAATGGTTGTCACCATTGCACGCCAGACAAAGGACGGATCAGGCGTTGTCGCCATGGATATGAAAATCGATGACCTTGTGGAAACCGCAAAAGAAATCAGTATTGGCAAAGAAGGCTATGCCTTTATCCTCAGCCAAAATAAAGAAGTCATCGCCTACTCCGGTGAAAAAGCGGGAACGCAGTTAGAAGGGGAGTGGATAGACAAACTTTACAAAGACAAAAGTGGTGACTTTGAATATATGCACAAAGGAAAGAAGAAGAAAATGGCGTTCGCCACAAGCGAAACAACAGGCTGGAAAATTAGCGGCACGATGTATGCTGACGAGATCCATGATGCCGCAAGCAAGGTTCTTGTTATGGCATCAGTTGTTCTGGCCATTGCCATTGCAGCCGGAATCACGGCGACCTATTTTGTCATTCGATCGATTACAAGGCCTTTGAAACGCATCGTTGCGTCAGCTGAAAAAATCAGTAAAGGCGATTTAACAGAAACGATAGAAATCACATCAAAAGACGAACTCGGGGTTCTGAGCCAAAGCTTCAACAATATGGCGCACTCTCTCCGTTCGCTGATCCACGGCATCAAAGATTCTGTAGAACATGTCGCCTCATCGTCAGAAGAGCTGACAGCTTCCGCAGATCAGACAAGCAAGGCCACTGAACACATTACAAAGGCAATCGAACAATTTTCAAACGGAAGCGAAAACCAGAGCGACAGAATCGAGACAACAACAGAACAAATTAACGAAATGAACGACGGACTGGCAGAGCTGGCTCGGGCGGCGGCAGTCATTACAGAAACCTCTGCAGATTCCACCGAAGTGTCAAGCGCAGGGGAAACACTCGTTCAGAGAACAGCCGGCCAAATGAATACGATTGATCATTCTGTGAAAGAAGCGGAGCAAGTGGTCAAAGGCCTGGAAATTAAATCAAAGGATATCACAAATATTTTACGTGTTATCAACGGCATTGCAGATCAAACCAATCTTTTAGCATTAAATGCCGCCATTGAAGCGGCAAGAGCAGGCGAGTACGGGCGAGGCTTTTCTGTGGTCGCTGAAGAAGTGAGAAAACTTGCGGTACAGTCGGCAGATTCAGCTAAGGAAATTGAATCGCTGATCAGCGAAATCGTAAAAGAGATCCATACATCATTAAACGTGCTTCAATCTGTGAATAAAGAAGTGGAAACAGGCCTGGTCATGACAGACGAAACAAAACAAAGCTTTAACCATATATCAAAAATGACGAATCAAATTGCTGCAGAACTGCAAAACATGAATGCGACGGTTGAACAGCTGTCGGCGGGTTCTCAGGAAATATCCGCTGCTTCTATAGATATCGCCGCTATTTCGAAAGCAAGTTCGGACGGCATTCAAGATATCGCCGCTTCAGCCGAGGAGCAGCTTGCCTCCATGGAAGAAATCAGCTCTTCGGCACAGACGCTTGAAAAAATGTCTGAAGAGCTGCGAGATTTGACAAAACGATTTAAATTGGATGATTAATAGGTCTAAATCACTAATTTTTAATAGGGATTTAGTTATTTTTCTTGAATTTCTTCTTTTTTAATGTATATATTTACCCATTTTCAGCCGATATGAAGGGTAGCATAAAAAAGGAGAAATGAACTGATGAAAAAAATACTCCAACTTATCAAACAGAGATCAATTACACGGAAGCTTCTTGTTTCCTTTCTATCGATTCTCATCATACCAGTTGCCATATTAGCGGCGATTGCTTATGGATCTGCCAGCAGCTCGCTCGACAGACAGATGATGGGAAGCGCATTAGAAAATGTACAGCAACTAAACGAAATCATTAACACCAGCATCGGAGAAAAAGAAAACAGCGCCGAATACTTCAGCGAATGGCTGACACAAAAGAAATATAAAGCAAAGAGCAATGCCAGCATTGAAGAGAAATTCTCACAATATATTAAAATTAATAAAGACGTAGAATCTATTTATACAAGTGACAAAGACGGGCGCTTTACCCGTTACCCAGATCTGCCGATGCCAAGCGATTATAATCCCGTTGAACGGGACTGGTACAAAAAAGCGGTTGCCAATAATGGCAAAGTCGTCATAACAGATCCATACAAAACAGCATCTACGAACACAATGGTTGTGACAATTGCTCAGCAGACAAAAGACGGATCAGGCGTTATCGCAATCAACATGACGATTGATAACCTGCTGAAAACGACGAAACAAGTGAACATCGGCAAAGAAGGCTATGCTTTTATTATGACGAAAGACAAAAAGGTCGTTGCGCATCCTAATGAGACTTCAGGAACCGAATTGAAAGGCGACTGGCTTGAACAGATGCTGTCTGCCGATAAAGGCGATTTTCAATACAGCATGAACGGCGATAAGAAAAAAATGGCCTTTGATACGAACAAGCTAACGGGATGGAAGATAGGCGGAACGATGTATCTGGACGAGATTCATGATGCGGCTAAGCCTGTACTTCACCTCGCAACAATTGTCCTGATTGCAGCCATTCTCGTCGGTATCATTGTAATGACATTGGTTATTCGATCGATCACGACGCCGCTGAAACAGCTTGTTGGATCTTCAAAACGGATCAGTGAAGGAGATTTAACGGAAACGATTGATATCCGTTCAAAAGATGAACTGGGCGAACTGGGCAAAAGCTTTAACAATATGGCATCTTCACTTCGCTCTCTCATACACGCCATTCAGGATTCGGTAGACAATGTTGCCGCTTCCTCTGAGGAATTGACGGCATCAGCCGCGCAAACAAGCAAGGCGACCGAGCATATCACATTGGCGATTGAACAATTTTCAAACGGCAATGAAAAACAAAATGAAAACATCGAAACAGCGGCAGAGCATATTTATCAGATGAATGACGGATTGACGAATATGGCTCAAGCCTCTGAAGTCATTACAGATTCATCTGTTCAATCGACAGAAATCGCGAGTGCGGGTGGACAGCTTGTTCATCAGACTGTCGGCCAAATGAACGTGATAGACAAGTCCGTAAAAGAGGCGGAACAAGTTGTTCGCGGATTGGAAACCAAATCAAAAGACATCACAAACATTCTGCGCGTGATTAACGGTATTGCTGACCAGACGAACCTGCTTGCATTAAACGCTGCCATTGAAGCGGCGCGCGCAGGCGAATACGGGCGCGGCTTCTCCGTCGTAGCGGAAGAAGTCAGAAAACTGGCTGTACAGTCCGCTGATTCAGCTAAAGAAATTGAAGCACTCATCATTGAAATTGTGAAAGAAATCAACACATCTCTCGGCATGTTCCAGTCTGTAAACCAAGAGGTGCAAACAGGCCTTGACATCACAGATCAAACAGAGACAAGCTTTAAACGAATCTCTGAAATGACAAACCAGATAGCCGGAGAACTGCAAAACATGAGTGCCACGGTGCAGCAGCTTTCTGCCAGCTCTGAAGAGGTATCGGGAGCGTCTGAGCATATTGCATCGATTTCAAAAGAGAGCTCAGCCCACATTCAAGATATCGCGGCATCAGCCGAAGAGCAGCTTGCTTCTATGGAAGAAATCAGCTCATCAGCAGAAACACTTTCAAGCATGGCTGAAGAGCTTCGCGATATGACAAAACGATTCAAAATCGAATAATTAGTCGAAACACCCAGGCTTCTGCACCTGGGTGTTTTTTTTAGTTTTTTTATTAAAGCTTTTGTCCTAGCTTGACGATATTATTTTTAGCTTAAAGGAGGAATTATCGAGAATGGGAAAATTCATACATTGGATCAAACAGCCATCAATCAGCAAACCGCTTATCGCTGCGTTTCTGACAGTGCTTATTTTGCCGATTGGGGTATTAGCATATTTCAGTTATCAATCAGCTTGGAACGCGCTGGACAGGGAACTTACGAATAGTGCAATAGGAAACGTTGAAGAACTCAACAGCACACTTGAAAACAAATTGAATCATAAAGTAAAAGCAATTGATTATTACAGTGAGACGATTGATAAAGACATACTGCAAGGGAAAAACAAAACCTTACTGAATGAAAAATTTAAGCAGTACACAATACTAAATGCCGATGTAGGAGCAATCTATGCGGCTTCAGAAAATAAAAAGCTTTACAAATATCCGGAAAGCGGCGTTCCTAAAGGTTTCGATCCGACAGAACGTGACTGGTACAAACAAGCCGTTGCGAAAAAAGGACAAGCTGTATTCTCAGAGCCATATACTGACGAAGCGACAGGGGATATCGTTATTACAATTTCCAAACAATTAAAAGATGGCTCAGGGGTCATAGCGCTTGATTTAAATCTGGATGAAGTGCTGGCAGCTTCACAGAGAATAAAAATCGGTACAAACGGCTTTGCATTTATTACAACAGGCGATAAAAAATATATCGCCCATCCGACGATTAAGCCTGGAACAACTGGATCCGGCGACTGGACAAAAGAGGTATATTCCAAAGCAGACGGCTCATTTGAATATACCTTCGAAGGCAAAGAAAAGAAAATGGCATTTACGACAAATAAACTGACGGGATGGAAAATTGCGGGTACGTACTTTGTCAGTGAATTGCAAGATGCTTCAAGTCCGGTACTGAACACTGCCGTTATCATTCTATGTGTGTCCATTGTTATCGGCGGCATTCTCATTCTCTTTATTATACGCGCCATCACCAAACCGTTAAGAAAATTGGTTTCAACATCTGCGAAAATCAGCAGCGGAGATTTAACGGAAGTGATTGATATTCAGTCGAAAAATGAGTTTGGCCAGCTAGGAGAAAGCTTTAACGAAATGTCTGAATCATTGCGTTCTGTCATCGGTGTTATTCAAACGTCTGTAGAAAATGTGGCATCCTCTTCCGAAGAACTGACGGCAAGTGCAGCCCAAACGAGTAAGGCGACTGAACACATTACGCTGGCAATCGAACAATTTTCAAATGGCAACGAGGCGCAAAGTGAGAAATTGGAAACAAGCTCAGATCATCTTTCTCAAATGAACCATGGCATATCAAAAGTGGCTCAGGCTTCATCAACCATTACGAAGTCTTCGATCCAGTCCTCTGAGGCAGCCGGAAGCGGAGAAAAACTGGTAGAGCACACAGTCGGCCAAATGAAGACAATCGATGAATCCGTTCAAAAAGCGGAAGCGGTTGTCAAAGGGCTTGAAACAAAATCTCAGGACATTACCAGCATCTTAAATGTCATTAACGGCATTGCAGATCAAACGAACTTGTTGGCTCTAAATGCAGCAATTGAGGCAGCCAGAGCCGGAGAATACGGCAGAGGTTTCTCTGTTGTAGCAGAAGAGGTCAGAAAACTTGCTGTGCAATCAGCACATTCTGCGAAGGAAATTGAAGGATTAATTCAAGAGATTGTCAGAGAAATCAGCACATCACTCTCTATGTTCCAATCCGTGAATCATGAAGTTAAAGAAGGCTTGCAAATTACAGACCAAACAGCTGAAAGCTTTAAGCAAATCTACGAGATGACATCGCAAATATCCGGTGAATTGCAAAATCTGAATGCAACGGTTGAACAGCTGTCAGTCGGATCACAGGAAGTATCAAGTGCGGTTGAGGAAATTTCCGAAGTAGCGAAAGAAAGCTCAGCGGGCATTCAAGATATCGCGGCTTCGGCGGAAGAACAGCTTGCGTCTATGGAGGAAATCAGCTCTTCAGCTGAAACATTGGCGAACATGGCGGAAGAACTTCAAGACATTACGAAAAAATTTAAAATTGAATCTTAATAGAAAAAGAAAGCGGCATATCTTTGCTGCTTTCTTTTTTGTTTCTTAATAAAAACAAAAATAAACAAAAGGTATTCAAAAACAAACAAACATGATATATAATGAAAGCGGATACAAGTAAAAGGGACGGAGGAAGATGAAAATGGTGAAACATGTATGGGATTCAGAACATGCCGCCCAGCTATTAAAGGGTGTTGAAGAATTGGTGTATCGGTCCAATTTAATCGGAGCAGACCGCACTGTATGCAACTGGGGCGGCGGCAATACGTCGATGAAAACAACGGAGAAGGATTTCAGAGGCCGCGAAATAGAAGTGATGTGGGTAAAAGGAAGCGGCTCAGACTTGGCAACAATGAAAGCGCATAACTTTACCGGTCTGAGATTAGATGACATCCGTCCCCTGATCGAAAGAGATCAGATGTCTGATGAAGAAATGGTAGATTACTTGTCTCATTGTATGATAGACAGCAAACATCCCCGCCCTTCCATTGAAACACTCTTACACGCATTTTTGCCATACAACCATGTTGACCATACCCATCCGGATGCGATTATCAGCATTTGCTGCGCTGATAATGGAAAACAAATTGCCGAAGACATTTACGGCAGCCGGTTTGTGTGGGTGCCATACGTTCGCCCGGGATTTACTCTGTCTAAAATGATCGCAGACGGCGTGGCAAACAATCCAAATGCCGAGCTTGTCTTAATGGAAAAACACGGCTTAGTCACTTGGGGAGATACGTCAGAGAAGTGTTATGAGAAAACGATCTCCATTATTCAAGAAGCCGAGCAGTACATTCATGAACGCATCAACCAAAAACAGCGATTCGGCGGAAGGCGATACGAGTCACTGCCAGCAGATAAGCGGAAACAAATTCTGGCGGGTATCATGCCAGTTATCCGAGGAGCTGTAAGCGATGAAAAGCAAATGATCCTCTCCTATGACGATCATGAAGAGGTATTAGAATTTGTAAACAGCGTGCAAGCGCCGGAGCTTTCTCAAATCGGCGCTGCGTGTCCGGATCACCTCGTTCATACAAAGCGTGTCCCGCTGTACATTGAATGGAATCCGGAAACGCAAGATGCACAGGAGCTGGAGGATCTGCTGAAGTCAGGGATCGAGCGCTTCAAAGCAGAGTATCAAGCTTACTTTGCACGCAATCAGCAGGAAGGAGATCAAATCTTTGAATCAGCGCCGCGTGTCATCTTGATTCCTGGCATTGGAATGGTCAATACGGGAAAAAGCCTTGCCATGTCAAAAGTAAGCGGTGCTTTATATCAGAGAGCTATTGCTGTAATGAAAGGCTCTACCTCACTCGGACAATTTGTTTCACTAAACGAAAATGAATCCTATCATGTTGAATACTGGCCGCTGGAATTATATAAACTCACGCTGGCCCCGCCGGAAGCAGAATTTTCTCGAAAAGTAGCATTGGTAACAGGTGGAGCCGGCGGAATCGGAAGTGCAGCCTGCCGACGCTTTGCGGCCGAAGGCGGACACGTAATTGCGGCTGACTTGAATATAGAAGGCGCACAAAAAATTGCCGAGGAAATAAACGAAACGTACGGAGAAGGACGCGCAATGGCTGTCAAAATGGATGTGACAAACGAAGAAGAGGTACAGTCTGCCTTTGAAGAAGCAGCGCTTACCTACGGCGGAATTGACATTGTCGTTAATAATGCCGGGCTGGCAACATCAAGCCCTTTTGACGAAACTAGTCTAAAAGAATGGAATCTCAATATCAATGTATTGGGAACAGGCTATTTCCTCGTGGCCCGCGAAGCGTTTAAGCAAATGAAACAGCAAAACATAGGCGGAAGCATGGTGTTTGTAGGATCAAAAAACGCAGTCTATGCGGGAAAAAACGCTTCAGCCTACAGTTCGGTAAAAGCGCTTGAAACCCATCTGGCACGATGTATTGCGGCAGAAGGAGGAGAATACGGCATTCGAGTAAACTCAGTTTTGCCTGACGCGGTTCTCCAAGGCTCAGCCATTTGGGGATCAAGCTGGCGGGAGGAACGGGCTGCGGCATATGGAATAGGGCAGGATCAACTAGAGGAACATTATCGGAAACGCACGACGCTTTTGGTTAATATTTACCCGCAGGATATTGCCGAATCAATCGCGTTCCTTGCTTCTTCTAAAGCCGAAAAGACGACAGGATGTATGGTTACAGTAGACGGCGGCGTCCCGGCAGCTTTTACGCGTTAGAAGTATGCTATGATATGGGAACCACAAGAGGGATATTATTGAGGAAGGACGTTACCGATGTTAGTAGCAGAACGGCAGAAAAAAATAGTCGAACTAGTGAATAAGCGTTTAAGCATCCGCGTATCCGAACTGAGTGACATATTTTCTGTCACAGAAGAAACGATTCGGCGTGATCTTGAGAAGCTTGAGAAAGAGCATAAGCTGAGCCGCAGCCACGGAGGTGCGGTCAGCATTCAGCAGCAGGAGTCAGAAATTCATTTTTCTGAACGTGAAATTACAAATGTAATAGAGAAAAAAGCCATTGCTCATGAAGCGGCCAGATATGTAAAAAGCGGTGACCGAATCATTCTCGATGCAAGCACCACTGCGTGGTACATGGCGAAAATACTCCCTGATATTGAGCTCACCGTCATTACAAACTCAATGAAGGCAGCCATTGAACTGAGCAAAAAACAGAAGATATCAGTTATTTCAACCGGCGGTATCTTGCTGACAAAGTCATTATCATTTGCGGGACCGTTAGCTGAGCGTTCACTTGAAACCTATCATGTAAATAAAACCTTTCTGTCCTGCCAAGGGGTTGATATGGAACATGGAATGAGCGACTCAAATGAGTGGCAAGCACTGCTCAAAATACGGATGATTGAAAGGTCTGACCAGACCATTCTGATGGCCGATTCAAGCAAATGGGGGAACCGCGAGTTTTCACATATCGCCTCTTTGCAAGATGTCAGCTGCATCATTACTGATTCTGGACTTGATCCGGTATCAGTAAAAGCCCTTGAAGAAAAGAATGTGAAAGTGACAGCCGTCCCCCTTCCTAAAGAAAGGGTGAAAGGATGATATATGCTGCTGTTGATATAGGGGCATCAAGCGGGAGAGTCATCATAGGCGAACTCCAGGAAGGAAAGCTTGCGGTACAAGAGATTCACCGATTCGCAAACGGCTTCATGCAAAGAGAAGGACATTGCTATTGGGATATTGATCACTTGTTAGAGCAAATCCTGCAAGGGCTGCAAAAGGTGAAAGCCCTTGGCTATGACTGCTGCACCGTCGGCATTGATACATGGGCCGTTGATTACGTCTTGCTGGATGAGAAAGGCAGCCGCTTACGAGAAGTCATATCATACCGGGATAAAAGAACAGAGAACACAATGGAAAAGCTTACGCAAACGGTATCAAAAGAAACAATCTATCAAAAAACAGGCATTCAATTTCTGCCTTTTAACACGATCTATCAATTATATGAAGAAGACCAAGAGCTGCTGAGAAAAACAGCGCAGATTTTAATGGTGCCGGATTATTTAGGCTATTGCTTAACCGGCAAAGCAGCAGCAGAAATCACAAATGTGTCCACGACACAGCTCTTAAACCCCTCAACAGGAAAGTTTGATCCCGAATTGCTCAAAGCCGTGTCTGTTAAGACACAGCAATTTCCGCCGCTGACTGAACCGGGACAGGAGCTCGGCATGCTAAGAAATGAATGGTTTCCAGCCTATGATCTGCCGGCTTGCAGGGTGATTACCGTCGCAACGCATGATACTGCTTCAGCTGTCCTCGCCGCACCAGGTATAAACAATGATTGGGCGTATATCAGCAGCGGAACATGGTCGCTAATCGGAATGGAGAACGAAACACCGATTATAAATGAACTCGCATTGAAAAACAATTATACAAATGAACGCGGCGCAAACAACACCATTCGTTTCCTGAAAAACATCATTGGCATGTGGATGATACAAGAAGTCCGGAAACAATTACGAGAAGATTACAATTTTCAGCAACTGGCAGAAGAAGCCGGAAAAACAAAACCGTTTCAGCAGTTTATCAACTTAAATGATGATCGTTTTCTGAATCCGAACGACATGATAATGGAAATACAACATTATTGCAGAGAAACCTTCCAACAGATTCCTCATACAGCAGGCGAACTTGCCTGCTGTATCTACAGCAATTTAGCCATCATCTATGCGATAGCCATCTCAGAACTAGAAACCATTACAGGGAAAAACATTCAACAGCTTCATCTTGTCGGAGGAGGCGCCCAAAACGACTTCTTAAATCAATTAACCGCTGATATGAGCGGAAAAGCGGTATACGCCGGACCTGCTGAGGCGACAGCCATCGGAAATCTGCTGATGCAAATGATTGCCGCCAAAGAAATAAAGGATGTAAACCAGGCCCGCGAGACCGTCAGAAACTCCTTTCCCATTAAAATGTTTTTGCCTAAAGATACTGACAGAAGCGCCATCATTCAGTCCTATCATCAAACTGTTTTGAAAGCGTTATCTAAATAAAAGAGGTGATCTGCTTGAAAAGAAAAGCGAGTATCATGTTCGTCCATAAAGATAAATTCAAGGAATACAAACAGCGGCATGATGACATTTGGCCAGAAATGGCAGACGCGCTTAAAGCCCATGGGGCACATCACTATTCTATTTTTTTAGACGAAGAGACAGGCCGATTATTTGCTTATTTAGAGATAGAGGATGAGGAAAGGTGGAGGAACATGGCGGACACAGAGGTGTGCCGCAGATGGTGGAAGTCAATGGCGCCATTAATGAAAACAAATGCCGATGACAGTCCCGTTTCAATCGATCTGAAGGAAGTCTTTTATTTCGAATAAAAGGGAGAGAGCCGTATGACGATAAAAGCGAATTATGACAGCGCAAAACTAGAATATGAAAAATGGGGAATTGATGTTAAAGCTGTGTTCAGGCAATTGCAGCAAGTTCCGATCTCAATCCACTGCTGGCAAGGTGACGACATTGAAGGGTTTGAAGTTAATAAGGGTAAGCTTTCCGGCGGAATTGACGTGACAGGCAATTATCCCGGAAAAGCGCAAACCCCGGAAGAACTAAGAAGAGATCTGGAGAAAGCTCTATCTCTCATTCCTGGAAATCATCGGGTCAATCTGCACGCAATATACGCAGAAACAAACGGAGAAGTTGTAGAACGTGATCAGCTAAAGCCGCATCACTTTGAAAATTGGGTGAAGTGGGCGAAGGGTCTTGGTATCGGATTAGATTTCAATCCGACACTGTTTTCACATGAGAAAGCGGATGACGGGCTTACACTCGCACACCCTGATCCCTCCATCCGGGAGTTTTGGATTCATCACTGCATCGCGTGCCGCCGCATCGGAGCGTATTTCGGCAAAGAATTAGGCACGCCTTGCTTGACGAATATTTGGATTCCGGACGGCTATAAGGATATTCCGAGTGACAGGCTGACGCCGCGCAAAAGATTAAAGGAATCATTGGATCGGATATTCCAAGAGGAAATCAGTGAAGACTACAATGTCGATTCGGTCGAGAGCAAGCTGTTCGGACTTGGATCAGAGTCATATGTCGTCGGGTCTCATGAGTTTTATTTGGCCTATGCTTTAACGAACCATAAGTTATGCTTGCTCGATACAGGACATTTTCACCCGACAGAAACGGTATCAAACAAGATCTCGGCGATGCTGCTTTACACAGACAAACTCGCCTTGCACGTATCCCGCCCCGTTCGCTGGGACAGTGACCATGTCGTGATGTTAGACGATGAATTGAGAGAAATCGCCCTTGAAATCGTCCGTAATCAGGCATTAGAGAAAGTCGCCATCGGTCTGGACTTTTTCGATGCCAGCATTAACCGTGTCGCCGCCTGGACTATTGGAACGAGAAATATGATAAAAGCTTTAATGTACGCTTTGCTTCTCCCGAATAACCATTTAAAACAATTGCAAGAAGAGGGGCGCTTTACAGAAAGGCTGGCGCTGATGGAGGAATTTAAAACCTATCCTTTCGGTGCCATCTGGGATTATTACTGTGAGCAAATGGGAGTGCCGGTAAAAGAGGCTTGGCTCAATGATATCAAAGAATATGAACAAAACGTGCTTTTCAAAAGGCAGGCATCCTCACCGATTATTTAAAAAAAAACGCCCGCGTGCAACATGCCGCGGGCGTTTTTTTAGGCTTGATCAGCAGGGTAGACAATCCCCATTTGTTTTCTTGCTTCTTCCATGATTTTCGCAGTGATCAAGGAGCGTTCATATGTATTTTCTTCAGATTCCTGCTTCTTCTCTTTCACGAGTGAAACAAATTCAGCCGCTTCGTAAAACATTGCCGGTTTAGGATCAGAGAGCGAAATGTTTTCCAGACGGCCGTCGCGATAGCGAATTTCCACTCGTTCAGGACGATGGATCGTATCCAACACAATTGTCCCGTCCTCTCCTTGGATTTCAGCAGGCGCGTAGGAAGTTGAGATTTTAGAATGCATCAGTACGGCCTCAAACCCGTCATATGAGAGAATGACGGTGCCTTCTCCATCAACGCCGGAAGATAAAGTGTAGCCGTTCGCTTTCACGGCTTTCGGCTCTCCAAACAGCACAACGGCAGGGTAAATACAATAGATGCCGATATCCATCAATGAGCCGTTAGACAGCTCAGGCTGAAACGCGTTCAAAACAGTTCCGTTTCTATACGCATCATATCTTGAAGAGTACTGACAGTAGCTTGCGGTAAATCTGCGGATTGAGCCGATTTTATGGAAGTGTTTTTTCAGCTCTTTAAAATTAGGCAGGAATGTGGTCTTCATTGCTTCCATGAGGACAACTCCATTCGCTTTAGCGGCTGAAATCATCTCTTCTGTTTCTCTGGCATTTGAAGCAAGCGGTTTCTCGCATAGCACATGTTTGCCATGATTCATAAAGAGGATCGCCTGCTCCTTGTGAAGAGCATTCGGGCTGGCGAGATATACAGCATCAAAGTCATCGCTTGCCGCCATTTTCTGAAGATCTGAGAAGGCATGTGCAGCCCCATGCCGAGCAGCAAACTCAGCAGCGCGCTCAGGCGTTCTTGAATAAACGGCTGTAAGATGAAAATCTTCAATTTCTGAAGCTGCTTCTAGAAAGCGGTCTGTAATCCAGTTGGTTCCTACTATTGCAAATCGTATCACGCATATCGCTCCTTTTGTATGATATAGCTAAATTATAGCTTAAAAAGGAGTAACCCACATGATAGATTACATCATATTTTTTTAGATAAGGAAGTTTTTCCAGCAATTAGCGGTTTTTATTTTTCATTATAGGTACGATAGTGTACAATTTACTTAAACTATGTATGACGGAGGAACGATAGTGGAGACGTTGCAAACATGGAGCGGCAGATTCAAGCGTTTTTTCTTGGACAACAAGTTTGTTCTATTTCTGCTTGTGCTGCTGCTGATTGGTTTAAATATTCTCGTATTTACAAAAACATCATTTATTTTCACCCCGATCATTGTTCTGCTCAAAACGATATCGCTTCCGATTATTTTAACAGGCATTGTTTTCTATCTGTTAAACCCTGTCGTTGATTTCCTTGAGAGAAGAAGAATCAGAAGAGTCTATTCCATTGTGCTGTTATATCTGTTGATTATCGGGCTGATCACGATTACGATTGTATCCATCATCCCCTTTTTAAAAGAACAAATTATGAGCTTGATTGACAACATCCCTAGATATGTGGATGTTGTTGAGAATCAGACAAAAGAGCTGATCGGAAGTAACTTTGTGAATCAGGCGCAGCAAACGATGAACATTAATATATCTGATCTCGCGACAAAGGTGTCAGATCAGGCAGCGACGATTGTAAACAGCACCTTTACCGGCGTTGGGAATTTTATCGGTGCCCTAACTGAGATTATCATTTCGATCGTGACAGTTCCATTTATTCTTTTCTATCTGTTAAAGGACGGAAAGAAATTGCCGATCTACATACTGAAGTTTGTACCGACACAATTAAAAGAACAAACATACACGGTATTAAGCGAAATGAATCATCGGCTAAGTTCTTATATCAGAGGACAGGTCATTGTCAGCTTCTGCATTGGATTTTTGCTGTTTATCGGCTATTTGATCATCGGACTGGATTACGCTTCATTACTTGCCGTTATTGCGGCTTGTACAAGCATCGTGCCGTATTTAGGACCGACAATCGCCATTACACCTGCAATTATTATCGCTATTGTGACATCGCCTCTGATGCTGCTCAAGCTCGTGATCGTCTGGACGATTGTTCAGCTTATTGAAGGGAAACTGATCTCCCCGCAAATTATGGGGAAAAACCTTCATATCCACCCAATCACCATTATTTTTCTGCTGTTAACTGCAGGCAAGCTGTTTGGTGTTATCGGAATTATTCTTGCCATTCCGGGTTATGCGGTTACCAAAGTCATTACGACACATTTATTTGACTGGTTTAAAATGCAGTCGCATCTATACGATGAAGAAAAAAATGAAAGTGCAAAGAGTCATAAAGCATAAATTTCATTTATAGTTATATAAGACGGGCTTTCCATTTATGGAAGGCTCCCGTTATGTAAAAAATAAATGTCTAATGGGGAGAATTAAAATCATGACTCTATGGGAATTGTTTGTAGCTGCCATTTTAGGAATCGTAGAAGGGTTAACAGAGTACGCGCCGGTTTCTTCGACAGGACATATGATTATAGTGGACGATATCTGGCTTAAATCAGGCAGTCTCATGTCTGAGGAAGCTGCCAACTCATTTAAAGTTGTCATTCAGCTTGGCTCTATTTTAGCGGTTGCCATCGTGTTTAAAGACAGGATTTTAAATTTGCTTGGCTTGAAAAAAAATATCACGAGTGACCAAGAGCATGGTCACAAATTAAGCATTGCCCAAATCGCAGTAGGGCTTGTGCCGGCCGCGGTTCTCGGCTTTTTGTTTGAGGATTATATTGATGAATATTTATTTTCAGTCCGCACCGTGGCCATCGGCCTCATTGCCGGGGCAGTTTTAATGCTTGCGGCCGATTGGATTAATAAACGGAAAGAAACGACAGACACCCTAGACCGTATTTCATATAAGCAGGCAATCGGTGTCGGTTTATTCCAATGTCTTGCCCTTTGGCCGGGTTTCTCACGCTCCGGTTCAACCATTTCCGGCGGCGTTATTCTCGGATTGAATCACCGTGCGGCAGCCGATTTCACATTTATTATGGCAATGCCGATTATGATGGGAGCCAGCACCTTAAGCCTAGTGAAGCATTGGGACAGCTTAAGCTCAGATTTGATGCCATTTTTTATCGTCGGCTTTATCTGTGCCTTTGTTGTCGCGCTGTTTGTGGTCCGTTTCTTCCTAAGACTGATTAACAAAATCAAACTTGTTCCGTTTGCAATCTACCGAATCATTCTCGGCGTCATTTTGCTTTTGTTTATGATGTGAAACGAAAAATAAGGCTCTGGAAAGGGCCTTATTTTTTTCTGTTAATTAGAAAGGAACAGCTTGTTTTTCAAAAAAAAATCATCTATAATAAACATGACGTTACATACGGGGCCATAGCTCAGCTGGGAGAGCGCTACGCTGGCAGCGTAGAGGTCAGGGGTTCGAGCCCCCTTGGCTCCATACCTGTAAACCCTTATTCTATAAGGGTTTTTTTGTTTTTAATGGAAAGGTTTCATTCTGAACTCTTCTGTGATCCAAATTCAAATATCCCCAGAAGCATTTCATTTTTAGTATATAAGGGGCGTATACATCTCTAACGATAAAGTCAGGTATTTCCTTCGTTAGGCTCCTGGGTTTGTTTTGAAAAATGACTGATAACAACTAATCAAGTAAAGCAGTTCACCTGTAAATCATGAATTTTCCAATACACCACTTTGTTCTTTAAAGACCGTCATGTCTTCCAAAGGGGGTGAGTACACATGAAGAGACACCATCCGTTCGGAAGTAGGATTGGACATTTTGTGAATTAACCCTTTCGTTGAAATAAGACATTCTCCTTTGTGGACAAAATATGAATTGGAGAGTTCGGCATGATCGCCGGTTGAGCGATAAATAGAATTGAGAAGTTTTCCCTCTAACACCATTGCACAACCAATGGATTGGCCATGATCGTGGACTGCTGTCTCCTTGTTTGGGGGAATGTGAATCAAGATCATTTCTAATTCATTGTTTCTATAAATGGCATTTCGGCCGTAAGCGTACTGGTCTGGCTCCTTTATATATCGTTGACTTAATTCTGACGCGTTTGGAATTTGTTTTAAAGAAGCTGCCAAATCTTTAACCGACGGATTTTTCAAGCCGCTAAACATTTCTTCGATACACTCATACAGTTCCATTCGTTTTCCCTCCCGGATCATTTAGAATTGACTAGCATTGGTATTTCGCAGATTAGTTCATGGTATTTACCTATATGCAATTTAGAGTCGGCAAACGCCTAGTGAACAAAAAAATTGTGCGGTCCATCTTATTCGAGTTTATTAGTTGGAATTTTGATAAAAACAGTGAATTGAAAGGTGCTGTCATGACCTAAGACGAAGACTGGAAGGATTTTCTGGTGAGCTTTTACTTTGAATCGCTTGAGGGAGCAAGCAGGGACTCATAAGTCACGATACCGTGCAAAAGGTGTTCTGGCTTTTGTTTTGTGCTTGAAATATGCGCCATTGACAAAACACAATCGATTTGGAATAATGTTTGAGTATATGCTCATTTTTTCACATATTATCATAAAATCATATCATTTCCCGTGATTGGGAGAGAACCAGAATAAAAGCTAATGGCATTCCAAAATCTATTAGCTTCTTTTGTATTCAAAAAAAGAAGTGTTCTTATGTATTCATACAGGAAGGAATGACAACATGAAGACAAAACACTATTGGGTGATTTCTTTGCTCGCTGTTTTAGCGGTCGGGCCGGGATTGATGTCTAACACGGCATTGTCGTCAGTTCAAGGCCTTGTTCAGAAGACGGTTGGAACAAGTGACTTCACATCAGTAAATCCAATATTGATCGGCAATATGGCCTTCGCTTTATTAGTTCCGGCAGGGCCGCTGCTAAGGAAAAAATTCGGCGCCCGTCCGATCTATCTGGCTTCATTACCCGTTTTTATACTTGGCTCTCTGCTCTTCGCATTTTCAAGCGATATTGCATGGATGGCGGCAGGACGCTTTTTACAGGGAGCGGCTACAGGTGTCATGCTGATGATTATGATTCCGATGCTTGTTCTGTCATTTCCGATTGAACGCCGGAATTACGCATTACTGGTACTTATCGGCGGGTTCTATGGCTCTGTTATTATCGGTTCGATTCTAGGAACGATCGCGTTGAGCTACGGCCACTGGAGATGGCTGTTTTTTACCTTTGGCACACTGTCTTTGATCGGCATCGCAGTGAGTTATTTCTTTCTCTATGATGAGCATCATGGGGTAGTAGAAAAGGAACAGTCATCACTCGACAGAGCAGGAATCATTTTATCTGTATGTGTGGCCGCAACCTCAGCGTTTACATTTATTATTCTGCAAAAATGGGGCTTTTCATCAGGTTATGTACGGGCTGGTTTTGGGGTTGCTTTATGTTTGCTCATCATTCTGTTCATTGTAGAATATAAGGTGAAAAACCCTTTCATCTCTATTAAACAGATGCTGCTGCCTAAACCTGTGCTCGGTTTATTTATCATAGCGGCAGGAACGATTACGGTAGCTGTCAGCCTGGCAGCTTTTCAAGGCTTGCTTCGTCAAATGTATGATATTTCCCGAGATCATCTCATTCTTTTAAACATGACTCTATTGATCGGAGTGGCCATCGCGGCTATTGCGAGTGCTCTGTTATATGATAAAGTCGGACCAGGGATACTGGGGATTATAGGTTCTCTCATTCTCGTTTTTGTGAATGTTCAATGGCTTCATATGCAGTATCAATCATCTCTCTATGTGTTTGCGGCGCTGTTCATTATGCTGGCAGCAGGAACCGGTCTGACGGTCGCAGCAGGACTAATGGGAGCCGCAATGGGCGGCCCGCTTCCTGATCTGGTCAAAAGAATGACAGCTGTTCAGTTTTTAAGATTGTTTATCTATATGGGTGTGCCTATCCTGATCGGCTATTTCACGAAAAAGGATGCTGCCAGACAAAATGGATCAATGCAGGATGCGATGATGACTGCCTATCATGATCTCTTTTTGATTTCTTTTATCCTGAGCGTGCTGCTCGTTTGTTTATCGTTTTGTATGAATGCCACAGGGATGGGACACAAGCTGGCTCATAAGCCTCATGATAAAGGAAAACCAGCTCCGGAAAAACCGGCTGTTTCCTCACATGGATTGACAAAGGCTGCGGTAAAATCTCATAAAGTCATACATGATCAAGAATATCGTGATGCGCTCAGACATTTTAAACAGCACGGTCTTACAAAAATAGATACTTGATCACTGCCTTTCCCTTGATGGGGAAGGCTTTTTGTGTATTCTCTCTCAAACTTTATCCCTAAAGAATTGAAAAATATTAGAAGTACAAGTAAAATTCTTAAAGGTAGATACTTTACACTCGTAATCTTTTAAATCGAAGGAAGGTTTTCATGGCCCGAAAAAAACTGAAAAAACGTAGACTCTTGATCTCTCTATTTTTCGTTGTATCGATTCCGCTAGCCTTGTTTGTTTTAGCGACAACTCTCTCAAAGCCAATTGAAACAGCCAAAGAACCGGAAGAAATTGATGAACAGCAAGTATTTATTGACAGCCTTTCCGGACATGCTCAAATTTTATATGAAAAATATCATGTTCTTCCCAGCATTACGATTGCTCAGGCCATACTCGAATCTGACTGGGGAAACAGCGAGCTTGCCTCTAAAGCCAACAACCTGTTTGGTGTAAAAGGAAATTATAAAGGACATCACGTCACCATGGAAACAGATGAATTTGAAAAAGGGGAAAGAAAAACAATCCGCGCGAAATTCCGCAAATACAGCACGTTTTTTGAATCAATGGATGATCACGCCAAATTATTTGTCCAAGGCACATCGTGGAATAAAAAGAAGTATAAACCGGTGCTTGAGGCTGAGGATTATAAAGAAGCGGCAGGCGCTCTTCAAACATCAGGTTATGCCACAGACCCGGACTATGCTGGCAAAATCAGTGCCATTGTGGAAAAGTATGATTTAGATAAATACGATGAGGTGAATCCATCTCTGAAAGCTGTGGATTTAAAAGGGGCCATCAAAGACAGCGCCGTTCAAGATGTATGGTCTAAGCCTTCTACTGATGAACAATCCATTAAGCTGACCTCTGCGCAATCTTACGTTGGTAAAGATATAAAGGTTGTATCTAAAAAACAGAAAGGCCAGTCCGTATGGTACCAATTCCAAGTCAATAATAAACTGGTCGGCTGGATTGATGACTCAGCTGTTGAAATAAAGGAAGCAACCTGAGCCGTTTTTCCTGGTATTTTTATTTTTTTGTTCCATTCAGGGGAATTTGAGGTATAATATTCCACGGAAGTTATCACTTAATAACTATGCTTCAGGAGGGAACAAAGGTGCAGAAATATAGACGGAGAAACACGGTTGCCTTTACTGTATTAGCTTATTTCACTTTTTTTGCGGGAGTATTTTTGTTTTGTATTGGACTCTATAACGCTGATAATCTCGAACTCAATGAAAAAGGCTACTACATTGCAGTGATGATCCTTGTTGCGGTCGGCGCGATCCTTACACAAAAAGTGACGCGTGATAACGCGGAAGATAATGATATCATCGCGGAGCAGGAAAAAAGACAAAATCAATCTCATATTGAATCATAAAAAATCCGGCATGTAATATGCCGGATTTTTTTAACATCACCCAGTAAACACCTCGCCGTCAGGGTAACGAATATTTGATTTTTCTGTTTTCGCAAATGAAAAAACAAACGTCAACGGACCGATTCTTCCGATGAACATAATCGCAATAATGATGCATTTCCCCGCTGTTGTCAGTTCGGGAGTCAGCCCCATTGTCAGTCCGACCGTTCCGAAGGCGGAAAAGGTTTCAAAAACAATCTGGATAAACGGCGCTTGTTCTGTAATGGTCAGGACAAAAATTCCTATAAAGACGATGAACAAGCTGATAACACTGACTGCTAAGGCCTTAATGATGATCGGATATTTTATGGTCCGGCGGAAAATAACTGTTTCTTTCTGCCCTCTTAAATAGGCGATGACAGACATTAAAATCACAATGAAAGTAGTCAGCTTAATACCGCTCGCCGTTGAGGCGCTTCCTGCTCCAATAAACATCAACAACAGGACAAATACAATGGTGCCTTCTCTCATGCTGCCAAAGTCCACAGAGTTGAAGCCCGCGGTTCTCGGCGTCACTGCCTGAAAATACGAAGCCCACAGTTTATCTGGTAAATGCAAGGAACCAAGCGTGCCGGGGTTGTTGTACTCTAAAATAAAGATGATCAGCGTAGCAGCAATATTTAAAATGAACGTTCCCGCAAGCATCAGTTTCGTATGTAATGAAAAGGCTTTGAAACGCCGATTTTTCAGGATGTCAAAAAGCACCGTAAACCCGATTCCCCCTGTGATAAATAAGAAAGTAATGACAAGGTTGACTGTAGGATCACCAACGTAGCTCATTAAATTATCCGGCCACAAAGAAAAACCGGCATTGTTAAAAGCGGATATCGCGTGAAACAGACTGGCAAACAATCCCGACGCCCAGCCATACTGGGGCACAAGCCGGATGGATAAGATCAGTGCGGCGATCAATTCGATACTGATTGAAAACAGAAACAGGACTTTGACAAGGCCTATCACGCCGCCGATTGTCGGCTGGTTTAAGGCCTCCCGGACCAGCATTCGTTCTTTCAATCCGATTTTTTTTCCTAAAATCATGACGATCAGAACAGCAAATGTCATAAAGCCAAGCCCGCCGACTTGAATCAGACCCATGATGACAGTTTGCCCGAACACCTTAAATTCTGTCCCAGTGTCAACAACTGCAAGCCCGGTAACAGTAGTGGCAGAAGCCGCTGTAAAAAGAGCATCTATCCATGACAACGGCTTCGCAGTAGAAATCGGGAGCTTTAACAAAAGAGAGCCGATAATAATAGTAAGAAAAAAACCAATCGCAAGCACTTGCGGGGGAGAAAAACGAACCCACTTGATTACAGTTTCCTTATGAAGTCTCACCTTTGTCTACATCCCTTCGTTTTCGAAGCGTTTAATATCCTTTTTATGACCCATCATCACCAGGCAGTCTTGTTCGTAAATCATCTCTTCCGGTGCAGGAGAAAGGCGAACATCTCCATTATGTTTAATTGCCAGGATGGTACATCCGTATTTCGCTCTAACATTCAGATCATGAATGGATTTGGAATTCAGTTTTCGTGTTGCCAGCAGCTCAACAATACTGTAATCATCGGATAAGTCGATATAATTCAAGACATTTTCATCAGAGAGACTTTGTGCGATTTTAACGCCCATATCCTTTTCCGGATGAATAATGCGGTCGGCGCCGATTTTTTCCAGCACCTTATGGTGATAATAATTTTGAGCCTTCACCCAAATATTTGGAATGTGAAGCTCTTTCAATAGCAAAGTGGTCAGTGTGCTCGCTTGAATATTCGCCCCAATAGCAACAACGACATATTCGAAATTACGAATTCCCAGTGAAAGCAATTCGTTTTCTTCAGTGGCATTGGCAATGACCGCATGGGTTGCGTAGGAAGCGAAGGCATTGACCTTTTCTTCATTAATATCAATGGCAAGGACCTCATGGCCCATTCTGTGAAGCTCTTTGCAAATGCTTCCCCCGAACCGTCCAAGCCCGATTACGGCAAATTGCTTGTTTTTTATTCTTCCCAATGTTCAAGACTCCCTTAATAAAATTAGCGTTTTGAAGTAAAAAAGACCATTACAAAGAATGGTCACAATAGACCTCCTCTCTGTATACGCCTACGAGGTTAGCTGTCGGATTAGGGATTCAGAGTACCCCTTCTTACTACGTAAGATTCACCCCAAGGCCGTTTTGTGAAACAGCCAATCATTGGTTTCCCCGTTCGTTTTTGATTAAGCGGTAAAAGAGACTTTATGAAATTGAACACTCAAGAATTTACTCCTGTTTCTAGTGTTTGTCAATTTAAATTTAAAACAAGTGAAAAGATAGCTGGAAATAGAGGGAAAAGCGGGAGAAAGAAGTCAATAAACGTAAAAAAGACCGGCACAAAGCCGGCCCTCTGGGATTACTTACAGCCGCATGGCTGAGTCGGAGGTGTGCTGCGCTTAGCCACATCGATGCTGGCTTCCGCGTAAAATTTATTTCCGATGCTCAGTGATTTGTTTTCTGCACGGAAAGTATATGTACCAGCGGCAGGAAGTGTTTTGTTATTCAGTTTTAACTTAAATTCACCAGCGCCTAATAAATCAAGAGCCAGAGGTACTCTTACTGTTTTACCGTTATTGAGGATTTGTGTTTCGCGCAATGCATTTCCGTTCATCGTATCTTTTGTATTTGCTGTAAATCCGCTTGGCAATGTAAATTCCATTACGCCAAGGCTGAGAAGCGTGTTTGGACGGTATGTCAATTCAATATCAGAGAAAGACCATTCTGTTTTGCTCGTTCCTGTAATTGTTGCAAACAATGAAGCTGATGATTGAGTTCTCATCGTAGACTCAGTATGAGCAGAAGATGACTTAGATTCAGCTGCAAATGAAGCTGAAGGTGCAGAAACGAGTAAACCGAGACTTAATACACTGATAGCTAAAGAAGATAATAACTTGCGTTTCATAACAAAAATTCCCCCTAATAAGTGATAAAGATTAAAGGCCTGCCTCTGCTTTTCCACCTCCTCTTAAAAGGCCAAATACAAATTTTACCTACATAAAATTACCATCAAATAAAATGGAAGTAAATGGGGTGTTTTTCCCGTATTTTTAAAATTTGTAGTAATTAAAGTGAAAAAACAAAAAAACGTCCGGTTTTCCAGACGTTTCTTAATTATTTTGTTTCAACTGGTATAAATTTAAAAATCTCTCCGCTCTGCACTGATTCAGCAAGACGTTTCAGCCAATCGTAGTAGGCTTTAGAACTTTCCAGCTGTTCGTATAAACGCTGCGCTTCATTCTTCATTTCCTCACTGAGCGTTTCCTTTTGCAATACCTCTTGTAAATCAGCCTGAGCCTCTTCAATTGCTGATACATTCACCTGAACTTCCCGTTCCCATTTTGGCGGAAAGAAATTTGTGAAAAATTTAAAGAAATCTTTTTCGGCTACAAATGTGTGCTTGCGGATGCCTCGGTGAAATGTCTTTTTCACGACATTTAAATCCTGCAGCTTTTTGACACCTGTACTCATACTGGGCTTGCTCATTTGCAGCTCCTCCCGCATTTCGTCAAGCGTCATCTCGTCCCGCATGTACATCGTTCCATATAATATCCCGACACTTCGGGTAATTCCGTAAAGATCCATTGTTTCAGCAATGGAGTCAATAACGAGATCCCGTGCCTGTTCTATAGCTGCAAATTCTGGATTTTCATCCATACTGACCCTCTTTTCCTTTAGAAAATTAAATTTGTTAAGTCATTTCTTTATGTTCTTTATCTTAACGAAACCTAGAGAAAAGTCAAAACGAAAAATCACAATTAGGGCTTTGACAGTTTAAAAACCATATGTTAGATTAAGGTTGTTAAAAACATTAAATTTTTATTTAACAAACTTTATTTTCGTCAAGGAGGACTTAGATGAGTCAAACATTATACATTGACGGTGAATGGATCAGTGCCGAAAAAGGGCAGGTCCGCAGTATTATTAATCCATTTAATCAAGAAGAAATTGCTACAGTTAGCGAGGGCGGACGTGAGGATGCCGTTAAAGCAATTGCTGCTGCACGAAAAGCTTTTGACGCAGGAGAGTGGCCTTCTCTTTCAGGGCTTGAACGCGGAAAAATAGTTCTGAAAATTGCGGAATTAATCAGACGCGATCTAGACGAGCTGGCCGAGCTCGAATCCCTTGATACGGGAAAAACACTTGAGGAAAGCAAAGCCGATATGGACGATATCGCCAATGTTTTTCAGTATTATGCTGGTCTGGCAGATAAAGATGGAGGAGAGATCATCTCATCTCCAATCCCTGATTCAGAAAGCAAAATCATCAGGGAGCCAATTGGCGTATGCGGACAAATCACGCCGTGGAATTATCCGCTTCTGCAAGCAAGCTGGAAAATCGCACCGTCTTTAGCTGCAGGCAATACAATTGTCATGAAGCCGAGTGAGATCACACCGCTGACGACAATGAAAGTCTTTAAGCTGATGGAGGAAGCCGGAGTTCCGAAAGGTGTCGCAAACCTTGTGTTGGGACCGGGCGCCACAGTGGGTGATGAGCTTGCTGTAAACAAAGACGTTGACTTAATTTCGTTTACAGGCGGAATTGAAACAGGCAAAAAAATCATGCGGGCGGCAAGCGGCAACGTCAAAAAAATCGCGCTTGAGCTTGGAGGGAAAAATCCAAATATCGTTTTCAAAGACGCAGACCTGGAAGTCGCGGTTGATCAGGCGCTAAACGCTGTATTTTTCCACGCCGGCCAAGTATGCTCCGCCGGGTCCCGATTGCTTGTAGAAGAAGATATTCATGATCAATTTTTAGCAGAGCTTGTCAAACGGGCGAAACGCATTAAACTCGGAAACGGTTTTCACGAAGAGACAGAGAGCGGTCCGCTCATTTCCGCGGAGCACAGAGCAAAGGTTGAAAAATATGTAGAGATCGGACTGCAAGAAGGTGCAAAACTGGAGACTGGCGGCAAACGTCCGGAAGATCCTGCACTTCAAAATGGTTTTTTCTATGAACCTACCATTTTCTCAAACTGTACATCTGACATGAGAATTGTTCAGGAAGAAGTATTCGGGCCAGTATTAACAGTCGAGACATTCAGTTCTGAAGAAGAAGTAATCTCACTGGCGAATGATACGATTTACGGATTGGCCGGAGCTGTATGGTCGAAAGATATTGAAAAGTGCGAACGTGTAGCAGCCCGTTTAAGAATGGGGACGGTTTGGATTAATGATTTCCATCCGTACTTTGCACAGGCGCCATGGGGCGGCTATAAGCAATCCGGATTCGGACGGGAACTTGGAAAAATAGGGCTTGAAGAGTATACAGAAGTCAAACATGTATATCGCAACACAAAACCGACAGCGGTTAATTGGTTCAATTCATAAGAGGGGGAGATTGATTATGACATTAAATATGAAAGTAGAAAGCATGCATAAATTTCACACATTTGAAATTCCGACTGTGATTAAGCACGGAATTGGCGCCATCAATCACGCAGGAAAAGAAGTAGCTGGACTGGGGGTTTCAAAAGCATTGCTTGTTACAGACCCGGGAATTTATAAAGCGGGCGTTGTAGATCCTGTGATCGAGTCATTAAAAGAGGCAGGCATTGAAGTGGTGCTCTTTAATAAAGTTGAGCCAAACCCTCCTGTACGGCTTGTAAATGAAGGTTCCGAGCTTTACAAAAAAGAGAACTGCAACGGCTTGGTGGCAGTCGGAGGAGGAAGCTCCATGGACACAGCGAAGGCCATTGGAGTAGAAGCGACTCACGAGGGAAGCGTACTTGATTATGAAGCAGCTGAAGGAAAGAAACCGCTGGAAAACCGCATTCCTCCGCTAACGACAATTCCGACAACCGCTGGAACAGGCTCAGAGGTAACGCAATGGGCGGTTATTACAGATGAAGAAAGAGAATTCAAATTTAACACAGGCGGTCCGCTGATTGCCGCGCATTTGACTGTGATTGATCCAGAGCTTCACGTCTCAATGCCGCCGCACGTAACAGCAATGACGGGGATTGATGCTCTTGCTCACGCCATTGAGTGCTACACAATGAAATTTGCGCAGCCGATTACAGACGCAGTGGCTTTGATGGCGATTGAATATGCCGCTCACTACATTAAGAGAGCATTTGCTGACGGAGAAGATCTCGAAGCTAGATATGGAATGGCACAGGCTGCTATGCTTGCCGGTCTTTCTTACGGCAGTGAATCAGCGGGTGCTGCCCACGCCATGAGCCAAACACTCGGCGGTATTATCCCGGTCGCTCACGGACAATGTGTGGCGGCAATGATGGGCCCTGTTATGGAATACAACTGGAAGGGCTATCCGGAGAAATTTGCCCGCATCGCAAAAGCGTTCGGTATTGATACAAGCCAGATGACAACAGAAGAAGCTGCAAAAGCATCTGTCAACTGGATGTACGATCTTGTGAAAGAGTTAGAAGTACCGACTTTAGAAGAACAAGGGGTATCACCTGACATGATCGAGCGCTTGTCAAAAGAAGCAATGAAAGATCCGCAAACCTTCGGAAATCCTAGAGATTTAAATGAGAAAGCATATAACTGGATCTACAAACGCTGCTTTAATCTTACGCCAAAAACTGTATAATGCGATAATCCCGCTCCTTTACAGAGCGGGATTTTTTTGGATAATTGAACATAAGTGACAATCCTAAAGACAAAGGACGGTGCAAGCTTATGTGGAAACGCATGACTGCAAAAACGGAAGGCTTATATGTTGCAGATACAGAAAGCTTTGTAACAAAACAAATGGACAAGCTCGATTTTGATTATGGCGGCATTCCCGGTGACTTGCATTTCGGCCTGACAAAAAAAGCTGGGGCCCGAGAGCCGATGTTTTCAAGAGGAACAGAGATTTTTAATCGCAGGCAAATCTCAATTGTTTCAACAGAAGAATGTGACGAAATTGCTTTGAAAATGGGCGTCCCGAGTATTTTTCCAGAATGGCTCGGTGCAAATGTTGCAATCAGCGGTATACCTGATTTCACAACATTAAAAGAAGGAAGCCGGCTTATATTTCCAAGCGGCGCCGCTTTACTGTGTGAGGGAGAAAATGATCCGTGTATCCAGCCGGGTGAAGTCATCCAGTCTTATTATCCGGACAAGCCAAAGCTTGCACCGGCTTTTGTCCGCCATGCGTTGGGGATAAGAGGTATTGTATGTATTGTCGAGAGACCCGGTGCCGTGTATGCAGGTGACGAAATAATCGTTCATTCCTATCATCGGAACATTAAACAAAAAGCAGAAAGAGTCTGATTAAATCAGACTCTTTCTATTTTCTCTTTAATTTCTTTAATCTGGCTAAGGTGGCGTTTTTCATGATGGCCGATAAAATCGATCCATTGTCTGACGGTCAGCTCTTGAAACAAGGGATGCGGCAATACTCTTTCGAAATCTTCTTCTTTAAGAGATGCAATAACAGCTGTTAACTGCTCCCTTACAACATCAAGCTCCCGTTTCATTTGGCTGCCTGAAATAAAATCATGATCTGGTTCAAGATGGGCGGGCGCTTTCCGTTTATTGCTTCTATCCTGTGCAGCCGTAAGCGGTTTTTCCCCAATTTCCTTAATAGGCGCTTCCTTTACTCGTTCTTTCAGCATGTTTTGGGCGGTCATATCAATTTTCTTCAAATGATCAAGAACTTCCCGTATACTCCATTCATCAGAAGAAGGCTTTTGATTCAGCTTTTCATCGGAAAGTCCTTTGACTTCATTCCATGTTTCTAATCTGGCTTCATTAAAGATACTCATCATATCTCCTCCTGAAAAAACATTACCATATATAAGGGCATTTATCATGTATAAAGCACTGTGTCGGGAGCATTTATCGAAACATTTTGAAACCTTTCCTTGTGTGTCTCGTATAAAAGGTAACGACGGCCGTCGGTTAAAGTAGCAGCTTAGAAAGGATGAGAAAATTGGAGTTATACGGTGTTCCTGTCCAAACGATTTACCTTTACACCCTTATCATAGCCGGAATCCTTACGCTGCTATTTTTATTTTTCGGAGATGTGTTTGAAGGGCTGTTAGAAGGTATTCCATTTTTAAACCCGACATTGGTGCTCTCATTTTTCACATTTTTCTCCGCATCTGGATATATAGGCGAAACAGTTATCCCCCTCTCCAGTATGATTATTGCTCTATTATCCTGTCTTCTTTCAGTGCTGCTGGTGATAATGCTCCATTTATTTGTGCTTGTCCCTTTATCATCGGCAGAAGAATCATTGACTTATCGGGAAGATGATCTTAGAGGAAGACTCGGAAAAGTCATAACCGCTGTACCGGTTGATGGATTTGGAGAAGTGCTGATTGAAGGGATAGGCGGTACGATCTCAAAATCGGCGATCAGCTTTGAAAATGAACAGATCAGTTACGGAACAGTCGTCTTAGTTGTGGATGTCAAAAACGGAGTTCTTTCAGTCACTCCGCATGAACCTTTATAAAACAAGGAGGAATGTCATATGACAATGCCGATTATCATCGTCATCGGAGTTGTATTCTTTTTACTCATTGCACTTGTAGCGGTATTTATTACAAAATATCGTACGGCAGGGCCTGATGAAGCGTTAATTGTTACAGGAAGCTATCTTGGAAATAAAAATGTTCATGTTGATGAGGGAGGCAACCGCCTGAAGATTGTTCGCGGAGGAGGAACCTTTGTTCTTCCGGTTTTTCAGCAGGCTGAGCCGTTAAGTCTGTTATCAAGCAAACTCGATGTATCGACTCCTGAAGTTTATACAGAGCAAGGTGTGCCTGTAATGGCGGACGGAACGGCAATTATTAAAATCGGCGGATCGATCGGAGAAATCGCCACAGCAGCCGAACAATTTTTAGGAAAGTCAAAAGAAGACCGAGAGCAGGAGGCGCGTGAAGTACTGGAGGGCCACCTTCGCTCCATTCTCGGGTCTATGACAGTAGAAGAAATTTATAAAAACCGCGAAAAATTCTCCCAAGAAGTGCAGCGTGTCGCTTCACAGGATCTCGCTAAGATGGGCCTTGTGATTGTCTCCTTTACCATTAAAGATGTCCGTGATAAAAACGGCTATCTTGAATCACTAGGTAAACCTAGAATTGCGCAGGTAAAACGTGATGCTGACATTGCAACCGCAGAGGCTGATAAAGAAACAAGAATTAAGCGGGCGGAAGCCGATAAAGAAGCCAAAAAATCAGAGCTTGAACGAGCGACGGAAATTGCGGAAGCTGAAAAAATCAATCAGCTTAAAATGGCTGAATACCGGCGAGATCAAGATACAGCAAAAGCCAACGCTGACCAGGCATACGATTTGGAAACAGCTAAAGCACGCCAGCAGGTCACAGAGCAGGAAATGCAGGTCAAGATTATAGAGCGGCAAAAACAAATTGAATTAGAAGAAAAAGAAATACTTCGCCGTGAACGCCAGTATGATTCTGAAGTAAAGAAAAAAGCCGATGCAGACCGCTATTCAGTTGAGCAATCTGCCGCTGCTGAAAAAGCCAAACAGCTAGCCCAAGCCGATGCCAAGAAATACAGCATAGAAGCGATGGCGAAGGCTGAAGCTGAAAGGGTCAGAATTGACGGTCTTGCAAAAGCAGAAGCGGAAAAAGCAAAAGGTGAGACAGAGGCCGAGGTTATTCGCTTAAAAGGTCTTGCTGAAGCGGAAGCGAAAGAAAAAATTGCCGCTGCCTTTGAGCAGTACGGTCAGGCTGCAATTTTCGATATGATTGTCAAAATGCTTCCGGAATACGCGAAACAGGTATCAGCACCGCTTTCAAATATTGATAAGATCACCGTCGTTGATACAGGAGGCAGCGGTGATTCAAGCGGCGCCAACAAAGTCACAAGCTATGCGACAAACTTAATGTCCAGCTTACAAGAAAGCTTAAAAGCGTCTTCGGGAATCGACGTAAAGGAAATGATTGAGAACTTTTCAGGAAAAGGCAACATCAAACAGAGCATCAACGAACTGACAAATGAATTAAAAGAAACAAAACCTGTTCAAAAATCTGAATAACCATTGCGGAAAGGAATAGAGAATGAATGGTGACTATAAGAGAAGCACGAATAGATGATATAAAGGCCATCGCAAAAGTGCACGTTGACAGCTGGATGACAACATACAGCGGCATTGTCTCGGCTGAATACTTAAATGGTTTAAACTACAACGATTTTGAAGCCAAATGGAAAACCCGTTCATTAAAGGGGGTTTTTGTGGCAGAAGATGATAAAGGTTCAGTATTCGGCTTTGCATCTTTTGGTCCTATTCGTACAGAGCAGAAAGGCTATGACGGTGAGTTATATGCCATTTACCTTTTAGAAGAAAAACAGCGGCAAGGTGCAGGCAGAGCACTTTTGACAAAGGGAGCAGATTTTTTGCTTGATCATGGCTTTACGAGCATGTTTGTTTGGGTCGTAGAAGAGAATCCTTCGATTACATTTTATCAGTCGTTTTCACCTGAAAGAGCAGCCGAGGATAGTTTTGAAATCGCAGGAGAAAGCTTGAAAGAAATAGGATTCGGTTGGCCGGATCTTGCTTCATTAAAAAATCTGCTTAACAGAAGATAGAAAACAACCCCCAGCGGAATGGCCGCTGGGGGTTGTTAGATTAAGCTTTTTCAGTTTTCAGCAAGCGCGGAGCTGTCATGAACAATAAACAAAGGACAATCGCACAGATGATGAATGATGGAATCATATAAGTAGCATTATAAGTTAATGAGTAAATCCATACCGGCGTTCCTTTTGGTGCAAAGCTGCCGAAAAATACCGCCCCTGAAATCACATGTGCAGCATAACGCAGAAAACTGCCGATAAAAACTGCGCCAATCACTGATACAATCAATTCTCCTTTTGCTTTTGATAAAGCTGATTTGCGGACAGCGGAAGCGAAAAAGCCGCTTATTCCAACAGCGGCGAACGCTGCAATGTAATCAAGCAATAGCTGAACAGGGTGCTGAAGAAATAGATTTCCAATCGCAATTTGAACAAGACCTGTCAATAGACCGGTGGTAAGACCTGCTTTAACTCCCCAGCGAAAAGAAATCAAAAAAATCGGAATCATCATGATGGATACCGACCCTCCTTGAGGCATACGGAGGAACATTCCGGAAACGATGTCTAAAATGACAGCAGCAGCAGTCATGATTGCAATTTCAATAAGACGAACCAGTTGTCTTGGTTGAGCCATAAAAATCCCCTTCCATTGATAGACAATCCAAAAGGACAACAAAAAAGCAGCACGCGGAAGGATAGGAAAGTTCCACGCACTGCTTTACAATCTGCAATTCATTTGACTTTGCCACATCCCTACGCCAGCGTTAACTAACAGGTTCAAAGGGTCAGAACGGAACCGCTCACTCTCAGCTTTTATGCTCCCCTTGTGGTTATCGGATATTTAGTTCGTTTCTACTATACAAGAAAAAGGTTAAAACAACAAGATGATATTGCCTGTGGCAAATATTCATTAATAGATATATGTTTTAAAAAGCATTACAAGTTAGATAGAATTAAAAAAGATTACAGTTTTATTGTTTTATAGATTTTTTTAAAAAAACTATTGCAATAAATAATTATAGGTGTTATATTATTAAACGTCGCTGATGAACAGCAGACAAAACAAGAAGCCTCAAAACACTTTGGAAAAAGTTGTTGACAATCAGAGAGCTGAATGTTATATTAGTAAAGCTGCTTCATCGAGAGCGGTGATGATCTTTGAAAACTAAACAAGACAAAACGTACCTGTTAATTCAAGTTTTAAATAAATCGCACAGCGATGTGCGTAGTCAGTCAAACTACTTTATCGGAGAGTTTGATCCTGGCTCAGGACGAACGCTGGCGGCGTGCCTAATACATGCAAGTCGAGCGGACAGATGGGAGCTTGCTCCCTGATGTTAGCGGCGGACGGGTGAGTAACACGTGGGTAACCTGCCTGTAAGACTGGGATAACTCCGGGAAACCGGGGCTAATACCGGATGCTTGTTTGAACCGCATGGTTCAAACATAAAAGGTGGCTTCGGCTACCACTTACAGATGGACCCGCGGCGCATTAGCTAGTTGGTGAGGTAACGGCTCACCAAGGCAACGATGCGTAGCCGACCTGAGAGGGTGATCGGCCACACTGGGACTGAGACACGGCCCAGACTCCTACGGGAGGCAGCAGTAGGGAATCTTCCGCAATGGACGAAAGTCTGACGGAGCAACGCCGCGTGAGTGATGAAGGTTTTCGGATCGTAAAGCTCTGTTGTTAGGGAAGAACAAGTACCGTTCGAATAGGGCGGTACCTTGACGGTACCTAACCAGAAAGCCACGGCTAACTACGTGCCAGCAGCCGCGGTAATACGTAGGTGGCAAGCGTTGTCCGGAATTATTGGGCGTAAAGGGCTCGCAGGCGGTTCCTTAAGTCTGATGTGAAAGCCCCCGGCTCAACCGGGGAGGGTCATTGGAAACTGGGGAACTTGAGTGCAGAAGAGGAGAGTGGAATTCCACGTGTAGCGGTGAAATGCGTAGAGATGTGGAGGAACACCAGTGGCGAAGGCGACTCTCTGGTCTGTAACTGACGCTGAGGAGCGAAAGCGTGGGGAGCGAACAGGATTAGATACCCTGGTAGTCCACGCCGTAAACGATGAGTGCTAAGTGTTAGGGGGTTTCCGCCCCTTAGTGCTGCAGCTAACGCATTAAGCACTCCGCCTGGGGAGTACGGTCGCAAGACTGAAACTCAAAGGAATTGACGGGGGCCCGCACAAGCGGTGGAGCATGTGGTTTAATTCGAAGCAACGCGAAGAACCTTACCAGGTCTTGACATCCTCTGACAATCCTAGAGATAGGACGTCCCCTTCGGGGGCAGAGTGACAGGTGGTGCATGGTTGTCGTCAGCTCGTGTCGTGAGATGTTGGGTTAAGTCCCGCAACGAGCGCAACCCTTGATCTTAGTTGCCAGCATTCAGTTGGGCACTCTAAGGTGACTGCCGGTGACAAACCGGAGGAAGGTGGGGATGACGTCAAATCATCATGCCCCTTATGACCTGGGCTACACACGTGCTACAATGGACAGAACAAAGGGCAGCAAAACCGCGAGGTTAAGCCAATCCCACAAATCTGTTCTCAGTTCGGATCGCAGTCTGCAACTCGACTGCGTGAAGCTGGAATCGCTAGTAATCGCGGATCAGCATGCCGCGGTGAATACGTTCCCGGGCCTTGTACACACCGCCCGTCACACCACGAGAGTTTGTAACACCCGAAGTCGGTGAGGTAACCTTTATGGAGCCAGCCGCCGAAGGTGGGACAGATGATTGGGGTGAAGTCGTAACAAGGTAGCCGTATCGGAAGGTGCGGCTGGATCACCTCCTTTCTAAGGATATTTACGGAATATAAGACCTTGGGTCTTATA